>JAGAYR010000022.1 GCA_017940415.1 Lachnospiraceae bacterium
GGCATAAATCCTCCGTTTTATATTTGGTTTCTAGTCAATTCCATTATAACAAAACGGAATGCATTTATGCCTATTTTGTTGGCTGAAATATTGATTTTTCAAGGATCAGCACACCTTATTGGTGTGGGAAGTTTGAGTAAAGAACTCCTGCAGTTTCTCCAAAAGCTCGGGCTTCTTGATATTTTTCAAAAAATACCCCTCGGGTTTTAAAGCTACAACCGCCATAACACTTTCCTTGTCACCCTTTCCTGTCAGGAACATTACGGGAATGGATGCGGTTTCGGGATCGCTCCTTAGCATTTCAAGCACCTGAGGTCCCGTTGTAACAGGCATATCGTGATCGAGCAGGATAAGATCCACCTTATTCTTGGCGAGCCATTTGATAGCCTGAAGTCCGGAATTTACCATTGCAACCTTATAGGTATCTTTGAGCCACTCTCTTACCGTTGTCAGATACTGGGGATCGTCATCAACGACAAGGATGCTCTTTTTGAACGCACCGGAATTGGCTTTTGTAAAATAATCGGTGACGCAATCGGCATATTCTTTGTTATCAACCGGTCTGGTGAAGGTTTTATAAACCGCTCCTTTTGCAAGCTGATCGGCAACATGCCGGGTATCGTTATTATCACCGATCAGGATTACCTGAATGGAATGCTCTTCAACATTATCGGCCAGATAATGAATTACCTCTTCGTCGGGCATTGTACCGTCTTCGATAAAAATAGTGATGAGCGATGTCTCGGGCAAGTTGGCACTTATATCCTTCACGGTCCAGGGAACAAAATCACACTCCGCCCCCGTATCCTTTATCTTTTTGATCAGCACCCTCGCTATGAATGCTTCCTTCTCACTAAGGAATATCATTCTGTTTTTCTGCATTTCTACTTTCCTCCAATCTCACTGCGAACTTTTTCCATCCAGCTTTCCATTCCGTCCCAGTCGAAATTTCTGAGCAGTTTAGTAAGTTCTTTAATCTGCTCATCCTTATCGGAAGGCAGTGAGTATTCATTAAGATTATCTATGATCGTTTCAACCGAATCATAATCCATCTGAGGTATAACGTCGAACAAAGCGGTGAAGGCTTCTTTTAATTCCTCATCGGAAATCACTTCTTTGTTATCCGACCGTTCTTCCTCATGAAGTCTTGAGAGTATTTCCTTATACTTCTCATATTCATAAAGCAGTTTTTCTGCTTTATCCTCGATAAATGCCTTATCCTCTCTGTTTCCGGCATCTTCGAGTTCTGCCGCCATCTCGGAAAGCTTGCCCGCACCTATGATCCTCGCAGAGCTCTTAAGTGCATGCACCTTAATGGTAAAGAGCCTGATATTTCCGCTCCTGTAAGAATCCCTGATGACACCCGCATTGGCATCGATCGTATCCAGGAAAAGGTTAAGTGAGAAAATATAATTCATCACTCCACCGGAGTTATCTATTCCGGATGAAACATTAATTCCCTCGACATCGTTGATCCATGACAGGTTTTCGGGGATCTCTGTCAGTTCTTCATATACGGCATTTTCTTCCGGCTTTTCCATCATCTCTTCCGGAATATGCTTCATTATAGTCTTTTCAAGTGATTCACTGTCTACGGGCTTTGACAGATATCCGGTAAATCCCTTGGATATATAATATGCTTCATCAACTGCGGCGTTTGCGGTAAGAGCATATACGGGAAGATCGGGCATGGTCTCCCTGATCCTTTCCACGGTCTCCACGCCGTCCATTCCGGGCATCATATGATCCAGAAGCACAACATTATACTTGGTATCCTTGATAAGCTCCAGGCACTCTTCTCCGCTCGATGCGGTGGATACATAAACCTTGGTAGGTCTGAGAAGTCCTTTTATAACATTGAGATTCATGGGCGAATCATCAACAACAAGTATATCGGCTGCAGGGGCAATAAACTTAGGAACATAAGGTCCCTTTGCCTTGCTCTGATCGTGCTCCATAAATACACCGACGGGAGTTTTGTCGATTATCTTCTGATGGAGCTTTAAGATAAATTCGGAACCCTTTCCGTACTCACTTTCGCAGACAAGACTTCCGCCCATAAGCTCGGCAAATCTGCGGGAAATATCAAGTCCGAGACCCGTCCCCTGAATGCCGCTGTTCTTCTCTTCATCGAGACGTTCATATGCAGTGAAGAGTTTATCCATATCTTCTTCACGCACGCCTATACCGGTATCCTTGACGGAAAAACGAATAAGGCAGTCATCATCTTTACGCTCTTCCATTGATACCAGAAGTGCAAATCCGCCGCTCTCGGTATATTTAACGGCGTTGGTAAGAAGGTTGATAAGGATCTGTTTTATTTTACCCGCATCACCGTAAAGTTTGGCGGGAAGAACCTCATCTATAACAACATCAAAAGAAAGCTCCTTCTCAACGCTTCTTGATCTGACCATTGAAACAATGGATCTGAACAGTTCCTGAGTGTCATACTCAAGCTCAACCAGATGCATCTTACCCGATTCGATCTTGGACATATCAAGAAGGTCATTGATAAGGGACAGAAGCGATTCGGAAGCATTCTTGATATCAAAAGCATAATTCATCATCGATAGGAAATAAGGCTTGGGTACACCCGTCGCATCTTCCCTGAGCGTCATTTCATTCATACCCATGATGGTATTAATGGGTGTTCTTATCTCATGGGAAATATTGGCAAGGAATCTTGTTTTTGCGGAGTTTGCTCTTTCCGCCTCATCCTTGGCATGTTTTATCTCACTGTATTGTTTTCTTATGACAGTACCCTTGATTATCTGCCATGCGATAAAACCTGATATAAGTGCAACAATAATGATCAGAATTATCTTAAAGACAGGTCTTTCGGTTATCTGTCCTTTTTTTACTAGGTGATAGCTTGAATCGGATATCAGAGTCTGTCCGTTGGAATCATAGACCTGGATATGCAGTTTATAATCGCCGTATTTAAGTCCGGTATATTCCAGATCTGACAGATTGCTGAAGGGCACTACGATACCGTCTTCTTCCCTTCCGTCCAGGAATACCTTTACAAGAGGATTCTGAAGAGAATAATCCATTACGGAAGGTGTGATCCTGATTCTTCCGTCTGAAGTAGGCAGGTTATATACGCCATTTTCGTCGGGGAAGATCCTTACGTCATCAACATACACCGAAGAAAGCGATACGATAACGGGTATAAGCTCCTCGGAAAAAGTATTGATGTTAACTCTGCATATTCCGGTTCTTCCGGGGATATACAGATTTCCGAAATTATCGCTCGTTCCGTATGAATTGGATGTCGGAGTTCCCGGAAGTCCGTTAGCGATAGTATAGAGTCTGTAATCGGATACACGGTCATAAAGCATTTCTTCCGCTTTTACTTTATACAGACCATATGATGAAACGATCCACATATATTCTGAATCATCAAAGTAAAGATCATAGTTATTGTTATAGGGGAAGGATGTAACCTGATGTACGACGCCGTCTTCCAGATACTGTATCGAGTTTGAAGTAACGATCCAGTACACACCTCTGTAATCATCCTTGGCTATTCGCATGATGACATCACTGGTGAGGCCATCTTCTCTTCCTATCCTGCGGATCTCTCGGTTTCTTTTGAAAACATAGATACCGTCTCCGTCAGTTCCTGCAAGTATCTCTTCATCGTCCGTTTCGCATACGGTCAGAAGAACGGTATTTTTAATACCCGAACTCTGGGTTAAGGTACTTACAAGTGTTCCGTCTTTGAATATTGCAAGTCCGCCGTTTGTTCCGACAAGCACAAGTCCCCGGTCGCCCAACGCGATGCATCTGGTCTGATTGCTGGGCATACCGTTTTTCTCGGTAAAGCTCTTTATCTCTCCGCCTCTTGTAAGGCATACCAGTCCCACATCATTTGTAAATGTAGCTACCCAGAGATTTCCTGCTTCATCGTTCTTAATGCAGCGAATTCTTGAATCCCCGATAAATTCCGTAAGATTGTTTTCCACAACCTCACCGAATCTGTTTATGACATATAATCCCTGATCTGTTCCGACGTAAAGATCATCGCCGTATACACATGCAGTGTTTGTGACCATATCCGGAAGGCCCGCATTCCAGGTCATATTAACGAAGTTGTTGGTGACAACTTTCATAACACCCTGTGTTGAAGATGCAACCCAGAGATTTCCCTGATAATCAGATGTCGTCATCTCGATCGCACTGTCCATAGGAAGTCCCGAAACGAGATGGAATTTATCCGTTGTATCGATGTAGCCGAGAGCTGTTGTCGATGAAATCCAGATCCTTCCACAGTCATAACTCAGCCAGTGAGTATTCTTAACCGGAGAAATATCTATTTTTTCCATCTTGGAAAAAGGATCACCGAAACTGCCGTAGTATATGGCACTTCCTTCGGTACCGAAATACAGTTTTCCGGATCTTAAAGGATCGACAAGGATCGTTGTGATCTTCTCGCTTCCTAGATCTTCGCTTCTGTATACATCGGATACTTTATGATCGTATATAGAGAAAATAATGCCGGTATAGGTCTGACCGTATACCCTTCCCGCAAGATCGGTATCAAGTTTAAGAACGCGCTCTTCATTTATACGGCTGTCATTGATCACATGTATATCAAGGTTCTCATCCGCATAGCAGACTCCCGCTGTTGTCGAAATGTAGACATCACCGAATTTGTCCTCGGTAAATACTCTTATCGATGATGACGGAAGTCCGTTTTCATAAGTCAGATGAATGGTTTCATCCCCGTCGATCACAACAACTCCGTTGTCATTGGTACCAACCCATATCCTGCCCTTGCTGTCTTCAAACAAACCTCTTCCGCTTGTGAGACCGCCGGAAGTATCAAGTCTTTCAAAAGTAGTTCCGTCATATTTTATGATGCCGCTGTATCCGCCGATGTAAATATACCCCTCCCTTGAACCAAGGATGAAATTGGCACCGGATGTGGGCAACCCGTTAGTTGCATCATATATTTCGGATGTATAGGAAACATTAGGAATCTGTCCGCTTGCCGCATATCCTCCGCCGAAATCATAAGCATAGGCATTACTAAATACTGCTGTCAGCAAAACTGCAGCAACAAACAGACCGGCAAAGAACCTGATTATTCCGATTTTTTTATGCATGAATAATCTCTCCTTACACATCCTGATTATACTTTCTGAGTATTACCTTAACTTCATCGAGCGAATCCATAAATGCTTCAACAACCTTGGGATCGAACTGGCTTCCTTTTCCTTCGTCGATTATGGACAAAGCCTTCTCAAGAGGAAATGCGGGTTTATATACTCTGGGAGAAGTAAGTGCGTCGAATACATCCGCAACCGCCATGATACGTGCGGAAAGAGGTATAACTTCACCGTGAATACCTTCGGGGTATCCTTTTCCGTCCCATCTTTCATGGTGATATGCAGCCATGTTTCTGGCTTCTTTGAGATAATTGTCTCCCTTGACCGTAAGTATTGCCTGTTCCATAATGCGTTTTCCGGCAGTTGTATGAGTCTTCATGATCTCAAACTCTTCATCCGTCAGCTTACCGGGCTTATTCAATACACCGTCGGGAATGTTTATCTTACCGACGTCATGAAGAGGTGCGGAACGTATCGTATCGGATATGAATTTGGGAGTCAGCTTTTCGGCATAATATCCCTTTGCCTCCAATCCGGCTAAGATGATCTTTACATATGCAGCTGTCTTCTGAATATGTGCTCCCGTATCGGAGTCGCGGTTTTCTACCATGTCCGCCATGGTAATGATCAGACCGTCCTGCATCTTTGCGGTTGAATCGGATAATCGCCTGATACTCCTGATCTGCTCGGTCTGATCGAGTGTCATACGGCAGAGCGAATTATAGAGTTTTTCTATTTCATCGCCGGTATGTACTCCGATCTTTCTGAATGCCTTAACATCATCATCCATATTTTCCTGGGAATCGGATGAAAATGTATCGATGGTTTCGGTGATCGTTCTGATGGGATAGATGACATTATAGTCTGTAAGCCACATGACAAATGCGCACAGAAGGATGAAGAACGAGAGGAAAACGGATATCATTTCCATCAGGAAACTATTGACCTCCTCAATGATCATCTGAATATCCACTTCTGCGATCGCATAGCATACACATTTACCGTTTGAATCAAATACGGGCTTCATTGCAGTGATAAGTTCACCATAATCATCACGTGTAATAACGGGATCAACTTCTTCTCCCGCAAGAAGGAAAGGCACAAGATCCGAGACCGTGCCTTCATATTCAACAATTTCGCCGATCTCATAAGCCGGTGTTTTCTCCGTATCTATATCAAGCACAACATGGTATCCGTCCTCTTCCATCTTACAAAAATACAGATACGAGATTTCAGAGGTACTGGACAGGATATCCCTCATGATGCTCTTTGTTTCTTCGTATCCCGTAACCCTGCCCCTTTTTGTGATATATTCATCTACCATGTTTCCGTCTATGATGCCTGCCGCGAGCGTTGCTGTTCCCTGTGCAAGCCTTTCATGATCTTCAATGCTGGTCTTGTAATATACCCTTACACTGATGACCGTACTTACTACCGCGACGGTTGTAAGAGAGAACAGCAGAACGATCAGCATTTTTATTCTCAGTGATACCAAACGGACGTTGGATCCGATCTGTATTTCTTTTCCTTGACCGGATTCCGGACTTTGCATCCACATACTGAATCCGCAGTAACGGTAGAATTTTTCGGGAATTATATACAAAAGAAAACGCACCAGTATAACCGTAACAAATTTGTCGGGAAGATCGGTTATAAGGCTCGAAAGAAGATGTGCGGGGAAAAGATCGAAATGCCATTGTGTGTAAAGGACGCCGCTCAGAGATTCGCTGTCAAATTCGAGCCAGTCCATGAACCATGGAATAAGTGAACCGAGACCTCCCCCGATAAGAGTAAATAAAAGTGCCGCAAAAATTTCTCCGCGAATGTTTTTGAAAAAACCGCGTCTTGCGAGGAAGGCAGCCGAACCGGCTATAAGAACGTTAAGAACTCCGTAATAAAGTGAAGAAGAATCAAAGAAACCTTTTATGACGTTTGTTACGAATCCGACAAAAACTCCGGGCAGATATCCGCCGAGAACGGCTACGGTAACCGTACCGACGGTATCCAGGTATAAAGGCAGTCCGAACATGGAGACGATCTGTCCCAATACGATGTTGAGGACGATTCCTGCCACGCAGACCAATAAAGCGGTAATATTCTTTCTTTTTACGAATAACCTGCCAATACCTGTTCTACTCATCGGATTCTCCCATGAATACAAAACAACAATATTAATATAATAAAAGACCTTCAGGTTTTACGTGAAGGTCTTTTATATTGGTTATCACAGATCAGAAATTGTCTTCGTGAACTTCGAAGAAGCTCTGGGGATGCTTACATACAGGGCATACCTCGGGTGCTTCGGTTCCGACTACGATATGTCCGCAGTTACGGCACTCCCAAACGGTAACGCCTGACTTCTTGAACACTTCCATAGCCTTAACGTTATTGAGCAGCTTACGATAACGCTCTTCGTGCATCTTCTCGATTGCAGCAACTCCTCTGAACTGCTCTGCAAGCTCGTGGAATCCCTCTTCGTCAGCTTCCTTAGCCATTCTTACATACATATCGGTCCACTCGTGGTTCTCACCGGTAGCTGCTGCAAGAAGGTTCTCTTCTGTGGTTCCGAGCTCGCCGAGAGCCTTGAACCAAAGCTTAGCGTGCTCTTTCTCATTCTCTGCAGTCTTAAGGAACAGAGCTGCAATCTGCTCATATCCGTTCTTTTTTGCAACAGATGCGAAATAGGTGTACTTATTTCTGGCCTGTGACTCACCTGCGAATGCCTCGCGAAGGTTCTTCTCTGTCTTGGTTCCTGCGTAAGGATTCTTGGAATCTTTTTCTACCTTTACGAAATCGGAAGCGGGATGATTGCATCTGGGGCAGGTGAAATCATCGGGAAGATTCTCTCCCTCATACTCATATCCGCATACTTTACATTTCCATACTGTAGCCATAATACCCTCCTTTAGTTTATTTCCTATACATTTCAACCCTGTACGGTTACTTCTTGATTATATCCGAAAGATGCACAGTTTCCAACATAATAAGACTTTGTTTGTCTTAAATAAATATAAAACTTACAAATTTTCCATCACTCTCCGATTATTCCGGCCAATATATCTTTGAGGGCGGAATAATCATCAGAAAACTTCTTGTGATTGGCCGAAACAAATTCTTCATTGCCTTCACGGGACGCCTTTTCAAGTTCAAAAGCAACCTCGGCCAATTCGACTGCCCCTATAGTCCTTGAAACGCTCTTAACGGAATGTACGAGTGTCTCATAATCATTCATGTTATGAGATTCCAGATAACCGTTCAGATCAGAAACATTCGAATCATAAGATGATATATACTCTTTCAGCATCTCGATGTAAAAGTCCTTATCTCCGCCTGCGAACCCCAGAGCAGCTTTTACATCCAGTCCTTCCATTGCAAGCTTTGCCAGAAGAACATCGGTGTTTTCCCGGTCGTTTTCTTTTACCTCCGGTGTCTGCAGATGAGTCAGGTTTTCGGGAAGATATTCCGAAAGCATGCATTCGAGATGCTCAATCTCGATGGGTTTCGACAGATAATCGTCAAATCCCGACTCCAGATAGAATTCCTTGGCTCCCACGACCGCATTTGCCGTAAGTGCGATCACAGCGGTACCCTCAGGTATCAGTTTCTTCTCCTTAAGTATCTTAAGGGTCTCTATGCCGTCCATCTTGGGCATCATATGATCCAGAAATACGATGTGGTAAAACTTTACGCTTAACTTGTTTATGCACTCCTCACCCGAAAATGCAAAATCAGGAACTATTCCGTTTTGCTTGAGCAAATGCTTTACAACCTTGCAGTTCATCTCATTGTCATCGACAACAAGAACCCTGGCTGAAGGAGCATAGATATAATCGTGGCTACTTCCTGCCTTACGGTCTTTTCGAAGCGCTCCGTATATTTACCTATGGGAGTATCGTCTTTGATCTCCTGACGTATCCTGAAAGAGAAAGATGAGCCTTTTCCGTACTCGCTCTTAACATCCAGCCTGCTTCCCATCATTTCCAGAAGCTTTGTTACGATTCCGATTCCGAGTCCGGTACCTTCTATGCCGCGATTTCTTTTATCTTCGATTCGTCCGAATGATTCAAACATCTTGGACATATCTTCCGGCTTGATTCCTATTCCCGTATCAGATACATCCACGTCAATAAAAATCTCTTTACCGTTTCTGGATGCTTCACGTACCGTAAAAGAAACCGAACCTTCCTCGGTGTATTTGATGGCATTGGTGAGAAGGTTCATAACAACCTGTGAGATTCTCAGATCATCACCGAAAAGTAATACGGGAAGACCCGGATCTATATCTACCTTGAGCTCAAGTTTCTTGCCTTTGGTCATGGCAGCGGCGGAATTGATAAGATTGTTCAGAACGGAAGGAAAATCATACTCTGCGGGAACAATCTCCATCTTACCGTCTTCTATCTTGGAAAAATCCAGAATGGTATTTATGATGGACAGAAGGTTTTTACCCGCAACCTGAATATCATCCGCATAATCTCTTACATTGGGGTCATTGGCTTCCCTGAGTATCATCTCATTCATGCCCAATACGGCATTTATGGGAGTTCTGATCTCATGGGACATCTGAGCAAGAAATCTGCTCTTGGCTTTATCCGCCGCAATGGCATCATTCATTGCATCCTGAAGTTTCTTCTCATACTCCATCTGCGTTACGGTAGATATCTGATATGAGCTCATAGTAATAAATACAATGAAGGCATCAATAAGATACAGAAGGGGATATCTGTTCATGAACGTAACGCTATAGTACTGAGCCATGGAATCTCTTAAGGGAGTATAGAAAAGTACAATAAACAGAAGCGCATAATAAAATGCGAGTATGATTCCGTATTTAGCACCTATCATAAAGCACACTGCCCAGGGAACAAGAAGTGTCCACAGTATTGCAAATCCGTCATTGGCACCAGTTACGGAATAGAATGTGAATATACCAAGGCCGATGACCATGACGCCAAAGACAACACTTTTACGCCTGTGCCTGAATTTGATCTCAAAGATCATTAACAGACCTATGAGAGCTATAACAGCGGTGGTAACGGTAATGATTCCCCTGCCGGTTAACAGGTTAATGATCGTCATTATTATCCCACCGATAAAAACGGATATACTCAGCATCGTCGATGCCCTGATATTACGGTCACCGCGTGCTCCGACGAATATATCCGTATTCATGTAACGCTTATAGTCTTTAGAAAAGAAAGGTATGACTTTGTTGTTTTCTTTTATAGGTTCTGACATCTGGTTTTCCAAAATTCAAGGATACGGGCTTTAGTCTCTGCGGTTCGTCCCTGTATCATCTCGGAGCTTCCGCCGCCTTTTGCGGACAAATGCTCTTTCATCAATTCTCCGAGTTTTTTTGCATCGAGCCCTTTACCGCCCGCATAATATACGTATCCGGTTTCGTCATTTCCCGCAAAAACTCCGGTATATCCGTCGACTTCGGCAATAAGTTCATTAAAGATATTCTTCATATCGGCCGGTGATAATTCCAGATCGGTTACCACGGGACCTACATGATCTCCGCATTTTACGCTTTCCAAAATGCTCCTTTGAAAAGAATCCGAAAGCTTTTCCCTGAGCACTCTGTTATCATCACGGAGTTTATCTATAAGTCCCGGAACATTTTCCTGATTCGTGGAAAAAGAATCCGCAAGACCTTTCAGAAGTCCGAGGCTTCGATCTATATATTCGAATGCCCTTCTTCCGCACAAAAAGCTGAGCTGTGTTCCGCCCTTTGCAGGTGCCGATGACAGGATCTTTATGACCCCTACCATTCCGGTAAATTCAACATGGGGTGCACAGCAGGCACAGACATCAAGAGGTTCGGCTTCATCTCCTATTGTGATAAGTCTTACCTGACCCGCTATATCAATCTTACTTCTGTAAGAAAGATTCTTTAATTCTTCTTTGTCCGGATAAGAATCGGTTATGGACAGATTATCACGAACAGCTTCGTTCGCTTTCTTTTCCAAAAGAGTGATCTGTTCCGAGGTGAGCTTTCCATCACATACAAGTGTAACGGGTTCGTCATCGCTCAAATGGAATCCGATATTGTTATATCCGAAAAGATTATGGATCAGACCGGATAAAATATGCTCTCCGCTGTGGTTCTCCATTCTGTCCAAACGCTTATTCCAGTCAAGTTTCAAATGTACCTGACTGTCTTTTTCGATGGGAGAATCGACTTCATATCTGATATCGGTTTCACCTTCGGATGCATTTCCTATAAGCTCACCGTTCAGTACGCGTACTGTTTTTCCGCCACATTCGATCGTTCCCGTATCGGCATATTGTCCGCCTTCTTCCGGGAAAAATATCGTTTCTTTGAGCATTATGAAATTTTTACCGTCTTCCGAGAAACAGTCCGTAACCGTAGTGGTCAGTTCTCTCAGAAAACTCAGTTCTTCATAAGTTTTCTCAGTCATATTATTTCATCGCTTTAAGCCAATTCCAGAAACCCGTATCTCTTATGGTTTTTCCGACACCCTGATAAGCGGGATTGTGATTGGATATCAGATAATACTGAATCTTTACTCCTTTATATCTTCCGGTGATTATTTCATTGGACGCATTAAAAGCAAAATTGGTGTTGTTATATCTGGGATTGGTAGTGGTCCATTCACCGTTATAATAATACCATGCTTTAGAACTTGCGGTCTCCATGTATACGGCGTAATAAACCGTGTATTTATCCTGTTCGGTAACCGTATGACCGTTTCTGACAGTTCCAACAGCATCACTGCAGCTTCCGACTCCTACCATGAACAGATAAGGAGTTCCGTCAGGTACACCTGCAAGCGTAAGCACATCCTTTGCAAACTGAGTATTGGTTATATCCTGATCTTTGTTTGCATTGTTTGATTCATCCATTGCTCCGGAAACTACGGGAGTTCCGACCGGAAGATTTTCATTAAGTCCGTATTGCTGGGAAAACATAGCCTGAGCTGCTTCAAGGCATGATCTTGCATTGGGCAGATATTTCTTAGCCCTGGCTTCATCGATGTAACCGATCAGCGCCGGTGCGATAAGAGCCGCAAGAATGGCAAGAATAATAAGAACAACGATCAATTCTACTAAAGTAAAACCTTTGTCGGATGATTTTTTCATAAGTCCTTTAATCTCCCCCTAAAGCATTATAAAAAAATCTGATCAATATGTATGATTATAGCACAGACTATAAAGGGATGTCAGTAGTGGAACCTGTGACAAAAACGGAGAGTCCGTCAAGGACTCCCCGATATATATTTGATCTATGATTTTATAGATCCATTATTTAAAAGAGTTAACATTGCTCTTATCTACGGGAACATAAGGAACCCATACATAGAGACCATCCTCGGTTACACCCTCAACGCCTGAAGCAGATCCGCTTTTAACCAGTGCAATGCATGCCTCGATTGCTGCAGCACCCTGACCTACAGCTGACTGATAAACGGTAAACTGCATACCGCCTTCACGGATAGAATCACATCCGCCGTCAGTTGCATCGACACCGACTACAGGAATCTTCGATGTATCATATCCGTTATCCTGCATCGCATCTACAACTCCGATAGCCATGGAATCATTATTGCAGATAACGGCATCGAAGGACTGATTCGTCTTCAGGAAAATGAGGAACTCATCATATGCCTTCTGTGTATCCCAATATGCGGTATCGTTGAACACATAAGTAACATTTACGTTGTTTTTCTTGAAGTAATCCTTTACACCGTTTGTTCTTGCAATCGCTGCGGGGTGTCCGGGCTGTCCCTGGAAGATTACCACATTCATAGAAGAAGGTTTTCCAAGTTTGTTCCAAACATATTCTGCCTGGAAGTATGCCGCGTCATTCTCATTACTGCCGACATACATGTATTTATCGGCTTCAAGCTTATCCTCTTCAGGCTGGGAGTTAATGAAGATAACGGGAAGATCTCCGGCAGCCACTTCAACCTGAAGTACCGTTTCACTGTCAACAAGGTTGCATATGATTATGTCGTAACCCGAAGAAGCAGCTTCACGGACCTGTTTGACCTGCTCATCTACGCTCGCACACTCTTCTCCAATTGTGACGGAAGCTCCGTATTTTGAGCCGGATTCTTTGATTGCATTCAGTAGCAGTGCCTTGAAGTCATCCAATACAGGTGTTGTATAGAAAATTTTAACGCCGGATCCTGATGTTCCACCGCCCGATGCGGAACCGCCGGAACATCCGGCCATTGACATGATCATTAAAGCGCATGTCAGGACAGTTATGATAATTCTTTTTATTTTCATATTCCTAATCATATCCACGGCCTCCTCAAATCTTAAACTTCTGAACATAGGATGTAAGAGTCTGGCTTGTTTCTGCCAGCTCTCGTGAGTTATCTGCCACATCCTGACTGCTCTTCGTTATGTTGTTAGCCATTTCAACCATGTTCTGAGAGGTTGCCAGTATCTCGTCCGCACTTGCTGCCTGCTCCTCGGAAATAGCAGCTACGTTTGTAGATACATCCTCAACCTTCTGAATATCGGTGATCATGGATTCGATAAGGGCATTGCTGTCCTGAATGTTTGTGTATATCTGGTCAAAAGTATTAACCGCAACACCAATCAGTTCGCTGTTCTGTTTGATATTTTCAGTACTTGCGTTTGCCTGATTTACCGCATCGCCGATAAGCTTTCTGATCTCATCTATCAGATGTGAAATATTATTTGCACTCTCTGATGAGGTCTGTGCAAGCTTTGCAATCTGTGTAGCGACAACGGCAAAGCCTCGTCCGGCTTCACCTGCTCTGGCAGCTTCAATACTTGCATTAAGAGACAGAAGGTTTGTTTCCTCAGCGATGTCGCTGATCATTCCTACAATGTTGGTAATCTCCTGAGAAGCGGTTCCAACCTTGTTGATGGATTCAACAAGCTTTTCGTTTGCCGATGATATTCCGCCCATGGCAACGCTGAGCTGCTCCATATCGTCGCGGCCTTTTTGAGAAATTTCAACAGTCTCTTTCATGCTGTCGTGAGCCTTGTCGGAATTGTCTCTGGTAGTGGCAACAACACTTGCGAGAACGGTTGCGTTCTCCGCAATATCGTTAACCGCAAGTGCGAGCTGATCCACTGTTTCATTGAGCTGCTGCATGGCATCCGCCTGAGACTGTGAAGCTTCATACATGGTCTTTGATACTCTGTCTGAATTATCGGATTCCTCTTTAAGCTTTTCGGATTCATCGCTGATGCTGGTAAGCATGTTCTTCATGCTGACAACGAATTCCGAAACCTTTGCTCCCATAAGACCGATCTCGTCGTTACTTGAAGAATCAACTTCGATGGTAAAGTCGCCATCGGACATAGCTGAAATATTATCGGAAATATGGGTGAGAGGTGCAATTACTATTCTTACAACCCAAAGGATCAAAACGATTATCAGAGCGATTGCAACAGCTCCGACTATAAACAGAAGTATTCCCATCTGGGATACAGACTTAAGTATTATGCTTGTGGGGATATAGGAAACCAGTACCCAGTCAGTTCCGGAAACGGAAGAAAAAGCAACCATGTTCCCATCGATTTCCTTGCTGGAAAGGTCACCGTTCATTATAGAACTTGCAGCACCCGCGAGAAGTTCATCTCCGGAGGACGCGGAAAGATTAGTACCGATCAGGCTTACATCTCTGTGAGCAAGAATCTTGTAATCGTTGGTATCTACAAGGAACGAACTTGCACCGTTCATTTTGACACCGGAGTTTACTATTATGCTTATCTTATCAAGGGTAACGTCAGCGCCCAGAACCTTTATATTGTCGCTGCCGTCCAGATAAATACCCGTAGCACTGATAACCGTTTCTCCGAGATCATTCTTATAAGCTGTACCGTAACCGATCCTGATTCTTGATAAGCCCTGCTTGAACCAGGTGCTGCCGGTGACGTTATCAACACTCATAGTTGATTCGGATGCTTTATAAAGCTTTCCGTCGGATGTTCCGATGTAGAATCCCTGCGGAGCATTGGAGTTGAATCCGTAATAGGAATCGAGGAAAGCCACTATCTCTTTCTCGGATGGATTCTGTGATTCCATTGTGTGCTTAACCGTGTTGAAATACTCAAGATTCTCTTCAAGCCATGCTTCAATATTGTCCGCCTGGTTTGAGATCGAAGACTCGAGTGTTTCCGTTGCCATTTCCGTCATTCTGTTTTTCGAAATGGTTGCCGCAATGATAACTAATGCAAGAACTGTAAGAACTACTACCGGAATGATGAATGTAAGAAGTTTGGAACTGATTTTTTTGGTCTTTCTCCCCATATCTTTATCTCCTGTCAAAAAATAGAACAAAAAAGACTATAGTATTTCCAAAACTGTGAACATTATACTCTAATTTTATAATAATTCATATAAATTTATACAATTATACAATCTGTCAATGGCCAAAAAAGAATACAAAAACAGGGAGTCCGTAATGGACTCCCTGCAATGTATTTGACGTATGATTATCTGTCAGCGATAGCTGCCTGAGCTGCTGCAAGTCTCGCGATGGGTACGCGGAAAGGTGAGCAGGATACATAGTCAAGTCCGATCTTGTGGCAGAACTCAACGGAAGAAGGATCTCCGCCGTGCTCACCGCAGATACCGTAGTGAATGTTCTTGTTAACAGGCTTAGAAAGGCTGATAGCAGTCTTCATAAGGCTACCTACACCAACCTGGTCAAGCTTAACGAAGGGGTTAGCCTCGAGAATCTTGCGGTCGAAGTATGCAGGCATGAACTTAGATGCATCGTCTCTTGAGAAGCCGTAGGTCATCTGAGTAAGGTCGTTGGTTCCGAAGCAGAAGAAATCAGCTTCAGTTGCGATCTCGTCAGCGGTAACTGCTGCTCTGGGGATCTCGATCATGGTTCCAACCTTGTACTCAAGCTGAGCACCTGCTGCTGCGATTTCCTCGTCAGCGGTCTTAACTACGATGTCCTTAACGTACTTAAGCTCTTTAACTTCGCAGGTAAGAGGGATCATGATCTCAGGCATAACCTTCCAACCGGGATGCTTCTTCTGAGTATTGATAGCTGCACGGATGACAGCCTTGGTCTGCATTCTTGCGATGCCGGGATAAGTAACATCGAGACGGCATCCTCTGTGACCCATCATAGGGTTGATCTCCTTAAGGCCGGAGATGATAGCCTTGATCTGCTGAACGGTCTTGCCCATTGCGTCTGCAACAGCCTTGATCTCTTCCTCAGTGTTGGGAACGAACTCGTGAAGAGGGGGATCAAGGAATCTGATGGTAACGGGATGTCCCTCAAGAGCATCGTAGAGATCCTCGAAATCCTGCTGCTGATAAGGAAGGATCTTAGCAAGAGCCTTCTCTCTCTCTTCATCAGTGTCGGAGCAGATCATCTCACGGAATGCCTCGATACGGCCTTCCTGGAAGAACATGTGCTCGGTACGGCAAAGTCCGATACCTTCTGCGCCAAGCTCGAATGCTCTTCTTGCATCCTCAGGGTTATCAGCGTTGGTACGAACCTTGAGCTTACGATACTTGTCAGCCCAAGCCATAACTCTTCCGAACTCGCCTGCGATGGTAGCATCAACAGTGGGGATCTCTCCCTCGTATACATTACCGGTAGATCCGTCGATTGAAACCCAGTCTCCCTCTTTGAAGGTCTTTCCGCCGAGAGTGAACTGCTTGTGCTCTTCGTCCATAACGATGGCGCCGCATCCGGTTACGCAGCACTCACCCATTCCTCTTGCAACAACTGCTGCGTGAGAAGTCATACCACCACGAACGGTGAGGATTCCCTCTGCAGCCTTCATTCCCATGATGTCCTCGGGTGAAGTCTCAAGTCTTACGAGAACAACCTTCTCGCCTTTCTCTGCCCATTCAACTGCATCGTCAGCATTGAATACAACCTTACCTGCTGCAGCTCCGGGTGATGCTCCCATACCCTTTCCGAGAGGGGTAGCAGCCTTGAGTGCCTTAGCATCGAACTGAGGATGAAGAAGGGTGTCAAGGTTTCTGGGATCGATCATAGCAACAGCTTCCTGCTCGGTTCTCATGCCCTCATCAACGAGGTCACAAGCGATCTTAAGAGCAGCCTGTGCGGTTCTCTTACCATTTCTGGTCTGAAGCATATAGAGCTTTCCGTGCTCAACGGTGAACTCCATATCCTGCATGTCTCTGTAGTGCTTCTCGAGGGTAGCGCATACGTCCTTGAACTGTGCGAATGCCTCGGGGAACTTCTCTTCCATCTCGGAGATGTGCATAGGGGTTCTTACACCTGCAACAACATCCTCGCCCTGTGCGTTGGTAAGGAACTCACCGAAGAGACCCTTAGCGCCGGTAGCGGGATCACGGGTGAAAGCAACACCGGTACCGCAATCGTCACCCATGTTACCGAATGCCATGGACTGAACGTTAACTGCGGTTCCCCAAGAATAAGGGATATCATTGTCACGGCGGTATACGTTAGCACGAGGGTTGTCCCATGAACGGAATACTGCCTTGATTGCGCCGTAGAGCTGCTCCTTGGGATCGGTGGGGAAATCCTTGCCGATCTTGTTCTTGTACTCTTCCTTGAACTGGTTAGCAAGAGTCTTGAGATCCTCAGCATCAAGCTCAACGTCCTGGGTTACACCCTTCTTAGCCTTGAGCTGATCGATAAGCTCCTCGAAATATTTCTTTCCGACTTCCATAACAACGTCGGAATACATCTGAATGAATCTTCTGTAGCAGTCCCAAGCCCAACGGGGATTTCCTGACTTGGTAGCGATGGTATTAACAACCTCCTCGTTAAGTCCGAGGTTAAGGATGGTATCCATCATACCGGGCATGGAAGCTCTAGCTCCTGAACGTACGGATACGAGAAGGGGATTCTCCTTGTCTCCGAACTTCTTGCCGGTGATCTCTTCGAGCTTAACAATGTACTCTTCGATCTGGCCCATGATCTCATCGTTGATCTCACGGCCGTCCTCATAATACTGAGTGCAGGCTTCGGTGGTGATGGTAAAGCCCTGAGGAACGGGGAAAGACTCTCCTGATCCGTCAAGCTTGATGTTTGACATCTCAGCAAGGTTAGCTCCCTTACCTCCGAGGAGTTCACGCATGTTTGCGTTACCCTCTGTGAACAGATAGACCCATTTCTTACTCATGTTCTCTTCTTTCCTTTCTTCTACAAAAAAACCTTAAAACTAATGATGCGGGTCAAAATATAACTCGTCATCAAAATTTCCAAAAAGACAGCTTAGATATTATAACAAAAGACTATTTCTATTGCATCTGTTTTTTTTCAGAAAAGCAAAAAAATATCAAAAATCCGCAAATTACCTGCTTCCAAGCTTATCATCCATGTATTTCGAGAATCTGGACCTGCCGTCAACATACACAGTCTTACCCGCAAGCTTCATATATGCGACCAGCTCGTTCCACCCTCTGTACATATTGTCATTTACGGACACTTTGGAATTATCCCCGTAATATATGACAGCCTTGGAAAAATGTTCCGTATGATACCTGGAACTGACGCTGAGATTCGTTACGACCTCACACTTGTACACCTGATCCAGTGTGATAGCTTCCTGGATAAGAAAGAAATTCCTGATAACGATGCCTCTGCCCGAGACAACGATCTCTTTTCCGGCGTTCCAGAAAAGGAGAACAACCCCGCCAAAAAATGTCAGGATCATAAAGAATGTGAAAACAGTCTTGGGACCGGTAATCCCCACCGCCGCTAATGTATACAGCATCGGCCAGGCAAGGTAATATGCCAGCGGAGGTATGATAAGGACAACAACATTTGCGATCAGTCTCCATGGAATGATCCTGACCTTAATGGCAGCATTTTTAATTTCTTCTTCGACAAAGAAATTATCGTCCATTATTTCGCCTTCTCCAGCGTATACCAGACCTCATCGGGTATGTTCAGGTTGCCGCAACCGGTTCCCAGCTCGATACCGGGTTTATTGCTTCCGTGGAAATCACTGCCTCCGGATATAAGAAGCCCCGTATCCGCAGCAAGATTTCTTACATATTTCTCATCCTCTTCGGAATGAGTGCTGTACATGGCCTCAATTCCCGCAAGACCCGCTTCTTTCATCATGGCGATGAGTTCACGCAGTTTTTCATCACCGAACTTATAGATCATGGGATGGGCAAGTACCGGGATTCCTCCTGCTTCAAGGGTCATTTTAACAGCCTGTACGGGAGTTATCTTTTCCCTGGGAACATAGCAGGGTGCGTCGGGACCGAGGTATCTTTCAAAAGCCTCGTGAGTACTCTTTACGTATCCGTACTCATACAGATACTTGGCAAAATGAGCCCTGGTAAGAACACAATGGGGAAACATCTTGCAAAGACCTTCATAAGAAATACCTATTCCCACCTCTTTAAGCTTATCGGCCATCTTGCGGTTTCTTCCCTCTCTTGAATCGAGGAAAGCATCCAGCTTGGAAGTAAAGGCCGTATTGTTATGATCTATGGACAGGCCTACAACATGTACATCCCTTCCGTTCCATTCGGTAGAAAACTCAATGCCGGGAATGATCCGGGGGGCTTTTACAGTCGAAGAAGGGTCCGAATTGATATCTCGGGCCCTGTCCATAGCTTCCTGAATTCCTTCTATAGTATCGTGGTCCGTGATTGCAAGGATCGATATCCCTTTTGATGCAGCCAGGTCCACGATTTCTGAAGGATTCAGTGTTCCGTCTGATTTATTTGTATGTGAATGAAGGTCGATCAATCTTCGTCGTCTTCCTTATTAGCTGTAAATACAGTTCTCTTTCTTGCATTCTCGTCGTTAGCAAGATACTCGTCATAAGTGGTCATCTTGTCGATGATGCTTCCGCCGGGAAGGATCTCGATGATCCTGTTTGCGGTGGTCTCGGTGAGCTGGTGGTCTCTGCATGAGAACAGGATTACACCGGGGAACTTAACCATACCGGTATTGAGTGCGGTGATGGATTCCATGTCGAGATGGTTGGTGGGCTCATCGAAAACAAGACAGTTGGCACCGCTGATCATCATCTTGGAAAGAAGACATCTTACCTTCTCTCCTCCTGACAGGATCTTAACCTTCTTAACTCCGTCCTCTCCGGGGAAGAGCATTCTTCCGAGATATCCTCTTACATAGGTTGCATCCTTAACGGGTGAGTATCCGGTAAGCCAGTCGGAAATGGTAAGATCATTGTCAAACTCTCTCGTATAATCCCTGGGGAAATAAGCCTGTGAAGTTGTAACTCCCCACTTAAATGAACCGCTGTCGGGCTCAAGGTCTCCGATAAGGATTCTGAAAAGAGCAGTCTTAGCCTTCTCGCATCCGCCTACGAATGCGATCTTATCGCCATGTCCCATGATGAATGAAACATTATCAAGAAGCTTCTCACCGTTTTCGGAATAGCAGATATTATCAACGGAAAGAACTTCGTTACCGATCTCTCTTTCGGGCTTGAAATCGATGTAAGGATATTTTCTGGATGAGGGCTTGATGGTGTCAAGCTCGATCTTCTCAAGAGCTCTCTTTCTTGAAGTAGCCTGCTTGGACTTGGAAGCGTTAGCGGAGAATCTGGAGATGAATTCCTGCAACTCCTTGATCTTCTCTTCTTTCTTTTTATTAGCTTCCTTCATCTGGCGGATCATGAGCTGTGAAGACTCATACCAGAAATCATAGTTACCTGCATAGAGCTGGATCTTACCATAGTCGATATCCGCAATCTGGGTACATACCTTGTTAAGGAAGTATCTGTCGTGGGATACGACGATGACGGTGTTGTTGAAGTCGATAAGGAACTCTTCAAGCCATCCGATAGCCTCAAGGTCAAGGTGGTTGGTAGGCTCGTCGAGGAGAAGGATATCGGGATCTCCGAAAAGTGCCTTGGCAAGGAGAACCTTGACCTTCTTGGAACCGTCGAGGTCTGCCATCTGTGCGTAGTGGTCCTCGGTTCCGATTCCGAGACCGTTGAGGAGCATAGCCGCATTGGACTCTGCTTCATATCCGTTCATCTCCGCAAATTCTGACTCGAGCTCTCCTGCTCTGATTCCGTCTTCATCGGAGAAATCTTCTTTCATATAGATGGCATCTTTTTCCTTCATGATGTCGTAAAGATGCTTGTTACCCATGATAACGGTATCCATTACGGAATACTCATCATATTTAAAGTGGTCCTGCTCGAGGACTGAAAGACGCTCTCCGGGAGTGATGACGATATCACCCTTGGTGGTGTCGAGTTCACCGGAAAGGATCTTAAGGAAGGTGGACTTTCCTGCTCCGTTTGCACCGATGAGGCCGTAGCAGTTGCCTTCCGTGAATTTAATGTTTACGTCCTCAAAGAGGGCTTTCTTTCCTACTCTGTATGTTACGTTTACAGCTGAGATCATTTTCTTTCTCCATTAAAATAAAACACATATGCCTACAAAACCCTAATATTATAACTGTCGATATTCATTCGCGCAAGTGGATTGGAACATGGGGACGGTTCTGTCGTTCCAGAAAGATCATAAATGCGAGGTGTGGATATGCCTGATGTTTTTATGCTCATGATCACTTCGTTAAGCTGTTCTAATGAGCACGTATATATCAATGCTCCATCCGGCGTCGCTCACATTCGACTTCCATGTCTCATGTTCGCTGATTTTTCCGTCCTGGAAAAATCCCGCCTGATTATTTATGTGCTCATAAGAACAGCTAAACTCGTTCAAATGTCGCATAAAAACATCAGGCATATCCACACCTCGCTACAGGAGTTTTAGTCGGAACGACAGAACCGTCCCCCTGCCGACTAATCAGAAATGACGTCTGAAAGGCATGGACATATGTATTTTTTCGGGCGATTTTGAACGAGTTTAGCTGTTCTTAGGGATGTATCCCGGTAAGCACAATTTTGCCCGGATGGCAAAATTAGCAGGCATGAGACATGGATGTCGAACGCCTGCGGTGCGTAGTCATCGGAGTACATACATCCCTTAGAACAGCTTAACGAAGTGATCATGAGCCCGGAAAAATACATATGTCCATGCCTTCAGACGGGAAAGATATCAATCGGCAGGGGGATATTCGGTGGGACATAAAAAGGCCTCCGCGTGATGCGGAGGCCTTTGAGTGTTTGGTGTAGGATTAGAGGAGTTCCTGGAAGCCCTTGACGTAAAGGTGTCTGGGAATACCGTCTACCATGATGGGAGCAACATCACCCTGGATAAGAGGTCTTACGTAGGTGACGAACTCGGAAGTTACATATGTGCCTTCCTTGGTGATCCAGTCTCTGGGAACAAGTCTCTCATCGTTAGCGATCTTGTGTACGTCCTTAACCTCGGTACCTGCCTGATAAGGATCGTCGGAAAGTCTCTTGAAGACTACCATCTTACCTGAATCGCCTTCGTCAGCTGCCTTCATTGCGGCACCGCCTACCTCGTAAGCTTCGAGGATATCGATTCTGGATGCGCAGTGAGAAGCTGCTCTCTGAAGAGTTGAAAGCTCAATCGCTCTGGTCTTACATCCGATCTCTTTTGCAACTACGTTGGCAAGATAGGTTGCGGTTCCGGTGAGCTGCTTGTGTCCGAAAGCATCGACATACTCAACACCGTCGGTCATCTCGGATACATACTTGCCTTCTGCGGTGCGGATACCTTCGGATACACACATAACGATGGACGCTTTGGTTTTAAGAAGTTCCTTACACTTATCGACGAAAGACTGAACATCGAAAGGAATCTCGGGAAGATAGATTGCATCGGGACCGTCGCAGTCCTCGCTCTTTGCAAGAACGGAAGCTCCGGTAAGCCATCCTGCGTTACGTCCCATGATCTCAACGATGACAACCTGGCCGTGTGCGGTCTCAAGGCTCCAGCCGTCGCGGATGATCTCTTTTACGGAAGTACCGATGTACTTCGCGGCAGAGCCGTATCCGGGAGTGTGGTCGGTAAGAGCGAGGTCGTTATCAATGGTCTTGGGGCATCCGACGAAACGGATCTCGGAGCCGGAAATTATAGCATAATCGGAAAGCTTCTTGATGGTATCCATCGAATCGTTTCCGCCGATGTAGATAAAGCAGTCGATCTCAAGTTCATCGAGCATCTTGAAAATCTTCTCATAAAGCTCTCTGTCCTCATTGATATTGGGAAGCTTATAACGGCATGAGCCGAGATATGCGGAAGGAGTTCTCTTTAAAAGTTCAGCATCAAGTCCGGTCTGGATGTGCTCTGAAAGGTCTACATATCTTCCTTCCATGAAGCCCTGAATACCGTGGATCATACCATAAACCTTGGCATATCCTCTGTCCTTAGCGGTACGGAACACACCGGCAAGAGAGGAATTGATTGCGGCGGTAGGACCGCCGGACTGACCGACAATAACATTTCGTTTCTTTGTTTTACCCATTTTCATTTCCTTTCTCGAACTTGATATTTTTGAGGAAATACACCCCATGTGCAACATTATACAGAATACGGCCTTAAAAATCACGAAATATTCTGAATATTTCCGCACAAAAAAAGGGAGCATTTTCTGTGCGAAAATGCCCCCTTTTACCGTTTCTTATCAGAGTTGAGAAAGTGCGGTTACGATAGCTGCACCAAAGACCGTCAAAACGATGATGATGATAACAAAAATGATAAGCATTGCAAGAAGATATGATCTGGCAAAATTCTTAACATTCTTATTCTCGGGTGCAAATGCCATGATTATGGTGATAATGAATCCTACTAAAGGAAGAGCGAAAAGCAGCTCATATCCAAGGTATCCCCATACAGAAATAGGCTTGTATTCATCAGGAATCTGATTCTGATAATAATTGTTGTAGACGGGCTGCTGATAGGGCTGCTGATAGTTCTGATTGTTCATGTTATTGGAATCCATTTTTAAATTCTCCTCTCAAGAATCAAAATCGGGTAAACCCGTAAATAAAAATATAACGACGGATATAAACCCCGTCAATACCATACATCCGTTGGTTTAAAGCTGTCCGCGATATGCAAAGATGTACTGCTGCATTATTCCATTGTAGGGATGATATTTTTCCAGCGGGAATGTACCGTCGTAATAAGTATCAAGGGCTCTTTGGATCCAGACATCTATGGGGAAAAGATCCAGTCTGTGAAATCCGAAAAGTGCGGTACAGTTTGCCACCTTCACTCCCACTCCTTTTAGAGACATCAGAGTGCCGATAAGCGCCTCATCATCCAGTCCGCTCAGATACTCTGCATCGAATTCTCCCCTTGCAAAAACCTCCGCCGTCTCATGAATGTAAGAAGCCCTGTATCCAAGTCCGCATGCAGATAGCTCATCGGAAGACAGTTTCTTAAGTTCATCCGGCGTGGGAAAATCATAGACATCGGTTCCGGGTATCTTACGCCCTGCGGTCTCGCATATCCTCTCCACACTCGTCTTGATGGCCGGAATACTTTTCCTCTGGGAAATGATAAACGTAATAAGAGTCTCGAAAGAATCCTGATAAATGATCCTTATACCGGCTCCGCTTTCCGCTGCCTCGGATAAAAACTTATCCTTCTTGTCAGGCATCTTACGAATCTTAGAATAATCAAGACCTGCATCAAAATATTTACTCCATATTTCCGCAAGAGACTTAGGATCAGTTTTCTTTTTCGGGGAAGACAATAATTCAAGATCAATTCCCCCACGGGCTTCGGACACTTTCACCAGCATACCGAAAGCGGGGATGATAAATGCATCCCCGTCTTTGATCCATCTGAAGCATTGGCCCGACTTCTCTGTTTTATCAAGATCAATGCCGCCCTTCAGTTCAATGTAAAATTTTTCTACGGATTTCATTTAGGTCAGAATCCTTTTCTCTTCAGATCTGCTACAAGCTGAACATAGAATTCCCTGACATCATAGCCGGGAATGTTTTCACGGTTAAGATCAATGACATCACCGTGTGAGATACCTCTTTTGCCGGTCGGTTCTATCAGATGGAAATCACTTCCCCAGGGAAAAGACTTCTCTCCTACAAGACCGTCGTTTCTTCCGTCAAACGCATTTACAAGACCATAAGACATATTCAGAGGGAACTGTCCCCCACGATTATTCTTGAGATAAGAGCCGTAGCTCTGAATGTAAACACCCTGGGGATCTTTGACCCTCTCGTTAAACTCGGTGCAGAATTCATGAGTGAGATTTCTGCATGCAACTATAAAATCAGGATTATAATCACCGAGTTTGGAAAGCGCCTTATTGTATGCCTTGGCAACAACCTGCTGAGGCTTTTCCGGAATCTTGTTAAGCAGATAGTCCGCAAACTCACACCCTCTGTGAGGAGTATTTATGGTTGTAAGAGATGCAACTCTTCTTGCGATATCGGGATCCGTCATGGCACTTCTCGCATCGAGTCCGCCCTTGGAATGTGCGATGATATTAACCTTCTCGCAACCTGTCATCTCGGTTATCTCTTTGATCTTACGGGCAACTTCAAGTCCGCAGGATTCAACAGATGCCGCAGACTGCTGCTCTCCGTAGAAGAAAGTACAGCCGTTTGCAAAAAGCTCTCCGGGTACACGTCCCCAATAATCGAAATACTTGAAGTCCCTGAAAAAGACACCGTGGAGAAGAAGCACCGGATACTTGGTGGCACAGATCTTTTCATCTTTTCTCTGCTCGTTGAGAATATCCTTGTCATTCTCGAACTTAACCTCTTCCAGTGTGGTACGTATCATGATACCCAGGACAATCAGATTAAAAGGAAAAAGAAGACCGCAGAGAATTCCAATCACTCTCATCTTGATGCCAAGCTGAACGCTTGTCAGGTAAATTCTGATAATACCTATCCAGAATGTGATTGACAGGAAAACTATGGCAATGACCGCATGTGATCCGAACTTTTTCCAGGGAAAATCTCCGCCTGCTCCGGCTACGTTTTTAAGCACCGCAAGCTCAAGTATCGTATACACGATGGTGATGACAAGCGATTCAAGAAAAACTCTCAGCTGAATGTTACCGAACCAGAGCTGCTTTATCCTGCCGTCTCTGATGTCTTTGGTGCACGCTCCCGGCCACAGCCAAAAGAAAAAACACATGCACATAGCGACGATCATGACTATGGAATCATAGGCTCCCGAGGCAAGCAGAAACACAGAGTTTGCGGCAAGAGTCAGCACAAACAAAAATAAAAGATGATAAATGATCCTGATTGTTGTATGAATAGGATTTTTCACTTTACTTCACTTCTTCATAACGCTCGAAGATCTTATCTTCACCGCAGACGTGCTTGGTGCCGTCCGAATCAACGATGATGTAATCTCCCTCGCTTATGAAAGTCTTTCCCCTTCTGTGAGATATATAAGGGCACACAATGGAACCGTCGGGGCGTGTTACCTGAACCAGGTTACTCGCTACGATCCAGGTCTTGGTAATGACGTCGCTGTAAAGCTCGTATCCGTCCTCCAATCCCTTTCCCAACTCAAACTTAAAAACATCAGCCTCAAGAGGTACTCTTCTGCACTTCATGTTTTGCTCCTTTCAGAGTCTGTTTACGGGGAACAAATGCCTGATATTATTATACCATTGTCACTCAAAATAATACTTCAAAAAACTTTCCAACCTCTATCCAAGCCTTTTTGGATTCGGGTATTGCAGTATATGCCATCTGGAAAACATGGAACATGCCTTCGTATACGTGAAGTCTCACTTTTACTCCTTCATCGCGGGCTTTTGCAGCCACGACTTCCGAATCCGATAAAAGCATTTCATTTCCGCCCACCTGTATGAGCATGGGAGGGAAATCTTTGAAGCTTCCGAAAAGCGGTGATATATAAGGATCTGTTTTATCGTGGTCTCCGGGATAAGCGTTGATATAGATCAGACTTTCTCTGGTTCCGCCAAACAGGGGATCCTTGTCAAAATTCTCTTCATAGGATGCACCGGATGCCGTAAGATCCGTCCAGGGACTCATCGCAATAATTCCGCCGGGCATGGGCAAACCGTTGTCCCTGAGATACATGCAAAGAGCCATAGCAAGACCGCCTCCCGCACTGTCTCCGGCAACAACGATGTTCCCTGCTTTATAGCCTCTGGTAAGAAGCCACTTGTAAGAAGCCACCGCATCTTCAAGAGCCGCGGGATAAGGATTTTCGGGTGCAACTCTGTAATCGGGGCATAGCACGTTCATGCCGTGACTTATCTCGTTGTAAAGCCCTGCAAACACATAGTATGCATTTCTGATGGCACCCATGTATCCGCCGCCGTGAAGCTGTAATATCACATGATCGAGATCCGGGTTTTCTTTGGAAGAAAGCATCTTCATGGAAAATCCGTCCATCTCAAAACTTGTTAGATTAAAAGGTTCGGGCACGTTCCAAGCGGGCTCTTTCATCTTCTTTCTGAGTTCACCCGTTTTAAGGCTCTTGCCCATCTTGGATTCGTTGGAGATATAAGAGATCATCCTGGAGACAACCTTACCGCGCTGTGATACGCCTGCTGCCTCGCTTTCCTCTTCAGCCTCATCCTCATCACTCAATTCATTCAGCTTTTCAGCTTCCTCTACGGCATCATCAGCATCAACAACCTCTTCAGGCGCCTCAGCCTCTTCGGCCTCATCCCCCATAGTAAGTTCCCTGTACTGACGTTCAAATATTTTTACCCAGTGATTTGAAAATAAAGCCATCAGATAAAAAATCTCCTCTTAAGCTCTTCTTTTGCTCTTTGTCCCCCGAATATAACCGTTCCGATAAATATAAGTCCCGAAAGAGCCATTGCTATAAGCACCAGAACCGGCTCCCTGATAACATCAAGTCTCAGAAGTATAAACAGAACTATGCTCCATACTATGTTAAACAGCTGAAGTGATATGTAGCTCTGCCAGTTTCTGTGATTAATTATCATCAGTCCTATGCAGCTTGCGTTCAGGAATATGACCGATGAAGGAAGTGTGTAGTCCAGCGACCACCTGTTGTATCCCGTGAAATAATCGATGCCGATCAGTATCAGCACAACGGATATGGTCAGGAACAGCGTTTTAAACATATAACCTATCTTATCCGTGATGGACATATATATGGTCACGTTCACATATAAGAGGATCAGTCCAACAACTATGGTCCAGTTGAATATATCTGCTCCCATATAGAGTGCTATCAGCATTCCGCCCATTGCGCATATGGATAAAAAGAGAACGATTCTTCTGATGTTCCTCCATACCTTAACGGTAGCTTCGGGGTCCGGATATACATTTACTCCTTTTATTCCGTCATCATCGAGTACGCATCTGCAGAAAGGACATCTGTCCGTATCGTCCGTGATATGTACTCTGCATTTTTTACACTCAGCCATAAAATACTCCGTTCGTTGTAACAGTAACATTAATGCCGTCTTCCGCGAGCTGCTTTACGAGGCTTCTTTCGATGGAAGTATCTTCAAGTATCGTGGAGAATGTATATACAAAATCATCGCCGTAAGAAAGCACGGTACCCTTTATCTCCTGTCCGATACTCATGGCGATATTGGCGGTAAAGCCCTTAACATACTTACGGTATTCTTCAAGTATCTTGATATTACCGATATTGGTAACGGTAGTGGTATTTGCCGTAGCAGACCTGGTATATACGAATCTGATGGCAAGATTCTTGATACCCAAAGGAACCGCCCTCAGGAAAGGATTCATCTGGTTTGATACAGAGTAACTGAAAAGATCCTCCAGATGTTCTTTGGTGATCTGCTCCCTGAGAGTTGTCTTACAGATATCAAGTACCTCCGCAAAGGTGTACTCTTTTTCCACATCCGCAACTTCCGCCGAAACAACGGCAAAGAAATTCTTGGTGGTAAAGGAATCAAAGTAAGGCCTTAAGTTAACGGGTACCGCAACTCTGATAGGTCTTCCTTTACTCCTTCCCCTGAATCCGTTCTTGTAAATGCTGTATGCCGTAAGAGCCACCATGTATTCGTTGATGGATACTCCGTAGGCATGAGTAACCTTCTTAAGCTCCTGAACGGACATGGTAAGATGCATAAGTCCGAACTCTCCGTCGGGCAGATGTTTTCCTTTAACCAGATATGCTTTCTTAGCCACAAATCCGTTGGGCTTGGCCGATTTATAATTCCTTACGAAACTGTCTTCCTTGTTCAGCGATGTATCGGAACTGAGTCCGTCGCCATCAAATTCACCGGGATGTGCAAGCCTTAAATACTGATAAGCAAGCTCCCTTAAGAAATTGATGCCTCCCATTCCGTCAGTAAGAGCATGGAATACTTCAAGATTGATCCTGCATCCGAAATAAGTAACCCTGAACAGATACGAATGATTTCTGTTGGGCCTTATAAATCTGCAGGGGAAACCTGTCTCCTCCGTAACTCTCGGAGCAGGCTTTCCGTTCTCCTCAAAATAAAACCAAAAGAACCCCTTCCTGAGTCTTACGTTGAAACCGTCAATCTTAGGAAGAAGTATATCCAATGCTTTTTGAAGGGTGGCTTTATCTATTTCCTCCGACAGGATTATGGATATCCTGTAGGTACTTGTCATGTTTTCACCGGCTATCGAAGGAAATAGATATCCCGTATTATCCAATCTGTCCCATCTGATATGTTTTCCCACGGTTATTATCCTTCCACGATAAGGTATCTTCCGTCCCCAATCTCAAATACCTCATCTGCGCTTAATATATCCCCGGCTTCAGGGCTGTCAAGATCGACGCCCTCTTCTTCGAAATACTCCTTAACTTCATCTGCGGAATTCACGACCTGTGCCATGAGTTCCTCAAGGAAGTCTCTCGCTTCCTCCTTGGTAGTTGCAACTTCTTCGTCAAATAACTGATTCTGGTTTTTCAGGAAAACTTCGAGAACTTTGTCATCATACATTTCCATAAAAATCCCCCTCTTTATAATAGCTTTGAATTTCTTATAAACTGCCTCATGCATACCCTGTAGCTTTCAATGGTATCTGCCTTGCTCATATCTTTAAATCCTTTTTCATTACCCGAAAAGGCGGGCTTTGCCAGGTTCCAGAGATCCTTCATCTTGGCAAGGATATGTTTGTCGTTTCCCAGCTGCTCGGCATATCCGTTAAGAAGAGCCTCCATATAGCTCAGGTACTCTTCATTATCGACACACTTTCCGCCCTTTATCCTGCGGGCGAGTGAGGGATCGCTCAAAAGTCCCCTTCCTATCATCACCGCATCAAGATCAGGATAATCTTTCGAAATCCTTTCATAGTCTTCGGGCGTTTTGATATCACCGTTATATACAACTCCTATCCCCGCGCTCTTAAGGGCATCATACATGTAAGTAAACGCATCAAGGTTGGTACTTCCCTCATACATCCTTACTCGGCTTCTGGGATGGATTATAACCTGCTTGACGGGATGGGCCATTATAAGGTCCGTAAGTTCTTTGTGCTCATCCTCGGAATAAAAACCTATTCTGGTCTTGATCGAGATATCCGGCACGTTTTCTTTTCCGTCGTAAAGAAAAGAAAACAGTTCATCCATATACTCTTCCAAAAATTTCTTATCCTTCAGCATTCCCGAGCCCTTGTTCTTGGAAACAACGGTACCCGAAGGACATCCCATGTTGATATTAATCTCTTTGTATCCGTACTTACCGGAAATGTTCATGATATATCCGGCACTCTGCTCCGCTGAATTCGATATTATCTGCGGAACAAGGTTCAGCCCTTTGTTGAGTTCGGGATCAATATCCTTCTTCTCCTTCTGATTAAGGCTGTAATTTTCGTTGGTCGATATAAAAGGAGTAAAGTATTTATCGCATCCGCCGAAGAACTCGTTGTGCAACGTTCTTAAAAGGGGCGGAGTCATTCCTTCCATAGGGGCAAAATAAATATCCATCAAACTATCCCCAGTGATTTTAATTCTTTGTAGAGGTGAGAAGCGGGAAGTCCCACAACATTCAGATAATCTCCCTCTATTCCGTCTATGTATCTGGCACAGAATCCCTGGATTCCGTAAGCACCTGCTTTATCCATGGGATCGCCTGTCTTTATATATTCGAGTATCTCTTCGTCTGTCATCTCGGAGAAGTGAACCGCGGTCCTTTCCCAGAAACTTCTCTTAATCGGAGTTTTAAGTCCGCTTACAAGTACTGTCACTCCCGAGTACACCTCATGCACTCCGCCCTGCAGTGCCGAAAGCATTTCAAATGCCTCAGCCTCACTGTGGGGCTTTCCGAGGATACCGTTTCCCTTCTCCCGGTAAACCAGTGTATCACATCCGATAACGCAAAAGCTCTCCGTCTCAGGATCGACGTCAAGTCCGCTCTTTCCGCTCTCCAGTGCCTTAAGAACCGCCATTGCTTTTCTCTCGCTCAGAAGCATTACCAGCTTCTTGGGGTCCTTCTCTATAGAGTGCTCATCGACTTCGCTGACGCACACATCGTATTTAATTCCAATCTGCTCAAGAATCTCCCTTCTTCTCGGAGACGCAGATGCTAACACAATCCTCATTTCAAAATCCTTCTTCGGTTACGGCTCCATGCAGGCCATGTATAATTTAACGCTCATGCAGAATTCGCTAAGCTGTTCTAAGGGACGTATGTACTCCGATGACTTCGCACCGCAGGCATTCGACATCCTGTCTCAGTGCCTGCTAATTTCGCCGTCAGGGCGAAATTGTGCTTACCTTGATACATCCCTAAGAACAGCTAAGCTCATTCTAAAATCGCGTCAAATTATACATGGCCCACACAGAGCCTGTATCAAGCAACTTTATAATGATGTATTCCTAAGGACGAACCGCCATTGTACATTCACAGCGCTACTTACGTAGTTATGATTATTTTCTGCGAATTTGTCCGAGCCTTACAGTTCTTGAAATGCGTTCTCCAGCGGAACGGTTTTGCCCGGATGGCAAAACCAGCTCGCCTGAGCAATGGATTGCGAATGCGAGCGGTGTAGCGTCAAGACCACGGAATAGGCTATTAATAGCATTTCATAGAACTGTATGGTGCAGGACGCATGAGCGGAAAACAATCATAACTACGTAAGGTCAGCGCGTAACTGTCACTTAGCGGGTTTGGTCTTAGGGATGAAGACTCTGCTTTCGGAGGTCTTCTTGGGTGTGGCTGCCTTGGCCATGTCGACTGCTTCCTTTACGGCAATGAGCTGAGAGTCAACTGCCTTCTTCTGGCGCGCGCCTTCCTTGACATAGTCGCATCCGAGAGGCTGCAGGATCTGTGCCCTGCGATTGTCCTTGAGCTCTGTCTCAAGCACATGCCAAAGCCTTGCTTTCAGCGTATCATCGGTTATCGGAAATACAATCTCAACACGGCGGTCAAGATTTCTCGACATCCAGTCCGCACTTCCGCAGAACACTTCAGGATTCTCATCATTCTTAAACCAGAAGATCCTTGCATGCTCCAGGAAATTGCCCGTGATAGATCTGACCGATATGTTTTCGCTTACGCCTTTGATGCCGGTCTTAAGACAGCATATTCCTCTTACGATAAGCTGAATCTTTACGCCTGCTGCCGACGCCTTGTAAAGTGCTTCGATAATGTCCGGATCCGAAAGCGAATTCATCTTCGCAACGATTCTTCCTTCTTTTCCGCTTGATGCGATCTTGGCTTCGCGGTCTATCAGATACAGGAATCTCTCCTTTAACCACAAAGGAGCAAGGATAAGTCTGTTCCACGCCTTGGGTTCGGAATATCCGCTGAGCATGTTAAAGACAGCAGTGGCATCTTCTCCTATCTGCTCGTTACAGGTAAGGAGACCCACGTCGGTATAAATCCGCGCAGTGGCATCGTTATAGTTACCTGTTCCGAGATGTACATATCTTCTGATGCCGTCGTTCTCGTGTCTTACCACAAGTGTTATCTTCGAGTGAGTCTTCAGACCCACAAGTCCGTAGATAACATGGCATCCCGCTTTCTCAAGCATCTTCGCCCATACTATATTGTGCTCTTCATCAAAACGGGCTTTGAGTTCTACAAGAACCGTTACCTGCTTTCCGTTTTCCGCAGCCTGGGCAAGTGCTGCAATGATGGGTGAATTTCCGCTGACTCTGTAGAGAGTCTGCTTTATTGCAAGCACGTCCGGATCCGTTGCAGCCTGTCTTACGAAATCAACGACAGGCTCAAATGTCTGGTACGGATGGAACAGCATGATGTCTTTCTTACGTATCTGTGAAAAGATATCACACCCCGAGGGAAGTTCGGGAACCGCCGCAGGATTAAAGGGCGAATTCTTAAGTGATTCGAATCCCGGAAGTGAGATGATCTTAAAAAGCGCAGTAAGATCAAGAGGTCCGTCTATCGAAAATATTTCCGAGTCGTCTATGCTCAGTTCTTTTTTCAGAATGCTCACAAGTCTCTTATCCGCCCTGTGCTCTATCTCCAGGCGGAGAGCCTGTCCTCTTTTACGTGCTTTAACAGACTTTTCTATTTCTTTTAACAGATCTTCCGCATCATCCTCATCAATGGACATATCACCGTTTCTGGTTATCCTGTATGGATGAGAACAAACGATGTCATAATTCAAAAATAGTGATTTCATGTTCCTTTCGATTATTTCTTCGAGAAGGATCACTCTCTTGAGATTCGAACTTCCGGGAAGAAGCACGACTCTGGGAAGGACGGAAGGAACCTGAACAGTGGCAAATACCAGTTCCTTGCTTCCTTCTTTTTTACGGACAAGTGCACCGATGTTAAGTGACTTGTTCAAGATAAGAGGGAAAGGTCTGGACGAGTCCACTGCCATGGGAGTAAGTACGGGATATACAAGTGTACGGAAATATTCATCCGCAAATTTGCACTCGGCAGCGGTCATATTCTCGTGACCCTTTACAAGCTCAAGACCGTTTGACTTGAGTTCGGGAAGAAGCTTGGTGCGTAATGCTTTGTACTGATCGTAGACCAGTTCATGAAGAGCGGCGGATACGGCTTCAAGCTGCCTGGCGGGAGTCAGTCCCGCTATATCGGGCTTATCGTATCCCGCCTGGTTCATGTCATACAAAGAGCCGACTCTTACCATTACGAATTCATCAAGATTGGATGAAACGATGGCAAGGAATTTAAGCCTCTCAAAAAGAGAAGTTGCCGGGTCCGTTGCTTCGGACAGAATTCTTTTGTCGAATTCCACCCAGCTGAGTTCTCTGTTTGTATAATACTGCGGGTCTCTGAAATTGATATTTTTCTTAGCAGCCATTATTAATCCCTTATTCTCTGATTATCACGGGTCTGATCGAATATATCTCTTCAAAAAAGTCCGAAGCTTCCGGGAAGAATGCTTCCTCAAGAAGGAATGTCTGAGGAGTGTTTACCTTCAGTGAAAGTTCTCCTTCCGAAAGCGTTGCCTTAACTTCCTTCATTCTCTGTTTGTGACTTCGGTCAAGGCTGTTGGCAAGTCTTAAGATGGCAGTGAGCTTTGCGATCTTTATATAACCGTCTTTACCCAGATCCGCATCAATGCTGTGCTCAAATACGGAATATGCAAAATCGGAATGATTGAACCTTACGATGTTTGCAACAATCTCTCTTTCGTAGTGTGACAGTCCTATGATCTCTGTTGCCATTACGATGTCATAAGATCTTTCTCCTATATCCGTCATGGCAATGTATTTTCCGCAATCATGAAGTATGGATGCTATATCCAGATACAGTCTGTCCCTTTGGCTCAGTCCGCTTATCTTCCTGATGGAATCAAATATGGTTCCGGATATCTGTCTTAATGTCTCCGCTCTTGACTGGGAACCTTTATATCTTCTGCTTATGTTCAAAGCACAGGCAGTGATATCTTTTTCAAAATCATGCTCGGGCTTTATGATCTTATTATTTTCCGCAAATTCATAGGCGATACCGTCGGATAAAGTAACACCGGGAGCATATATGGTCTCGCTCTTTAAGATATCGCAGAGGCACTTTACAAGAAGTCCCGATATTCTCATGAGGGGAACCTTCTCTTCGGGAACTCCGAATGCCTGAGCGGTCTCAAATGTTCCGCCGTTTGAAAGCTTCTCCAAAAGCGCATCGTATTCTTTTCTGGAGAGGACTCCGTCGTCGTTTTTCTTACTGCCTCGTCTGAAACAGTTGCTGATGTAATCATCCATTACGATCAGATTCTTGACGGTGCCAGTAAGGAAAAGCTTTTTATATGTATTTAGACTTGCGTCTATCAGCTCTTCTTCCAAAAGCCTCATTCTGTAGGGATCCGCACCGAGGCTTTCCACTCTTTCTCGGATTCTCAATACGCCGAGCTTAAGGTTCTGTGTACTGACCAGAGAATCTTCGTCGAAAAGAGAGATCTGAATGCTTCCACCGCCGATATCCAGTATTGCGGCACTTCCCTGGATTGCGTTATAGAAAATATCTCCCGCACCGGCGATAGCTTTGTAATCAAGGAATCTCTGCTCCGAATTGGAGAGGGTATCGATCCTTATTCCCGTTCTTGTTTCAATGAGGTCCAACAGAATATCGGAGTTTACGGTTTCTCTTATGGCACTGGTTCCGTACGCTTTATAACTTTCGACCTTGTAGGAACGCATTACGGATGAAAAATGCTGAAGTACTCTGCAGAGCTCATCTACCTTTTCCTTGGAGATCTTACCTGTTGCATAAGTATCCGCCCCCAGTGAAAGACCCGTAACAAGGCAGTCAATCTCCTTCATGGGCTTTCGTCCGCCGTATTCGAAGATTTTCATTGTAAGTTCAAAGCTTCCCACATCTATGGCAGCAAATGTGTGTACCATAATACCCTCCGAAAAGTGTATCAATAGTTTCCGAGAACTCTTAAATACTTAGCCTCTTCTCTGAGTCCGGTAAGTGCGCATCTTACGCTGGGGTCTGAGAGATTTCCGTCGAAATCAAGGAAGAATCTGTACTCCCAGGTGCGTCCTTCTATGGGACGGGACTCAATCTTGGTTATGTTAAGTCCGTTAAAAATAAAATGTCCCAGGCAGTTATACAAAGATCCGCTCTCATGGGTTACTTCAAAGCAGATGCTTATCTTGCCTGCGTTTTCCCTGTAAACTTTCTGTCCGGTTATGATGATGAATCTGGTGGAATTATTTTCTGCGGAATTAACTCCTTTTTCGAGAATGTCCAGACCGTAAACCGAAGCCGCAAGTTCACTTGCTATGGCAGCCTGGCTCTTATCGCCGTCTTTTGATACCTTGTTGGCCGCAAATGCATTATTTGGCATGGATATCTGTTTCCAGTCATGATCATCAAGATACCTTGCCGACTGCATAAGGGACTGGGGATGAGAAAAGACAGTTTTGATGTCTTCGATCTTCGCACCCTTAACGCCCATGAGACAGTGCTCTATCCTAAGCACCTGCTCTCCGACAATGTAATTTTCATACTCCGCAAGAAGATCGTATATCTCACTTACGATACCCGCAGTGGAATTCTCTATGGGAAGAACGGCATAATCCGCGCTGCCTTCTGAGATTGCGCACATAGCCGCACGGAACGTGGGAACATGTATGGAATCCACATCGTCACCGAAAAACTTCTTCATGGCAAGCTGGGAATATGCTCCCTCATCTCCCTGGAACACGACTCTGGGAGAACCCTCCCTGATATCGCCTACTGGAATGAAAGGGATATTGATATGTCTTCCGCTCTCAAGGAGCTTTTTATACTGGAGCTTTCTGCTCATGCTCATAAGGAGCTTGAACATTTCCTTTGCTCCGCCTTCGAATTCTTTATTTTCTACGGATGCGGCAACCGAAGCCAGCTTCGCCTTCTCTCTGTCCTTATCAAGAACAGCCTTTCCGGTTTCAAGCTTTGTCTTGGCAACCTCTTCCGCAAGCTTCATTCTGCGCTCGTAGAGTGCCACAAGTTCCTTGTCGCATTCGTCAAGCTGTAATCTGATTTCCGATAAATCCATTCCGGGGTACTCCTACATTTTTCTCATATATCACCCGGCAGGAAAAAACACTTTGCCCGATGATACCTTAACCAAGATATTTTACTCCGAAACTGCGGATTTTACAATGTTTTAAGGGTTCCGTGCCTTGATTTAAAGCGGTATACGGGGGTACAATATTTTTGTATAAAGAAGTATTTCGAAGGGAGTAAAAATGGCGAAGAAGTTAAAGAAAAAGGATAAGAAAAATCTTATAATCGCCACCTCCGTAATTGTATCCATGATTGCGCTGCTGACAGTGGCAGCGGTCTTTTCCAGAAGAGGCGAAAAGGTACCTCCGAATCCCGAGGGAACAATAGGAAACCTGCCCGGAAACATGAATACGGGCGGCCTTGTCTGTGAATCGGACGGTAAGATCTATTTTTCCAACCCTTATGACGGCGGATCACTGTACGTCATGAACTCGGATGAAACCGATTGTAAAAAGCTTTCAACAGCTGTTGCAACATCCATCAACGTAACCGGCGACTACATCTACTATTTCCAGTCCGGAAGTTCGGGAGCCGCAGGCCTCGGCGGTATAAGGATCCCTCTTTCCTACATCAGAATGCATGTGAACGGCAAAAGAGGATTTACCATGACAAGAAGCGTCATAGTAAGGGCGCAGGTCGTAGGTGACTGGGTCTATATGGAAGGCACGGCGGATAAAGAGCACAACGCTCCGTATCTCATCAGAATGGATACCAACGGCACCACCACGGAGACTGTCGCAAACTTTGCACTTAATCCCGCTTGTGCAGTCGGTGATCTGATCTATTACAACAATGTACTGGAAAATCACAATCTGATGTGTCTGAATACCAATACAGGAACCTCTACGCTTGTTCTTGAAGGAAATATCTGGAATCCCGCATATGACAACGGATATCTCTATTACATGGCACCCGCGGATAATTATCAGCTCAGACGCTATTCTCTCTCGGACGGAACCATAGAGATCCTTACGGATGAGAAAGTAGAAAGCTTCAACGTATACAACGGATATATCTATTATCAGACCTTCGGTGATAATCCACACCTGGCCTTCATGTATACCGACGGAAGCGGACAAACGATCCTTACGAACGGAAATTACAATTCCATTTCAATGACAAGCGGATATGTATATTTCATGGATTACTGGAACGAAACGTCCCTCTATCACACATATTACGGCAGCACATATTACGAACCCGTAAATGCCGCACTCGAAGCCGCCATCGAAGAAATCAAAAAGCAAAACAAATAATCGTTTAAAGGAGCTTGTTCATACAGGCTCCTTTTTTGTTTCACTCACCGGGGACGGTTCTTTCCTGCTCCTCATAAAAAATGTCACCTCAAAAGGCGTGAACACATAAATGTTTTTCTGCGATTTTGAACGAGTTTAGCTGTTCTTGGGGATGTATCCCCGTAAGCACAATTTCACCCGGATGGTGAAATTAGCAGGCATGAGACATGGATGTCGAACGCCTGCGGTGCGAAGTCATCGCTGTACGTACATCCCCTAGAACAGCTTAACGAAGTGATCATGAGCGGAAAAAAATTTATGTGTTTATGCCTTTGATGACATGCCCCAGAGAGCCGGCAAGAACCTTCCCCAAGGCCGAAAAAAATAGGAGCCTGTATGAACAAGCTCCTAAGTATTACTCTTCTATGTGGTCTATTCCGGTTGATAGGATGGTTGCGATGTGGTCATCGGCAAGGGAATAGTAGATTGTCTTGCCGTCTCGTCTTGCTTTTACGAGGTCCTGCTGCTTCAAAACCTTGAGCTGGTGAGATATGGCCGACTGCGTCATGGAAAGTGCCTCTGCAATGTCCATTACGCAAAGCTCACTCTGCTGAAGCGCAAGCATTATCTTAAGTCTGGTGATATCCCCGAACATCTTGAAGAAATCCGCAACGGAATCAAGTTCCTCATCGGGCGGAGTCGCATCGGATATCTTTTTAAGAATAGTCTTGTCCATTTAAATTCCCCTTACTTAAACCTGAAGATCAATCTGTCTTCATCAGTAGCTATTATACCATCCGAGGTGATATACGTGCCATCATTCATGATATAAATGACCTCCGCTCCGAACTTTTTCGCATATTCCAAGCCCATACCCGGCTCCAGTACAAAGCATGCGGTGGATAGCGCATCGGATAAAAATCCCTCATCAGCTATGACTGTTACGGACACAGGGTAAACATCCTTGTAGGGATAAGGAGAAGACAAAAAAACAGCAGGTATGGTCTGTCTGCGCTCTATATCTTCGGGAGTCCATGCAGGATAGCCCGTGAAAGGATCAAGAATATGATGATACCTTACTCCGCCGGATTCAAAATACCGTTCGTAACTTCCGGATGTTGAAACAAAATGACATGCATTTAATTCGATCACTCCGAAAGGGGCATCCGAAGTCCCAAACGGATCTTTTATTCCGACTTTAAAAGGCGAACCGTCATCTTTAAAGCCATATACGAGAATACTGCCGCCGGCGCTTATAACAGCTCCGCTCACTCCTTTGTCATCAAGGATTTCTTTTACCAGATCCAGATAAATACCCTTTCCTACGCTTCCGAGATCGGTTACGGAATTATCTTCCATAGCATCGGCAATCAAGCTTTCGGATGGAAGGGAAAATTCGCTTTCTCCCTTAACCGCGCCTTCTATATTCCAAAGATCGCACAGCGCTCCTATATGAACATCAAAGGCTCCGAAAGACGAATCACGTATCTCATCGCATCTGTCCAGATATGTATTCAGATCCACGGTGTGACCTTCTATATCATATTTCAGATCACCGGGATTTCCCGACATATAGGAACATATAAGAGACTGATCGGAAAAACGGGAAAGAACCTTTTCATCCAAAGACTGTCCGGCATTCAAAAGATCTGTAGGAGTCACTTCATTTCCATATACGGTCACGGTAAAAACCGTATCCATAACCAGTCCCGAACCGGTCATAGCCGTATTTTTCCCGCAGCCGGAAAGCATGCCGGCCATCAGAATACCGGTCAGAATTGTAGAAATGTATTTTTTTAATCTGCTGAAAAGCACAGAATGTATCCTTTCTTCAAACGTGATAAAATGCCATTATGTCGATAAAGAAATCAAAACAAAATACCGCGCCCTTTATCATGACGGGGATACTGCTGATTCTTACTGCCCTGTCCGTGCTTTGGATCTTTATGGCCAAAACCGGTAAAGGCGAAAAAGTAGAAATCGTATCAAACGGTGTATGTGTATGGACGTGTGATCTTTCCGGGATAAACGGAGAACTTTTTCTTACCGTGATAAACGATCCGGCGGACGAAAACTCTCCTTATGTCATTGAAGGAAACATCCCTTCCGGAAGTCATTACAATGTCATCCGTATAACAAGTGAAGGCGCATGTATCATAGATTCCGACTGTGCCACTCACATCTGCATTCACGAAGGCATCACATCATCGCCCTCAAAGCCTCTGGTATGTCTTCCCAACAAACTCCTGATAACCGTAACCGGAGAAAGCTCCGATACCGACGCCATAACTTATTAAGCATGAAAAAAGACACCCGCAAAATCGTAACACTCGGACTTCTTGCAGCACTGTCTCTTGCGATATACGCATTTGAAAGTGTGCTTCCTCCGCTCCTTCCGATTCCCGGAATAAAGCCCGGACTGTCCAATATCATCATCCTGTATGCATTAAAGAGATTCGGAAAAAAAGAAGCAGGATCAGTCCTGCTTGTGCGTCTCCTTCTCTCCGCCTTCCTCTTCGGAAATGCGATATCTTTACTTTATTCGGCAGCCGGAGGATTCATGGCTCTTCTTATCGAGATTGTCTGCGATAAGATCCTGTCCGGTAAAAACCTGCAGATCACCGGAGCATTCGGCGGTCTGTTTCATAACATCTCACAGCTTCTTACAGCCATGATGATCATGCAGACTGCTGCAGTCATCTCCTATGCTCCGTATCTGTTCATAGCAGGTATAGTCACGGGACTCTTCACCGGATATGCAGCACATTTCCTGCTCAAGATAAAGATTCCCGAAACCTGATCAGTTTTCTTTTTCCTTTAATTCGTTCAAAAGCTGTAAAACCGTTCTGTTAAACACCGGATGTCTGTAACCCGGTTCTATTTCGCATACGGGTTCAAGTACGAAGAACCTGTTCTGCATATCTATGTGAGGTATCTGAAGAGAAGAATCTCCGTATACCAGATCGTCATAGAAAATAATATCGATATCGAGAGTTCTGGGTCCCCAGTGAATCTCTCTTACTCTGTTATGTTTTGCTTCTATACTCTGTGAAAAAACAAGAAGATCCTTGGGCTCGAGAATCGTTGAAACAGTGACAGCACAGTTAATGAACTTGGCCTGATCAGTGTATCCGTAAGGCTCCGTCTCAAGCATTCCCGACACTTTGATAACATTGGTCGCGGGATCTTCATCAAGTTCCGCGATAGCTTCTCTTATGTGCTTTTCCCTGTCTTCCATGTTGGATCCCAGGCTCAGCACTGCCTTGTGCCTGCTCATCCTGCGGACAACGGAAACATAATCAAATTCATGAGCAATGGGAGCTTCGGGCTTTTTGATCTCAACAAGTACCGAAGACAGCAGAGAATATTTCAAAAGAATACTCTTACTGAGTTCCTCTGCAGCTGTTTCGATAAGCTTGAAGGTATTCTCCGTAAGAAACGACACAATATGATCGCACATATCGGCATAGTTGGTGGTGAGCATAAGTTCATCCATGCTCGCCGCAGCCTTTATGTCCTGATACGCATCAACGCATACATAGAAGTTCTGACCTTTTTCGGTCTCTTCGGGAAGTACACCGTGGTGTCCGAAAACCTTCAGATCTCTGATCCTTATGAGAGAGTAATCTTTGTCATTTATCTCCTGTGCCATACATTATTCCTTCCGTCATACGAATGGCCATTGCGTTCATTTTAACATTGTGAACTCTGACAAATCTTGCTCCTGCCTGAGCTGACATAACGGAGATTGCGCAGGTGGCAGGATCTCCCTCGGCAGGCTTGATACCGAGTGTCTTGAATATAACGGATTTTCTGCTTGCTCCCACCAGTATGGGATATCCCATGTTGGTGAAATCGGAAAGATGTCTTATTACTTCCAGATTCTGCTCAAGTGTTTTACCGAAGCCGATACCGGGATCGAGAATGATACGGTCTTTTCTTACACCGGCCTCAAGTGCGATCCTTACGGACTCTCCGAGTTCTCTTGCAACATCAGTGATCAGATCACCGTAAAATGTGTCATCGCTGTTATGCATCAGCACGCATAAAGCTCCGTACTCTGCGGCAATCTTAGCCATCTGAGGATCCTGTCTGAAGCCCCAGATATCGTTGATGATATCGGCACCTGCATCAAGTGCTTTCTTAGCAACGGATGCTTTGTATGTATCGACGGAAATAGGGATATTGAGATATTTCCTGATCTCTTTAATGACAGGAATTACTCTGTCCGCTTCCTCATCGGCATCAACGGGGGTATAACCGGGTCTGGTGGACTCACCGCCGATATCGATGATATCAACTCCCTCGGAAACCATTTCTTCGGCTCTTCTGAGAGCACTGTTTAAATCTGTATAGCTGCCACCGTCGGAAAAAGAATCCGGAGTGACATTCAAGATTCCCATTATATATGTCTTATGGGGATCACCGAAATTTGAAATATCCATCTTATCAATTACCGCCCTGTGTCATTAATGCTAAATATCTGTCCGTAAGCGCTGCATCCTCTGCAAACACGCCCCTTGTAGCTATGGTAAGGGTACGGCTTCCGGGCTTTTTGATGCCTCTCATGGTCATGCAAGTATGCTCCGCATCAAGCACAACCAAAACTCCCTTAGGATCGAGAGCTTCCTCAATGGCATCCGCGATCTGCATGGTCATATGTTCCTGAATCTGAAGGCGTCTTGCATAGATCTCGACGCATCTGGCAAGCTTGCTTATACCCACAACTTTTCCGTTGGGAATATATGCGATATGCGCCTTGCCGAAGAAAGGGAGCATATGATGTTCGCACATCGAATAAAAGGTTATGTCTTTTTCAATAACCGGTGAATCTTCCTCTACGGTAAAGAAAGTATTGAGGACATCTTCGGGCTTCTTAGCATAACCCGCCATTATCTCCTCATACATACGTCCTATCCTGTCGGGGGTAGCCTTAAGGCCCTCTCTGTCCGGATCTTCACCGATAGCTTCTATGATAAGCTTTGCAGCTTCTTTTATTTTATCCTGATCGATCATTTTTTCTGCCGTAAGATCACTGAAGATCAATATCGTCAACGTCGCCTACATCACCTGATCCGATGTCGAGCATGTTAACGGTACGTCTCTTGATCCTTGCCTCCTCGGAAGTCTTAAGGAGGTAATTCTTTATCTCCTCGGAATTTTTGATATGCTTTAATACAAGCTCTTTGTCGGTAGTATCACCGGTATAGCAGGTGATGGTGCCGAGTCCGCAAATTCTCTCCATAAATGTCTGGGTAAGCTTTACGTCAACGATCTTGTACATGTAACAGTCATCCTGAACAAGCTTGAAAAAGCCGCTTTTTACGTTAAGCATGTCTTCTTTCATGCGATAAACCGTAAATGTCCAGGGAAGGCCGAGGAACAAAAGGCGCTTTCTCTCAACGTGATCATATCCTTCAGTCTGTTTCATAATTATCCTCCATACCGTGAAAAAAATACGTACCGCTATATTTTATCATCTTACCCAACCGTTTTCCAATTATTTATACAGTCCATCCAACCGGGCCGGTTCCTGCTGACTCCCACCGTTTCCAAGTAAGGCATGGATATGCCCGTCCAAAGGCCCGGTCCCGCCGATTCCAATATACTGTACGCCCGGAGGTACCGGCATAGGTGTTTTTCTAAGCTCGTGATCACTTCGTTAAGCTGTTCTAAGGGATGTATGTACAGCAATGACTTCGCACCGCAGGCGTTCGACATCCATGTCTCATGCCTGCTAATTTCACCGTCCTGGTGAAATTGTGCTTATGGGGATACATCCCTAAGAACAGCTAAACTCGTTCAAAATCGCTAAGAAAAACACCTATGCCGGTACCCCACTGGCGTTATTGTCTATAAGTACGGCGGGACGGTTTCTGCCGGCTCATAAAACCTCGGATGCAAGGTGTGGGTATGCCTGCTGTTTTATGCGACATTTGAACGAGTTTAGCTGTTCTTATGAACACATAATAAACAAGGCGGGATTTTTCCCGGATGGAAAAATCAGCGAACATGAGACAGGGAAGTCGAATGTGAGCGACGCCGAATGAAAGAATATACTATGCGTGTTCATTAGAACAGCTTAACGAAGTGGTCATGAGCAGAAAACAGCAGGCATATCCATACATTGCGCTGAAGCTGAAACAGTCGGCAGGAACCGTCCCCATAGCTCTATGCAGAAGGTGGATTTTGGAGTAGAATTGAAGGAGTTGGAGGCAGACTAAACATGATACACGTAATCATCAACTCTTCATCGGGCTCTGAAAAGGGTTCCGTGATTGAAAAAGTCGTTAAGCCCTATCTCTCACAGCCAGGTGAGAAATTCGAGATCCACTACTCCGAAAAGCCCGGCGACATCGCAAGGATCGGTGAAGAAATCACCAAAGACGCCACATCCAAAGTAAGAATACTTCTCATCGGAGGCGACGGTTCCATCAACGAACTCCTCTCCGGTATCGAGGACACCTCAAATATCATCTTAAGCATAATCCCCACCGGTTCCGGCAACGATTTTGCAAGATCCGTAGGAATCCCCTTTGATATCAGACTCGCTCTTGATATCGCAGTAAAAAGAGGACGTACCAGCATCATAGATCTTGGTGAAGTCAGATATAACGACGGTACATCAAGAAAGTTCATAATCAGTGCGGGTATCGGCTTTGATGCTGCGGTATGCGAAGAAGCAATGCATTCAAAGCTCAAGAAAGTCCTCAACAAAGTAGGTCTGGGAAAACTCTCCTACGGCGCTATAGCCGTAAAACAGATATTCGGAGCAGAAAAGCCCGATGCGATGATTTCTTTTGACGGAGGTGAGGAAATTCCCGTAAAGAAAATCCTGTTCTCCGCATTTATGAACGAGCCTTTTGAAGGAGGCGGTTTCAAGTTCGGACCTAAAGCTTCTCATACCGACGGTAAACTTGATATCTGTACGGCCAATGATATCTCCTGTGCAAAAGTATTTCTGGTCCTTCCCTTTGCAATGAGCGGAAAACACTTCATGTTCAAGGAAGTGCACGGAGAAAAAGCCTCAAAGATTCATATCAAGCTCACATCTCCCGTATGGGTTCACACGGACGGTGAAGTCACAAGACAGGCAGACGAGCTTACTGTAAAAGTTCTTAAATCAGCCATAAACATAACACTACCCTGATCTTTCGATCAGGGTAGTTCTTTTATAAGGCTCTATTCATATCCGAGATATTCCCAGTTATCAAGATCATAGGGTGAACCGGTAACGCTGTACCAGTCATCGGGGATGAAGGTATTTCCGTTATTGTAACTGATGTCCCAGTTTCCGGATAAAAATACTCTGTGTATATCTTCATACTTTTCATGACCGTCCAGAGGATTTCCGGTAAAAGGATTGACCGGATTGTCTATAACTCCCTCTACCGCCATGGGGCAAGTGTCCGCATTGGTCATGAATTCAAACGATGATTCAAATCCGTGGGCATCAAAATCCTTGACCATCAGAAGGGGAAGATACCATTCCACAGATTCATCTCTGACATCCAGTTTAAAACCGTCAAACCATCCCAGTCCGATACCGTGATCCGCAACTATGATGATCCTGGTATTATCATATATTCCTTCTTCTCTCAGATAATCAAACCACTCTCCCAGCTTGATCAATGCCGCCATATTAACGTGATAATTGGTGACCTTCTGTGCATCGGAAAGGTTCATGGCCTGACCGAGAAGATAATAATACGGTCCGGTGTAATACTCGGTATTATCAACATGCTCCTGAGGCACATAATCAGGAAGCTGAAGCAGCGTGGGCTCATGAGCGGTGCAGTTATACATCATCAGGAATTCACCGTTTTCATTGTCGCTGAACTCGGTGATCTCATCCATATTATCGAGAACGGTATACCATGACATAAATGAATTGGAGATTCCGTCAGCCATCAGAGTTCCTTCCCAATTCTGCTCTGAATCCTCGGTAAAATCATCCGGGGTGATCTGATTGACCGCATGGGATTTCATGTACTCTTTATTGTAATTTCCACCGTCGTACAAAAGACCCTGCAGGAAAAGCGGAACCGTCTTCATTTCACCGAAATAGAAGATATTCCTCTTGAGATCCTCAATGGTCCTTGTTCCCATCAAAGCAGGATTATCCAGGAATTTATCCTTGGAAATATAAGTGTTGATCTCGGGATGATCATCATAAATGCTCAAGTCGGGTATCTGAGAATAACCCGCAAGAGGAGGATCCATTACTGTAACGCCGTATCCGTTTTCGGAAAAGAGAACAGGAAGCACTCTGAGCGCCTCATTGGTCTTGTCTTCAAGCAGCATGTCATCTCTTTGATTCATTTCATAGGGAGTATATTCATATCCGCCGAAAACCGAAGGCATTCCGAAATTGGTTGCTCTTCCGTAGGAAATGGTGTCGTGATAATAGGTAAATCCGTCAAAAGAATTCACAAGTTCGGGACGCTCATTGATTAGGAAAGGTACGGCAGGTCCCATTGCACGGTCCAGCATTATGATCACAACATTTTTGCCGGTCTTTGAAAGGGATATTTTAGGCATATCCTCATAATCGGCAGATGCGTTGTACATATCAGTAAACTTTGCATACTCAGCATTTATACCGTGGACATTTACAGCGGATATACAGATAAATGCAACACATCCCGCTGCCGCAAGAGTACCTGCAAATGCAGACTTAAACTTGTAAACAACAATCACTGCAATCGCTGCGACAAGCATCAGCAAAATATCTTTGACTATAAGTCCCGTAGCAAAAGAAGGAGCTACATCATACTTAAGATCGGTGGAAATGGTTCCGAGTCCGGAACCGGATAACATGTAATTAACCACGGAACAGCCGCAGCATACGGTATAGATTAGTGCAAATATCTTTCTGGTCCTGTCCGTTGAAAAGAGATAATAGATCCCTATCCAGACAACATAAAAACCGATACCGAGAGCCAGAGAATATATCAGATACCTTGAAGGATTAAATATATCCATGGAGCTGATAAATTCCGTAGCAGATGCGGCAAGCACGTTTGAAGGAATATACAAACCGGTCATTACTGCCATGAGAAATGCACACGACATGAAAATACGGTTATAACCTTTTACCGCTTCTTTATCCTTCTTACTTACAACAGGCTCTGTATCAGCTTCGGCCTTAGTCTTAAGGGCAGGTATTTTAATCTTTCTGCTTTCAACAAATTTCTGCACCGCATTCTTGAGAAGCGAAAACATATTGTTGAAAGTCCAATAGATAACAAGTCCTGCGGGAGAATTATATAAGAGCACCAGGAATACAAGTGCTGTCACATAAAGCTGGATCTTCTCCTTACGAAGATGTCCCTTGGAATAAATGGTTCCGGACACGATATTGATGAGAGTCATCAGGATGGGAAGGAAATTTATGCTATGTCCGAAAAGCTTAATGATTCCGTCAGGTGCACCCAGATCGTTAATCAGATAAACGGGACCGTAAGGGTTGTGAACAAAGCTTAAGAGAATCGAAGGTGTTCCCTTAAGAACGGTAACTCCCGACAAAAATCTGAATGCAGAAATGAAAAAAGGAATCTGGAGAAAGAGTGATGAAACGCCGCGCAAAGCATACACAGGCTTGTAATCACAGATCCTGTAATATGCCTGAAGCATCATTACTTTTTCATCGCCTTTGAAAGTCTTTTTGATATGTGAGATACGGCTCTCCATGGCCTTCTCACGCTCTCTCTGCTCCGACTGAAGCTTATCTGCTCTCTTATAAAGAGGAAATACCAGTATATTTACGATCAGGCTCAGTGCAAAAAGAGTTGTAAAAGGTTTGCCCACCCATCTGTATACGATGAAGAATACTGTTTCAAACAGTATTTCAAGAGGACGTATTGTAAGAAAATAAAGTATATCCGTAAACATTTATGCAGACTCCTTCATATCTGAAGGCTTATCACCTGCAGAAACCAGTTCGTTATATTTTGAAACAACATACTCGGCGGTACGCTCTGCGCCTTCTCCGAAATGAGCCCATGTCTCACGTCTTGCCCTGTCACGGCCTTCGGAATATTCGTTACACTCAAGACATTCGTCGATAACCTTCTTCATATCGTCAAGATCACTCTTCTCGAGTTTTCTTCCGATGGAAGGAAGGATCTTAATGGTCCAGAGGTCATCGTCAATCCACGATGCATCATAAGGAGCTTTATCCATCTCAGCTCCCGTGTAGATAACAGGCTTATCGTAAACAAGGGTAAAGTCAAAGATAACTCCGGAGAAATCGGAGATCATGATATCGCTCTTCATAAGTACATCAAAGTTATCATTGTCACGGTTCCAGGTAACTCCGCTGCCCTCGCCGTACTTATTCATGAGTTTATCCATCAGTTCCTTTTCCGATGCAAAAGACTGAGGATGAGGTCTGATTATAACGTCATAACCGGTTTTCAAAAGAGCATCGATAAGCTTTTCCCCATACATACTTAAAGCTCCGCTCTTTCCCCATGAAGGTGCCAGAAGAACGGTTTTCTTATCGGATGTATTCTTTTTAAATCCGGGATCTTCCTTGGCTTTCTTGATTCTCTCCGCCATCACATCCATATAAGGAATACCGACAATCTCTATATCCTTGGCAGGTTCGTTTCTGAGTCTTTCAAGTTCTCTTATCTGGTCCTTCTGATAATCTCCGGATAAAAGAATGGCATCATAAAAATCTATTCCGAACATCCTGTAAAGAGTGATGTCACTGGATGCGTGAGGAATATGGATATAATACTGAGCGTTCCCCGATCTCTTCCACTGGAAAACATCAAGGCTGGGAGTGGTGGAAAGAACTATAACTGCATTTACAAGATTCATCTTTGCAAATGCCCTGTTTCCCTCCCCGATAAATTCGGCTGTGATATTCTCATACTTTTTCTCGAGAGCGGGATCGTCGGGAGACATGGTGTAATAGACACATTTAATGTTCTTTTTTTCAAGCCTGTCGCAAATGGGCTCGAAAATATTCCAATATCTCTTATGGTCCGAAAAGATAACCACTGGAATTCTCTCATCCATGGTCTTTTCCAGCTTTCCTACTCCGATCCTGTACTTAAGCTTAACCCAGTAAGCACGTATAAAAAGCATAGCGGATCCGAACAGGCCAAACAGAACGGAAAAGATCATTCCGCCCGTTCCGGGATCTATATATGCCGGTGTTATTATGTGAAATGAAAACATTGAATCTCTCCTTGGAACTGATATCTAAATATCTCAGACTGTTTTGAGATATTCGATAAATGCATTCTTATTTTCCAATGCGGTAGTTGTGGGACGGCCGAGATCCTCCCTTGCTCCGATGGAGCATTTAACTTCTATGAGGGTAAGTTCATTACCTGCCTTAGCTGCTTTAAGTTCGGCATCAAGCTCTTCATATGTACTTACGGAAACAGCCTTTGGATAACCGCATGCCTTTGCAATCTCAACAATATTTATATTTGATGCAACTGTAGGCATACCGCCTACGGTCTCGTGTGCGCCGTTGTTGATAACTACATGAATAAGATTTGTGGGCTTATTTGATCCGATAACAGCCATTGCACCCATGTGCATGAGTACTGCTCCATCCCCGTCTATACACCATACCCTGGTATCTTTCTTATTAAGTGCAACACCAAGCGCAATAGAGGATGAGTGTCCCATGGAACCTACGGTAAGGAAATCATATTTATGATCCTGTCCCTTTGCGGTCCTGATCTCGAAAAGTTCTCTGCTGGCCTTACCCGTTGTGGATACTATCGGGTCTTCTCCGCTTACTTCAACGATATGTCTGATGATCTCTTCTCTGAGCATCTTGTTATCATTTGAATACTTAACGGAAGGAGCATCCGTAAGAGCACCCTTCCTGATAACAAACGCAACATCCTTACCTGTAGCAAGTACCTTTCTGTACTCTTCCATCTTGGATCTGAGTTCATCTTCAGTGGTATCCTTATCAACTACAAATGCCTGTATGTCCATATCCTCAAGAAGTTTAAGAGTAACTTCTCCCTGATAGATATGCTGGGGTTCATCATGAACTCCGGGCTCTCCGCGCCAGCCCACAACAAATATAACCGGGATCGCATAAACCTTATCATTAAGGAGCGATGCAACAGGATTGATGATATTTCCCTCACCGGAATTCTGCATGTAAACAACAGGAACCTTACCTGTAGCAAGATGATATCCTGCAGCAAGTGCCGTACAGTTTCCCTCATTTGCGGCTATCATGTGATGCTCGGGGGAAATTCCGTATTTATCCATCAGATAATTACAAAGTGCTTTGAGCTGTGAATCGGGAACACCGGTGTAAAAATCAGATCCCAGTATTTCCGCAAAACTATCTACTTTCATTTTCGTATTCCTATGCTTTGTTTTCAGCGATCTTTTCTTCGACTGCTTTAAGTTCGTCAACGGTATCTATCTCAATGATGTCACCGTCTTTAATGGGATGAACCGTAATGTCTATCTTATCCAGAATGCTGTGTACTACTTCATCCCAGAACAGTTCTTCATATCCGGGTTTTCCCCATGCTTCGTCTACGGCATCCGCAATTGCTTCGGATTCTTCCTCGTAAAAATAGGAAATTCCGCACATGTTATAGACACTGTCTCCGCCTTTTCCTATTCGGGTTATCCTGCCGGATGCATCCTGTTCGAATACCCAGTCGTCGGAATGACCTTCAACCATTCTTCCGAAATAGCAGGATTTATCTATCTTCCCGCAAAGAACGTCAGGATCGGGTATATAGAGATCCGCTTCACAGACAAACACTTTGAGGCCTCTCATAAAATCCGTAACCGCATGTATTGAAGAGATATTATTTATGGTCTCATAATGTTCATTTATGATTATGGTGATGTTGTCGTACTTTTCGTTAAGATAATCAAACCTGTCTCCGAGGTAACCTGCGACAACAAATATGTGAGACACGCCTCTTTTTTCAAGGGCATCTATGACCGTTTCGATCATAGGCTTACCGCCTACCTCTATAAGAGGCTTGGGCTTATCGAGAGTAAGCGGTCTCATCCTGGTGCCTAGTCCGGCAGCCATAAGTATTGCCATTTCATCATTCATAATTACTGTCTTCTCACTTATCGTATCTGACGGGAATGCTTACGCCTGTTGCTTTCAGTGCTTCTTCAAACACTTTCCAGAATTCCCTGATATCATCATCCGTGATCACGCCAAGTGCACAGAGCCTGAAAGTTCCTCTGCTTTCTATTTTGCCGGGATAAATGGTAAATCCGCGCTCATATACATAATCGTGGACCTTCTCAAAATTCCAGTTGGGATCATCGGGATAAACAATGGCAGAGACAAGACCTGCCTGAACGAATCTGTCCAATGCTTCCTTAAATCCCAGTCTGTCCACTCCATCACGGATCGCATTCATAACCTTCGTGTGACGCTCCCACTTTGCCGCTTCACCCTCTTCGAAATATTCGATAAGAGCCTGCTTTGCGGCGTATACGGTCTGTACGGGAGGGGTAAAATGCATCTCACCCGTACGCTCGAAGAAATCGTACTGCATGAACAGATTGCAGTAATAGGATCTTACGGGGAAGTCCTTACTCTTTTCGATGATGTCCTTTCTTCCGACTATGAAAGAAAGACCGGTCATTCCCTGTATTCCTTTCTGTGCGGAAGCCATACAGAAATCAATGTTCTCGTCATATACATTGATAGGTCTCAAAGCATATGCACTGGTGGTATCCGTTATCAAAAAAACACCGTACCTGTGAGCAATCTCACCGATCTCCTTAACGGGATTGAGAAGACCTGTTCCTGTCTCATGGTACGTTACATAGACATATCCGATGTCACTGTTTGCCTTAAATACATCCTCGATCTCCGTCAGTGAAGGAACCTTATCGATGGGCTGCTTAAGCTCGATAAGAGGCAGGTTATATGCTTTGCAGACATCGACGGCTCTCTGTGAATAAGAACCGTTGTTGATCACAAAAGCCTTCTTTCCCGCATCGAGAAGTGAGTTAAGTGTTATATCGATACAAATGGTTCCCGATCCGCAGAAAAGAACCGAAGTATAATCCTCTTTTTTTCCGTGAACTATACGCACGAGATCTTCTCTCATGGGAGCCATGATGGACCGGAACTCCTTCTCACGAGGACATATATCCGGAACCACCTGTGCCATCTTTACGGTATCCGTAGTGGTTGAGGGGCCGGGATTAAGCAAAACATTTCTTTTTATTTCCATATTTAAATCTCCGTACTTAAAAACTCTTCATCAGATCTCATCGATCAGAGTGATAATGTCTTTGATCGGCATAAGCCTGTCATCAACTTCCTTGGCTCTGTGATATCTGAGAATATCTTCCGCTGTTTTCTGCATGGCGGGAAAAGCCGCTCTCGTAAGCTGATTGGCGTAGATAACGATATTGACTCCGTGTGCCACAAGCTCATTTTCCGTGATGGTGTTATAACTGCTGGGAACAACTACGATGGGAGTGGTCTTATCCTTTTCCCTGAACTTGTCGCAGAATTCAAGAATCTCATCGGGAGTCTTTCTTCTGCTGTGGATCATGATACCGTCTGCGCCTGCAGCCACAAAGGCCTCGGCTCTCTTAAGAGCATCTTCCATTCCGTGCTCGAGTATCAGGCTCTCTATCCTGGCTATGATCATGAAATCATCGGTTAGCTGAGCCTTTTTACCCGCACTGATCTTGGCGGAAAACTCTTCGATATCCGCCTGAGTCTGTTCCACTTCAGTTCCGAAAAGAGAATTCTTCTTAAGTCCGGTCTTATCTTCTATGATGACTGCACTGACGCCCAGTCTTTCAAGAGTTCTTACGGTATATACAAAGTGCTCCGCGAGTCCGCCGGTATCACCGTCAAAGATTATGGGCTTGGTGGTAACCTCAGTGATATCCTCAATGGTCCTGAAACGGCTGGTCATATCAACCAGCTCAATATCCGGCTTACCCTTTGCGGTACTGTCACACAGACTTGAGATCCACATGGCATCGAACTGGTCGAGTTTTCCGTTATCACCTTCCACGACAGTCTTCTCAACTATAAGTCCGGTAAGTCCGCTGTGGGCTTCCATGGCTTTTACGATATCCGTCATGGATATCAGCTGTCTCAATCTCTTTCTTCTGTATTCCGGCATGGACAGCTTCTCTTTGATCTGCATGTCCACTTTTCTGACTTCTTCATTAAAAGTGTAAGGCACGTCAATAACTTCTCCGCCGTATGCGGAAACCAGTTCGATGACACGTGCCCTGATTGAGCTTTCCGGCCCCCTGCACCAGTTATCTCCGTGAATAACATAGTCGGGATGAAGGGATTCAATGACATCCTCATAAAACATGTCATTCTGAAGTATCACGGAATCCACACCGTCTATCTCTCCGTAGATCCTGATCCTCTGTTCCTCCGATACGGTAGGAAATCTGTTATATCTTATGGAAGCTTTGTCGCTGAGACATCCCACAACAACTCTTCCGTACTTTTTTGCTTCATTAATGATATTTATATGTCCCGCATGTATGACATCCGTCGCAAAACATGTATAAACGGTTTTCATATTCGATCCTCATTATCCAAAATTGTGCATACTTAGTCATTATAGTACTTTGGGTACTTTATTTCCACCGAGCCGGATCATGCTTATGCCAAAAACGGATTTTATACATAAATCACGACAGGAAAAACGTTTTTCATGCAGAAAATGATCAAACTGACTATTGAAGATTGTAACTATTACGTTATACTAGAGTTTGTCGACTGTACGAGGGGTAAATTCTTGCAGTCCAAAAGGGCAAAAAATGAAAGTTATTAAGAACCTGTATTTCAAAGTTAATGATTTTGTACATGCACACAAGGAAGGTGTTCCGTTTCTTGTGTACACAGTGTTTTATCTCACATGGTTTTCGATTCTTGAAAATAACGTGACATTTCCCAAGTACCTGATACACATAGAAGCGGATAACCACATTCCCTTCCTGCCGGCATTCATAATCCCCTACGAGATCTGGTTTGTATATGTACTGGGAACCATCCTCTTTTTCCTCTTTACCAGCAAAAATGATTATTGGAAGCTGTTCCTCTTCCTGGTAACCGGAATGACACTCTTCCTTATCATCTCCACCATATGGCCCAACGGTCAGGACCTGAGACCGAGCCTCAAGGGAACGGAAGGATTTTTCGAAGCCTGGGTATTGCATCTGTATCAGACGGATACACCCACAAACATCTGTCCCAGCATTCACGTATATAATTCACTCGGTGTTGAATTTGCCATCGCAAGAAGCGAAAAGCTCAAGAAGTATAAATGGATACAGATATCAAGTTTTATCCTCTGCGTCCTGATCATACTTTCCACCATGTTCCTCAAACAGCACTCTGTATTCGATGTGGCAACCGCTTTGGTTCTCGGAATCTTAATGTACTACCTGATCTACTATCTCGACATAGTTCAGGCATTCAGAACTTCCAAGGCAAAGAGACAGGCAGAAAAAGAATACGTCAGAAAGAATTAAACAAAACCCTCTCTACCGAATCGGTAAAGAGGGTTTTTTATTACCATATTTCTCCGGACTGACCTCCGGATCCGCCATCGCCTTCTTCCGAAGAATCGCCATCATCTCCTCCGAATCCGTAATAGTTTTCGTAGAACTGCTGCTCTTCGGCTCTTTCCTGCTGAGATTCTTCCTTCTGATCCTGGATGTGGTCCATTATCTCATCTTCTCTTGATGAGTGGTCCTGGTCTCCATCGCCGCCGTCATCATTGTTTTGATCATCATTGTCGTCCTGATCTTCATCCTGATCGTCGTCGCTGTCATCGTCATCATCTTCGTCGTCTTCGTCATCCTGCAAAAGCTCATCAATCTCATCCTTGAGAGTCTGAGCATCCTCATAATGACCGTCCTCATCGTCCTCGTGAGCACATCCATCCTCGATAAGGATTGACCTTGCAGTCATGAGTATCTTCTCAACGTTTCTTGCCTCGGGTGACATCTCATCGGAATCGGATTCCAAAAATGCTTCCCACTCTTCGTCGGTGATCTGCTCTATCATGGCAAGAGCAAGATTTACTTTGACCGGACATTCCTTCTCATAAGGTATGCCGCATTCTATGGCCCTGTAATAATCAGACTCCGCTTCCTCAAAATTCCCACAGTGATAATGATAATTTCCTATGTTGTACCAGACCACATATCCGTCGGGGAAATTTAAGGTAGTAAGCATCTTTTCGACACTGTAATGATATCTGCCTTTCCCTGCCTCAGCGACGAAATATGCGTTAAGGCACCACCTTGTGATCAAAAAGAGGGCGCAGACAAGAGCCGCGATGGCTGAAACAAGGATCGTGTACCAGAGCCATCTTTCCATCACGGGCCGTTTTTTATTGGTTTTACTTTTTGGATTTTTTGCCATTTTTTCTACGTACTTTTACGTTTTCTCTGATGTCTATAATAAGTTCCAGAAGAAGAAGTCCGGCCATATAAGGAACATATTTAAAATATGTATCCTGATAGGTTATAAAATCGTTTCTTCTCTCCTTGACGGTACCGCTGGATGCTTTTATCTGAGTTATGATGGGAGTAAGAAGCGTGGACTTTTGTCTGTGAACATATTCGATTCCCAGCTGATCCGCAATATCTTCCAAAGAATCCTCATCTATACATGACACGGCTTTCTCAAAAGTCGCCATGTTATAGATCTCACCGTACTCATCTTTGATGGTCGCACCTTTTTCGGTGCCGTATCCGAGAACCGCTCCGCCATCCACAAGATCAGCCAAAACTTCATAATCGTAAGGCTCTCCGGTAGCGGATGTTACTTCTCCGTCGGATAAAAAGAAAACAATAGTCTGCCTGTTTTCTTTTCTGTCGGAAGAGATAAGCATGTTCTCAAGGTCGTAACAAGGGGTATCCATGTTGCTTCCCTGGGCATAATATCTGTCCGGCATCTGGATGGACTTAAGCAGTCCCAGAAGTGTTTCCTCATCCTGTGTAAAAGGAGCAAGTACCACCGCTCTGTTCTGGAAAGTGATAAGTCCGAAATTCGCACCCGAAAGTCCGTCCATGATATCTTCTATATCATTTTGGGCAGCCTTGAATCTTGTGCCGCCTCCCGGACCGTCTTCCGCCCACATACTTAAAGTGGTATCAAGGACGAAAAGAACATCGAGATTGCTGAGCTGAACCTCTGCACCACGCTCTTCTCTCATGGGCCTTAACGCAATGATAAAAGCAAGTGCGGCTATGGCGATTCTTCTGACAAGAGCAAAAGTGCTTTTTATTCTGTTTTCCCTGCTTACAATCCATACAAACAGCATTATCAGCAATGCTATTACAAAGATCGCGATAAGAGCAGGAATCGGAATGACCGGATTAAAATTCCTCATCTTATTTTCCCTTTAAAAACGACATGCAGATCATGGAACCCGCAAGACTTATCAACAAAGCGATGGTAGGTATTACAGGCATATCCGTTGTCTGCTCCGTTATAATGTCATCAACAGTCATTGCTTCATGGTCTCTGATCTCTTCAACTATCGAAGAAACCGTATCTTCCTGACTTTGAACATAAAGTTCTCCACCGGTCACTTCAACAGCTTCTTCAAGCTGGTTCTGAAATCCGGCATAATCGGAATCGTTATACAGATAGTAATGTGCATCCTCGGACGGGAAGATGGCAAACACGGTAATATCGTTTTTCTTGCAAAGCTCACTTGCCTCTTCAAGATCCGGAACTTCCCTTACCATTGCCGCATCCGCATTATCAGTTGCAAAGATGATGACTCTGGTTCTGGAAGAATCACCGATGGAAGGGAAGCTGTAAAGGCATGATGCAAGTCCCTCACCTATCAACGAACTTCCTCTGTATGTATTGTTTACGAGAGTTCCCGCTTCGATATAATCAAGCTTCGCGCATACCTCGTAATATCTTTCACGTTCTTCATCATTGTCAAAATAGACATACTCTTCGTTTCCGGTTATATCAAAGTATTCTTTTTGCAGAGTGAAATATTCCTTGAGTTCCTCAAGTCTGGTAACCACATAATCATAGTCATCCGTCATGGGAACATATACAACGGATGAAGTGTTGAAGATCGTAATTCCGAATCTGTCTCCCTTAAGTTCACTGACAACCTGCTCAAGATAGTCGGTAAGCTCATAGTTAAGCTCGTACAGGGAATAGGATACATCCATGCATAGGAATATATCCCTCTTCTGAACTCCTGTCTTAACGGTCTGGACCTTGTAAGGTCTGGCAATCAGGAAAAGGGATGCGATTATTGCAGCGATCACAAATGCTTCATTTACAAAAGCAAGAATTCTGCTGCGTTTATAGATCTTGGAATATATGGGAAGTGACTTGACTATGGATGCCGCACCGGTTCTTATTCCTCCGGTGAAATCCTTTTTGCCGCGTGTGGGGATGACGTGAAGAATGACCACCGCAAGCACGAGGATCGGAATTCCAAATTTTATGACATATGGATACATTAACTCCATGTTTTCACCATCCATTTTGCCTTCTCGGCATCTGACTTAAAATCTGCCTCTGTCTTTAATGCAAACTCGGGAGCATAGCAGTTTTCGATAAGTCCGGCAAGAGAACCCAGTCCCATTTTCTTAAGTTCCGAAAGAGTAAGGGAAGTAAAATTTCTTCCTGTCATCTCGGAGACAAATGTCCTCATGATCAGGCTGAGTCTCTGATAACTCTCTCTGGTATCGATACCTGATTTGGACAAGTCAAAAGCAACCTTGTCTATCGAGATCAGAGCCTTCTGTCTGATATAGAATGACGTAGGTTTACTTACGGGTTTGGGTGCCTTGGGTTTTACTGTTTTGGGAGCTTTCTTATAAATGAAAACTAATGCGAACAAAATTGCGGAGACTAAAAGGATCGCGCCTCCGAGTATAATCCACCCGGGACTCATTCCAAGCTCCGGCTGCATATTAACCGAAAATTCCACTGTGTCCCCTCTCAAACAAATGCAACACCGTGTCCACAACATCCGGAGCCGTCTGAACTCTTTCAAGTACAACACGGTTTCTGAGTGCATCAAGTTTAAAACGATTTAAAATATTATTTCTTTCGGCCTCTTCGGCTTTCTTCAGAGAACGGCTTCCTGCCAGAAATCTGTCGATGTATTCCTCTCCGACCCTGTCATATACTCTTCCGCCGGTAAGGGTGGCATCATCCACACAGATGAAATAAGCGTCATTTCTCTCTGTCAATCTGGAAAGCGTCTCGTTCCTGACAGTCTTGAGACCGCTCAGATCGGTGATCACGAAAACGATCATGCGGCGGGTAGGAAACGACCTCAGCATGTTCATGATAAGCTCGTTCATATCCGATGAAGGATTTTCAAATATGGAGCTTCCGTATGTACGAAGGAGTTCCTCAACACATATTCCGCCGGATTTGAAAGGAGTATTCGTTATTCCGCGCTCTCCGGAACAGGCAAATCCTACATCGGATCCCTGTCTTCCGAGAAGATAACCGATGACGCCGAGTGACATGAGGGCAATATCCGCCTTATAGTCACCCGTAGGAGTATCGGCATCCATCTTGGCGCCGGTATCACCGATGATAAGCACGCTGTGTTTTTTTTCTGCAATGTATCTTCTGACCAGAAGCCTGTCCGTCCTCGAAGAGGATTTCCAGTCTATGGATGTGATGTCGTCTCCCTGGGAATACTCCTTGAGATCCTGGAACTCATGGCTCTTTCCGAGGTAAACCGAATTATATCCTCCGTCAAGAATATTGGTAGTCTTGCGTGAGGTATAAAGCACCGCATCCTTACTGATCCTGGCCAGATATTCGTAATCTATTTCCATAATCAGGGTGTCTTCAAAGTAGATGTGATAGCATCAATGATATTTTCAACAGTGACTCTGTCGGCTATTGCGGAATAATTGAGTGCAATACGATGACGGAGTACAAGATGAGCCATCTGTTTAACGTCATCGGGTACCACATAAGTTCTTCCGTTCAAAAGAGCGGTTGCTTTGGCAGTACGCATGAATGCAATCGAAGCTCTGGGGCTGGCGCCCATCTTAACATATCCCGCCATCTGGGGTCCGAGAAGTCTTTCGGGTCCTCTGGTTGCCGTTACGATTGCTGAGATATACCACTTGATACTATCATCCACATAAACCTTCTCGGTGATCTCCTGAAGTCTGTCGATATCGGCAATGGTCATTACGGGAGGTTTCTTTTCAAACGCATGGTTCTCAATTCTGTTAAGAACCTCAACCTCTTCTGCCGCAATGGGATAAGTGATGACTTCTTTTATCATGAATCTGTCGGTCTGAGCCTCTGAAAGAGGATAGGTACCCTCCTGCTCGATGGGGTTCTGGGTAGCTATAACTATGAAGACATCTTCAGGCATATTGTAGCTTTCGGTACCGATGGTAACCTGATGCTCCTGCATGGCTTCAAGCATAGCGGACTGAGTCTTGGCAGATGATCTGTTAACCTCGTCAAGAAGTACGAAATTGGCAAATACGGGACCAAAGACAGTATCAAACTTTGATGTCTGTCTGTTGTAGATCTGTGTTCCGATGATATCGCTGGGGAGAAGATCGGGAGTACACTGAATCCTGGAGAATTTGCCGTCGACTGCCTCGGCAATTGCTTTTGCAGCCGTGGTTTTCGCAAGTCCGGGAACGGACTCGATAAGAACATGGCCGTCAGCTAAGATGGCCGTAAGAAGCGATGCCTCGAGGCTCTTCTGTCCTACAACAACACTTTCGAAATAACCGGACAATTTGGCGATCATTTCACGGCTGTACTCGAACTCCTCCTGAGACACCTTGGACTGATTAGTATCGTAAGGCATTTTTATTTCCCTCTCAAAAAAATAATGATGTAGTATATTATACTACATAAATCCGCAATCACAAAATATGACGGAGTTTTACCCCGGCAGGTCACAAAGATGACAACGGGGACGCTACCATTTTGTAATCTGTAGCGTCCCCACTGTCACTCTATACGTCAAATTTTAAAATTCTCTTTTTTGCATCACCCTGATACTGTACATCATGGAAATCGACAGGAAGATAATGGCGATTGCAAACAATCCTATGATCAGAACCGCGGGTGAAACAGTCTCAAAAGGATTGGGACGGGAGAAAAAAACCATTCCGAATTTATCGGAAAGTATCCCCATAACTGCCTTTCCTGCCAATACACCGGCCATAATGATACCGAAGATGATAAACATTACGACTCTGACCTTTTCGGGAGAAAATCTGATGTCGATGGGAAGCAGTACAGACAGGATCACCAGAAACAATGCCAGCATGCTTACATCGAGAAGAACGGTATCACTTAAAACATAAGACTCTTTCTGTATTGCTAATACCGCAAACTGGATTACCAGAGATATAAGCCAGAAAAGAGTCACTCCCATTATGGAGAATACGTACTTTGCAACCGCATAATCTCCGGGCTTTATGGGCAGAGTCATCAGGAACGAGAATCCGTCATCATTGTAATCATATGCGATGGTTGAAAGCATCATGATAAGTCCGATCATGGAAATATAGCTGACTACAAATGTAGAATCCATGGAAAAACTGAGGATGACAGCCAAACATATAAACATTAAAAGAAATCTTTTCTGATTCAAAAGGATCTTAAAATCTTTTATCAATAAGCCTTTCATTATTTATCACCTCCGAGAATGAGGACTATGATATCGTCGATATGGGCATTTTCAACTACAATCTTGGGATAGTTTTCGGCATAAAACTGCTTTTCCGAAGTAAGACAGGTTACACTGAAGTTGTCTTTTCTGGTTCCGACGATATACTTCTTATCAAGGGTTTCGTACTCTTCTTTGCTTACCTTCACGATTCCGTATTTTCCGAGAAGTGCATCCGTATCCTCATGAAGGATGATCCTGCCGTCATTTATCATGTAGATATCGTCACAAAGCCCTTCAAGGTCAGTGGAAATATGGGAACTGATTATGACGGATCTGTTAGGGTCTTCCTCGAGATATGCTCTTATAAGATCCAGAACATCATTTCTCGCAATAACATCAAGTCCGGCTGTAGGCTCATCCAGAATAAGAAGCTTAGCGCTGTGACTCATGGCTATGAGTACCCTCAGCTTCGCAACCATACCTGTTGAAAAATCCTTGATCTGCTTATCAAAGGGAAGCTCCTGATCCTTGCACTTTTTCCTGAAGTCATCCTCATTAAAATCATCATAGAAACCTTTGAGGATCTGGATAATGTCGCTTATCGTAAAGACCTTGCTGAAGCAGGATGATGAAAGTGCGACACCGATCTGCTTCTTATCCTCTGCGGAAAACTCCATTGGCTTTTTTCCCAGAACTTCTATCTCACCCGATGCAGGCCTGATAAGTCCGAGGATTGCCTTCAGTGTCGTTGTTTTACCGGCACCGTTTCTTCCGATGAGTCCCGTAACTCTTCCTTCGGGGATTTCCATAGTTATATCAAGTTTAAAACCTTTGTATTCTTTTCTAAGATCAGTTAATCTAACCATCTCTTTACCTTTCGTATCCGGTTAAGCATCCTCCAGCAGAATCTCGATGATCTCGCGGATCTCATCATCCTTAAGGCCTGCGGAGCGTGCTTTTGACACAGCTGAGGAAAATTCTTCCTCAACCAGCTTTCTTCTGGCTTCAAGTGCCAGAGGTATATCAGGGGCCGCAACGTAACTTCCTTTTCCGTGTACTGTTACGGTGAAGCCGTCTTCTTCCAGTTTGTCATAGGCTTTCTTAACAGTCAGTGCACTGATCTTAAGTTCGCCTGCCAGGTTTCGTACCGAAGGGAGGGCGTCCCCTTCCTTAAGTCCTCCGCCTATGATCTCCTGCTTGATCTGATCCATGAGCTGCTCGTAAACAGGGATCATTGAAGTGTTGTTAATGATGATCTTCATTATGTATCTCCTTCACTGTAAACAGTGTATAACAGTTTATAACTGTTGTCAACTGTTATACGGTGTTTATTTTGAAAACATTTATAAGTGGGTGAAACAGGGGACGGTTCTGTCGTTCCGCAAAATTTATGCGGAACGACAGAACCGTCCCCTGTTTCACCACCGTTATCATGTGTTGAAATATTTAAGGTTTTATTCCCAGCTGGTCAAGGAGCAGCTCTCCCATTCTGTACATCATCTTATAGGCTTTTTCCTTGGACAGTTTATTATGGTCGGTCATCATCATAAGTGCGAGACCGTGGGTATATATAACAGTATCTCTTACGGCTTCACCCAAAAGTTTGGGTGAGACATCGTATTCTTTTGACAGAAGCTGGAACGCATGCTTGTCAAACTGGAATTCAAAAAGACTCTTGCCCTCATACGGATCTTCTCCGATGGTCTCCATGGGATCGTCCACACATATGAATTTAAATACGTGAGGGTGATCGCATGCTCCGGACAGATAGATCTTACCGGATATAAAGAAAGCATCTATGGCGTTCTTCCCTTTCATCGCTTCTTCCATGGGCCCGAAGAGCTGTTTTCCCGCATACATCATCAGCTCTTTTTTCAGATCCGTCATGCTGCCGAATTGCCAGGAAACAGGCTGAGTCGAACAGCCCAGTGAAGCGGCTATGGACTTAATGCCCACAGCACCCAACCCCGATTCGTCCAGAAGCTTATAAGCGGCTTCCAGTATCATCTCTTTTGTGACTTGCGTTTTTCTGCCCATGCATTTGTCCTTATGAATAAGGTTTGTAATCAAGCGGTCTTGTACATCCGAGACTTTCTCCGTCTCTTATGAAGTTTTTTCTGACCGCGGTCTTGAAAAAGAAACCGACAAGAACTCTTACGGGTGCAGGGAATATTTCGGGACCTGTAAACGCCTTGCACTTATCGGAATTAAAATTCCCGCAAGCAGCAAATTCTCTTCCCATATCTGCATAAGGGCTTGTAGCCTTCGCCCTGTTCTCATCATTCAAGAATCTTATCTCAAAATTGCCGCCTTTGACAAGCGTACCGCCATATTCGCACCCAAGATTCTTTGCAAGTCTTTCAAGATAAGCTTCTCCGCATCTGAGCTGAACGCCCTCTGCAAATCCGCTCTGAAGTATGAAAGACATCTTCGCATTTCCTGTTTTTGGAGTAAGTGTTTCAAGAAACTCCATAAGCAGTCCCGGAATGCATTCAACGTAAAGAGGAATCGCTATGAGAATATTATCGCTTTCATCATAGGCTTTTCTTATAGCATCCCATGAAGCTTTGTCCGATATCTCGTACCTGTCACAGGTATTACCGCCTTCACACATACCTTTTGTGAATTCATCAAGGATCTTATCCGTATTACTGAATTTCTTTATTCTGGGGCTTCCGTTGATTATCAGCACATGCATGATACCGCCTCCTTTATCTTACTTTCATCGAATACTCCGAGAGACTTGCTTTCAAGATTGAGAGCCGCTCTCTCCACCCATCTTTCAAGATACTCTTTATCAGCTGCGTCTCCTCTGATGATGAGACCAACATCGGCATTCTTCCCGTATCTTGAAATATGACGCATCTGCCCTTTCACAAACTTGAGATTCATGGTCAGTATCGGAAGTATGCGGTCGAATACATTCTTTCCTTTATGATCGATAAAACCGAGTGCCGTATCGGATATTACCCAGTACTGATCCGCATGAATAAGCTTCTTCAAAATCATCTCGTAATCATCTTTGATGGCGCATTCACCGGGAGTTTTAAGCCAGCAATAATTACATCCGATGCAGTGGCTTATCTTGAGTGAGCCGGCTTCCACGATATCAACATCAACATTTCCCGCTTCAGCCTGTTTACGTAATTCTTCGGTAACCGAAGTATCCGAAGTCGTATTGACTATAAGGATCATGATATTCCTCCTACACTTAAACGAAAAAAATAATATAAAAATGTTTATATAAACATGTTTATATTATATCGAATATATACTTGTGTCAAGAGGCAACTATAAAAAGACAGCTCCTGCTTTCCGCGGGTGGTGCGGAAAGCAGGAGCTGTCCTAAAACTTAGTTTTCTCGTGAAAATGATTTATGAACACCATCAAATAAACGTTTGAAGGGCGGCTCATCATATAGCCACAAAGGAGTCATGTCTGATTCTTCAAACCGAAGAAATCCTTCGGTTTCATTCATATGTGTTATAAACAGAAGTACACTGAAGTTTTTTCCACCGTTTTCTTCTATGTCTTTTTCAACAGGCTCCAAAAATTCCGACAGTTTACCATGCCTTGCATATCTTATACTTCCCTGCCATGGATTCTCCTCATTGGTCATATCCTGTTCGATATTTCCCAGAGCTTCTTTATCACATTCGTATGGAAGCGGACCGGCTCCGTGTCTTGTAACATAACTCCTTGTGACATATACAGCCTGATCCAGCTTAAGCCCGTTTTCGGACAGAATTCTTATGGGGTTATACAGTCCGGTCCTTGATGCCGTAACATGAGGAGAAAAAGGGGATATCTCAGGATCCAAAAGTAATCCCTGCCCGGATTCAAAGATGATATCGTCATATTTGGAAAAGAAAAACTTCGTATCATAACGGATACTCACATACTTATCCGCATTTCGCTTCATCTCTTCTGCGGCATTTTCAATCACAGACCGGTCTCTGAGCATTTCAATCATTTCTGCTATCTCTTCATTTTCCGCGCCGCCGATTTCTTTACGTATTTCTTCAAGCCTCGGGATGCAGTACTCTTTTCTGATATCAAGAATCTCTTTAACAATCGAAGAAACATCCGACAGAATTATCTTATTAACCGTGACCCCGTAGCCTGCTTTGGTTCTTAGATCACATTCATTGATGCCCATGCCGCAGCTTCCGTGCCTGCCTTCTCCGCGTAAGGTCTCAGATATCATGTTGATCAGAATATCATCGATGATGGTTACGTTAGTCTGAGGATGACAATAAATCTTTGGACAGGTGCCTCCCGCTTTTTCGAATTCAGATATTTCCTCACCCAGCTTATACAGATCCGGGTAATAGGAATCCGCCCAATATGTATCCGCATTACGAAAAGAGCCCGCCGACAACTGATGGAAAACAAACCTTTTTCCGTCTGTTTCCACAGTGTGCCCGGCCTGGGCTCCGCCGTTATGCTTTATTACAAGGGCATTCTCGGACTTACTGCAGAAAAAATCCGTAGCAAGTCCTTTACCCTCATCTCCGAATCCTTTTCCGATAATCGCCCGGATAGTCTGCATGATTAAAAGAACAATCCCTTCTTCTGGCTCTTTACGGTAAGTTCGCTGAGCGCTCTCTTTACTACAGGAATCTTGGCATCGGACCACTGCTTGAGAGTGTCTTCCAGCGTCATTCCGCCCGTCATCTGAATTGCGCTGATAATGATCTCGGGGATTGCATCTATCTCATCGGTTCTGATGACCATGGTATGTCCGGGAAGAAGATTTACGATATTCTTGGCCTTTCCGAAACCGTCATCAAGGAAGAGATGGAAGATCTCAAACTTCTTTCCCGCTTCCTTTACGATCTCATTTACGGACATATTTACAGTTTCACCGAAAACTCTGTGATACAGAGCAGGGAGATTTCCCACCTCTCCTTCTTTTCGACAATCCGCAACATCGCCTATGGTGAAAATAAAACCTTTCTTCTTACGCTTCTCGTAATTATCCAGAGAAGTATGCTTCGCTGCAAAATACCAGAGAAGGTTGGGAACAACTCTTCCGCTTCCGGCATTTTCAAGCCAAAGATCAAGAAGCTGCTCGGCTATTCTGATATCCGATTCAAACTGAGTAACCTGAAGAGGTGAAGCATCATCGATATCTCCGTAAGCTGCAAACATAAGAGCAGGATCTTTAACCGCATTAGTTGAATACAGCTTCATCATGGTCTCATTGAGAGATTCCTGTGCAACCTTCTTGGCAAGATATCCCATGGAACCCGTGACATCAAGTCCTAAAATGATGGGCAATGATTCGGGATGATCATCGGAATCTCTTGCTTCTCTTGTCTGAATAAACTTGGGATCAAATCTCTGATCGCAGGAGGTCTTTCTGAATATCTCCGTTTCACTTGCAGCATTGTTCAGATTTCTGCTGTTTCTAAGTTTGTTCCAATCAGCTGCGGTATAACTTCCTCTTCCCATCTTGTCCTCCTGTTATCAAAAGTTAACATTCATCTTGGCAAACCTGCGCCCGCCAAATCCGTTTTCAATTACTTTGTCCCACTTTTCAAAATCCTGAAAAGCATCAGGTGAAGGCCTGTCTTCCAGGAACTTTATCATCTCTTTCGGAGCTTCGTTCTTATGAATTCCGAGAACCTTTATTGCCGTCTGTCTGAGTCCTTTCAGGTCCGGATTTCCAAGTATGGATTTTCCGGGAATACTTTTTGACGCACTCCACCAATGTCCCATAAGTACGGCGTGATGATTAAAAGGATTGATCCATATGGCTTCTTCCGATATTCCGCCGTGAACCATATCACTGTAATTCAAAACACAGCCTATATTTTCGAGTCTGGAAATGATCCATGCTACATGCTCGGGAGACAGGCTTCCGAACATGGGCAGAGGAAAGAGATTCTCGCTTCTTGCAAAAGCCAGCATAACTCCGCCGCCCGCAAGTTCATATCTTCCGTTTAATCTGGGGAAGCATTCATTTAACCCCTTAACATCCGCAGGCGGAAAAGAAAGCATCCCTATTCCTGTCTGCATCTTGTCTGCGGAAGCTTTGTCGGATGAACCGAAAACAAAGAGCGCATTATTTCTGGTCAGATAAACCGTCGCACATCCGTCCTCATAGGAATACAGATATCTGATGGTCACGGTCTCACCGTCACTTGTTTCTACCTGAGTCTCTTCAGCGCTGTCCCAGAGATAATCCTCGTTTTTGTCGCCTTCAGCTTTTTCATCATGGATTCCACGAAGGTAATTCAGCATCTGCTTTCTGAATTCCTTATAGACGGTCAATTCCTTGTCGGCAAAAAAAGACTTTCCGCCGCAGTATTCACACACAAGTGCTCCGCTGCTGTCAACGGACATTTCACCACCACAGTTTTTACATTTGAAACTGATCATGATCTATGCCTCCATACCCATGATTATACCATGATAACAGAAGGGACGCTTCATTTTTGTCGCCACCTCTGACAAAAGCAAAGCGCCCTTCCGTCATCTGCTTAATAGACTATATAAGCTCTCTCATCAAGCTTGCGTTCCTCATCCCTGTAATCAAGTACATTTCCCTGCTCCTTGGCAGGATCTACATTTTCAAATTCCCACACGGAATAGGAAGTAAGCTTACCGTCCACATAATACTCGCTTCTGACCTTATCTCCGTCTGCATCGTAGAAATATACCTGGGTGCATTCCGTGAAAACCGCATTGGAGAGATCACCGTATATTTCCGGTGAAATGTACTTTCCGGTAATTATGCTTTCTTTGTACAAATAGCCCTCATCGGCATATTCATATTCAGTCTCTGTCACATCCGTAAATTCATAGATCTTATGGATCATTCTGCCTTCTTCGTCGTAGGTGTATTCTTCATGGGATAATACCCTGTCATCGTCATAGACAACATAAGTGGTTTTCGCCAGAAGATTTCCGTTATCGTCATATTCTTCTTCGGTACGATATCTCACTTCGTCATCCTTGCCGATCTCATAAACCGTACGTTTATTCCCTTCGGTTTCGACGACCATCTGCCTTGCAACAAAGGAATTACCGTCAACATCCGTAACAACTCGGTTTATAGTGTTTCCTTCTTCATCAAAGGTATCTTCATATGAAAACTTTACGGTATCGTTTTCGTCATAATCCACTTCATACTGTTTAAACAGATTTCCATTCTCATCATATTCGAATCTGATGATATAGTGTGAGTATGCAAAAACTTCCCGGTAAACAACGAGTCCTTCCTCGTTATACTCACGATATTCCTCTACCTCCCCCAGATAGTCGTAAACTGTTTCTTTAAGGAGATTGCCTTCTTCATCAAACTCTTTATAAGACTGAAGTTTATCTCCGCGGCCGTATACGGATTCATTCACAATTATGCCGGAGTCGGTGTAGTTTCTTTCGGTCCTGTCAGTAAGAATGCCACCATAATAATACGACTCACTGACTATATTTCCCGCCTTGTCAAATTCATAAACATATTCTCCGTATGCACTCAGACCGCCGTCTGCATAATATGAGAGATATACCGCAGGCAATTTAACACTGCCTTTGGAAGATCCGAAAGAGCCGCATGCAGCAAGATTAACCAAGCATACTGCCGTCAATATAACGGATAAAAGTCTTTTCATAATTCACCCCTTAAAAAAGCTTACTAACCTGTTCATTTGTATTGACGGATACCGGTTCAAGAAAGTCACCAAAAAAAAGGACGACTCAAAAGAGCCGTCCTTAACGCCTTAGTTGAATTTAAATATCTTCTGCGCTATCTTATAGCACTCAACGGAAACCTTACGTCCGCCCTTGCCGGGAAGATTCATTGCATTTCCGGGAAGACCGCCTCTTAAATAAACCCACAGATGCTTATCGCGGCCTTTGATATATGTCCACAGCTTCTGCTTTTCCTGAAGGCTGTCCTCGGTATTTTCTTGATGAGAAGTATAGATGAGATCGTGGTAATGATCTCAAGGTAATTTCTCATATACTTATATCTCTTCTTGTCCTTGAGAGCCTTGGCTTTATTATCCACCAAATAATCGATCATCAGGTAATTAACCCTGAGCTGCTGATCGATCCTGGAGATCATGATCTCTTCGTTTACGGACTGATCGTCGCGTCCGATGTAATATCTGTAGAAATTCACGTCCAGATAATACATCTTCTCCACGTGAAGAAGAGGCTCATAAACATAGATATTATCTACATAGAAAGTATGCTCGGGAAGAACCATGCCGGATTCCCTGAGAATCTGAGTCCTGTAAATAGCCGAATGCATCAGGATATAATGACCCTTTGAGAAATGATGGCAATCACTCCATGTAAAGATCTGATCCTGAGGGAACATTCTGTGGAAGTGAATTACTTTCTTTCTCTTCTCTCCGTCCTTCTCATAGACATAGTTGCTGATGAGAAGATCCAGCTTTTCTCCGCACATTACAAGCTCTTTGAGCTTTCCGAGTATCTTGGCATAGGCGCTCTTTTTTACCCAGTCGTCGGAATCGACAACCTTAAAAAAGAGTCCGGTGGCATTCTGAATTCCGGTATTAACCGCACCGCCGTGTCCTTTGTTGGGCTGGTCAATAGCGCGGACTATCCCGGGATACTTAGCCTCATACTCTTTGGCTATCTCAAGTGTATTGTCCTTGGTCGATCCGTCATTTACTACCAGGATCTCAACATCATCCCCGCCGGGAAGAAGCGATTCAATAGCTTTTCTCATGTAAGCTGCCGAATTATAACAGGGAATGGTAATCGTTAAAAGCTTCATAACTGACATCTGACCCTTAGGGGGTCATCTCCTTATAAATAAATTGTGCGAAATTAATTTTAAGTCTTTATCCGCAAAAAGTACAGAAAAAGTAAGACACGCTAGCCGTCTGCTCCCAGTTTACCGCCTTTATAGGGCACTCTCGCGGAAGGAACTTCTTCGGAAGCCGGATCCGTATGAACGGACTGATCGTCAAAAAAGATCTGAGCACCGAAGGCCTTGAGGATCTCTTTCTTTTCAACACCACCGAGGAAAAATGCCTCATCAAGTCGGACATTCCAGCTTCTGAGTGTCTTGATGACTCTTTCATGGGCAGGTGCGCTTCTTGCGGTGACAAGAGCCGTACGGATGGGACATTCTTCGCCGTATTTATTGCGAATCTGGGTAAGTTTCTTGAGAAAGTTTGCAAACGGTCCTTCATCAAGAGGATTGTCCGCATTGATCTCTTCATTCTCCTCAAATGCTTTCAGTCCCTTTTCCTGATAAATGATCTCTGATGAGTCGTCAAAAAGAACAGCATCACCGTCAAAGGCAATCCTGATGGATCCGTCGGTGGCACCGGGATAGGAATGATCCGTAATGATCATACCGGCAGCTATACCGCTGTTTATGGCATTTTGAACATCATCTTCATATGCGGAAAGAAACAGATCGGTCTTAAATGCTTTCAGATAAGGAGAAAGCGACGATCCGCTGGCAAGTACGGCCCTTGTGATCTTAAGGCCGTAATGCTTTATGGAATTAAATACCCTGAGGGATGTATTGGTGGAATTTCTCGACATGATGATAACCTCCACAAGGGGGTTATCGGGATCTTTGTCGTTAAGCGAAAGAAGGCTCTTTATGAGCGAAAAACCCGGTCCGGGTTCAAGAATATCTTTCTCATGCTCGAACTGATAAGACTGGTATGCATCCAGTCCTTCTTTTTCGAATATTTCGTTTTCTCTTGTCAGGTCAAAAAGAGCTCTCGATGATACTCCAATGACCATTTTATCTTCAAGTGCGTATGCCATAAGCCCTCCTTTGGGGGCCATACAGTTATCGTCACTTTCTGAGTCTGTCACCCTCGTACTTGCCGAGTATAAGTAGTGATTCGCGAAGAGACAGATACTTGGTACGTACATCACCTTCGGGAAGCTCCACATCACAGGCAGTAGCCATGGTGATCAGCATCTCATCGGTAAGTCTGTGATTAAGCGATGCAAGTATATGAAGTCTGTCCGCGGAGCTCTTAGCATCCAGGAAATCTTCAACCTCGGGATCGAGTCCCTCGGTGCCTGATGTCTTATCCTGAACAGGTGATGCGGCAGGAGCAGGCTGAACAGGCTTTACTCCGGCATCTCCGGTTACAAGTTCGAATCTCATATCCTGAGTGGCATCGGGATATTTAACCTTATCTACGGGAGAGAGAAAATTGACCACGGGTCTGGCCCATACCTTGGACGGATCCTCTTCGGATCTGTATATCACAAGTCCCTCTGAAGTCTCGGTGTGCTGTGCAATGGTGACGATCCTGTACAAACCGCCTTTAAAATGTCTGTAAAGTTCTCCTTCAACGGGCTGAGCCATATTGTCTCCTTATGTTTTGTTTTATTTTGATATTCAGAAAACTAACATAAACAGTATAACCCATCCGCCGTCAAAATTAAATAATCTTGATACCTGTAGTGCATCTCGGATCCTCAAAAGAAAGATCCGTAAGTGCCTGTATCACCTCCTCTTTAGTCTCTTCGGATGCATATTCAAATCTGCTGTTGTGAACGCTGAGTGTATAGGTTCTCATTCCGTTCTCATCGGTGGTATGGTTGAGCATAACTCCGGAATTCACATACCCTTCTTCATTCAGATATGCCCTTGCACTGCTCACATATTCATCCTCCAGAACCTTGAAGTATTCATTAAGAGCTTCGTTGTCATTCTTCTCGAGACCCTTTACGGTTATGGAGAAAACAAAGAAAGCAAGTACGATAAGCAGTACGGTAAGTATTCCGAGATAGAGATAATCTTTTTTCAAAATATTCTTCACAGTATTCATAAGAACCTTCCTTTCAAACGGGCACCCCGCCCTTACAAGACCAATTCTATTTCATGCCATGTGTAAAATTTTCCCCACTGTCACCACAAAAAAATGAGCCCGGAGGATCTCTCCTCGGGCTCATGAATGTGAATGATATTAATTTATTGTGCTTTTACGGGTTCGGGCATCAGATAAGCCGTTACCCTGTTTCTTCCGCCCTCTTTGGATGCATATACACCTGCATCGGCATATTTAAACGCATCGGAGAATGAGGTGGGGAATGTTGAACTTACAATACCGCAACTGAATGTTACATTCCTCTCGGTGAACTTGTAATGAATCTTTCCGAACTTTTCTCTCAGATCATCCATGTATTCGATATGATCGTGATAGTCTCCGCCGTCAAAAACAAAGATGAATTCCTCACCGCCGTAACGTCCGACGACCAGATTGTCCTTCATGTTCTTATTGACCGTGTCTCCGAACTTCCAAAGTACCACGTCACCGTTTTTATGACCGTAAGTATCATTGATGCTCTTGAAGAAATCGAGGTCAACCACCGCAAGTGATACAGGATGCTCCGGTGATGCGTTCAAGAGGAAGATATCCGCCTTCTCCTGAGCATAAGGCCTGGTGTGAAGATAAGTGAGCTGATCGATCTCAAGTCTCTGACGATAGCTCTCCTGCTTCTCGTTTGCAGCATAAACGATATTCTGCATTTCCTTGTTGTAGATAATGATCGTTCTTGAAACTATGGCTCCGCATGTAACAACAAACATCACAACCAGCATACTCTGCAGGAAATAATTATATTCCTCGGGATGAAGAAGCATCTGGAAAAACGCACTCATGGCGACCAGTATAATGGAGTAAACCGTTACACTGTAGAGAAGATGTATGTCATGGAATACGGAGCAAAAGATTACGGCCAAAATAGGCAGGCTCCATAAAACCACATAATATCCGTTCCAGAAAGAAAGACTTCCGCCTATGGTGGCAAAAGCAAAAGAACAGACAAAACACTTCATGGAATTATCGAATTTTTCCGATGCGTTTACGTAAAGAGCCACAAAAGAAGCTATGACATTGATCGCAGTCGGGATGATTATTCTGGTGATGAGATATGTATGAGCCGGGTCGGTAATATAATGACCCAGGATTCCGACAAGAAAGACAAGCATACTGATACCGAACCCGATACCCGTAAGCTGAAAGAACACATTTATGATCTTTTTTCTTGCAATTGTCTCGGCTTTGTTCATAATTACATATAATTTTAATATCAGCCCATCAAAATATCAACCAATAAAAGCAAAATACCATTAATGGCACTACAACTAAAAAACGGGGGACGCATCTGCGTCCCCCATATAAAAGATAACCGTTTATAAGATCTTGAAGTAATCGATTGCAACGCCCATGTCCCGGTTGACATCGCGCATCTTGACGGTGGAATCCAAAGTATCGGTACATGCGCTTGTAACGGTCTGACAGGATGCGGCAACTTCTTCCGCTGATGCACCAAGTTCCTCAGAGATAGCTCCAAGCTCGGTTGTTGAATTGGTAAGATCGGCTTTGATCTTATCAAGCTGTGCGGTAATGTCTTTGATCGTATCGATCTCGGTAATGGAAGCTGCTACGGAATCCGAAAGCACATTGAACTTCTCCTGAGCCTGTTCGATGTCTTCTCTTTCCTTGCTGATAACTTCATAAACTCTGTTACTGATATCAACGGTTCCGTTGGACATAACAATAACGTTCTCGATGATCTGCTTGATCTCCTTAGCAGACTCTGCGGAAGAATCGGCAAGTGATCTGATCTCATCCGCAACAACCGCAAATCCGCGTCCGGCTTCACCGGCACGTGCAGCCTCGATAGATGCATTAAGTGAAAGCAGATTGGTCTGAGCAGCGATGGATTCGATAGCCTGAACGGCAGTCTCGATATTTCCGATAGCGGTATTGGTCTCTGCAATCTTGTCATTAATACTCTTCATTGCTTCAACAGATTCGTTTGCACCGGAATATACGGACTTCATGCAGTTTGTAGCATCATTGTTTGCTTCACGTATTGTCTGAGATTCGTCATAAAGACTGCGGACTTTATCGTTAAGATTCTCAACGTCACATCCCAGCTCAACAGCCTTCTCAGCCATGATCTGTGCGTTTTCGGCAACGCTCTGTGAAGTAGATGCCACTTCACCGATTGCGGTGTTGATCTGGGAAATCGACTCTACATTGTTGCCGGTCATCTCATCAACATTAACAATCGCCGCATTAAGAACATCTGCGGAATCCTTAACGGATCTCATGGAATCGTTAAGAGATGATCTGAGTGACTTAAACGAATCAATGATGCGTATTGTTTCATCAATGATCGAGTGAGCATCACAATCAACAGTAACATCTCCGGTTCCGAGTACAGAGATGGAGGATGCAACCTTTTTCAGAGGTGTTGAGATAATATTTGCGACAATGATCGCAAGTACGGTAAACAGTACAACGTTTACAATACATATAATAAGTGTCCACAGCTTGGTGGAATTTACGCCGGACAAAACATCATCTTCATCAGCGGTAAGCACTGCTATATAAGCGTTGTTCTCGCCAATGTAATATGCTGCATACTTGGTCTTACCCTTGTAAGTATATGTTATACAATCGGGTGCGGGAGTTTTACCTGCTTCAAGCTGTGCAACGAGTCCTTTAACGGCATCATTTTCAACCGGATTGCCTATTTGGGATTCATCCGGATGATAAAGCATGGTTCCCTTGGAATCAACGAAATAGATATATGCACTATCGTGATTAAGTGAAGATACATCGGAAATCTTAGAAGCTACACTGTTTACCAGAGTTCCGGCTCCGACAAAACCGATGGGCGTTCCGTTGTCCATTACCGGATAATACAGTGACATAACCAGCTGTCCTGAAGCGGGTGAGGTTATAATACCTGTATTGAATACACCGTTTGCTCCCAGAATATTGGAACGAAGTTTTTCCAGAGAATCTCCTTCTCTCAGAATCATTCCTACAGCACCCTGATTGGAATGAGCCATTACCTGAGTATTCCAATCCGCTATATATAAACCTTCCCATCCCTCGAGTGAAGCATAAAAATCCGTAGTATACTGCTGTGCTTCAGCAGCAAGCTTAGCATCATCCGGATTCTTCAGGTATTCTTTTACGATAGGTGCAGAGGCATAAGCCTGAAGTGTTCTAATATTGGTATCGGTAGCAGTATCGAAGGCCGTACCTGTTTCCATGATAACCTGAAGAAGCGAACTGTTTGTCCAGCTCTTCATTTCCCTGCTGCTTACCGTGATCAGACACACGCTCAGAATAAGCGACGCACAGATAAGAGGAATAAGCGCATACAGTATCAGCGTACTCCTCATAGTAAGTTTCGCAGAACTACTTTTTTTCATATAAAACCCTCCCGCAAAGTTATTCTTTTAGGGTTATCCCCGTTAACGATTATTATATAACTAATTTATAAAATTTACAGATAATTTCAAAAATCTGTTAAAATTGTATTCATGAAAGAACTTACAAAAGGTAACCCGTTAAAAGTAATATGTCTCTTCTCTCTGCCCATCTTGCTGGGAAGGCTGTTTAATCTTGCCTATTCTCTGGCAGACATGAAAATTCTGGGATATTTCCTGGGAAAAGATGCCATAGCCGCAGCCGGTTCCGTCTCATCCCTCTATGACCTCACAAACTCATTTATCATCGGTCTGACAAACGGATTCGGCGTAATAACGGCCATGCACTACGGTTCGGGAAGCATGGATAAAACAAAACGCTCCCTCACCACTTCCGTAACGCTTTCGATCATCTTCTCTCTTTCGATGATCGCCGTTTGTTTCCTTGCTTTCAATCCGATACTTGATCTTCTGAACGTGTCGGATAACGTAAGACAAAGTGCCTCGGAATACATTGCCATCATGCTGGCAGGTCTTGTTTTTTCCGCATTCTATAACTGCCTTGCCGCATCTTTAAGAGCTGTGGGTGATGCCTACACTCCTCTGATATTTCTAATACTATCAACCATACTGAATATCCTTCTGGATATAGCATTTGTAGGTTCATTGGGACTCGGCACCAAAGGTGCGGCAGCCGCAACCGTGGCCAGCCAGATCATCTGTGCGGTTTTGTGTCATATCTACACTTTCATCAGATACAAAGAACTGAGATTCGGCCTTAAAGACCTTATCCTGCAAAAAGAAACCGGAATCCGTGCCCTGCTTTCATCCGGCATGTCCATGGCTCTCATGAGCTCTATGGTGGCATTCGGAACACTTTCGCTTCAGTCAGCCATCAACTCTCTTGGAGATAACATCGTGGTTGCACATGCTGCCACCAGAAAACTGTCCGGTATATATATGCTTCCATTCGGCGTATTCGGAACCGCAATGGCAACCTACAGCGGTCAGAACTACGGCGCGGGACGCATGGACCGTATAAAAGAAGGAATAAGAGTCATGGTAGTCATCTCCTGCATCTATTCCGCACTGTGCGTTCTCGTAAGCTATACAATCTGTCCGAAGATCATCGAGGCTCTGACCAGCACATCGGAACCAGAGATTATTGTAAATGCGGTTAATTATCAGAAATTCGACACGCTGTTTTATTTTGTGACAGCTTTTATATGTGTCTACAGAAATGCACTTCAGGGAATGGGTGAACACAGACTTCCGGTCATATCCAGTTTTGCGGAACTTCTCGGAAAGTTGCTCATCGCACTTTTCCTGACACCGGTTTTAAGATATACTGCCATCATCATCGCAGAACCCGCAGTATGGTTTGTTATGATCATTCCGCTTATATACGGAATACGTAAAAAGATGAAAGAACTGAATCAGACGTAATTTAGATCGGAGGAACTACAAATGTCATACGGACTCGACGAGCCCAGAACTATTGAAGAATTAAGAGCCTGGTTTAAAGAAAACGGATATGAGCCCGCGAAAACCAGATTCTTTGTCGGAGTCGACGTAAGAGCACCTAAAGCATTCGGAGTCTACCGTGACGAGCTCGGAGAATTTATAGTCTACAAAAACAAAGCGGACGGCACCAGGGTCATCAGATATCAAGGTGATGACGAGGCATTTGCCGTCCACGAATTGTATGATAGATTTCAGCAGGAGATCCTTAATCAGCAGACCAGATGGAATGCGGATAACATGCAATCGGGTGCTCCCGCTTTCGATGCTTTTGACTACTATGAAAGGGAAAGACAGCGTAAGGAACGAGGAAAAAAACTGCCTGTCATCATAGCGCTTGTCTTTTTATCTTTTATCATTACGCTCAAGTTTGTTACCCGGATGCAGACCGAGCTGCATAAAGATTTTGGATTGACTAAAGTATTAGCACCTTTTTTTGTAATGATGTTCGTAATGATCTTCTCTAACGCATGGCTGAACGGAATGAATGTGTTAGATTATTTCCGGTCAATTCCGAAAAAAACCAAAAAAACTCTTATAACAGTATCAGCAATATATCTGGCAATTTTCGGACTGATCAGTATTAATGTCCAGCAAAACGGTTATTATTCCATAAACAACGATCTCTATTACAGAGCCGGAACCGACTGGTACCACTACGACGATTACGCCCACGATTGGAAACACTCATACTCCGTCCCTTCACAGTTAACATCAAGTTCCTGGAGAGATTACAATAATACCGAATCCCATCAGGGCTATTATGATTCCTTTGAATACACCTCGTACTATGAGGATTGGAAAGGGGATCAGCGCAACTATTCGGAGGGCCGTGACTATAACAGCAGCCACGACCACGACAGCTGGTCTTCTAATGACTGGAACAGCGGATATACGGACTGGAACAGTGACTGGTGATCAGACCTCAAACGCCCATTTTCCCTTGCGGAAGATGGGCACTTTTTTTCCGTCTGCAGTAACAGCGTCGATATCAAGTCCGTCATAGCCGATCATGAAATCAACATGCTCCATTGAGTCGTTGATTCCCATATTGCGGCACTCTTCGAGAGTTTTATTTTCAAATCCGCGAATGGTATTGGAAAAGCCTCTTCCGAGTGCAAGATGACATGCTGCATTCTCATCGAATAAGGTGTTATAGAACAGGATATTGGATTCGGATATGGGAGAATTTACGGGAACAAGTGCGCATTCTCCGAGGTATGCCGCGCCTTCGTCCTTGCTTATCATCTGCTCAAGAAGAGCCTGGTTCTTTTCTGCCTTAACCTCAACAGCTTTTCCGTCTTTGAAACGTACAGAGAAGTTCTCGATAAGTTCACCTTCGTAGGAAAGGGGCTTAGTAGCATATACGATACCCTCTGCCTTACCGCGCATGGGTGAGGTATAGCACTCCTCGCTGGGGATATTAGCGTTAAATCCGATTCCCTGAAGACTGGTCTCAAGTCCGCCGAGGAACATTCCCTCTGAGATCATTCCGACGGTAAGATCTGTACCGTTGTCTCCCTTGTAATGAAGCTCCTTTATTCCAAGGTTGTTAAGATATTCGCATCTGGCAGCAAGTTCTTTATCATGAGCATCCCACTCAGCAAGAGGATCGTCTGTTACACGTGATGTAAAAAGAATTGCCTCCCACAGCTTTTCGATTGCTCTTCCCTTGGGAAGATCGGGGAATACTTTCTTAGCCCACTTGGCTCCGGGAACAGCGGCGATGCACCACTGATATTTATTCTCCATCTTATCCCAATAGGGTTTTACAATGGGATAACTCTTCTGAGTTGCTTTTGCTTTCTTGCCCTGATTGATTCCCTTAAGTCCGTCGGGATCTTCTGAATCAAGATAGATACGGCAGGGAAGCTCATCAACATAATGCTGAAGACGAGCCTTCTCCCACTCTTCTACCTTAGCAAGTGTGGTTACTGACTGGTGACGTACATGGAGCTTTTCAAGAGGCTGGTAATCAAATTCAACGATAACCTTCTTAGCTCCTGCCTTGTAGCATTCATCTACCAGAAGCTCTACAAACTTGGGCTGATCGAGGCCGCAGATAATCTTGACCTCCTGACCCTTTTGAATATTTACACCCGATCTTGCGATCAGTGCGGCGTATTTACGCAGTATTGATACTTTCATTTAAAATTCCTTTCTGTTGCAGTTCATAAGTCTGAGGAACAGCAATCGCAGATCTTTGATCCTTGATTCCTGATTTCGACATAATACATTACCATACATTGACCCAAAGTGTAATCCACTCATCATCCTTTTTACAGCCGGCAGTTCGAAATTACAGTTTCCATACAAAGACAAAAAAAGAACCTTCATCGTTCAGATGAAGGTTCTTTTTTTATCGGAGTGGCGGGATTCGAACTCGCGACCTCCGCCTCCCTAAGACGGCGCTCTAACCAAGCTGAGCCACACCCCGTTTTTCAAACAGCTTGATAATAATATCATAGGGATATTACAAATGCAAGCATATTTTGAAAAGATTTTAAAAAATTTTTTCACCCCTTGAAAAGCCCTTAAAATGGGTGGTTTCGGGCCTCTTCAGACTCATCGTCACGAAGCCCCAATTCAATTGCCAGATAATCGTATTTGTAAAATTCGTCGCCGTAATAATTGTTAAACCACATATCCATCATCTGGGCATACCGGGCAGATCCGTCTCGCCAGCCCTGATCAACGGACGGTCTTCCTCTTACCACTCTTACTACCTTGGCATTCGGATATGTAGCTTCCAGAAGGTCAAAATCTTCTGAGGATACTGAAGTACTCTCAAGCCATATCCTTTCCATCATGGGCGAATTAAGAAGCGGTGTTATATCCGAAAGGCGCCTGTTGTAGCTGATATTTACATCAACAAGTTCATGAAGGTTTGCAAGAGGTGAAATATCCGTAAGGTTATTAACAAACAGCTCCAGATAATGAAGATGTTTGCACTTGGCAAGAGGAGTAAGATCGTTGATCCAGTTGTCCGCCATGATCAGAAGTCTGAGTTCGGGCAGATAATCTCCTATTACGGAAATATCGACTATGGACTGATGTCCCAGATCGAGACATCTTAAGTCAGTACAGTATTTAAGAACCTGAATATCCTTGGTTCTGAGTCTTTCGTAGTTGTAGGTATAGATAAGAACAGAGAAAGTAACCTGATCGGTTCTGAGGCTCCATTTGCCCATGCGGATACGCCATACCAGATTGACGGTAGGAATCTCTTTTCTGAACTCACCGAGGGTTTCGTTATCAAGACCGCAATCACATACGATAAGCTTCTGAAGCCCCTTAATCTGCTCGGTAAGTTCCTTCAATACCGCAAGATCACCCTCCGACAGCCACTTTCTGGACAGATCTATTTCAATGGTTTCAGACGAATCATAAACCACATCTTTATATTCGACTTCCCATCCGAAATTTACCTTGGGATATCTGTGAGCAAGATCAACCCTCTCCTCCCATGACAGATCCTGACCGTGAAGATCAACACTCTCAAGGTCCGGGAAAAGAGAGAGATTATCAAACAGCTCGTCCTTCATTGGATTGCTGATTATGATGCGGGAACGTTTCAGATCTATGCTGGTTGCATCGGCGGGATACACCTGTCCGCATATGTCATAGAGTTCTACAACTATGAAATCAACGGCAGGGAACAACTGCTTAAGCCTTGTTTTATCGGCTGCAGTTATATGATTTTCACCGAAGGATACTTCCTTCAGTGAGGGCAGATATGAAAGCTTGGTGATAAGAGTTTCGATATTGGTATAACCGTGATCCGTAAGGCTGACCTTATCCGTATCTATGGGATAATCTTCACCCTCTATATTGATCCAGGTATCATAAGTAAAAGCAACATTGGGAAAAAGACTCTGAAGTGTGGGGATATCCTCAACATAAAGCCTGTATGAGCCTAAGTTTACGCTCCTGAGATTACCGAATTTGGCAAGTCCCTTTTCAAGGCTCTCAACATCAGTTATCTCGCTTCCCTCAAAGAGAAGATTTTCCATGTAAATATCGCAGGGGTGACCGAAAAGTTCGAAGCGTGTATTAACAAGATAGTAATACGCACCTTCGGCTAAAAGTACGGTCATTCCCGTGATTATGAGAAAGATGGCAAAAAACTTCCTCAGGCCCTTCATTTCATTCGATCCTTTTCCCTTATCCTCATGGGTTTTTCACACCCGAACAGCAAATAATTATAGCACATCGTATACCTTATTTAAACATACTGCGGGTTATTGTCATATAAGGTAATCAAAGGCATTCAATTTGTTGAAAAGTACGCGTGTAGTATAATGAAATCGCAGATATTTCTTGTGAGGGGGAGAAACATTTTTAATGTTTAATAACAAGAAAAACAACAGGATAATCGCAGATGTAATCATCCTAACGGTTTTCATAGTGACGGTAGCCACAGCCTACCTCATGATATCCAGAGCCCGGATAGAACGCGTCCCGGATTATTCCTCGCGTGATTCCTGGGCTTATTTTGCGGAAGGCGAGGACAAAGACGCAGACCTGTTCCTGATAGCCCCCACCGTTTACACCGGAGACAGAAACAATATGTCCGTAGGTGAAAAGAAATCGCTCTCGAATTTCGTCGCAGCACTCAACATGGAACGCGGCATCTATGAAGACGATTGCAGAATGTATGCACCGTTCTACAGACAGGCTGCGATGAGCGTCTACGACCTCAATTCCATAGACAGGGAAGAATATCTGGAGCTTGCATATGAGGATATTTCAAATGCATTCAGATGGTATCTGGATAATCAAAACGACGGAAGACCCATAATCCTTGCCGGTTTTTCCCAGGGCGGGGACATGTGCCTCAGACTTGTCAAAGAATATTTTGATAACGAAGAACTGTACGACAGACTGATCGCAGTTTACTCCATCGGATGGTCATTTGATGAAGAAGATGTACTTCAGTATCCTCAGATGAAACCTGCGACAAGTGCCGACGATACCGGAGTCATTATCTGTTTTGACTGCGAAACGGAAAGCGTCGGCGACTCCTTTATCTGCCCTGCAGGAAAACCTCATTACTGCATCAATCCTCTAAACTGGAGAACCGATTCAATCCACGCATCCGCGGCATCAAATCTCGGGGCATGCTTTACCGATAAAGACGGAAACATCACGGAAGAAATACCTCATTTCTGCGGTGGATATATTGATACGGATCGCGGAGTTATCAAGGTGACCGATATAGACACCTCGCTTTACGATAATCCCGTACCTTCTCTTCCCGCCGGTTCGCTTCACGTGTACGATTACATGTTCTACTACAGAAACCTGCAGGCCAATGTCAAAAACAGAATAGAACAATATCAAAACAAATAATCTGTGGATGATCATATATATGATCTAGGGGGAAAACCATGGAAAGCAAAAGTTTTTGGTACCGTATAAAAGAATTCTTCGGGTTTAACAAAATGTCTCCGTACGAGAAGGCATTCCATCGTGATGCCAATATCCGGTCCACATTTTTCATGGCCCTGATAATCATTGTTCTGGAAAGCTGGATGATAATCCGCTTCATCAAAAAATACGTCCTCACGGGGCAATATGCCACCGTAGAGCTCTTCTTCAAATACTCCAAGAATTACTGGCTGCTTCTTCTCATCGGAGTGTTCATGCTCGTATACTCCGTTCTCTATACCAATAACAAGATAAGCAGGTCACCGTATATCAGCACCTGTCTTACCATAATGTTCACCGGAGTATGCATGTACTTCGGATGGAAAGTTTCGGAAAGCGACTTTTCAAAAGGCAGAATGATACTCTGCTTTCTTACTATGGTGCTCTATGCTGCTTGTCTTCTCATATGGAGACCCTATATCTCCATCATCATGCTGTCCGTCATCGGTATAACCTACATACATTATCTGGATGTATACGGCGTGGATCTGGAGGGAAATCATAAAGGCGTTCTCGAAGCCGATATGATCAACTATGCAACATTCTTCATCTCCCTGACCGCAGTCGTAGTGAGCATATATCATCAAAGGCACAGCGAAGCACGTAAATCCGCCAAGCTTATAAAAGCCTCCATGACGGACGACCTTACGGGAATCTCCAATCCGAACCACTTTGCGGAGCAGGCAGAAATACTGGTTGCGGCCACCGATCCCAAGAGTCTTATATACCTCTATTTCAACATAGCAAATTTCAAAACCTATAACGATCATATGGGCTATGAAAAAGGCAACGATCTGCTGATCAAGATGGCTGAAGGATTCGAGGAAGTTTTCAAAGACGGTATATGCGGAAGAATGTCCGATGACCACTTCATGGTCCTGACTAAGATCGAAGGTTTTGAAAGTCGTATAGAAAAGATGCGTGAATTCCTCAAAAAAGAATCCACCGAAGAGTTATACCTTGAACTCAAAGTCGGAGGCTACCGTCCGGACGAAGATTCATCGGATCCCAGAAGTGACGTAGACAGAGCAAGATATGCCGCTCATTCGATAAGTCATCATGCAGATAAGAACTACATCGAATACGACAGAAAAATGGAGGATGAATTCAAACTCCGTCAGCACATCCTCAATAACATAGACAAAGCAATCCGCGAAGATTATATACAGGTCTACTACCAGCCCGTTGTATGGTCGGATGACAAGAAGCTATGCGGATGCGAGGCACTGGCAAGATGGAACGATCCGAAGTTCGGTTTCCTTTCTCCGGGAAAATTCATACCAATACTGGAAGAATCCAGGCAGATCAACAAGCTGGACCTTTGTGTATATGAAAAAGTATGCAGGAGCCTTCGCGAAAAGCTTGATAAAGGCGAAAAGATATTCCCCGTATCACTGAATTTCTCAAGACTTGATTTCGAGCTCATGGATGCGGTATCGGAACTTGAAAAGCTGGTTGAAAAGTATCGTATCCCCAAGGATTATCTCCATGTTGAGATAACGGAAAGTGCCCTTACAGATGAGACCGGAACCTTGAAAAGTGCCATGGAATCCCTGCACGAAAAAGGCTACAGCATATGGCTGGATGATTTCGGATCCGGATATTCTTCTCTTAACGTGTTAAAAGATTACGAGTTCGATGTGCTCAAGATCGATATGGTCTTCCTAAAAAATTTCGAAAATGAGCAGATCAAAGGCAATTCCTGTAAGATCATAGGAACCATCTTAGACCTTGCGGATGCGTTAGGAATGAAGACTCTTACGGAAGGCGTTGAATCAGAAGAAGCTGCAAGATTCCTGACGGAAAAAGGCTGCGGAAGACTTCAGGGCTATTTCTACGGAAAGCCCATGTCCTTTGAAGATATCTATAACCTGATAAACTCGGGCAAGCTGAATATCTCAGACGAGATATTGTAATATCGATAAAGTGACAGTGGGGACGCTACCGTTTTGTCATCAGATTCGATGACAAAACGATAGCGTCCCCATCTGTCACTTATATAAACACTAAATTATCTTCTTCTTGATCCGCCTCTGCTTCCGAGGAGTCTGAGTACTCTGATAAAGAGGTTGATGATATCAAGATAAATATCAAGTGAACAATCGATCGCATTATCAAGAGTCTTAGGGAACTGCTGAGCTCTCCAGAAATCATATCCGATATAGAGTGCAAATATGGCAGCACCGATCCAGGTGACCAGATTATAAGCTCCGGGGAAGAATAAAGCGGAAATAAGTCCCGCAACAAGGAGTCCGATCAGGCTTCCTAAAAGGATCTTTCCAAGTCCGGAAAAGAAATCAGGAAATGCAATTGATAAAACGAGCATGCAGAATGTTGCTACTGCGGTATATGCAATCGCCTGAAGAACAATATCTCCTGCTCCTGCTCTTAAATACGCAGAAACGGTAAGTGAAAGCACCAGTCCGAGAGGAACACATACCAGATTGTATCCGATAAAGCTGACAACCGGGCTCTTGGACTTGGACGATAACAAAACACCGACCAAAGCGCTTACTACATATCCTATGATCAGATAAAGCGCGATCATGGGATCTTTATATATGGCAACCGTAAGGCGGTTTCCGAGTGTAAGACAGATAATAATATTTACTATCAGTCCGTACATGACCGATCCGCCGAGGGCCATATTATAGGTTCTGTCATCAAGCAGCGTGTCCTCGGGATTATAGATCATCCTCTGTTCACGTCTGGACTGCATCATACTAGCCATTTCAAAATCCTCCTCTTAATCCGTTGCATCCTCAAATACAACTATGTTTTTGCCATGCTGTTTGCCGTAATACATTCTTCCGTCAGCAACCTTTATTATATCATCTGCCTTGGAATATTTGTCCGATTTTTCTTCAACACCTATGGTGATGGTCGCAGGAATACGGGTGTTAAAGAAAACCGTGGGTGTAGATTCTACGCTTTTGCGCAGATAATCCATCTTTCCCTTAGCTACAGCCATATCATAATCCCTCATAAGGATTATCATCTCTTCTCCACCCCATCTGCATATCTCACATCCGTGCATTTCTTTGCGGATAAGCCCGGAAATATGTCTCAAGACCTCATCTCCGGCATCATGTCCGTAGGTATCATTTACACGCTTGAAATTATCGATATCGCAAAAAGCTATGCAGAAATGGCTTCCACCTTCAGGCTTCATTAAAGAATCAACTATGGGCAGAAACCCTCGCCTGTTAAGCAGTCCTGTAAGTGCATCCTCCATGGCATCTTCGGATAACTGCTTGTTTTTGCTCTCCAGTCCCGTCCTCTCGACTTCACTGGAATAAATATAGATCACATTGTAGAAAATCGTAGAGAATACCATTACAAATGCTGAAAAGAAGAATACCATCATTCTTGCCCTGGGTTCCAGTACGTATACCGGAGGTATATCCCCGTAAAATACAAACAGAGCCACAAATATGCCAAAATTCAAGGCAAGCAGTAAAGCAATATATATCCTTTTTAATCCTTTAAAAAGGAAACATCCGAAGTATATGATTATCGGTACGATGGAAAAAAGAAAACAATATGTTCCGCACTGAAAACCTATATAATAGGTGGAATAAATCGTATATGCCGTAACTTCCATAAGGATGCTTATGTAGACGGGCATGATATGACCGAACTTACACAGCAGAAATGAGAATATATATATTATGACGCTCAGAACGTTGAAAGAGACCAAAGGAGTGAGTCCCAAACCAAGCATCATGATAAGAAGGGCCACATGTACCAGACACATGACTTCTACAGTGAATACAAAGCCGTTATGAACAAGAAAGTGCATTAAATTTTCTATCACTTTTCTGTTTTTCATACACCCGATCCCCTTTGTAAAAAACATCGCAAATATTATATCACAAAGACGGATAAACAAAAAAACTGCCAAGATGCAATCTCAGCAGTTTTTCTTATAAGCAGCTGACGGGAGTCGAACCCGCCTCTTCAGCTTGGGAAGCTGACGTACTACCGATATACTACGGCTGCGAACAAGCAGTATTATACCTTAACCTAAGGAATAATGCCACTTATTATTTCCCGGGAAAAACCTTCTCATAAAGCTCGGGATTCATATGTCCGTGCCTGTTCATGGAGAACTTATCCATAGGATAATCCTTGAGATTATCAAGAATCTTTCTGGCATCTGCCTTTGCAAGTAGCGTATTTCTGGCTTTGGTTATCTCAACTTCGGTCATATGCTTGGAAGGTCCGCCAACGCATCCTCCGGGGCATACCATACCTTCTATGAAATCCTCTTCAAGTCTGCCCGCTTTGAGCATAAGAAGAGCCTTTTTACACTCATCTCCGCCTGCAACCTTAAGGAGCTTGATATCAGAAGTATCCTCTCCTCTTTCCTGCATGCACTCGATAACCGCACCTGCTACACCGCCGCCTGATGCGAATTTCTTACCGAACGACGAAGCCATCTGATATTCTCCGTCCACATGGGTAAGTTCGATGCCTTTGGAACGAAGAAGCGCTCTGAATTCACCGAAAGTGATAACATAATCCGCATTATCGGGAATATTTGGCTCCTGTGCCTCTGCTTTCTTGGCTATGCAGGGACCGATAAATACGGTGGTACATCCGGGATGTGTGAGTTTGAGATATCTGGATATCGCACACATGGGAGATACTGTGGTTGATTTATTGTCACGATACTGATCGGGGAAATGCTTTCTGAGCATGTTTATAAAAGCAGGACAGCATGAAGTTGTCATCTTCCTGCCCTCTTTGCGGGCTTCGCTCCACTCATGAGACTCATAAGCTGCGGTCATATCTCCTCCGAGACCCACTTCGATCATGTCGGAGAATCCCAGTTTAAGAAGAGTAGCCTTTATGGATGCCATATCAATATCCGCACCGAACTGTCCCTCTATAGCGGGAGCAACCATGGCGATTACTTCCTTGCCCGCAAGAATATCCTGAATGATGGGAACCAGATAAGTCTTGGAACCGATGGCACCAAAAGGACAACTGTGGATACAATGTCCGCAGTTGATACATTTTTCTTCGTCTATCTTACATATTCCGTTTTCATCATAAGTGATGGCACCGACGGGACAAACCTTCTTACAGGGTCTCTCCAGGTGCACGATGGCTCCGTAAGGACATGCCTTTGCACACATACCGCATTCCTTACACTTTGCAGGATCGATATGCATCCTTACATCACCGGGTGATATTGCGTTGAATTTACAGGAATTGATACATGCTTTTCCGAGACAGAATCTGCAGTTATCCGTTACGGAATATGCGGAAATGGGGCACTCGTCGCATGCGGCATGAATAACCTGAACTATATTCTTGGAGCCCTGATTATCGGAAGTATCCAATCCGCAGGCAAGACGGATTCTCTCTCTTACTACCTCGCGTTCCTTATAAATACAGCATCTGAAAAGCGGCTTGGGACCGGGTATTATTTTATTAACAAGATCTGCCTTGGTATCCTCGTTGAGATTATTATCCCATGCAAGGCGGCAAACCTCTTCCATTATCGTATGTTTAAAACGTACAATTCCTTCGTCGTTGGTAACCATATAAACCTCTGAAACATAAACTTCGTATCTCAGTTACCCGCTGATTTTACTTTATTATCGAATTAAGTTCAAGAACCTCGAAACCTTCGGCTTTTCCCTTGAGTTTTATGGTATCTCCGAGGGAAGTATAAGTGATCCTGCCCTCAAGTGCATCTGCGACGGAGCGGCTGATATACACCTTTCCTCCGGGTGCATTTGCCTCGAGACGTGCTGCGGTGTTTACCGTATCACCGATAGCGGTGTAATCCATGTGTTTCTCTGCACCCATATTTCCTACAACCGCAGGCCCGAAGTTAACGCCTACACCAACTCTGAGTTCCTCTCCAATCTCAGCCTTGAGCTCATCCGAAACTCTTGCACATCCTTCTACGATACCCATAGCGGTTTTGACCGCATTCATTATGGCATCTTCCTGGGGAAGAGGTGCTCCCCAGAAAGCCATCATTGCATCACCTACGAATTTATCAAGGGTTCCGTGATTCTTCTCAACACAATCACTTGCCATGGTCAGATATCTGTTCAGGATAAATACAACCTTCTCGGGAGAAAGCCTCTCGGACATGGTGGTAAATCCTCTTACGTCTACAAAAAGAACCGCGATATCGCAGGTTTTACCTCCAAGAGAAAGAGATTCCGTTCCTTCTTTAAGGATTTCTTTTACAATCTCGGGATCCACATATCTCTCGAAAGTTCTGGTAACACGCATCTTTTCAAGAGTCGACTTCACATAGTGGATCACAATGGAAGCCACATAGAAAACAAGTATTCCGACAGGCAACCACAAAGGATGAAGAACATGTCCCACTCCGCCGATTTTAACGTTGTACAGAACGTAAGACATAACAACGCTCAGTACGATTGCAGCTGCCGCAATTGCGGATGAAACTTTGATATTCACCTTCTGGAAAACAAGGAATAATACAAAGCAGACTATAAAAAGAATGATGGCCTGAGGAAGTCTGCTAACTTCTGTCTTGTAATTGCTCTCAAGTATGGCCTGAACAACATTGGCTTGATATTCAACGCCATACATCATCCTGGCGCGTTCTATCGAAGTGAAATATTCGTCCTGAAGTCCCTTGGCGTAAGGTCCGATGAACACAACTCTTCCCGCATAATCAGAAGGATCTATCTCACCGTTTATCAGGTCCGAAAAAGAATACCCGTCATAATATCCGCCGGGTCCGGTAGAATAAGTTACATAATAATTTCCTCTGGAACTTGCAGGAGGCGTCTCTACTTCAAAACCGTTTGCTTCCGCATAAATCCTGGCAGTCTCATATGCCATGGAATAAACGGTCTCCCCGTCAGGCTTTACGAAAAGCATGGCATGACGAAGAATTCCATCATCGTCATACATGGCATTGATATGCCCCTGGGTTGTCACAGCTCTGAGTGATTCATAAGGTTCACTGTATGACAAAACCGCCTGAGTATCATAATACGTACTACCGTCTTCCGAAATAACCTTGGTACCGATGTTTGCAAAAGATGCAGTAACCACGTTACCCAAAGCCGCTGCGGCATTTGCAAGCCTTTCATCAGCTTCGGGAGTGGACTCTTCGGTATAAAGAGTATCTATTGCGATTACGGCGGGCATCATATCAGGATTTTCGGCAAACTTCTCAAGAGCCTGCGCCATAATGGTTCTGTCCCAGGTATTGTAGGGACCGATATCCTCCAGAGATTTGTCATCTATTCCGATGACTATGATCTCGCCGTCCAAAGCCTTGGCACTCTGAAACCACGAATCCTGTGCCCAGAGATCAACTGTGTCCAGCACTCCCCCCGCTGCTATGAGAAGAGTCACAAGCAGCGAGGAAATGAGTGAAATTACTATTGGATTTTTTAAAAGTTTATTCATCAACAAAATAACTTAGTCATCCTAAATCGTGATTACTTAAGAATGGTTATCAGATTTCCCTGTGCATCTCTCAATTCATATTCACCGGCATTGTTTGTAGGATTTGCGGTTATATCATAATACTGAGCTCCACCAAAGGTGCACGTGGTTCCTCCGGCGAGTGGCTTAGTAATCACAACACCATTATATTCAACCTGTGACGCATCCGTATAATCACCGGTATTATGAGTCATTGAATTAATAACTTCCGCAGCCACATCTGCATATCCATTGTTTACGGTGACTTCTCTGATCTGACCACTGGGATCTGCTAACACGCTCATCATAGGGCCCATTGCAGTGACATCATGTCCAACCATCGATGCTCCTGAAAATGCAGTTTCAAATATATCTTTGGCTGAAGAATTACCTGCAGTTGCATCCAACGTGGTTAAGTCACCGGAATTCAGACCAATATTTAAAGTATTTATATTAAGTTCAAGAGTTGTAACAGTGTTGGTCTGTGTATTAGTTACCTGTACAGGAAAAGCAAATGTAGTTAAACCCTGAGGCATCTCGGTAATTGTAATGCTGTTATTACTTGTGTTGTACGTACCTACGATTCCATTAGGAAATGTTGAAGATGCGTTGGATGGATCAAATGTAACTGAAGTTCCGGAACTCTGCTGTTGCTGTTGCTGCTGTTGCTGCTGATTCTGATTGGTGTTCTGGTTTGTGTTCTGATTTGTGTTAGTATTCTGGTTCTGATTATTATTCTGATTCTGCTGTGAAGAGTTATCAGCTACGCCCTGAGCTGCAAGTCTTTCAATATCTTCAGCAAGCTCAGCTGCCTGCTCTTCGTCATTTGAAGCATATCTTCCTTCTGCTTTTCCGTTTGCTACGTAGTGTGCAAGAAGTGCTTCGGAATCATTTCCGTACTGTGCCGTTACATCGGGATATCTGTTCTGATAATAGTTCGGATCAAAAACAGTACCGTCTGCAAGGGTATAGGTTCCGTTTGTATTCTCGGAAACAACCTGTGTCTTGGCTGCAGCTATCTGTCTCTGCATTTCAGTCTGAGTCACGGGAGCTGTGGTCAGATTTGCTGTTGTATCGGGCACGGCGTTATTTCCGTTGTTATTATTATTTGTGTTGTTGGTATTGTTATTATTCTGGTTATTGTTGTTTCCGCCCGCAGGGGTATTTGCAGGCTGATCGTTTCCATTGTTTCCGCCTACATCTCCGGGTTCGGAATCGTCAGGCTCATCGGGAACAACAGGCTCTACGGAAGGTTCGGGTTCGGGCTCAACGGGATCAACATCCGCTACGGTAGTAGCATTAGGATCATCGGGCTCGCTGTCTTCATCGCCTACTCCGAGGATATACTCTCTGTCCCAGCCTGTAGCAGCAACAACTCTGTCAAGAAGAGAGATCTTATTTCTGAGAATGTTAATTACAAACTTAGGAAGATCACGCTCGGTGATATCTTCAAGTTCAAACATGATACTGTCTACGGTACGATCGTTGTACAGGTAAACAACGAGTCTCTGTCCCGCACTTACATCAACCGCTTTAACTTCTCCGGTAACAGGATTGGTTCCGATTACATGAACATGTCCGTCGGAAATGATAAGGCTCTCGTTTTCTCCGTCCACGCTTACCCATCCTGAGGTTCCGCGGATACCTACTACCATTGTTGAGGTAGCTATTTCGAAGCTTTCGTCATCAGCAAGGGGCTTATCTACTTCAAAGAATAAGCTTCCCTTTGTAAGATCGAGATTAAGATATTTACCCTGCTGATTAAATTCAGCACTGCTGAGTTCATCAAGAGTAACGATCTTCGCATCGTCAAGGCCTATGGATACAAGGCTGTCGGTTGATGTATCGAGAACATTTCCGCTCTTGAGTCTCAAATTCTCCTTGATTGTTTTAAGCGCACCGTTTTCCTGCATGCTTACGGTACCTTCAAGGCGAAGGATTCTCATGGTTGTAGCTCTGATACCGCTTCTGTAAAGCAGGAATGCAATAATTCCCGCTATGATCAGAAGTACGATCACTACTGCGATAACGATTTTCTTTTTACCTGTTTTCATATAAAGCTCCCTTTATTCCTGATCTTTTATCCAGGCACCGCTTTCAATAAAATCACTGAGCAGCGCTCCGTCTATCTGTCCGTCATCTCTCATGCTCGTAAGGATCTCAAATGCTTTCTCGGAAGGCATGGGAGGTTTGTAAGGTCTGTCTTCTGCCGTGAGAGCATCATACACGTCGATGATGGTAAGCAGTCTTGATTCATTGGGAAGGTCATCCGCCGTAAGCTTATTGGGATAACCCATTCCGTTCAAGAATTCATGGTGTGAGCCCGACCAGAAAGGCACATCCTTGTATATTCCCTTGAAATGCATCTTATCCAGCATTCTCTTGGTATATACAACGTGACTCTGAACCACTTTTCTTTCGCTGTCCGTCAGAGTTCCTTTTCTGACCGTTATGGCTTCCACTTCTTTCTCATTAAGAAGCGGAATTTCTTCACCGTCGGCATTTTTACACATGATGTCCGCAAAGCTCTTTAATTCCTCAATTCTTTCGTCGGAAAGATAGCCCGCGATATTCGCTTTTTCTATAACATCATGTGCATTCTTGATCTTATCGATCTTATCCATGCACTCATTTATTCTGTCCGGATGTTCGAGGAAATCCACCTTTTCCATCAGGCATGCGATATCGACTCTGTTCTTGATCTCCTTCCTGAAAACTCCCAGCCTGTCGGGCTTATCGAGAACTTCAAGAGGTACAACAAGCTTTCCTATATCGTGAAGCCAAATGCTCATCAGATACGCATCTCTTGCCTCATCAGTAAAGGTCCAGTCATCTCTGTTTTCTTTTAACCAATCAAGAAACTTCGACGCATATTTCACCATACTGCGTGTATGATTCGCGTTGTATGAACTTCTTGCATCGATGGCATCTACCATAACCTCCACAAAAGAATGAAGGGTATCGGTAACTTCCTGTGCAAGCTGATGGTTATTGAGAGAAACCGCAGCAAGTGACGCAAGTGCGGAAACGATCTGCTCATACGCGGGATCAAAAGGAATAATATTTCCGTCTTTATCAAGTGAATTGATTAGCTGAAGAACGCCTATGATCTCATCTTTCTCATCATCCATGGGGATTACGAGCATGGATCCGGTGCGGTAATGAGTTATGGCATCGTATTTCTGAGCGCCGGAGAAATCATATTCTTTGGATTCATATACATCCGCGATATTGATCTTCTTATTATCAAGTGCGGCGCAGGCACACACATTTTTTCTTCCCAAGGGTACGGGAGGAAGATTCGCATTACGGCTTTGTTCCGCTGCGGGAATTCCCAGAGACCTGGTATAAACCGTATGGAAATTCAGATGATCGTCTTCAAGGACATAAACCGTTCCGGCATCGCAATGGCATATATCCATGGCTTCGATGAGGATTTTCTGCATCAGCATGTCGAAATCTTTCTCGGCGGAAAGATCCAATGCTATCTCTAGCATCCTCTCAAGACTGAATTTTTTCTCAAACAGCGATGAATCCATAAAGCTGTTTTTTATGCATTTGTCATTGCTCACAGAATGATCACCTCATCCTTTCTGGCAAATGCCACATGCTCACTTTTAACGGGAGCTTCCATTTTCCTAAGAAAGTCATCGGTATGTCTGGGATCGTGATGAACGAATCTGATGTTCTTCGTTCCGGATTTTTTCATAACTTCAAGTCCCTGTGCCACCGTGGAATGGCCGTAGCCTCTTCTCATTTCAAATTCTTCATCGGTGTACTGAGCATCAAAAAGAAGCAGATCACAGTCTTTGGCGAATTCAATCAGATCACCGATCTTGTCTTCCATGTATTCATAATCCGTAGCGTAAATTACGGACTTGCCGTTCTCTTCAAGTCTGTAAACGATACCCCCTCCGGGATGAACGGCAGGAATACCGGTTATTGTAAATTCACCTATCTGCAAAGGAAATTCTGCATCATGAAATGTAATACCTGAGGGATAATCCTCAATTCTGCAGGGCCAGAGAGGATTTGAAAAGACTGTGCCAAGTTGTTCATAAGTAGTGAGTAAACCGTTTTTACCGGCATAGAAGCCTATATCGCGACCCTTTTCAAAAATGTATGGAAAGAAGGGCAGACCAAGAACATGGTCAAGATGTGGATGCGTCATTAAAATAGAAATATCTTTGTCACCTATATCCGGTGAATTTATGATTCCGGTTCCCGCATCCAGAAAGATAGCCCGGTTATCATTTTCTACCAGCACACATGAAGTGCCCCCGCCGAACTCAAGCATTTCAGGTCCTTCAGTAGGTATTGATCCTCTTGCACCCAAAATAGTTACTTTCATTCTTTTTCCCCTTTAAGAACTATAACCCACACTATAAAAAAGTATACCATGAAACCTTGTAAAAATGCAGATTTTTTATAATAAAACCTATATTTTCAGAATGGTTTTAAAGGTATATTATAGTTTGTGCTTTGGAACATATTTACGGAGACAGAAAATGAGAAAATTATCATCACTTGAACCTCAAAAAGTGTTCGGATTTTTTGAGGACATCACACAGATTCCCCATGGTTCCTACAACCTTGAGGGCATCAGAAAATTCCTTATTGATTTCGCAGTATCGAGAAATCTCGAATATGTAGCGGACGACGCAGGAAATGTCATCATCAAAAAGCCCGCTACCGCAGGCTATGAGAACGTACCCGGCATCATCATTCAGGGACATATGGATATGGTTGCGGTATGCGACGAAGGATCGGGCATCGACATGAAGACAACGCCTCTCGATGTTTTTATCGACGGAGATCTTATCGGTGCAAAGCACACCTCTCTCGGAGGAGATGACGGAATCGCAGTTGCAATGGCACTCGCCATTCTTGATTCGGACGATATCCCCCACCCTTCACTTGATGTTGTTATCACCGCAAATGAAGAGACAGGAATGGAAGGCGCATTCGGCCTTGATATCTCCAACGTATCAAACCGCAGACTCCTTAACATCGATTCCGAAGATGAAGGAATCTTCACCGTAGGTTGTGCAGGCGGAGCAAGAGTTAAATGCACCATCGCGTCAGATACCGCTTCACTTCCCGAAGGAGCCGTCATTCTGGAATGCAAAGTCAGCGGACTTCTCGGCGGACATTCCGGCACCATGATCGGACTCGGAAGAGCTAACGCAGGTAAGGTTATGGGAAGAATTCTCGGAGCAGGATGCAAAGTCAGTTCCGATGCGGTTCTCTTAAATCTCACAGGCGGAACCGCAGATAACGCGATCATGTTGGAGAGCATTGCAACCGTAGCCGTTCCCGGAGAAGCAGCCGATGCATTTTCCGATGCCATGATGGCTGAATTCAAGATCATCGCAAAAGAATACGAAAATGCAGACCCCGGCATGAATTTCGGAGTTACAAAATCAGATAAGAAAGAAGAAGTTATTAAGCTCTCTCTTAAGAAAGCCTCCGACTTCCTGAATGAACTTCCCTTCGGAGTCATTGCCATGAGCAAGGATATCGAAGGTCTCGTTCAGACTTCCCTCAACCTCGGAATCCTTAAATCCGAAGCCGGGGAAATGACCGCAGAATTTTCCGTAAGAAGCAGCGTCGGATCCGAAAGAGATGAACTGATAGAAAGACTTAAGAAGATCACTTCCGATTTCGGCGGAACCAATAAAGTCACCGGAGTATATCCCGGATGGGAATATAAGACAGAATCTCCTCTCAGGGACAAGATGGTTAGAGTCTTCAAAGATATGTACGGATACGAGCCCAAGGTGGAAGCAATCCATGCAGGCCTTGAATGCGGCTTTTTCATGGACAAAGCATCAGATATTGACGCTGTGTCAATAGGTCCCGACATGCAGGACATCCACACCACATCCGAAAGATTGTCCATCTCCTCTACCGCCCGCATTTACGAATATGTCTTAAAAATTCTTGCCGATAAGGCGTGAATCTTTTAGCTTTATGGTCTGATATCGGCCCCGTAACTTATATCTGAACAAAAAAAGACAGCCTCATGGGCTGTCTTTTTTGTAGACATAATTTAGTTGACTAAAAGTTAAGCAATCTCTTTCTTAGCCATCTCTGCAAGAGCTGCGAAACCTGCTGCATCGTTTACAGCGAGCTCAGCGAGCATCTTTCTGTTCATGTCAACTCCGGCCTTCTTAAGTCCGAACATGAACTTGCTGTAAGAAAGTCCGTTGATACGAGCTGCAGCGTTGATTCTGGTGATCCAGAGCTTTCTGAACTCTCTCTTTCTCTCCTTACGTCCTGAGTAGGATGAGGTGAGAGCTCTCATAACAGACTGCTTAGCAACTCTATACTGATTACTTCTTGCGCCTCTGTAGCCCTTTGCAAGCTTCAGAACGCGATTGTGCTTTTTCTTGGCGTTTAATCCACCTTTAATTCTTGCCATTTATTATTTCCTCCAATCTAACCGCCGGAAAACCGACGGGTGCGTCTGCCTTACAGATAGGGCAGGATCTTCTTCATGTTCTTTACGTTGGTAGCATCGGTCATAGCGGCCTTACGAAGATTTCTCTTTCTCTTGGTGCTCTTCTTGGTAAGAATATGACTCTTATAAGCCTTATTTCTCTTAAGCTTTCCGGTGCCGGTAGCCTTGAAGCGCTTAGCTGCGGCGCTACTTGTTTTCATCTTGGGCATATTACTTCCTCCTAATCTTACTGCGTAGCTTCTTCTTTATTTTTTGACGGCTTGTCGTCTTTCTTAGCCGTTAAAAACATGATAATGCTTCTGCCTTCAACCTTGGCAGGCTTCTCGATGGCCGCAACATCCGAAAGTGCCTCTGCGAAATCATCGAGCACGTGCTTTGTGGTGTTCATATGAGCCATCTCACGTCCGCGGAAACGAAGTGTAACTTTTACCTTGTCTCCCTTTGCGAGGAACTTTCTGGCTGCATTGATCTTGGTGTTAACATCATTGGTATCGATGTTGGGAGAAATACGGATCTCCTTGATCTCAATCTGATGCTGTTTCTTACGGGCTTCCTTCTCCTTGCGGATCTGCTCGTACTGATACTTGCCGTAATCTGCAATCTTACATACGGGCGGGTTGGCACCGGGCGCAATCTTGATCAGGTCAAGTCCTGCATCATGTGCCATCTTGAGAGCATCTTTGGTGGGCATTACTCCGACCTGTTCGCCGGTCTGTCCGATGACTCTTACTTCCTTGTCTCTTATCTGTTCGTTGATAAATAAGTTGTTAATACTGGTACCCTCCGGGAAAAACCCATAAAATAAAATAAGCGGCTTGCAGTAAGCCGCTTACAGAATACATTCGATCCAAGTTTGATCGGACCTCTGAACCTGTTTGGATTAGTCCTGCAGGTGAGAGCGGCTGCTCTGCTTTATTGTCCGCGTGTTCACACGCAAATGGAATAATATCACAAGGCCTTAGCCTATGTCAACATAATTTAGGTAAAAAGATTACGAGATTGTCTCGTTGATATATCCCTCAACCTCTTCCCTGGGGATGTTAAGGCTGATTGCAAGCTCACCGTAGAGATAATCTCCTGCCATTCGGAAATACTTGGCATCAAGTGCGGTCTCCTTACGGCCTGCGGCAAATCTTGCCTCACGTCTGTGATGAATGGTCTTGAGAAGTTTTACAAGCTCCATGGCATCGTTGGAACGGATGCAGTTCTTGTACTCACCCTCAAGCTGCTTATCATTATCAACAGTGATATCGGGAATACCGGGCATCTTCTTAACGAGAAGATCCGCATCCTTCTTGGTAAGAACGGGACGAAGCTTCTCATCGGCAGTTGCCATGGAAATATATACAGTACTTCCGGGGGAATATATAGGTTTGAGGATATAGTAATCCTCATTGTTGTCCGTATCGGAAATCTCGAAAGGTGCAATGTTCTCAACCCTGCACACGCCCTTATTGCCACAGACTACGTAATCACCTATACTGAACATGATAAACTCCTATCTATGATTTGACATTCCCCCCGAAATGTCCGTTTACATAATGCCTGTTTATCTTAGCATTGATTTCCGAATCTGTCATTTGACAGAATGAACAATTTTTAGTTTTTTCTGTGCGTATTATTTAATAGTTTGACTATTAGTCAGTCTGTCTGTTCCATTTTAGCAAGTTTAGCCGCCTGATCAGCCGCTATGCATGCATCAACGATTTCACCTATGTCGCCGTTCATAATCTTCTCAAGCTTGTAAAGTGTCAGCTCGATTCTATGGTCGGTAACTCTTCCCTGAGGAAAGTTATAAGTTCTGATCTTCTCAGAACGGTCTCCGGTTCCGATCTGTGAACGTCTCATCTCAGCTTCCGCATCATGCTTTTCCTGCTGCTGGATATCATAGAGCTTTGCTTTCAGGAGTGCGAAGGCTTTTGCCTTGTTCTGGATCTGGCTCTTTTCAGTCTGGGAATATACGACGATACCTGTAGGGAAATGAGTAAGTCTTACCGCGGAGTCCGTGGTATTGACGCACTGACCGCCGTTTCCGGAAGCTCTCATTACGTCGATCCTTATATCCTTGGGATCGATCTCGATATCGATATCTTCATCAGCTTCGGGCATTACCGCAACGGATGCGGTTGAAGTATGGATCCTTCCGCCGCTTTCGGTCTCGGGAACACGCTGAACTCTGTGAACACCGCTTTCATACTTAAGCTTGGAGTAAGCTCCTGCGCCGGTAATGGTTGCGGTGCACTCTTTGAATCCTCCGATTCCTGTTTCATCCGCACCGACAAGCTGTACTCTCCAGCCCAGGCTCTCCGCATAGTGCACATACATTCTGTATAGTTCAGCCGCGAAAAGAGCAGCCTCGTCTCCGCCTGCACCTGCCCTGATCTCAAGTATTACGTTTTTCTGATCGTTGGGGTCTTTGGGAAGAAGAAGGATCCTGATCTCATCCTCAAGCTCTGCAACACGCTTTTTGGAATCGGATACAGTCTCCTTAAGAAGTTCTCTCATGTCCTCATCATTTTCGGATGAAAGCATCTCGAGTGCATCTTCCAGATCTGCATTACATTTCTTGTATTCGGTGTATGCATTTACAAGAGGCATGATTGCCCCCTGCTCTTTCATTATCTTCTGAAATCTTGCTCCGTCCCCGATAATTGCAGGGTCCTGAAGCTGCATGGTCATCTCCTCGTTCTTTGTGAGGAGCTCATCTAATTTTTCAAACATAATTAATCTCCTTTATCTGTGCTTCGTTAATGTACTATTTTTACGCACAGCTAAAGAAGAGGCAGTATTCCTCTTACAACGCGGTCACATCCCGCAAAATCCTTAATGCAGTTTATTTCGATAAAACCGTTTGTTTCCATGATCTTCATAACATCTTCGGCCTGATCGTATCCTATCTCAAGGAGCAGATCTCCACCTTTAACAAGGTGCTTACTCGCGCCTTCAATTATCCTTCTGTAGAAAACAAGACCGTCCTCTCCTCCGTCCAAAGCAAGGTGAGGATCGTGATCTTTTACTTCGGGCATAAGTCCTTCTATGTCCGCAGTTCTGATGTAGGGAGGATTCGAAATGATGACATCAAACTTCTCTCCCTCACCCAGGGCATCATAAAGGTCGCCCTGTTTGAAAACAAGGCGGTCTCTTTTATCCGCAAGGATGTTATCTGCGTTTCTTCCCGCAAGCGCCAGAGCCTTCCCGGAAATATCCGTACCAACACCGTAGCAGTCATTGGTCAGCGCAATAAGACTTGTGATAATGCAGCCCGTTCCTGTGCACAGATCCAGGAATTTGGATCCGTCATGATAATCCCTCAGTGCTTCTTCCGTAAGAATCTCGGTGTCGGGCCTGGGAATAAGAGCATCGGAACTGACTTCAAAATCAAATCCCATGAAGCATGTTTTTCCGATGATGTGCTGGAGCGGTATTCTTTTCTCACGAAGTGTGATGACCTCTTCGATCCTGTTCATATCCACATCGGGAGCGACTTCTTTTTCCGGATTGGAATAAAGATCGGACAAAGATACATTCGCGTATTCACGCAAAATAATACCGGTATCCGATTTAGGATCATCAATACCTGCCTTCTCCAGACGGGACTGTATAAGATTTTTCAGTTCGGATATGTTCACTTTGTTTTTCAGTCGTCGTAAGAATCATCGCCCGAGTATTCGTCTTCGTAATACTCGCCTGCTTCGTCGTCATAGACTTCATCGTACTCTTCGTCATAATATTCGCCGGTGTAATCATCACCCCATCCGGGAAGCACACCTGCGATCTCACCGTTTTCGTCTATGTCATAACCGAAATTGTCTGCAAGGTATTTTTTCCAGTCAAATACAGCTTCAACAGAGTTGATTGCAACCTCAACCATCTGTCTGTCGGGCTCTTTGGTGGTAAGGTGCTGGAACCAGATGCCGGGAGCAGTGAGGACATATACGAAAAAGTTCTCGCTCTTTCCCGCAAGTCTCAGGATCTCATATGAAATGCCGAGCACAACCGGGATCAGAAGAATCCTGATGAATATTCTCAAGGGTATATATTCGATCCTGATGAAGAAGAAAATGATGATACTTATAAATACGGAAATGTACATGAAGCTGGTTCCGCATCTTCTGTGGAATCTGGAGCTCTTCATTACATTATCTACGTTTAAAGTCTTTCCTCTTTCGATACAGTTGATGCACTTATGCTCAGCGCCGTGATAGCGGTATACTCTGCGCATATCCTTGATAAATCCGATGCCGAACATATAGAGGATGAATACGATCATTCTGATGGCGCCTTCGATAACGGATACCAGAGATGTGTTTCTGATACTCTTCTCAAATACGGAAGCAAGATATGTTGGAAGGACTATAAAAAGACCTATGGCAAGTGCGACCGCAATGATAAGAACAAGGCTGTTAAGAAGTCCGTCGAGTGCACCGTTTCCGGATGTTCCGCTTTCCTTGCCTTCCTCCTGATCATAAATATCCGCAGAGAAATTGAGTGCGCGGGTTCCGAGTATAAGAGAATCGATAAAGACAAACATGCCTCTTACAAAAGGAATCTTCAAAAGAAAACTTCCTTCCATAAAGGTTCTGTGTGTCTGGGCATCGATTTCGATCTTTCCGTCGGGTCTTCTGACTGCAACGGCGTATTTCTCACCGTTTCTCATCATTATTCCTTCAATGACGGCCTGTCCGCCGATTCCGGAATAGACCTTGCTTCTTCTTTTTGCTGCCATAGGATCTCCTGCCTTTAAAAACTTATAAAAAAAGGGTCAAGGCTAGGCCTTGACCCCTTAAATGCTTCTTACTTGTTAAGACCGTACTTCTTATTGAACTTGTCAATACGACCGTCGGCTCTTGCGCTCTTCTGCTGTCCGGTATAGAACGAATGGCACTTGGAGCAAACTTCGACGTGTATCTCAGGTCTGGTTGAACCGGTTACAAAAGTGTTGCCACAGTTGCAGGTAACGGTTGCCTGATAATACTGGGGATGTATTCCTTCCTTCATGATCTCACCTCTCTATATATAAAGTATAATTTTGTCTGTTCTCATCCACACTGCTTATGCAGCCACAAACAGCTTTTCTAATATATCACTACTTTCGCAATAATGCAACCTCTAATTTCTATTCTCCCGCGTCATGGGCTCATATATATATTATTGCGATCCACTAATCTTTATACGTGGTTTCTCACGTTGATGTTGCGTACGAGTTCTGCATTGCTGCGGGTATTCTTAAACTCCTCCAGGAGTCTGTCGGCCGCATCGTCGGATTTGAGGCCGTTGAGGGCGCGACGGGCAATTTCCATGGCTCTGAGCTCTTCCTTGGTAAGAAGGAGATCTTCGCGTCTGGTTCCGGACTTTGCAAGGTCAACTGCAGGGAAGATTCTCTTTTCCGAAAGTTTACGGTCAAGGATCATTTCCATGTTACCGGTTCCTTTAAATTCCTCGTAGACAACGTCATCCATCTTGGAACCGGTCTCTACAAGCGCGGTTGCAAGGATGGTGAGGGATCCGCCCTCTCTCATGTTACGGGCCGCACCGAAGAATCTCTTGGGCATGTGAAGAGCCGCAGGATCGAGACCACCGGAAAGAGTACGTCCGCTGGGAGGGATTACCTGGTTATAAGCTCTTGCAAGTCTGGTGATGGAATCGAGAAGGATAACTACATCCTCGCCGTGCTCTACAAGTCTTCTTGCACGCTCGATAACCATCTCGGATACTCTGGCATGATGCTCGGGCATCTCGTCGAATGTGGAATAGATAACCTCTACATGCTTTCCCTTGATAGCCTCCTTCATATCGGTAACTTCCTCGGGACGCTCATCGATCAGAAGGATGATGATGTGCATGTCAGGATTATGATACAGAATTGACTGCGCAACGGACTTAAGAAGGGTCGTCTTACCTGCTTTGGGAGGTGATACGATCATTCCTCTCTGTCCCTTACCGACAGGGCTTACAAGATCCATTACACGCATAGCAATGTTCTTCTCATCATCAGTCTCCATACGGATCCTGCTGTTGGGGAAGATGGGAGTCATGTTTTCGAATGCGACTCTCTTCATCGCCTCAGAAAGAGGATATCCGTTTACTTCATTTAAGAAGATAAGGGGTGAGAACTTCTCGGTGGGGGACTTTGCCTTCTTCACTCCGTCCAGTACATCACCGGTTCTAAGACCAAACTTTCTAATCTGTGCGGGAGATACATAGACGTCGTTTTCACCGGGAAGGTAATTATCACATCTGATGAATCCGTATCCTTCGGGCATAACCTCAAGGATTCCGTTTGCAGGCTCGTCGCCCTCCTGGGGATTATAGACATTTTCCTTCTTGGCAGACTCCTGAGCGGGCTTAGCTTCAGCTGCAGGCTTGTTTTCGGAAGCAGGCTTTCCTTCCTGAGCCTGAGCACCATCATTCTTAGCGGGCTGACGGTTTTCGGGAGCCTTAGCAGGTGCATCCTTCTTGGGAGCATCGCCCTTCTGAGCATCCTTTTTATGAGAAGGTTTTCCTGAAGAAGCTTTCTTATCTCCGGATGATTTCTTTTCACCGGATTTCTTATCACCTGAATCTTCGGAAGACGCGGCCTTCTTGTGCTCAGACTTCTTCTCCTCGGGTGCCTTTTTACTCTCTGCTTTCTTTTCCTCGGCAGCCTTCTGTGCCTGCATCTTCTCATCAAGCTCAACAAGGCGGTCGATCAGTTCCTCTTTCTTAAGGCTTGCAATACCTTTAAGTCCTGCGGACTTGGCGATTTCCTTAAGCTGTGTAAGGGTAAAGCTCTGGAGTTTTTCTCTCATATAAAAACAGATTCCTTTCAATAAAGAAAAATATGAATTTGCTGCTCTCTAAATTGTTCTCAAATGTTAGTTGGTATGTTTCGGAATACGAATTTCAGAAACAAATGAATGTTTAGAACAAAGAATTGATTACAAGAGATTTATAACACGTAATATTCTATGCGTCAACAGCAAAAAATCAGGCATCGGGCAATGTACCCGATGCCAATTCATTATAATGTCATGAAGCTCTGTACTCCATAAGAGTTGTGTTCTGCCATTTTCCAAATCTATCTTTTGCTATTCTTTCCCTATAGCCAATCTCCCTGAAGCCGCACTTTTTATGTAGGGCTATACTCGCTTTGTTAATTGAGAATATTGCAGAATATATGCTCCAATACCCATCTTTCTCTGCCTCTCTGATGATCGTATTTACCAAAGCTGTGCCTATCCCATGACCTCTATAGTTTCTATCAACATATACACTCATTTCAACGCAGCCTTTATATGCGCATCTACTTGAAGTAGGACTAAGCGCAATCCAGCCTACTACCTTCCCTTCTTCCTCAAAAACAAACCTGCAATTCCTTAAATGTCCTTCATTCCACTCAGCAAAACTAGGACACTCTGTATTAAAAGTAGATGTTCCCTCTTCTAATCCCTGCTTGTAAATCTCCGCTACTGTCCCCCAGTCTTCATCTCTCATTTCCCTAATCACAGCATTTCACCTCCGATTTTTTTATCGCATCATTGTAGATACTTAATGCTTCTAAAACCTGGATCTGTTTTTCCTTTGGAATCATTGAAAAAACTCTCTCAAACTTCAAATTCATATCTTTCTCTATTGTATTGAATCTTGCCATTCCTTCATCAGTCAGATTAAGCACTACGCACCTGCGATCCCTTTTTGAGGGTTCTCGCAAAACATATCCTTTTTGAACAAGTTCTTCTACAGATCTGCTTACAGCACTTTTATCCATCTTAAGAAGTTCAGCAAGTTCCTTTACACATATTCCAGGTTTTCTGCCTATCTCAACTACCAGAAAACATTGAGATGTATTAACGTTACATTGGCAGCAATCAGAGCTGTTTAGCTTCTCAAGATTACGTTCTAATTCTCTGGTACTTTCTCGAAATAGTTTTACCTTATCCATCGAATGTCCTCCTATGGATTTAAATGATAAAATCATTAGTTGTATTTGTCAACTATTTTATGATATAAAAAAGCCACATAGTCGATACAAACAACTATGTGGCAATTCCGTGGGCATATTCATTAAGCAATAACATCAAGAAGCTTATCTTTTGCTGATGCGAATAATTCAAATGCGGCAAGGGCTCCGAAGTGAATCAGGAATATTGCAAAGGATATTCCAATCACTATGGCTAGCTGCAGCCATGCGTGCTCTGCGATAATGATACAGGCTAACGTTTTATAACAGAGCCACATCGGCTATAATTGCACTGTGATCAGTGAAGGTTAACGTCCTCAAATCAATGACTATTTCATTCAGACTTACTGAATCTTCTTTATAAAATCTGGGATTACGGATAAAAAATCTCTATATCTTCGAGATCAGGCCAGATTTCGTACCAGTCAATCCCCTCCTCTTCAGCCTTTTCCTGCATTCGATTTGAAATTATTAAATATTTAACCCCCTCCACTCCTATGAAGGTAGATGGTTCAGTTAAAATAGGATCAGATAATTCCTGATACGTAATTGTATAAACACACATTTCCGAGAATTCTATGAACTTTTTGTCTCCATCATCAGATAATTCAATATAGTTTTGTAAAGAGCACGTTCCCCCATATCCATTTTCTACTTGAGGACAGATATTAAATTCTATGTGCTTTGTATTATCCACAGAAAGTGAGGCAACAGTATTCATAAAAAACGATATATTTTCGGGTGTAAGAGATTCATACGGTGCAAAGTACATATAATCTATTACATCGTCCGGTTTTTGTTTTTGGCCAAGATAGCGAAATGTATCGCCTATCGAATCGCAGACATAAGCAGATAACTCATCATCCGGATCAATACCTCTTTTACTGTCAGCGCCGCATCCGCAGAACAGCACTATGGTCATAAATATCAACATTAAATGTTTTAGTTTCTTTATCACTGTATCTCCAAACTCACTTATAAAGATAAAAATGCATTAATTTTCCATAAAACCAGTTTCAATCACTTCAACTCCCACGAGATCAGGCCAGATTTCATACCAATCGATTTCTTCTTCCTCTGCCTTCTTTTGCATAACATCCGGAATTTCCAGATATTTGATATTCTCAAAGGTTGTATATGTCTTGGGATCATGCCACATTTCCATAGCATAGCCATCATATCTTATCTTCAAATAGCCTAAATAATCCAGAGTTTCACCACCCGCTCCATCGTAGCAATCATAGTTACTAAGAACGAATAATTCATCAAAATAACCATTACTGGATTCTTCTACTACAGAAAAAATAATATTTTCATCTCCTGTTATTTCAACATTCAAAACAGCACTAACAAATGTCTCCATAATACTCAAATCATTTTTTCTTATAACGTATCCGTAACGCACCCATTCATCGTTGTACGTTTCTTTTCCCGAATACCAATAATCATCACCGATCAAATCAAGCATCGTTTGAGAAATATTATCATCCGCATTAGCATGACCATGAGTAATATCTACTGCACCTCCGGCACACCCAGAAACAAACAATGTAATAATAATTAAGAATAATCCTATTTTTCGTCTCATGTTCTTATCTCCAAAATATTAGTTGTTATATCCAAATGAGCTGCATAAAAATCATAATTTATATAAAAAATTTCCCCATTACTTACAACTATAAGTAAATATCTATATGTATCACACGTATCATTTAAATACTTTACATAACCTATTATGTTCATATAATGAGATTTTATCGGAATTGTACTTCTATTATCATTTTTTGCATCCTCTACATTTTTATACAAACATATACCGTCCTCATATTTATCTTTAAAAGTATGATATGAGAATACAATAGGTCTGTTTTCTGAAATCATTCTTTCAATACTGTTTAAAACAATTTCTTTATCCGCAGACGCCCTCCACTCCGCAGTAGGATTTAGAAAACCATTATATTTCAGGAACGCTTCCATACCCGATTCTAAATCTGTTGGTTTTACCCCAATGACATAATTAACATAATAATCATTTAATATAAATACATTATCCCGATTATATTCCGCAGCAGACATATAATCGCTTTGACTGATTAGAAAAGCATTATTTGAAAAAAGATTAGGTTGGTTAGGAATAGAATATCCGTTTTCTTGGCATAAATACAATTCCAAATCCGTAGCAGCAATAACACCACATCCGAATCCACACATTCGATAATTCTTGTTTGTAACATAATCCGGAAAGCGCTCAAAAAAGCCATCAAAAATGCCATCATATTCCTTGCCCGTTCCAGGCCACCAATGTTGATCTCCTCCTGCAATAACAGAATTATTATTATGATATTGCAAATTCGTATTTTCTACATTTAGAAAATGTGGGCTGATATAACCATTTAGGAATACAAACACTTCATTTCGCTTTAAAGGAAAAGAGTCTTTATCATCTTCTATACCGTCATCATCTGAATCTTTTTTGTTAGGATTACTACTGTATATAACAAATCTACAGTTTTTAGTAATGCCAAATCCTATATACATATTGAGGTCATAAACCACTCCAAGTTCTTCATAATCAGTAAGACCGTACCATCACTGTCTTTATCATCCGGATTAGTGGTAATTAAGGTTCCCACTATTGTTCTAACACCATCCGTCTCGTATTTATCAAGTAGTCCATCCTTGTCTCTATCACTGCCATAAGCATTAATTCCATTTATAACATAGACAAGTGAATTAACTAGCAGCACAGGATCATGGGTTATCTCTCCACAGTAATGATTACCGTTAGTTTTATCCGAAAGATTTTTAAGCAATGAGTCTTCTTCATCATTTCGGATATCGATCGTGTAAATCTTAATTCCTCTTTCAGCACATGCCTGAAGTATTTCCTCTGCTGCTCCGGAACTTTGATTAGATATATAGAATATCACCAATCCTTCTGCTGAATAGTATTCAGGATATGTATCATATCCATAAACTATACTGCTGAGAATACTAGTCAGATTAGGCCTTCTATAGGTAGGTGACCACAAGTGATCCGCTTCATCTCCCGGAGTGATCGTATAGCCATCAGATGTAAAATATTCCCTTGTAGCATTGTCAAACATCCCGGTCAGATCCCAGGTCTTTCCAAGGCCGTTCTGCATCAAAACTCTGCCTTCTTTAGACAGTTTAAATCTATGAGAATATTCAGATAGAGTATTCTTGATTTCTTCTACAAGTTCGGTATCCTCAGTGTTTTGGAAAGATGACATATCTTCGATAACAATATATCTCGTTGGATGATATGTAGGCTCTGTCTGTTCCTCCTCAGGATAATCTATATCCTCGTTCCAGGTATTAAACCATAACAATCTGTCTACCAGATTATATTCCGAAAAATGTGTAGTAGTATAGGACACTGTATTATTCTCGGGATCTACCACGCAATCCTGATCCAGGATCTGGTACCAATTATTCTCCTCGTCATACCACATAAGGGAAAGATTTTCTTCAGAGGTATCGCCAAGGGCACTTTCATCATACGAGAAGGAAATCGTTGCAGTTTCAAACGGAACATCACAGGTAATCTCTATCGGAGCCCCGATCAGTCCGACAACATCTCTGGACTGAGCATCGAACTCATAAACATTTGTGATCTCGATTTCTTTATCTATATTTCCGCTTACATTCAACGATACGGATACACTTGTAAGACCATGTGTATCTTCAAAGGCAAAATCATTTTCTGTTGTCTGGTACACCTTTTCCGCTGAATCAAGGATTCCATTCAGATCTGTATCGGTCATGGTAGGGCTGAATCCGAGAAGGACATCATCGCCGTCACAAAGTCCATCACCATCGGAATCATAGTTGAGAGGATCACATACATACACATGAATCTCATCGTAATCATTCAGATCATCTCTGTCTGTATCGGGATTACCTGGATCCGTACCCCCGGTGAGTTCATCCAGATTTCCAAGACCGTCTTCATCAATATCTTCATTGGGGTCAAGAACTCCGTCTCCGTCGGTATCTTTTACCGTAGGATCTGTTAATGTCAGGTATACTTCCTGATAATCAGACAGTCCATCGCTATCCGTGTCGACAAGTTCAGGATCCGATCCTATAGCTTCCTCAAATGTATCCGTCAGTCCATCGCCATCTGTATCCGCGCCGTCATCCGGAGTATCTCCTCCATCGTCCCCATGGTCATCGCTTCCGCCTTCAATAGCTGTAGGATCATATCCGGATGTAACCTTTACAGATTCAGGGAATCCTGGAAAATCACCGTTTCCGGTATATCCGAAACCGGCAGTCCCATTTGAATAAACATCCTTGTTCCATCCTGCGTTTGTCAGAACCATATATGAAGAGCTTGTCTCATAGACGCTCGCATTCCACATATTTGAGATATCAACATTATATTTGAGATACATATACCAGTCACTTATAGTCTCGTTACCGGTATTTTGAATAACAACACTCACATTGTATCCGGAGTTCCAAACTGTATCTAATGTAAAAGTCACAGTATAACCATCCGCGACATAAACCTTCTCTTTTTCATCACCCGCCATATCCTGCGCCGCATACGAATCTATCGGAGCAGACGCGATAAGCATTGAACATACAACCAGAAAAGCAACAAATTGCCTAAAATACTTAAATAAATGTTTCCTCATACATAAACTCCCAAAACTATAACAGCACCCCAAAAAGGCCACTGAACAAATAGTGACTTAATACTGCTGATTTGTTATTCAGTTCAAGCTGATGAGAAAAATTTGGGAATATAAAACTCAA
>JAGAYR010000023.1 GCA_017940415.1 Lachnospiraceae bacterium
AGCTTATCCCTGAACCATTATGTAAACATTTTTGCCAGACCCCAACGACAGACCCCAAAAAACTTGGCCATTATTTTCGTCAGACCCTAACGATTGACCCCAAAAAACTTTGAGAAACCCCAACTAACTTTGAAGACCCGATATTTTATAGCCCCACCGCGATCATCCCTCTTCTTTTAGGTATCTGTCTCCAAAGGTCACTCCGTCACATATGCATTCATCGACCTTGTCCGGTCACTGTTGGTACTTATATATCCATAGTTATTCTGTTCGTATTCATCGGGATAGCCCAAAGCATCAACGTAATCGCTCCAGACACTTGAAATACTAAAAGTGTGATCCTCGTATTCAAAAGAAAAATCCTGTTCCGAGAGTTCGACCTTTTCCAAGTCCTTGAATATATCAATCAAGCTCTCGCCGGGTATTTCTTCAATCACCTCTTCAACAGGTTCTTCGATTACCTCTTCTGGCTCATCCGTTTCCTGAGTGACAGGTTCTGCAACAGATGACTGGTCCCGGCAACCTGTTACACAAGCCAAAACACCGATAAGCAGTAAATATTTCAATCTCTTCATAATCTGCCTCTTAACAAAATAAAACGGATTACATGCAGAAACTTAAAGCGAACCGCGGTTTATGATTTCATGAGCTTTTTTGAGTATAGGAAGCTCCCTGTTGGAAATCAGTCTTCCAAGCCTTGTCTCGCGCCTGTTCTCGTATTCCTTAATCGCTTCCTCATAAGTCAGCTTCAATGTAGAGAGATGGAAATCCTCTATCTCATCCCGGGTAAGATGCTTTTCTCCGAAGGAAACAATCTTACACAAAAAATAGTTATTCAGATTACGTCTGTGGATCAGATTGTAATAATCTACGACAGTTCCTATCTTGCAAACAGCCTCAACCTCTACACCCAGTTCCTCTTTAAGTTCACGTTTAATCGCCGTATACAAATCCTCGCCGGATTCGACTCCGCCGCCGGAGGTCTCTATCAGCGTTGCTTTTCCAAAATCATCATCACGCTCGGCACGTACAAAGTAATAATTTCCACCACCATCAAACACAATTGCTCTGGCTATTCTGCGGTCATGATCTATATATTCAAGAGGCCATTCCATATCACTAAGTTCGATAAGCAATTCGTCATCAGGAATCTTCTTTGCATATACCCGGGATGGTTCTCCGTGCATGTCATTCATATCTGTTTTAAACTCACATCCATATTTCTCATAGAGACCGGTATGATTTGTCGAGATATACAATTCAGACACGCCATCCTTTTTAGCAAGTCTTTCTATCTCTTCCATAAGGCGTCCACAATAGTGATGTCCTCTATACTCCGGAAATGTATATACGAATCCCATCCATGGGGTTAATTCTGTGGGCTGGATATCATCTTTTTCCGCATATGTACAGAAAGATATCAATTCATCTCCATCCGTAAGCATCATGACCTTTGAATGTTTACCTGTTGCATCAAAAAAAGTTCCTTTACTCAAAAGTTCGTAAAGAAATCTTGCTGCATCCCAATCAGCTCTTTTAATTTCACTCAGCCAATGGTCCTGTTTATCGCTATCAAAATAATTAATCACTCTCATAAATCACACACCATAATATACTCTTCTTCGTTTTCGTCTACGATTCTACAATACATTAAACGGGCGATGGGAATCGAACCCATGCATATGACTTAACATGTCAACGCTCTGATCCACTGAGCTACACCCGTATAGACCGGACGGCAGGACTTGCACCCGCACCTTGTGACTATTATTAGCGTCACGGCTCTTCTGATTGAGCTACGTCCGGATAAAGCTATTCGACCCTGAGTAAATTATTCTTACCGATCGCCCAGTTCAAATAGCATATGCTGATGAACATTGGCATCGCCTTTTTGAATGTATTTAATATCCTCTGCCCCGCCGGTAACCAATGCCGGAACAAAATAGAAACACTCATTCTCAGCTAAAGCACCAAGTTTATTAACAGCCTTGTCAAAAAGAGTACGTCTAAGAATGTTTTCTTTCACTCCATCATCAAGGATATATCCGGCAAAAAAATCCTGATATGAGTAAGCACAGACATCTATTTTCCTGTAATGAATATCCAGCATTGAAATATCATTGTCTTTATCACTCAGTTTTCTATAATAGAAAATATCGCCAAAAGCAGATATCATTAGCGGAATTTTACTGAAGTCCTGTTTTCCGAGCCATGTATACAGGCTATGCATATAATCTCTGGGATCAACTACCTTGATAAATCCGTTGCCATATTCTCCAAAACCATAGTCTTCCCATAAAGACAATATTTCTCCGGGGAGCATTTTTTCACCGAAATCAAGCAGTTCCTTATCAGGTTTCTTCAAGTTAGCTCCCGGTCTATATTCATCTATAAATCTATCCATTAATCCTGTATTCATAAGATACTACTTTAAAGTTTTTTATCTATATTTGCAGTTAAGTATTCTACTATAATCCTGTAATAGCATAGGATCTACCACACAAGAAATATCAGCTTCAATCAAAGCTTCATATATCTTCAGGCAAGAATCTATCCTAAGATGTATCTCCAAGGTAGAATCTTTATCAAATTCTTTCCTGGTATCTAATATATTTTTATTCAAAATCCCAGCCAATTTAATCCACTTTTTGTTATCTTCCGGTCTATCTATATATAAAGAATATTCTTTTTCATTATGGCATGCAGGTGGGAAGCCTCCGGCACTCGCCACGCCTTCCCCACAATTTGAACACAACCATACACTACTAATGCCCTTTACTTGACCAACATATGTATTCTTGCCACATGTGGGACACTTCATCGTTTGTGGCTGTCTCATTTCATAGCACTCATCACAGCTACACATAATCACTCCTTGGAATATTAGATAACAACCTAAATAATCCTATAGCAAGTAAAACTAAAATATTATCCGAGTTGCTTTCCAAATCTATGCATAAGCCAATGTGCAAATTTCAGATTCAGCATCATTAATATAATGCTGACAATTATTATTACAACAGACATCAAGCTGAAATTCATATATTTAGAACTGTTTATCAGAATAACCACGCTTATCGGCAAGCAAATAATGCTTGTGATCAGAGACGGAACATACTTCTTGATATAGATACTCTGCATGAGATGAACAATAAAATGTGCAGTAAGAGAAAGCATCAATCCATACCACAAGGCATTTAGCACATCATTTTCCAAATAATATGCCAATAGGCTGATTCCAAAAAATGGGATAAATTCCTCATATACCGCAAGTGCCATTCCCGCAGTTGTAAAATCCTTGTATGCTTCCGTGATTTTCGGATATCTCTCAAACATCTCCGGATTGTTTCTGAAAAACCATCCAAATCCAATTATTTCTTCCATATCATGAAATATGAATATGATTGGAAGCAGTAATACATACTCTCGCATTATCGTCCTCTCACTCGCCGTACAATTTCCGCTGAATTGCCATTGCCTCTTCGGAAAAAGAAATCGTATACCAATAGTCATCTACCGAAATCTCAATCACTTTAATCGGCTTTACAGGAACCCTGGAAACCCACTGCCATTCATCAACCAGTTCAAAAGAATCCGACGGAAGAACATACACATATCCTTTTCCATGAGGATTAATAGAGCCATATCGCAAATAGCTGTTAATACCTTCGGTGTCACGGGATAATCTCCCACCGGGCTCATCGGGATAATAACGAAACGGCAATGCAAAAGGAATTGTTTCCTCCATCGTCGCCGCTGCATAAATCCCCATCTGTGATTCAGTCTCACATTGTCCGTTTGCCATTCGTGGTTCTACAACATCAAATTTATACTGGCTGCCGTGGTACACAACCTCGGGTTTTTCTTTCACAAATCCGCTCCCTTTACTAAGTTAACAAAAGATATTTACTTACCCAACAAAAAATCCACTATCATCTTCTTCTCATCTTCCGTAAGGAAGTTCATATGGCCACGATTCTTTAGAAGATAGGTCTTGCAGTTCGGAATGATCCTTTTTGCTCTTTCAATCACCCCACCACCGGGAAAGAGACAATCTTTCTCTGCAGCCATAACTAGCGTGGGGGCATTACACTTTCTCATCAATTCCCCATCAACATCGCTTGGCATTCCGGTCTTGACTTTTACGTAGTCAATGCTCAGCTTTGCTGTTTCATATATATCATCAGTAATATTGTTTTCTGTAATAGCCATAGGAAGCATACACTTCTTCAGCCATTTGTCTTTTCCGACAACCCAATAAGCTATCATCGGCAGCATCATACTTGCGCTGTTTATAGCGGGTGCATTCTTTATTCCGGAGGGAACATACAGAACAACCCTTTTAATCTTATCAGGGCAAACACACATTGTCTTAGTGATCACTCCTGCCCCAAAAGATCCACCGAATAGACTGATCTTATCGAACTTAAGACCATCTATCACTTCGCTGACCCACCTTCCGTATTCGTACCCTTTAGCCGGCAAACTTGTTTCCGCACTTTTTCCGGGATGTCCCACCATATCAACCGCATATATATGAAAATCTTCCATGATAAAATCACAGGCAAGAAGATTATATGCTGTGGTAGCATTTCCTCCGTGAAAAACCAAAATCGGCTCTCCCGATAAATTACCGGTCTCTACAATATGTGTCCGGCCATAGGTGGTATCTATATAGACATCTTTCCATGGATTCGTAAGCCTTGAAAGCTGACTATCGTACAAATCCAGTATTTTTCTTTTACCTTCTTCAGATTTATATATTGTCTTCATATTTCAACAAAGCCTTTAAATCATTTATCACGGACTTATATGGCATCCAAAAGCCAAACAAATTCGCACAAGGAACCCAAGCTAAACAAAAAACAAATCCAAATATAAATATATAATCCTTACTAAAAACAGCAATCAAACCATTTATCAATCCCAGTAAAACGACTATAACATCCAGAAATATCCATATAGAAAAAGTATTAGGATTCGGTCTGGCCTTAATCTTCACGATTGTTTGATCCGATTGTCCGGTAGAATAAAACTCCATACTTAATACAGGAGTCAACAGACTGTTCTTTTGCCCATAAACAGGCATATTGGGAATGATTTCATTTAAACTTGGATGAACTTTATCATGCGCAATAAACAAATACTTATCTCTTTCCGCTTTTTTGAGATACATATCCGGCTTGAGATTTGTATTTTTGCGCACAGCACTGATTGCATCTTCAACATTCAAAGAAGATAAAAAAGAAACCTCCGAATACATTTTAAAGAATTCAGATATCTTATTCATTTTTATGCCCGCTCCTCATTGAGCAATCCGAATCGAGCTCTATCTCCTGTCCATTCAAGTCCTTTTTTCTTAGCAATGAGATAGTCCCAATGGCACTCCATGTCATCTCTCAAGAAGGATTCTTTTCCAAACTTCTCGGCCCCAGAATCAACAAGTCGTTGTGTCTGTTCCTCGGTGGTCGGATTGATCAAACGAGAAGTATTCATTTTAGCCGGCATAAGTTTCATGCACTTTTCCGCCGCTGCATAATTCTCTGAGTGAATATAGATAAGTGCTGCCTGTCTGGGATACTTATCTTTATTAGAGAGGAAAAAGGCCTCTAAATCACCATATTCCGATTTAACTTTCTCCTCAAAATCCTTATACCAGCTTTCTATATGTGCAAATACAGCCTCAGCAAGCAGTTGATAGGATTCATCCTTGCCGTCAAAATCATACTCTATCTGTTCGTTCTCAATAACGGAGCGACATGCAATCACGCTATTGGCACGAATCTTATCCGAGTTCTTAGCTCGGGGAAGATCAGAATAAAAGGCATTAATAAAAAATGGAGAGATCATCTTATACAGATCGTGTTCCGGTGAAGCTTTAATGCCCTTGTTTTTGGCAACAGCTTTCATGCATTGATATAACTTATCGGCCATATTATCAATCCTCGATTACTTATACATATCTCCACGTATTTTTCTCATTCTGGACCACACATTGTGACCGTAGTTACTTAGCAATACAGTTATCATTCCGTTATTGGGATTGTATTCGGAGATGGCACTGACACCATCATCGACTCCCTGCATATAGATAAGATCTTTACCTTTGGGATTGTCGATGATCCAGACTCCGAATCCGTAATATCCCTCTTCCGGATCTTTCCCATCGCCGCTTTGCTTCGAAAACATTTGAGATACCATCTTCTCGGAAAGGAGTTCATGAGTGATAAGTCCTTTCCAAAACTTCACAATATCTTCTACGGTAACGAAAGTGCCTCCGTCACCTGTCCCCTTAGCGCCGACAGAATATATATTTGTGCGGTAATCATCCGTATCAGGACAATAGATATAACTATTAGCACATCTTGCAGGCAGTTTATCAAAAGAAAAATATCCCGTATCTTTCATTCCGCATCTGTCAAATACGTTTTGCTTAAGATATACATCAAAATCCATGCCTGTTATCTTTTCAATGATAGATGCAAGCAATATATATCCGGAATTGTTGTACTGAAACCTCTCACCCTTTTTGTACATCATAGGTTTATCAATAAAAAGGGGAAGTATGTCACTGTTATGCCTGATGCGATAGTTGGGATAATCGATCCACAATGCCTCATAATCATCCATAACCGATTCATCAAAATAATCCGGAACTCCGGATGTGTGATTTAGAAGTTGTCTTACTGTAACATCAGGATCTATCTGCTTCAGATCAAAGTCCAAAATCTTTCCGATAGTATCCTCAAAATCCAGTTTTCCGGATTCGATCAGTTGAAGAATGCCCACGGCAACAAAAGTTTTGCCCATGGATGCACTGGCGAATCTTGTTTTAAGTGTATTGGGAATTTCATTAGACAGATCTGCAAATCCGCCACTGTAATTCAAGAGAACTTCATCGCCTTTAATAATATATGCGTTTCCTTTAAAATCTTTATCCATAAATAGCTTCACTCTTACAAATCAAATTATCAATTTAAGTAGCCTTACAACAGAATCTCGTATATTTAAAGCGTTAATTTTCGGATATACGGCACAGCTCTTTCAATGAATGTCTGAACTAAATCCGTTATTTCTTTCCGACAGCTTTCCTCAGATTTGCATATGTCATAAAGAACATATTCACCACTATAGCTTTCAGGATGCCACACGGCAGGACCGCGAAACAGTTTTACTGTTTCAAAGGAGCTCGGAACATCAGGATCCACATAATCTATTGCTTCGTCAGGAATACCAAAACCCAATCCATTCTGAAGCAAAGTAAGATACACACGTGTAATCCCGAACTTTTCCTCAGCATAGCAATTATTAAGTTCGAATTCGGGACCGATTTTATCTTTGATCAGCTCATCAGCCACAGATTTTATCAAATCCATAGTTTTCTGTGCTACCGAGACCGCCTCATCAAAGGAATAAAGTTCCTGATCATCGGAAAGCAAGCTTTCGTCTCTGAATTCTATGTTATATTTTTCGATGAATTCATATAATTCAGGACTGCTTTCTGTAAGATATAGGTAAGTGCCAAGTATCTCACCCGATTCACGATGCTTGTATGTATCACCATAACGGGTATTTATGTATGTAAAACCATCTTTATTAACTATACTTTTAATCTCGGAATATGATACAGTGACAGATTTAAATAGTTTCTGAATAGTTATTCCGTTTTCATTTACACTTAAATTCATATTAATTCTCAATTCATATCATACATTTTCATGGTTTCGCGATTTCGGTACTCATGCTTTTCATAATAAGCGATCAATTCTCCGGTATCATTTCTGAGTGCAACCATATACACATCTTTGTTTTCTTTTTCGTTATAAGACGTGTACACGATGTTATTGTCCTTAGATTTTCCAAACCACTCCAGCACCTTAAGGATCATTTCTCGTGATTTTTCATTATGGCAATTAAGGAGGCTTTGTCCGACCAAGTTCTTACCGCCCCATTTCTCATATCTGTTGATTGCCACCGGATTCATATAAATAATCGTATGATCAAGGTCACAGATAACTACAGCAGCCTTATCCGCTTCAAGAACGCTTTTATATACAACGTTAAGATCAGTCATGATTCATCTCCTTTACCATACTTCAATGGTCTGTTTAAACACATCAACGCCATCTTTGCCTGAGGTGATAGTGATTTTACTGGGAACAACGCTTTTACCTTTGTATTCGGGTTTGCAACTAAAGGATTTAGCCTTTCCCTGTTGAACCAATCCGGCAAGAATGTCGTCATATCCTTCTTTAATTCTGTTTACGCCAACCGGCACATACAAAATATTATGAGGCTCATCTGTTCCTCCAAAGATAGGGGACATGATATGCATTCTTTCAAGGTTTCCCTTTTTACATTCATCCTGAGCCTTTTCAATAGAATCAATTTCCTCGAAGCTGATCGCCTTTTTCTTTTTGAATGCATCAAATAATCCCATAATACCCTCCTTTATTTTGTGTGTAATAGTTTCTATTTTGTATATATCTCAAACATACAGTTTTCGGTACACGCGGATGCTTCTATAATCTTCTCATAATCTATGGGCAATGCCTTATTTTTCCGGTTCCCAGTATTCCCAGATTTCTTCCAATTCCTGTTGATACTGTTTTATTTTATAATCTGTTTTTGATCCATCCTCTGTAGAAAGATCCGGTGCGTGATAGATCACATATAAAGACAGTTCCATTCTCTTACTCAGTAATTCTCTATATTTGGTGAGAATCTCAGTATCTTCATAATCTTCCGCATCATATGTTTCGAAGAATTCCTTGCTGTCTTTAAGCAAAGTCTCATAATCTGCCAAAACGGACTCATAGTCTCTGTCCTCGGACTGAGCATCCAAAACCATTTGCACCGGTTGTGAAACTTCAATGGAAGCTGTTGGTAAGGGCACTGGCGAAGGTGTATATGTGTTTTGCTTAGGAAATACTCTGGCGATAAATCCCAACCCGGCAAATATGAATATCAATATCATCATCGCCGTTCTAATTGCAGATTCCCGTTCATTCTGCCGGGACGCTTTTTGCCAGGAACCGTTCAGCTTACTCTCCTCCATATTCAGGTTCGCCATGAACACATCTTTGGAGTTAAGCGATTCTGCCGCTTTTAACAGCCTGTTATAATCCGAGATGCGTTCGCGATTTGGATTAGTTCTTCCGGCCTTTAATACATCGCCTTCCAGATATGATCTTATGTCCGGATCCGGTGAAGACTTGCTGAGTACATCCGTCAAGCGCCTTATAAAAACAGGATAAAGCATAGCCTGTTCGTACTTCTCATGGTTATGTAACTGCATGAAACGATCAATTTTGATAACAGGCTTTCCGTAAATCATGATTTCCGGCATCTGGAGTTTATCCAGAAGATCCATCACCTCGGAAAAATATTCGCGGTCCTTGTCCGAGTCCGCACTCGGATCATATGCTACAGCACCGGTTTCTCTTTTAGCTTCATCAATCAGAGTATTTAAAAGAAGGTTTTCTTCGTCTTCCTCTTTAAGCGCATTTATTTTTTTATCTATTTCTCCGGAATAATCAAATTCTTCACGGTCGTCTTCAAGAAAATCGAAATTAAACTCCTCTTTTTCTTCTTTCTTGACAACAGGCTTAATGTCCTCAAAAGAAACTACGGTCGGTTTTCCTAGAGGCTTTTGACGGTTATTTAAATAATCGCATAACGAGGCATACGCATCATGTATCTTCTTCCACTCTTCGGGATGTTCTTCGGGATGATACTGCTTTATAAGTGATGCATATGCTTTCTTGACTTCTTTAATATCCGAGCCTTCTTTAAGTCCCAGCACGCCATATGCCTCACGGATTCCAAAAAATACCACTTACTGATCCTCCCAATCCCCAAAGATCTCATCCACAAGTTTGTCTTCGTCTTCCTGCCACGAATTATCCTTGAAATTTAATACCTCATCTTTAAGCATCGAAGTTTCGACAAACAAAAGATATCTTTTAATGTAATTTCTCAAACGGAGCTTATTGTACATATCCGTTGCACGTCTCATAGACATCTGGTACCATGTCAATTTATTTTCAATCTCAAATCTGGCCTGTCCGGAAGTCTGGGCAAACAATCTGCTTCCCCATTCGAGTATCTGGGTATCTTCCTCTTCATTTCGATCGATCAGTTTGAGTTTATTCAGATCACGAACTTTCTGTTTAATAAATTCCTCAGAATGATCTATATCCTTATCTACAATGACCTTATTCAAATTGATATTGAATTTCGGCACAGAAACATCCACTACCAATATTCCGTTAATGTCATATGAGAACGTGACATATATCGCTGTTTGTGCAGTTGCTTCGGGAGGAAGCTTTATATCTATGGTTCCCAAAGTTTTATTTTGCTCGGCAAGATATTCTTCTCCCTGGAAGATGTTTAATCTTATATTTTTCTGTTTGTCCGAAACAGGACTATAAATATGAGTATGGCTGGCAGGAAGTGCAGAATTCCTCGCTATGAGAAATGACGACAGACTTTTTCCGGGGTTCATATGATTGAAAACATTGACTCCCATGGAAAACGGACACACATCCGTCAGAATAATATCCTTAACCTCATCATCCCTTTCTTTAATCCCTGCATAGACACCCATTCCGATGGCTATCATATGATCCGGTTCTTCAACAGATATATCGTCCCTGCCCAGGATATGTTCCAGATAATGCTTTATGATAGGCATTTTACTCGAACCGCCCACCATGATCACATCGGTAATGTTTTCAAGAGAGTACTTCGAATTTCTGAGCATATCCTGAAGAGGTTTATATATCTTCTTCAAAACAGGCGCAGAAATATCGATAAGTGTTTTATTGGTAATATCGACAGTCTTATATAAATCATCCGTGCGTACTTCAATACGAGCAGCAGAATTATCCGTCAGATCTCTTTTTGCTTTTTCGGATGCTTTCAGGATGATGTTATAGTCGGAAGAAGATACTTTATCCCTATCAAGTCCGGCTTCACGGATAAAGTAATCGGCTATTACTTTATCAAAGTCCATTCCGCCGAGAGCATTGTCTCCGCTTACCGAAACAATCTCCACAACATTATCGAATGTCTCTACCAAGGAGATATCAAGCGTACCTCCGCCGAAATCAAAAATGAGGATTATGCGTTCTTCCCCATCCTTCATCCTTTCGGAATCAATCCCTTTGAGATAACCGAGAGCCGCTGCTGAAGGTTCATTAATGATCCTGTCAACCTTAAGTCCAGCCAGTGCACCGGCATTCTTGGTTGCTTTTCTGGCTTTATCATCAAAATACGCAGGAACACTGATAACCGCTTCCTCAATTGGCTCGCCAAGATACTTTTCCGCATCAGCCTTAAGACTTCTGAGCACAAAAGAAGACAGCTCTTCGGAATTGTACTTTCCGTATGTCTTTTCTTTGCCCATATATCTCTTAAACTGCTCATAAGTATTGTCCGGATCTGTCACAAGGCGTTCTTTGGCAGTCTTTCCTACAAAAAGTTCACCTTTTTTTCCGACACTTACAACACTGGGTGTAAGATATTCTCCAAATGCATTGGGAATCAGTTTTGACTTTCCATCCTCCCATACGCACACAAGACTGTTTGTGGTTCCCAAATCAATTCCAACAATTCGACTCATAATTTCCTAACCCTTATGTTTCAAACTAATCAGTTATGTAAAAATCCAAAATTATCAATTCATTATCTGTCTCAATTATCCTGAATATCTCACCACAATTCCCCCGGGAGAGATAGCAGTAATCCTCACAGACTCTGTAATATCCTTGAGATGTAGATATCAATTCAGAAAGTCTGTCAGTTAATACCTCTTCGATATGCCAATCATTACATATTTTCTTAATGTCTTCATCAGGATTATTAATAACTGATAGAATCATTTCATCTTCTTCATTAACAGCTTCCAGTTTCAAAAAATAATCCTTAAGAGATAATATAATGTCATCAGACTTATCAAGCCTGTAGACGGCAAAATAATAAGTGCCCCCATGAATGGTAGGTTCTTTTCCCGCCAACCGGTTTTCTATATTCTTAAATTCGTTATATAAGTTCAAATTAACCCTCAGCAAAAATGTAATTATTAACTAAAAATTATGCCAATCATTGATACACAATTCCTCATCCAGAACACCATACGCTCCACACAGGATTGCGTTATCAAAATCATCGGAACACTGGAATGATATTTCGCCATCATGAAGACCGATACACTCAGGAATGATATTTGCAAGAAATGCATCGAAATTAAACATGGGATAAAAGGATTTCAGCACGCTCAATATATGTCCTTTAGGGATACTGCCATCATTCGGTGATTCAAGATACGGAGCCATAGTATATAATCCCTGTCTGACCGGATTATAGATCTCCGCGATATCCTCCTCATTACCATAAAAAAGCTTTTCCTCAATAAACAAGTCATCTATGATCATGAAATTGATCTCAGAATTATCCATATCCGTAAATACATGCAACAAAAAAGCCCCGTTGATATTCTCAATATTGCTGCTTATCTTACCGACAAAATCATTGAAATAGCGATTTAAGAACGCAATAAGTTCTTCATCAGAGCAATCCTCATCAAGATTATCGGAGACGATATCCCATTCTCTGATATCCTCCAATGCATCATCAATCTCTATCTGCGAGCCTTCGAACAAACCTATATAACCAAGATCAATACTTCCGGAGATCTTCAACTCATCATCTTCCAAAAATATATTAATTCCGGCACCGGAGTTTTTTTCTTCCAACGCTTCCCCCAGATTATCCGGAATCAGCTCGATTTCATACTCAGATCCCAGTTCCTCGCATAAGGCTTCATATGCTTCTTGGGTTGATTCTCTAAAGTCTTCAATCTGCTCCTTATTCCACAGAAGATCCCCGTTTGTTTTTTCAAAGTCCATAGACAATTGATAGAAATCTATCAAAGCGTCTAAAATCTTTTTTAACTCGTCAGATATAGGCAAATCGTGTGTCCCAATAGGATAACTGCCAAACTTCTCTTTAGCTTCACCATTGGCACTCCATACACATGTGCCACTCCCCCAATCAAACATAAACTCCAGTTTATACTTCGGTGTCACTATACATCCCCCTCGTCCCGCAGGAACATCAAAAGCAACTATCAGGTAATGCCCGTCAGTTACAGTTTCTTCTCCATCAGGTCAAATTTTCCTTTACGCCAATTTGCATATCCTCTGGATACATATCCGTTATGCAGATACAGTCTTTGTGCAAAGGGATTATCCGTGAAAGTATCCAGTCTGACGGATTCGTATCCCATATCCCTGATCTGTTCTTCGATATGAAGTAAAACAGCTTTGCCTATACCCTTATTCTGAAACTGCGGAGATACGCAAAACCTGTGTAAAACATATGCGGTATCAGCGTCGCACTCCCATTTACCGTTACTGTATTGTCCATCGCATTCTCCGCTAATCACATACATTGCAGCAAGCTTTTCATCTGAGAACGCAAGATACAAAGTGTTTTTCTCAATATCTTCTTCAAAATCTATTCGTGCAGGATATATATCATCCCATTGATATATCCCATGCTTTTCCATCTCATCAACAGCCTCTTTAATCAGCGTGCAGATTGCATCTAAATCCTGCGAAGTTCCTAATCTGTACTCAATTTCCATCATCATCAATTCCAAGTAATTCTTCTGCCAGACTTACTGTCTCCTCCTGACTTCTGTTTTCGTCCCGGTAGATTACCTTAAATCCGGAATTCTCCAGTTCGTCATAGCATTCCTTAGAGCAAATCCTGGTAAGGATCTCCCTGTAATTATCCAGTGCCGCCTGAGGGTCAGGTTCCTCAAGCATGAGCTTGTATAGAAATTGCTTTTCAGGATCCGGACGGTCAAAGAATCTGTGAATAGATATCTCAGGATTCGATAACATTACCAGTACATGATTTTCATCCGAAATCTTATGCAAAGTCTCTATACATATGTTGGTGTCCACAAACACTTTCTTGTTAAGCGTTTCGGGCTTTGCCAGCAATTCCTCCAAAATCCCTAATTCCACGATCTCGCACTCTTTCTTAACATTGTTTATCCAGGTCACATATTCATCAGGTGTTCTCCTGATAAACTCATGCCAATCCTCGAGATCGCGTGTATAAGTCAGATTTGGAAATTCTTTACTGTCAAGCTCAGGCAATTTCTCATCATGATAGTTCTCTTCAAGAGCAATGCCATTGTGTTTTGCAGCAAGGTTTTTAACTATTGTGGACTTGCCCGCGTAAGATGTACCAATTACAAAATATACATTCTTTAAATCCATTACTAATTTCCTTTACTTCAGATGCCTTCATCAGCAGAATTCAACATCCTCGTAATCAATTACATCGTAGTTTTCAGTCTCTCCGGCACTTTCCAGCTCAACATAATAGATTTCTTCTATCGTTACAAATTCACCGGTGCATTCAGCTTCACTTTCACCCATGATTTCATCGCATGCTGCGCTGTAATCATCCTCACTGTCATAATCACTGCGTGCGATTATTTTCGAGATCACGCAAGGTGTATACTCACTGTCATCCACAATCTTAGCAGCATTTGCACCCACTTCAGGATTTTCAATCCAAAGAATCTGATCATCGTACTCAGAAGCAATACCACCCGTTACAGTCTTGTTACCCATAGATTCTCCTTTCACTCTTTAAAACAATCTTAACCCGTTCAACCGTATATCATCCAGTTCATCCGCTTTAAGGCATCCACATTGATATAATCTCAGGTATTCCTTGGACACATCGGAATCAAATATAAGTACATCATCAGAATTGATCGTAACATCCACACCGCTTCGGTAAAGTTCTGCTATGGGATGATTCTTTAAATCCCTGACCCTGCCAAGAAGATAATTACTGGTTGGCGTAATATTCAGTCGGATCTTATTGTCAGCCAAAAATCTTACTACCGAAGGGTCATCTGCAGCGGCTATTCCATGCTGAACTTCATCAAGTTCAAGACACTCTACTGCCCTTCTGACATCCTCCGCCGTCCCCCATTCACCGACATGTGCTTTGAGTACAAGACCTTCAGCCTTTGCTCTTCTATAGATGGGTATGAAATTCTCGATGGGCTGAGCTAGTTCATCGCCATACAGATCTATGGAATAGAATGCTTTGTTCCCCCAAAAGTGTACCAGACATTCCTCCAAATATGCTATATCACAATGACGGGATAATCCTATTTGCAGACTTAATTCGATATCAGGAGCGATTTCCCTGTGGGCTGTTTCAAAAGCAGATATAAGTTCATCTATATTACCGTCAAAAAACGCACCCAGTCCCCAGACATCTTCTCCAATCTCAAGTAAGGTAACCCCGTCCTCAACAGCCTGAGTAAATGTTGCTCTGATAAGAGTTTTTCGTCCTTCCGTGGATTCGAAATGATTTCCCAGATTATGGGCATTCCAGGCATGCATTTCGTCCATGGAATTAAGCGGCTTATCGATCGGATGAATATCTATTCCTGTTTCATCCTTCAAATATCTCCTGCTTCCGCCAAGGACGAAGTGATTATGCAGATCAGCCTTGGGACATTTCCTGAGCGAATCAAGATCACCATTTTTCAATGCATCCTTAAAATCCATATATACCCCTAAAAAAAGGCGAGTCAAAGGAAGCAACTCCTCGACTCGCCTGATTGATCAAAAGCCCAGAATCCAATATCTTAACAGGAACAGCAGAAACAGATGTGCCGGATAGAACGCATAGAAGAAATACTTCATCTTCAAACCTCTTTTTCCGTTATAGAACCTGACCGGTATCAGATCCAAGAACGCAACTCCCTCTCCGATACTCATGACTGTAAGTGAAACAACTCCCCATAAAAATCCGTTGCTCTTTGCATTTCTGAATGCATATATTGCAATTACTGCCATAACTCCCCACCCGCCGTAATCGGTATTGAGAAGTTCCGCCAATACAAAAAAGAACAAAGTCACAAACAGTGAAGAAGCCAGTTTTATCTTCTTTACTTCATCCCATTTGCAGGTTACCGGAATATATGCGGCGATTCCACCGATAAATCCGAAGATCAGTGTGGGTATCAAATCTCCGATGCCGAACAGACCGTTCAGAATCATTCCCACTATAATAAACATACTTGTGGAAGCAGCTATAGCACCCAGTACTCCTGCCACTACCACACCTATCTTAGCGATAAACCTGTATGTTCCGGTAAAACTATCTGCATCCTTATGCTTTACATGATCTATGCAAACAAGTGCAAGTATTCCCAAAAGCAAAGTAAAGAATACGTTCTGATGTCCGAGTCCAATCTCCGCAAAAAAAGCAAGATCAAAAGGTATATCAGATATAAATGCAAAAATAAGAAGTCTTATCAGATACTTCTTTACATTTCTCGTGTGAAGGAAGCCTTCAACAAGCAAGAAACAGAAAATGGGAAATGCAATTCTTCCGATTGCTCGGAAAATCATATCGATATTCTGGACAGCTGAAATATCGCCCATCCATTCAGCCCATAATCCGGGTACTTTCGATGTTATAAGATCTCTACAATAATCCGCATCGTTCAGATACAGAAGATTCATATAATGTTCAATAATCGCAGCACCCACGTGATCGATGAACATCGTTACGATAGCGATGATCTTAAGTGTACTTCCTGTTATTCCTTTTTTATCCTTCATTCTGTCAGGCTCTGCAACCATTTTGACCACGTCGCCCTTCTCCACACCCGCTTCATCGGCAGGATAAGGAGTTACTTCTTCCTTAATCTCTTCCATCATTAAATCCTCTTTTATCATTCTTCACTTAAGATGAAACTTTCCATTAATGCAAGAAGTTCTTCTCTTCCCTGCTTGGTCTCCGCTGAGAAAGGAAGGATCTTAACATCTTTTTCCATCTTAAGAACAGTCTTTGTGTTTTTGATTGATTTATCGATCTGAGAACGTTTTAATTTATCAGCCTTGGTGGCAACTACCACAGGAGTAAGTCCGGCTTTTACGATCCAGTCATACATCTGTCTGTCGTCACCTGTGGGATCATGTCTGATATCAACCAGAAGTACAACACACTTCAGAGTCTTGGATGTGCGAAGATACTTCTCTATCATCGGCCCCCACTTGGCACGTTCCTGCATGGATGTCTTGGCGTATCCGTATCCGGGGAGATCCACCAGATAGAAATATACATCATCTTCACGGGTATCCGCTCCGCATCTGACCTTATAGTAATTGATGGTTCTGGTCTTGCCGGGTTCAGCTGAAGTTCTCGCAAGTTTCTTCCTGCACAAAACGGTATTGATCAGAGAAGACTTTCCGACATTACTCCTTCCCGCAAAAGCAAGCTCGGGAAATTCGTTAACCGGAAGTTTACTCGTAATACCGCATACTGTATCCAGTTCTGCATTTTTAACGGTAAGCATTCTTTTCTCCGGGTCCCTTCATTTCTCCAAATTATAAAAATGTGGAACGAAGGAACAACCCCTCGTTCCACAAATGCTGATTATTTTATTGCTTTAAACCGCATCCTTCTTTTTCCTGATAAGCTTGGTCGCTTCGGGTTTGCCTCCGTTTTCGACTGCCGCTTTGGTTACCAGGCAACTCTTTATGGTAGAGTCGGAAGGAATTTCATACATAACGTTCATCATGGATTTCTCCATAATGGATCTGAGTCCTCTTGCTCCGGTCTTACGCTCGTAAGCCTGATCCGCAACGGATTCAAGTGCAGCTTCTTCAAAATCAAGATCTACACCGTCCATCTCAAAGAGCTTCTTGTACTGCTTAACAAGCGCATTCTTGGGCTCTTTCAAGATTCTCATAAGGGCTGCTTTGTCGAGTCCTTCGAGAGTTACCGCAATGGGAACACGTCCCACGAACTCAGGTATAAGTCCGAACTTGATCAGATCCTGAGGTTCTACTTTCTTAAGGACCTCTCCGATCTCTCTCTCGCTCTTGGTGGTGACTTCGGTGTTAAAACCGATAGCCTTACGGTTGAGTCTGGTCTCGATGATGTTCTCGAGTCCGTCGAAAGCACCGCCGCAGATAAAGAGAATATTGGTGGTATCGATCTGAATAAGTTCCTGATGAGGATGCTTTCTTCCGCCCTGAGGAGGTACGGAAGCCACAGTTCCCTCAATTATCTTGAGAAGTGCCTGCTGAACGCCTTCACCGGATACATCTCTGGTAATGGAAACATTCTCGGACTTCTTTGTGATCTTATCGATCTCATCGATATATACGATACCGTGAGACGCTCTGTTGACATCATAATCCGCAGCCTGGATAAGCTTGAGGAGAATGTTCTCAACATCTTCTCCGACATAACCTGCCTCGGTAAGTGTCGTTGCATCAGCGATGGCAAAAGGCACGTTGATTATCTTGGCAAGTGTCTGAGCAAGATAAGTCTTACCGCTTCCGGTAGGTCCGAGAAGCAGGATATTACTCTTCTGAAGCTCCACCTCACCTTCCTTGGGAGGATTGGTAACGCGCTTATAATGATTGTAAACGGCAACTGCAAGAGCCTTCTTGGCGTCTTCCTGGCCTATTACGTACTCATCAAGAAACTCTTTGATCTGGCGGGGCTTTAAGAGCCTTATCTCCTCACTGTTTCCGGACGAAGTGTATTCGCTGTCTTCGAAATCATCTTCGATGATATCCGAACAGATGCCTATACATTCATCACAGATATAGATTCCGGGAGGTCCTGCGACCAGCTTTTTTGCGTCTTTCTTAAGCTTTCCGCAAAAAGAGCACCTGATTTCTCCATCATTGTCTTTTTTGGATGCCATTATTTTTTATCTCCGGTGTCATGGTTTTCGATGACAGAATCTACAAGTCCGTACTCTACAGCTTCCTTGGCACTCATCCAGTTGTCACGGTCTGTGTCCTTGCAAACCTGCTCATAGGACTTGCCGGTATTCTCGGAAAGGATCTTGTTGAGCTTTTCCTTGGTACGGATGATGTTCTTGGCTGCGATCTCGATATCGGATGCCTGACCCTTAGCTCCGCCGAGGGGCTGGTGGATCATAACTTCGGCATTGGGAAGGATGTATCTCTTTCCCTTCTGTCCGCCTGCAAGAAGGAATGCTCCCATGCTGGCTGCCATTCCGATACATACGGTTGATACGTCGCACTTGATGTAGTGCATGGTATCGTAAATAGCCATTCCTGCGGTAACGGATCCGCCGGGGCTGTTGATATAAAGATGGATATCCTTCTCGGGATCTTCAGCTTCAAGGAAAAGAAGCTGTGCTACAACGATACTTGCGGTATCATCATTAACTTCATCTCCGAGAAAAATAATCCTGTCCTTTAAAAGTCTTGAATAAATATCATAAGAGCGCTCACCCTTTGATGTCTGCTCTATGACGTAAGGTACTAAGCTTGACATTTATACCTCCTTAGCGTTATCGGTAACAAACTCCATAGCTTTCTTGATAACGATGTCGTTGTTGAGTTCCTTGAGTCCCTTAGCTTCAAGCATCTCTCTTACCTTCTCTACTTCGAGCTGGTAAGCTTCTGCCATTGCCTCGTACTCCTTCTGGCGATCCTCATCGGTAACCTCGATGCCTTCCTTCTCGGCAACAGCCTGAAGAACAAGGCGGGACTTGATACGATCCTCAGCCTGAGGTCTTACCTGCTCCATCATCTTGTCGAGAGTAAGTCCGGTGAACTTAACATACTGATCCCATGAAAGTCCCTGCATCTGAAGTCTCTGCTGATAATCTCTGATGATCATCTTCTGCTCGGTCTCGAAGATTTCCTCGGGGATATCCATCTTGGCACCCTCGATAACCTTGGCAATAGCCTCGTCCTGCTTCTTGCCTCTTGCCTCGTTGAGCTTATCTACTTCAAGATCGCTCTTAACGGAATCCTTGTAATCCTGAACGGAATCGAATCCCTTGTCTGATGCATAATCATCATCAAGAGCGGGAACCTTCTTCTCTTCGATCTCATTAACCTTGCACTTGAAGACAGAAGCCTTTCCTGCAAGTGAAGCTTCGTGATAATCCTCAGGGAAGGATACGTTTACATCAAGATCCTCTCCGATTTTAGCGCCTACAAGCTGCTCTTCGAATCCGGGGATAAACTGGCCGGATCCGATGGTAAGGGTGTAATTCTCTCCCTTTCCGCCTTCGAATGCAACGCCGTCAACAAATCCTTCGAAATCAAGCTTGATGCGGTCTCCGTCTGCAACAGGTCTTTCAACCTTCTCGAATCTTGCGTCCTTATCGAGTTCGGACTGGATCTTCTTCTCTACGTCCTCATCGGTAACTACGGTATCAACTTTAGCAATCTCGATTCCCTTGTAATCGCCGAGTTCAACTTCGGGTCTTACAGCTACGGTAGCGGTGAAGATTACGGGCTTTCCTGCTTCAGCCTGTACTACTTCGAAGCTGGGGCTGGACATGATATCCTCCTCTACTTCGTCATATGCCTTCTCATACTCATCGGGAACGAGCTCATCGAGAGCCTCGTTATAGAATACCTCTTTGCCGTACATCTTCTCGATTACGTTCTGAGGTGCCTTTCCCTTTCTGAATCCGGGAATGGTGATGCTTCCCTTCTGCTTATTGTATGCAGCTTTGATAGCCTTATCGAACTCCTCTGCTGCGACCTCAATGGTCATCTTGATCTTGCTTCCTTCAAGTTTTTCGACACTAACGCTCATTTGAAAAATCTCACTTTCTAAAATTATTAATGTTCACGCCCCCTAAAGGCGTTTTTAGCATTGCGCAGACAAAGTTTAGTATATCCGAAAAATGTGCAAAACACAAGTATTTGGAACTTTCATCAGGATTGGATATTCCTGGAATAAACGATCCTTTCGCTTCCGTCAAAATCCTTAAGAACCCTTTCGGCCTCTTTTTCGATCTTCTTATAACCTGAGGGGGACTGCATGGCTATATCCATAAGTCTCGTAAGAACCGTATACATATCCGGTATTCTGGCAGATATTTCCTCCATGGTGCACTCTCTTATGAGAAGTTCCAGGGATGCGGAGTAGGTAGGATCTTTTTTTCTGACGGACACGTACTTGCCGCCGGAAGGTGCTTTTTGGCCGGTAAGCATATGGTAGAAAAGCATGCCGAAAGCGTACACATCGGAGTACAATCCCTGTTTTGACTTATTGTCAATTTGCTCAGGGGCGCTGTTTCCTGCGGTTCCTGCCTTGGATCTGTCCGCCTCTTCCAGGTAACAGGCCGTCCCCAGATCCACAAGCCTTATCTCACCATCCGGCTGAAGGATCAGGTTCTCGGCTTTCAGGTCCCTGAAAAGAATATTTCCGTCAGACTGCTGAAGGAAGGCAATTCCGTCCGCAACGGTTACTGCAAATTTCATTGCCTCGGGCTGTCCGAATCCTTTTCTGAGGGTTATGGCTTCGTCAAGAGGCGTTCCCCAGATATATTCTTCCAGAATGTAATATTTTCCGTCTTCGTCATAGGACTCTTCGAATTTCGGAAAAAGAGGATGGTCCGCAAGCTTTAAAAACTTCTCTTCCCTGTCTCTTACTCCCTTGTCCGTCATCTCTTTAAGGGCATAAAAAGCATCCCCCTTTTTGACCTTATATACGCTTCCGAAAGAACCGGATCTTATAAGTTTCTTGTCATCATATTCACGCATAATTTCACCGTTTTTTTATTTCACCGCAAGAGCGGCTATGCATCCTTCAAAATCCTCTCCTGCGATTTCCCCGATACGTCTGTCCAGGGATTCATCACCGGATATGTCGTTTACATCAAATACCGTAAGCAGATCCTCATGAGCACGCCCTGTACTGTTTTCACCCTGCAGAAGCACTTCATCCGCCCACTTCTCGGGACAAGCTATAAGCACGCTCCCTGCTGAAAGACTTATCACATCCTCACCGCCGAATTCCGGAGACAGGCATTTAACGAATTTCTTTTTACCGAAAACATCCGCAATCCTTACTATGCACATTCCGGAGCCTTCGGTCACATAGACATAAGCATTTTCACCGGATGCCAGTATTCCCGCAGCTCCGCTTCCAAACTCGGAGCCCGGTCCGAGAACAGGAGCGTATCCCGCAGGTGATGTGGAGAATCCGAATACCGCGGCCTGCAAATAATCCGCGCCGTAGTTCGAAATACCGCCGGTAAAATCCCTTAGAAAAAAACCTGCAAGAGCGCCTTTTGATTCGCCCGTTACAGGTTTAATACCTTCTTCGAGGCAGATGTAAGGAAGATCTCCGCATACAGCCATAGCTGCAGGGATTCCTTTTATCACAGCCTTTTCGAGAACCACATGTCCGCTTTGTTTAGTATATCCCGTCAGATATTCCAATCAGGCATTCTCCCTTGCTTCTTTTTCAGCATCAAGTATCTGAGAAACCGTAGGATCTGAGATCACCTTGTGTGCACGCATTGCCTTTTCAATCTCATCATAGATATCCAGGAATCCGATCTTATGATCCAGGAATCTTGCAACGGCTTCTTCGTTAGCCGCATTAAATACCGTAGGCATGGTTCCGCCGATATTTGCAGCTTCATACGCAAGAGCAAGTCCTCTGAAAGTATCGGTATCGGGCTTTTCGAAGGTCATGCTTCCGACCTTGAACAGGTCAAGTTTCTCGGACTTCATGGGCATTCTGTCCGGATAAAAGAGAGCGTAGTTGATGGGAAGCTTCATATCGGGAGTTCCCATCTGTCCTATTACCGCGCCGTCTTTGAATTCAACAGCCGAGTGAAGAACGGACTGAGGATGAACGGTAACGCATACTCTCTCGTGACCGACACCAAAGAGCCATGCAGCCTCCATAACTTCAAGTCCCTTATTAACAAGGCTCGCACTGTCTATGGTTATCTTACGTCCCATGTTCCAGTTGGGATGTTTAAGAGCATCCTCGGGAGTCTTGGTGGCTAGTTCGTCTCTTGTCATTCCTCTGAAAGGACCGCCCGAGCAAGTAAGTATTATTTTCTCTATACGATCTGCAGGCGAACCCTGAAGTGACTGGAATATTGCGGAATGCTCACTGTCAACGGGAAGGATCTTAATACCCTTTTCCTTAGCCAGCGGCATGATGATATGTCCCGCACAAACCAAAGTCTCCTTATTTGCAAGTGCAATATCCTTACCTGCTTCAATAGCTGCTATGGTAGGTCTGATCCCGATCATTCCCACGATGGCGGTGACGATGATATCACTGCAGGGATCTGAGGCCATTTCCATGGAGCCTTCCATTCCAGTCAAAACTTTAACACTGCTCAGATCCTTGATTCTGTCTTTAAGATCCTTTGCGGCATTTTCATCATCCATTACCGCAATCTCAGGCATGAATTCTCTGATCTGCTTTTCCATCAGATCAACATTCTTAGCAGCCGCAAGTGCTGTTATCTTAATCTTGTCGGGATTCTGTCTGGCTACCTCTAACGTCTGGGTGCCTATCGAACCCGTCGAACCTAATACAGATACTCTTTTCATCTATATCTCCTACAAATGTAAGACAGTCTTCTTTGAATTAGCCTTGACTCAGCGATGTGAAGCGTTATGCGTTTTCTTTTGGGGACCTCCGGAGCGCAGGTACTTAGTGAGAACGAGCTATGCGAAGTTCGAACTTAGTACCTCTACGCGAGGACGGGGCGACAAGCGCATCCCCAAAAGAAATGCATAACGATTTGCAGCGCGTATTTAGCCTAGTTAAATATGTTGTGTATATCGTTGAAGAATACCGCAACGACGATAATGAGCAGCAGGACCATTCCTGCCAAATGAACGTAGGCTTCCTTCTTAGGCGGTACCGGCTTTCCCCTCACAATCTCAACAAGCGCGAACAGAATCCTTCCTCCGTCAAGTGCAGGAACCGGAAGCATATTAAAGACGCCCAGATTAACCGTAAGAAGCAAAGTAAGATTGAGCATGTTAACAAGAACCGTCTGCCATCCGTAGGGACTGGTCTCCTCAATGATGTCACCCACCATGTTGACCATTCCGACGGGACCCGCAACATTCTCACGATTGATATTACCTGTGATAAGCGCTCCAAGTCCTTTCCAGACCATGAGCACATTGTATCTCATCTCATACCAGGTGAACTTAAACGCATCAAATCCGTGAAGCTCTTCAACAAAAGCATCATTGGTGATACCGATCAGATATCTGCCAAGCTCCTCGTCAAAATATGGAGTAAGAGTCACTTCTCCGATCTCATCGCCTCTCTGATAAGTTACACTTACTTCTCCGCCGTGATAATAACTGGTGAAAACAGAGATCTCATCATAGAGATAGATCTTTCCTCCGTTTAACGCAAGGATCCTGTCTCCTGCCTGAAGCCCTGCAGCCTCTGCCGCACCGCCTTCTATCACATCGGTAACCACAGGCTCTCTTATGATGATCATGTTCACCATTATGAAAGCGACGATAAATCCCAGAATAAAATTAAAAAGAGGACCTGCAAGAAGCGTGGCAAGTTTAGCCCAGGGAGACGCATTTAAGAACTTTGATCTGTCCTTGATCTGTCCCTGTACTTCTTCTTTATCCTCTTCAGAGTCCTCGATCTCATCCATTCCGTCATAAACACAGGCTCCGCCCAAAGGAAGGATGTTGATCTTATATACAGTTTCGCCTTTTTTGAATTTAAAAATGGAAGGTCCGAATCCTACCATGAATTCTTTTACTCTGATGCCGTTAGCTTTGGCAACGATGAAATGACCGAATTCATGAGATACGACCACTACGGAAAAGATTATGATGAACCATAATAGTGAAAAGATCATATTCATAAACTAAACTCCTTACGGATCACCGTAAAGTTTCAGGACGCCGCAACAAGCAGATAAGTAAGAATGTATGCCGCAGGTCCGCAAAGGATCATGGAATCGAATCTGTCCATTATTCCGCCGTGGCCGGGGATCAGATGACCGAAATCCTTGATGTTGTTATTTCTCTTAATGCCGGATGCCGCAAGGTCTCCGACCATTCCTATAAGTGCTCCGACTCCGCAGATGAGTGCAAGCTTCCACTCAACATACTGATCCGGAATAAATTTACGAACATAGAGAAGTCCGAATAAAAGTCCTAAGATCGCACTTCCCACAATACCGCCGATACATCCTTCGGTAGATTTCTTGGGAGAAAGATCCTTGAAAGGATGATGCTTTCCGAGGAGGCTTCCCACGCAGTACGCAAGAGTATCGCATCCCCATGAAGAGATGAGAACCATCCATACCAGGAATTCCCTGCCCTCAAGCTCACGGATCATATAGATGAAGCTGAGCATAACGGGACAATATAAAACCGAGAAAACAGTCCTTACGATCCTGTCACTTGAATAAAGCGGGAATTTCACCACGAACCATACAAGTTCAAGAACCATGAATCCGCCGATACCGATGATCAGATAAGTGGTATCGGAAGAAAAGTTGATTGCCATGTAATAAAGGACTATGGACACTACTGCGATAAGGTCCGGTCCGTTGACACTTCTTTTCTCGGTTTCGGAACAAAGAGCCTTTACAAGCTCGAAATATCCGATTATGGAGATGAGCATTAAAAGTGCAGACAGCAAATACCCGCCAAAGGCAAATGCTAAGCCCATGACGGTTATTATCACAATCCCGCTTAAAAGTCTTTTTACGAACATTAAGATATCCTGCCTTTATTTTTCGTCCTTAACAAGCCCACCGAATTTACGGGTTCTGGAAGCATAGCTTTCAAGTGCCTTATCAAGCTCCGCCTCGTTAAAATCGGGCCATGCACAGTCTGCAAAATAAAACTCGCTGTACGCCAGCTGCCACAGGAGGAAATTAGATATCCTCTGTTCGCCGCATGTACGGATCAACAGATCGGGATCCGGACCACCCGCAGTGTCGAGTGCATCCGAAAGATCCTTCTCGGTAAGACCCTTCATAAAATCAATATCATTCTCAGAAGCAAGCTTTCTTACGGCTCTGACGATCTCGTCTCTTCCGCCGTAATTAAGCGCTATCTGAAACAAAAGTCCCGTATTGTCTTTGGTCTTCTCTTCAAGTTCCGCAATTGAAGTACGAAGATCCGGAGCAAGAGCGGTTTTATCACCGATGATCCTGACCTTCATATTATTCTTCATCGCACGCTTGATTGAATTTTTCATATACTCGCGGAGAAGAGACATAAGTGCATCCACTTCATCCGTCGGTCTGTTCCAGTTCTCGGTGGAGAAAGCATACACGGTAAAAACCTTGATGCCTTTATTCCACACGATCTCACACATATCTTCTACGACATGTGCACCCTTTACATGACCGGCATTTCTCGGAAGGCCCTTTTTTCTGGCCCATCTTCCGTTACCGTCGAGTATTATCGCAAGATGCTCGGGAACGTTACTCATTATACGGTCATAAGCTCCTTGGTCTTCTCTTCGAGAGCCTTGTCGATCTTGGCAATGTAATCATCGGTAAGCTTCTGGAGTGAATCGGTAAGATCTGCAGCCTCATCCTCTGAAATCTCACCCTTTCCAAGCTTCTTGAACTCTTCGTTTCCGTCTCTGCGGATATTTCTGAGAGCTACCTTGCCGTCTTCAGCTTTCTTCTTGATATCCTTAACAAGGTCCTTACGTCTTTCCTCGGTAAGCTCAGGGAACTGAAGTCTGATGATGCTTCCGTCGTTCTGAGGATTAATTCCGATATCGGAAGTAAGGATAGCCTTCTCGATAGCTTTGAGCATTGACTTATCCCAGGGTGCGATCTGAATGATACGTGCCTCGGGAACGGATACGTTGCCCACCTGCTGAATGGGAGTGGGAGTTCCGTAATAATCAACCTTGATTTTGTCGAGAACGTGAGGGTTAGCTCTTCCCGCACGAACCGCTGCATATTCCTCGCCGAGGAAATCAAGGGTCTTCTTCATTTTCTCTTCGTATGACTGTAATCTGGCGTCCATAAAAACCTCCGCTCTATACCGTTACTTTGGTACCGTTTAATTTGCCGTAAAGAGTATTTACGATGCTGTTTTCTTCGTTAAGTGAAAATACCGCCATGGGCATTTTGTTATCCCTTGCAAGGATTGATGCGGTCATATCCACTACCTGAAGATTCTGTGCGATAACATCATCGATGCTGATCTCGTCATAGCGCTTTGCATCGGGATTCTTCGCAGGATCGGAATCGTAAACTCCGTCGATTGATTTCGCAAGAAGGATCTGATCTGCTTCAACCTCAACCGCTCTGAGTACTACACCGGTATCGGTTGAGAAGTAAGGATGTCCCGTGCCTCCGGCAAAGAAAACAACATGTCCTTCTTCAAATGCGGCATTTGCCTTGTCCTTGGAAAAAAGATCGGTAAATGCTCCGATGGTAAAAGGAGTCAGGATATCGGTCTTGAGTCCGACGGATCTGCAGATCTCCGATACATAAAGAGCATTCATGACCGTTGCAAGCATTCCAATCTGGTCTGCTTTGGTGCGGTCTATATTCTCGGAGCTTCTTCCTCTCCAGAAGTTTCCTCCTCCGATAACGACACCAACCTGTGTGCCACGGTCTACGATCTCTTTGATCTGTCCCGCAACCATTCTTACGGTAGGTTCGTCAAAACCTTTTCCTGTAGGTCCTGCAAGAGCTTCACCACTGAGTTTCAAAAGTATACGCATAAATCTCTCCCGTATGATCTTTATTCGGATCAGTTCTCTTCCTTCTTCTTGGTCTTCTTCTCAGGTCTGGTCTCAGGCTTGTAATCATCAAAGAATGCGGTAGGGCTGACTTCAGCATATGCCTGTGAGCATACACCCTCGAGAGCTGCACCGTTGTTGATCTGAACTGACTTGGAGCGGATGTTACCCATTACGATAGCTGTTGAATCGAGGATAACGGGACCGTGTACATCGATGTCTCCCTTTACAGCACCTGCGATAGCTGCGCTGAATGCTGAGATGTTTCCTACGATAACGGTTCCTGCACCGATCTTAACGGAGCTTTCGCTGGTGACATTACCGGTGATCTTTGCATTCTCTGCGTAGATCTCTTTTGCTTCGGAATTTCCTACGATGTGTCCGGTAACATTGAGCTTACCCTTTACGATAACGTCTCCGTTTACCTTGCCCACAAGATCGAGGGAACCTTCGGACTCGATATCACCGTTTACGATCATTCCTCCGGTGATTACTGAAGTTTCTTCTGAAAAATTACCTGTCTCCATTTCATCTGCTCCTTTGTAAGTAGAATTTGATAAGTCTTCTTTAAGTTCCTCGTATGCAGCTTCATCATCAGCTGCTTCGTCAATTTCTTCCGTCTCTTCCTCAGCTTCTTCTGCAGGCTCTTCTTTACTGCTGAGAGCTGCAAAAGCAAGATCCAGGGCTGATGTATAATCCTCTGAGATTTCCCCGACAGGATCGGTCTCCTCTTCGGGGGCGGGCTCCTGTGCTACATCCGCAAGTACGTCTGAGATAATATCATCTTCCAAAACGGTCTCATCTTCAGCAATCTCTTCTTCCTCGGAAGCAGACTCTTCAAACGTCTCTTCCTCGGGGATTTCCTCTTCGGGAATCTCTTCCTCTTCGGTCTCCTCTTCGGAAATTTCTTCCTCAGCGATCTCTTCTACTTCGGGAAGAGGTTCTGTGAGTCCCGCGAGGATGGAATCAAGATCATCGCTTATATCAGTCTGACCTGCTTCTTCCGAAACTTCCTCTTCATGAAGATCGTCTCCGCCAAGGTCCGACACAAGGTCTTTGAGCAGTGAAGCCACATCATCGCTGTCGTTATACTCTTCCGAAACCTCCTGAGCCTCATCCATTCCGGCTACTTCGGCTTCGGCGAGAATATCTTCAGCTTTGAGCTGTGCTTCTTCTTTTTTCTTCTCAGCACCCGCCACCTGGGACAGATCCTGTTTCAGTTCACCGAAAAAACCCATCTGTTACCTCCATCATTTATCTTCCGATATCATGCTGAATGACAGCAGTGTCATAAGTTATCGGAAGTATTTCAACATTGTCCATAGCCTGCAAAGCTTCGAGTATTGCGGGCAGAGCCGCAACCGTAGATCTCTTGGCCGCAGTGTCGTGCAATAAGATGACCGTTGTATCTCTGGTCTCAATGCCGTTTAAAGCATTTCTGACTATCTGGTCGGATGTGAGAGGAACCTTTCCCGCGTCTCCGCTTGATACATTCCAGTCAAAATAGATGATGCCCTGTGATTCAAGATATTCTGCGAGTTCACGGACATCTGTTGCACTCACATCATTGGAACTTCCGCCGGGGAAACGATAAAATACCGGAGTCTGTCCCGTTACGTCTTCAAGAAGTGATCTGATCCTCTGTGTATCCGCAGCAAAGCTTTCGGGAGATGCATATATGTCACTGTATACGTGAGAATAAGAATGCATTCCGAGGGTGTGTCCCTCTTCCACTATGCGGATGTATCTGGAATACGATGCGGTGTTTTCTCTTCCGACTACGAAGAAAGTAGCCTTCACACCGTACTCATCGAGAATATCCAGAATGTCATCGGTATAAATACTGGGACCGTCGTCAAAAGTAAGATATACTCTGTGAATTCCGTCGGTCTCGGTACCCGATGCGTAGGTCAGACCGGGTGCGGTATTGATGATGTTCTGTCCTGTGTAAACCGGCTCATCGTTTTCTGCCGCGTCCGCAGTTTCATACTCCGATAAGAATGCGGGAACCTCAACCTCTTCCAAAACATTTTCATCATACCAGGATAACTGTACGAGTCTGGATTCACGGGATCCAAGCTCTTCATATGCTTCTCTTCCCGCAATTCTGTTTTCAAGGATTGCTATGCGTGAAGCAAGTATTATGCAAACGGCGATGGGAATTACTATTATCGCCGGCAAAATAAACCGTATTATTTTCTCGGAACTGTGTTTCATAAAGGCACCTCAAAGACCGGATAGGATCCGCCTTCAAGGTGATCGTCACGGTCTTAAACCAGATCTGCGATATCGTAGATCAGTTTTTCGGAATCAGCCCAGCCGAGACAGGGATCGGTAATGGACTTACCGTAGATACCCTCTCCGATCTTCTGATTTCCTTCTTCTATGTAGCTTTCTATCATGAATCCCTTAACCATCTTCTTGATATCGGGATTGAGATTTCTGTTATGAAGTACTTCCTTGACGATCCTGATCTGCTGCTTGAACTGCTTATCGGAATTCGAATGGTTCGAATCGATGATGACAGCAGGATTCTTAAGATCCATCTTGTTGTACATTTCGAGAACTCTTACGAGATCCTCATAGTGATAGTTGGGAGTATTGTTTCCGTGCTTGTTGGTAGCTCCCCTGAGTACGGCATGAGCCTGCTCATTTCCGCTGGTCTTAACTTCCCATCCTCTGTAGATAAATGAGTGACCGTGCTGAGCTGCGTAAATCGAATTCATCATAACGGCAAAGTCACCGCTGGTAGGATTCTTCATACCTGCAGGTACATCAAATCCGGATACGGTAAGTCTGTGCTGCTGGTCCTCAACGGAACGTGCACCGACTGCCACATATGAAAGAATATCGGAAACATATCTCCAGTTTTCGGGATAAAGCATCTCATCTGCGGGAGTAAGTCCTGTCTCCTCTACAGCTCTGATATGCATATGTCTTACGGCAATAAGACCCGCAACAAAATCAACACCCTTTTCGGGGTCGGGCTGATGAACGATTCCTTTGTAGCCCGAACCTGTGGTACGGGGCTTGTTGGTATAAATTCTGGGAACAAGGATCAGCTTATCCTTAACCTGTTCGTTGACCCTTGCAAGTCTTCCGACATAATCACAGACAGCTTCTTCGTTATCTGCGGAGCAGGGACCGATAATAAGAACGCACTTATCGGACTTGCCGGTAAATACATCTCTGATCTCCGCATCACGCTGTTTTTTGATTTCCCTGACCTTTTCGGGAACGGGATACTCCGCTCTGATCTCGTCGGGAGTAGGTAATTTTTTGATGAATTCGAAAGACATAAATTTTGTTTCCTTTTTGCACGATTTACGCGCGATTTTTAACGGGCGCGTCCAAGGAAACATTATATTATATCCACCATGTTAAAGCAAACAATAACCGATGTTATTGCGGGTTAGGTGACAGTGGGGACGCTTCTGTTTTGTCA
>JAGAYR010000004.1 GCA_017940415.1 Lachnospiraceae bacterium
CAAAATTGCGGTTCGAATTTTCGCTGATTTTGGCAAATTTCATGCAAGAAGAGACTTTTTCTTGCAAGAAAAGACCCGTTTGTAACATCAAATCTTTAACGCTTTCCCCAATACAGCAGCCGATCTGAGCTTCGATTTATACTCGGAATGACTGTATGTATTGGACGTTGTTCCGATGTCACTGTGGCCTAACCACTCTTGAATCATCTTCATCGGTACATCGTTTGCAAACATAAGGCTTGCACAGCTGTGTCTTAAGTCGTGAAATCTTATGATCCTCATGCCGTTATCCTTCAGAACCTTCTTGAAGTTCGCCGTGATGGTATCCGGTTTATAGATATCACCTATAGGATTAACAAAGACATAATCCTCGAATTTACGATTGTACGACTTACCGCAGAGCTTCTTGTTACGCTTTTGTTTCTCGCGATGCGCTATCAATTCTTCCTTTATCTCTTTGAGAAGAGGTAGAGTACGAAGACTTGATTTGGTCTTAGCTCTGTCAGCTGCTACCAATGTTTGCTTGCCGTCGATCATTGTAGAAGTAACGATATGCTTGATGGTTATGGTGTTGTTCTCGAAGTCGATCGCATCCCACTTAAGCCCGAGCACTTCGCTTCGTCTCAATACGTAAAAGGCTGTTACCTTTATTAGCAATCCCAGAGGGTGCTTCTTTGTCACTTCAAAGAGGTGATTAAGCTCATCCTCCGTGTAGTGATCGGCAACATACTTATTACACTTCGGCAATTCAACCTTGTCAGCCGGATTGGATGGAATAACATCCAACCTTACCAGATACTTCAGTGCCTTATGAATCACGCAGTGATAATGGTGCACCGTTCTCGGAGATACATCAGCCAATTGTTTATTGTAATAGGTCTGCAGGTGTCTCGGTTGAAGATCCTCTACTGTTACTCCGAGCTTTCTGAAGTATGGAGCAACACCTTTCTTAATAATGGTGCTGTATGATCCGAATGTTGTTTTCTCTACGGACTTACGGGTCGTCTCGAGCCATGTTTCCATATAGTCGGCAAACAACATATTCCTCGACAGATCTGATTCGTTCTGTAGATTCACAGGCGGGACATAGGTCTGTCGATAGTGCAACAATAGATCCTCTGCACGCCTTTTGTTACCGCGTTCCGGTAAGTTGGTCGGGATCCAAGGTTGTTTTCTTTTACCTTGTGAGTCCATATAACTAAGGACTACATAGTAATATCCATTCTTGATTTGTAGGTGACCTGCTAACATTAATTTTCCTCCTTTATTTGCAGAAGTCACCCAGGGCTATAATCACAATTATATGCCCTGGGCTTTGTATCTTCAATTGTCCTATGCTGATTAAGCGGCAAGAATATAGTTAATTACATTGATCTTCGGAATACGGAAAGCATTACCGATCTTGATCGCGTTTATCGAACCGTCGTTGATCAGGTCATATGCTTTGTGCTTGCTTACACCAAGCATATGACGGAGTTCGTTGATGCTTAGTAGATCCGGATATTCCGTAAACATAACCTTATAAAGTTCGCTGACTTCAGCTTTTGTCATCGCATGTCCTCCTTATCCATTGCCTTTTCGGCTGCTTCTTTTCTTGTCGTGTTTCCGTCCTTTTCGGATAGTTCGATAGCTTCTATCAAGACTTCATTCGGAAGATATTTGAATACTTCCGTCGGGCATAGAATGATGTCGCTCCTGAATTGATCACGGTCATATTTATATCCGGATAATAAAGCATCCCGCCAGGATTTGAGATCATTAACATGTGAGCCGATGTATTCCGCCTCTACTCGCTCGTCATCATCTCCGAACTTGTTACGAATGAACCTTCCGGTGTTTATATCCTTCGCATCCAGGATGTAATTCTCAATATCCTTTAGTGTCTGTAATCCTTGTTTATCCCAGAATCTGATAGTCTCATCTACATGATGAAGAGTCATCTTCTCCTTGCGATATTCGTTATCTTCCACTGCGCGCTTGATAATGTCCGAACGAACTCCGTCCTTTTTCCAGTTATCCCATATGGAATACTCAGAAGGGGATAAAGGACGACGGAGATATTTTTCCATAATCTTGATGTCGCCAGTCAGACAGACAGTATTTTCTTTAGTATCAGATCTTTTATTGTTAGTTTCTTTAAGATTTGTTTCTTTACATATATACTTACCGACTTCGTTTTCCGTCACCGTAGAATCGGATAACGAGTTTTCTGTTACCGGTGTTTCTGAGAACGGAAGAAGGGTGGGTCGGTACTCCGTATGAGAATACTTTCCGTTTTTGTCTCTGACATAGCAGCGATGGATGTATCCGGCCTTTTCAAGTTCTGATACGGCACGGCTAACAGCTGCAACGCCTTCCTTAAGGACACTTGCAAAACCCTTGATAGAGCTTTTCCATCCCGGTGGTGTGGAACATATCATCGAGTACATGCCCTTAGCACTGAGTGATATGTCCTTATCCCATATGATGGAATTGACGATAGGTGTATAACTTTTGTTATCTTTTTTGTTCAACGATTAAAACCTCCTTTGTCTTATTTTGTATTCGGAACTTTTATTCAAGTTCATGTATTCTCTTTTTATGTTCTGCCGGACGTTCATAAATGCTTCTGACTCTTATGACCTTCTCGGTGAGATCTCTCTCTCGTCTTTTGATCTCAGACAATTCTTCATATTCCGCGTTCTTTCTGGCGGAAAGGTTTCTGATCTTCGCTGCCGTGGTCTTCTCAGAAGGCACCGGTTTGCCGTTCAAAAGCTTCTTGAGCTCTCTTGTAGCCGCTTCATAAAGAACGATCTCCGATTCATGCTTGGCGCGGAATTTGGGTTTGTTCCTGGCGTTCATGAACTCGAGGTAAACCTTCTTGTTGGCGTGACGCTGTTTGGTATATCTCAGGATTTCCTTGGCGTCCTTCAGCTCCGCAACGGTTTTGGCATGAACATCTTTCTTGGAAAGATAATCTTCCTGTGTGGCTTTATAGAGGGCTTCAAGTTCTTCCTGGGATTCGATGTGATTCTCCTGACAGAAGGCAAGAGAATCGGCCATGTCCTTCAGGCTTCTGATCTTCGCGCTCTGAGAGGCGTAGGGACGAGCCTGTTCGTTTACGATGTACTGCAACTGCATGATGAGCTCCGGAGCCCTTACAGGGGCTTTCTGAGCGGTTGCAAGCTTATCCTGAAGATATTTCTCTATAGATTCCTTTTCGAAGTCCGTTCCGAGCATCCTGCCTCTGATCGGCTTAGCACGATTAGACGGGAGGTAGCTTATGCGTCCTCTGCTTTCGCCGACGAGGATCCCGTAAGAGCCGAGGAGCTTCTGACAGAAGTCGTCGTAGTTCTTCGAATCTTCAAGGACAGCCTTAATCTGCCTTCTGAGGATCGCGTTGTCTGTCTCATATACGGTCTTGGTCGGAAGTTGGCCGGAAGCTTTCTTGGCAGCATTCTCTGCATCAAGCTTCGCTTGACCTTTACGCTGTGCCCAATACTCGCGATCGGTGATCCTGACTCGGGCAGGGGATAGAAGATCAACTTGATAGAGCGACTCTCGCTGACACAATTCCATAACCGATGACTTGAAATATTTCTGGAAGTCATCAGTGGCATGGTGCTTGATACCGGCCTTATTGTCCCCGGGGAGTATCATGAAATCCTCTCGGGGAACATTAATCTTACGGACACTGTTCAAGACGATATGACAATGAATATTACCTGAACCGCTGTGACCATCATCATGAGTACATACAATGATCTGATGTCCCGGAAAAGACTTTCTTGCAAGTTCCATTCCGAGCTCCTGTGCCTTCTCGGGCGTAAGTCCGTTCTCATCGCGATCGTTCGGATCGAAGCTTATGATGTAGTGATGTGCTTTCACTTCGCGGTACTCTCTGTTCTTCTTATAAAGCGCGTTTACGGCTTCGCACTCAAGGTCAAAAGTTGCCGGATCACAGTTGATCCCTTCGATGATATAGAAGTCTCTTTCCATCATGAGACCATTCTCATCGAGGATCGGTTTGTTGGTAAATTCGTCGTGCTGCATCGTAAGATACTCATAAGCAGCACCATAATCCGAGTTATGAATGTTGATATGTTTAACTGTTGCCACGGTATTCTCCTGTTATCTCGTTAAGATCTTTTCTCATCTGTCTTACTTCCCGGATATTGTCTGTGACTTCCTTTCTAAGTTCGTCGCTCCATCTGATTCCAGAGTTAAGATGGTGTGCGATCTGATTTAAGTTCCCGGCGACATTCGACAGATTTGAGAATATCTTCAGGATCTCTTTTGAGTTAAAAACGATCTCGTACTTTACAGTCGGAACTTTAGATACGATCAGATGTCTTAAGTAAGATGCGATCGTCATATCTGCTTTCTCTGCATAAGTAGTAAGAACTTCATACTGCACTTCCGTCATTCGGATCGTTACCCTCCGTTCCTTTGTCGGAAAGCCTGATTTTTTGTAACGTGTCATGTGAAAACCTCCTTTCTCTGATAGTCGTAGATTGTCAGTAGTTGTGAGCCCTGCGGTTGCGAACTTTGTAACATCGTTACAACCTTGGGCGAGGGTCCGGGGAGTAAGATCCCCTGCAAGATGCATTGGCCTGAAATCTCGAAAATCGAGGTTTGTCTGCCAATGAGAATCTTGCTTTCCCCATAACCGATAGGTCCTCTTGATAAAGCTGAGAAAAACTTCATTGAATCTGATCGGAACTTTTTTGAAAATTGCTTAAATGCAAAAGAATATGGCGGAGCATAAAACGCACGATCCGCCACATGGTTTTTGTGTTCAAACGTTTAGCGTTTTCGTTTCGACTGCCCGTACTTATCGTCCACTCCCAGGCTTAAGGTCCCCCTTTAGAAAGGGCTTCCTTGGATCGCTTCTCCTACGGCCTGCATCATTGCCTCCATAGGTCTTTCACCTCCCGGGGATCTCCCGGGTATACTCACGGGGTGCGACGGCTCACGATGCTCGTTCATCGCTTCAACGCTCAGCCCATGACCATACAATGTCTCCGCTGCTGCCTATCGTCGCCTCACCGCATATGCTCAGCGGTTTCCATGGCTGTGGTCCCTTCGAGAAGGTCAGTTCCATGTTTGGCTCCCGGCAACAGGTTTGTGAGAGAAGCACTGCTATTAAGTTGTCAAGATTCGAGTAGGGGAGAATCAGTGAGATTTACCCCTCTACTTATAAAGAGGGGACAAGTTGCACCCCTTTTTCGAAGAAATCGAGAAAATATTTTTTCCTCCTACTAAAAGCTGGGGACATATTTCTTGATTGTGGTCGAAAATTTTTCAGATTTCATTGATATTCCTCCCTCTACCTAAGTAGTGGGGACAAAAAATCCGAAGATTTGAAAAATACATCTGATAGATTTCCCTCCTACTTAAAGCAGTGAACGGAAATCGCCCCGGTGGTAGATTTTTTTGCAGTAATTTAATGCTCATCTTATTGATCCTCCTACCATAAAGTGGGGGACATAAAATGATTTAGCGGTAAATGATTTGTATGAACAATTTGTAAACACGCGGTTATTCATTGCAAAAATCTCCTCTACTTAAAGCAGGGGGACACTTCTTCGAATTTGATCGGAACTTTTTTCAGAAATGTCTCCTACTTTAAGCTGAGGGCTTGTTTTGTCCGTGTGGTAACCCCCAATTCCAAAAGTTAGAGGAAATCTATGTTATACACAAACGCAGTTTTGTTTTTTGAGCAAAAATAAAACCGGCACGGTGGCCGGTTGTCTGCGATATGAATTATACTACTTGAGTGAAAACAGGTTTTTGCTAGTTTAAAATATGCTCTGGAAGCATCTCCAAAGCCTATGTCTTTGTCGATTATATTCTTGATATTATGATCTATCGCTCATCCCGACAAACTGGAATTTGTGCGATTAACTTCCGGTATATCCTTCATACATTCTTTAATTATATTTTCGTAAGCACGTCGTCTATATCCCCATACATATTCGCTACTCCCATTGAAAGTTACCTTTTCCTGCTCCCAGTTCAAAGTGATATTTCACAAGGCCTGTATCCACACCGGTAAAGATGCCGTTATCACAGGAAATTGAAACCTTATTTCCTTTACCTCTGATGGTGAATGCCTGCTTTG
>JAGAYR010000024.1 GCA_017940415.1 Lachnospiraceae bacterium
AAAGCTTATCCCTGAACCATTATGTAAACATTTTTGCCAGACCCCAACGACAGACCCCAAAAAACTTGGCCATTATTTTCGTCAGACCCTAACGATTGACCCCAAAAAACTTTGAGAAACCCCAACTAACTTTGAAGACCCTATATATTCCCGATGAGATAATTCTTTACTTACAGTATATCAATATATTCTCCGTTCAATGCTTTATTCATACTTCTTACTGCACAGAACTTTCCGCACATTGAACATGTATCATCATATTCCGGTCTTCGCTCATCTCTGATACGCTTTGCGGTTTCCGGATCCAGTGCACATTCCCACTGTCCGTCCCAATCAAGCTTCCTTCTTGCATCACCCATACGGTCATCAATATCTCTTGCGTGTGGAATCTTCTTGGCTATATCGGCTGCATGTGCCGCAATCTTCGATGCAATGATTCCCTGCTTTACATCCTCCAGATTAGGAAGAGCCAGATGCTCCGCAGGTGTTACGTAACAAAGGAATGCTGCTCCGCTTGCAGCTGCGATAGCGCCGCCTATTGCGGATGTAATATGATCGTAACCGGGAGCTATATCCGTTACAAGTGGACCGAGTACATAGAAAGGAGCTCCCATACAGATGGTCTGCTGAATTTTCATATTGGCTTCGATCTGATCCATAGGCATGTGACCGGGACCTTCTACCATTACCTGAACATCCTTTTCCCATGCACGTTTGGTAAGTTCTCCGAGACGTACCAGCTCTTCGATCTGACAAACATCGCTTGCATCTGCAAGACATCCGGGTCGGCAGGCATCCCCGAGTGAGATGGTTACATCATATTCACGGCATATATCCAGTATCTCATCATAATACTCGTAAAAGGGATTTTCTTCACCGGTCATGCACATCCAGGCAAATACCAGCGATCCCCCTCTGGATACAATATTCATTTTTCTCTTATGCTTTTTTATCTGATCTATTGTCTTACGGGTAATGCCGCAATGTAAAGTAACAAAGTCCACTCCGTCCTGAGCATGTAGACGAACAACATCTATAAAATCTTTAGCGGTAAGTGTTGCAAGATCTCTTTGATAATGGATAACACTGTCATACACAGGAACAGTTCCTATCATTGCGGAACACTCCTGAGTCAGGCGCTTACGGAATGGCTGAGTATTTCCATGGGATGAAAGATCCATAATAGCCTCTGCTCCCATATTAACTGCCGCCATAACCTTTTCCATTTCAATGTCATAGTCTTTGCAGTCTCTCGAAACACCGAGATTAACATTTATCTTGGTACGAAGCATTGAACCCACACCTTCCGGGTCTATGCACGTATGAAGTTTGTTTGCACATATTGCAACCTGTCCCTTAGCAACAAGGTCACGTATCTCCTCTTCGGTTCTGTATTCTTTGGCTGCCACCTTTTTCATCTCGGGAGTAATGATTCCCTGTCTTGCCGCATCCATCTGTGTTGTGTAATTTCTCATTTTATTTGTCCTTTCAAGCTGGATTTATTCCGCAAACTCACCGGTGAGATCAAATGCATGATTCATAGGTCCGGAGCCCTGTCCCAAATCAAGCATATAACCAAGTGCCTCGGAGATATAATCCTTGGCTCTTTGCACTGAGGTTTCAAGGTCATATCCCTTTGCCAGGTTTGATGCTATGGCACTCGAAAATGTACATCCGGTTCCATGAGTGTTGGGATTATTGATCCTTTTTCCCTTAAACCACTTTATTGAACCATTTTGGTATAAGAGGTCATTTGCATCATTTATACTGTGTCCGCCCTTTATAAGAACCGCGCAGCCAAAATTCTTACCGATCTCTTCAGCAGCCCGGAGCATTCCGTCCTCATCAACAATCTTCATATTCGCAAGAACTTCTGCCTCGGGAATGTTTGGAGTAACTACTGTCGCAATAGGAATAAGAAATTCTTTGAGAGTTTCTACTGCCTCCCCGCTGATGAGCCTGGCTCCGCTTGTTGCAATCATAACTGTGTCCACAACTATTTTTTCTGCTTTATAAAATTTCAGTCTGTCGGCAATCACACTGATTAGACCGCTCGAACTTACCATTCCGATTTTTACGGCATCGGGACGTATGTCTTCAAACACCGCATCTATCTGCTGACCCAAGAATTCCGGAGTGATCTCACAAACTCCGCTTACACCGGTTGTGTTCTGTGCAGTAAGTGCTGTAATCGCACTCATAGCATAAACACCGTTCATAGTCATTGTTTTTAAATCTGCCTGAATACCGGCGCCTCCGCTGCAATCACTTCCTGCAATGGTCAATGCTGTTTTCATTTTCATAATGAACTCCTTTCACATCAGCATCGTTTTATATAGCGGCTTAAGGTGGTGCCCCCAATCTGCCGCTTTTTTGTTTTTATGAATTAACCGCTTCCTCCGATAACTTCCGAAGCACGCGGCATTCTTCTTCTATATCATCCGCTGAGAAAATGGCGCTTACCAGTGCCACTCCGTCCATTCCGGTTCCCGCAAGCTCGGATATGTTGGATTTGCCTATACCGCCTATTGCAACAACCGGAATATCGACCGCATCGCATATATCCCTGAGCACTTCTTTTGGAAGAACATTCACATCTTTTTTGGTCGAAGTCGTAAACATCGAACCGACTCCGAGACAATCTGCACCGTGTTTAACAGCTTCCAATGCTTCTTCAACAGAATGGACCGAGACGCCTATCATCATTTCATCGCCGACTCTTTCCCTGACACGCGAAGCTTCCATATCCTCCTGTCCGACATGAATCCCATCCGCGTGACATTTAACAGCAATCTCCACATTATCGTTAATGAAAAACGGAACACCGTACCGTCTGCACAATTCTGATATTTCAATTGCCTCTTTGAGAAATGACTCTTCATCAAGCTCTTTTTCGCGAAGCTGAACACAGGTTACTCCGCCTTTAAGTGCAGCTTCAACCTGCTCATACAGGTTTTGTTTCCCGGTCCATGCTCTGTCTGTCACGGCATATAGCAGCACCATTCTTTTATCGCACTTCATATTTAGCACCTTTCTCCAGCATTTCCGGAGTCATATTGTAGATTGCATCAATGATGTAATTTCTATATGAAGAATTTCCATCCATATCATTCATTCTTCCAAATGCCACTTCTCCCGCATATCCCATGGCTGAAACCGCAGCTGCCGCAGCTTCCAAAACATTATCCGGATTTGCGGCAACAAACGCTGCAGTAATGGCCGATAGCTGACAGCCCGTTCCCGTAACCGAACTCATCATCGGATGACCGTTTCGTATACAGAAAGATTTCTCACCGTCGGTGACGATATCTATTACTCCGGTGATCACCACAACTGCTCCTGTCTTAGAAGCGAATGTCTTTGCAAAACCTGTCACTTCGTCAAGATTGTCTTCGTTTATTCTGTCATTAACATCCGCATCCACTCCCTTTGTTGCTGAAGTTCCGATGGCAAGAGTTTTGATCTCAGAAATATTGCCTCTTATGACGGTGAACTTTACCTCATCAAGCAAACGAAGTGCTGTTTCGGTACGCAGCTTTGACGCACCTGCTCCTACGGGATCAAGTACAACCGGATGGCCCAGCTCATTTGCACGCTTTCCTGCGATCAACATGGATTCAATCGTTCGGCTGTTAAGAGTTCCGATGTTTATATTCAGTCCGTCACATATTGTGGTTATATCCGATACTTCCTCTTTATCATCTGCCATGATGGGTGATGCACCGCAGGCGATCACAATATTTGCACAGTCATTGACCGTTACATAATTCGTGATGTTATGGATCAACGGATTTTTACTTCTGACATTTTCAAACATTGTCCGAAACATTTCTTATCTCCCTTATCTTCCGATAGATTCCTGCATATTTCTGAGAATTCCCGGTTTTTTCAAACTGTAGATGAGTACAGCAGAAATGATCGCACCTCCTGCCGTGGATATCAGGAACGGAATGATGTAAGCATAAAACGCAATCTCCGCCGCACTTTTTCCCATAAAGAAAATCGCAACAGGATAAGCGCACAATCCTCCGAGAACAGCTGTACCAAATACTTCACCGATAAGTGTTGCAAATATATTCTTTGTTTTGGAATATACGAATCCTGACAAAAATGCACCGAACATGCTTCCGGGAAATGCCATCAGGCTGCCAAGGCCAAGCAGGTTACGGATCAGAGATGCCGCAAAGGCTGCAGCCAGTCCGTAAACCGGTCCCAAAGTAATTGCGCATAGAATATTAACCATATGCTGAACGGGAGCGCATTTACTTCCCAGTACCGGAAAAGAAAACAGACTTCCCACAACGGCTACCGCACAGAATACTCCTGCAAGTGCCAGTTTTTTTGTATTCGTTTTTTTCATGATAAATATCTCCTTTGATCAAACAGTGATGACCACAATGTGGTTCGGTCGATGCTTACTGGCATCCTCTCACGCCGGAACACGGCTTCCCATCGCATATTTACCAGACTCAGGGCGCTCCCCCTCAGTCCGCCACAAATGTGGATCTGTTCCCTCCTTTCTCAAAAGATAAATCGAGTAGGAGGAATTTCTCATATTTGAGAAATTCCGACCTCTCACACCACCGTGCGTACCGTTCGGTACACGGCGGTTCAATCAATTTAACAAGTGACACATCTTTCGGTGTAGTAGTCCAACATAGAGATTAGAC
>JAGAYR010000025.1 GCA_017940415.1 Lachnospiraceae bacterium
TGAAGAATCTTATTGTCGGATACTTCCTTCATAAGAAGCTCCGGAGCCACACCAAGAAAATCCGCTATCTTCTGTATACTGCGCTTGGAAAGCTTTTCGCCTTTCCCTATCTTCGCTATGGTTCTGGTAGACAGACCAAGTCGTGTTGACAACTCTGTCTTCCCGATACCCTTATCTTTAAGTGATCTTTCCAGACCCTCGTATGAGATCATTGGCTCGCCTCCCATTTAATCTTTACTTATTTTATCGCAGAGGCCGTCAAATGTAAAGATTTAAGAGCTTTGAACTCTAAAAAGTAAAGATGCCCTCCGTTTTGCGCGATTTATGCAAAATGAAGCATCGTCACGTTGTATTGTCGGGTTCTTATTGCCAATCTGTCTCAAGGGTCTTTGCCAGCTCAGCGATCACACTGCTCTTGATATCGATCCTGTCATTCTCATAATTCGATATGGTACAATTCCCGGAAGATCACATGCGATTATTACATAGATGATAACGGCGATGAGGAATCTCTTTGACTCTTCACCGCCGCTTAAGTTTCGATTCTGTTATTATGTTTTCTTTATTTCAGCTTGGAACCATCTTTAAATGCTTCTCCGACTCTGCCGCTTACTTTGTAGTATCCATGTGTATACGGATCGAAGGTAATAGCTTCAAGCGAATCAATATCCACCTTGCCGTCTTTCATATTGGCTTCTTCTACGGAGGTTCTTAAAACCTTTGAGTACTATCAAGACTTTTTTACCTCTATGCCTTTCCAAACTTTTCCTTTGACTGCTTGCATCTCGGACATTTCCAGTCGTCCGGAAGGTCCTCAAATGCCACACCATCGTGTTCTGCCGGGTCATACACATATCCGCATACAGAGCATATGTATTTTCCGGTTGCCTCATCAAGAACAAAGTAATCCTCCGTGGGCCAGATGGTTTCCGGCGGATTATCAAGGTCCATTACCCTTTTTGCTTCAAGGTTTTCATATCCCAGCGGAGTATGCGTGCTGCAGTATACTGTAGGATGGTTACGGATAAACTCACGGATGGTATTCTGCGTACTCCTTGCAAGATGGATATCATCATATACGATGGAAAGCTTATCAGCATAAATAGCCTCATCCGTATAAGAGATGTCTCCGTGTATCATGTAAAACAGATCCGCATCTTCCACGATCACAATGCTGTTCCCATAGGTATGCCCCGGTGCAGGCAGCATACGGACTCCGGGAGCAATGATCTGGCTGCGCTTGAAGTTATAATAAGGTCCATCTGTAAAATCCACAGGCGTGATCCCGGGATGATCCTTTAGAGCCTTTACCTCTTCGGTCTCAAGCTCTATCCTGTTCACATAGAACTTCGCATTCGGAAAGCTTCTGATCTCACCCGAATGATCATTGTGCTTATGCGTGAGAATGATCTTCGTTACCTGCGAGGCATCATATCCTGCGGTCTTAAGAGCCGACTCATAATCCTCGATCCATCTTCCAAGGTGCGATCCCGATTTTCCGTCCCAGACTGCATTCGGCGTTTCCTTGGGAAGTCCCGTGTCAACAAGGATCACGTCATCACCTGTATCGATCACGTAATTCTGTAAAGATCCGCGGTACCTTACATTGTTATCGTAATGCTCGGCACCATCCTCTCCACCGAAAGCCATCCCCTGTGCATAAAACCCTTTTTCAAAATACTTAACTGCTTTTATGATCATACGTAACCTCCTGACTTTATACCGGTCTGAATTCTTCCCTGCCCTTCCTGCATCTGGGACATTTCCATTCTTCCGGAAGATCGGAAAATGCGGTTCCCGGTTCTATACCCTGTTTCTGGTCTCCCTTTTCAGGATCGTAAACATAGCCACACTTTGAGCACTTATATTTTCCATCACCGATCTGTTCCATAGGCTCTTACCTTAGATATCCATCATTTCAAGAAGATAGCCTCGTGAATGGAATCTGCCTGGGATGTGGAATACCATGCAACAGCCAGGTCGTTGAGTGCCTTGATCTTTTCATCGAATGTCATAATGAATACCTCCTTGATTTTGATCGCAAGTCCGAAAGACTCATGTTGATATAATATTACATTTGTCATTCTGGATAGTCAATATACAATCCAGCTTGTACTGTTTAGTAATATGACTCGTCCGGGCGCATACTTCCGGTATGATCGTTCACTCCGAAGTGCCGGTACTAAATCAACGATATGATTTCCTTGTCAGGTTTATCAATTTCCTTAGCCTTAGTTTTATAACTCATACTTCCCACATGAAAATGTGGGATAGATAAACATCCCGCCTTTTTAAGATCAGGTTATCCGCCCATGTTTCCTGAGTCTTGCAAGAATCGCTCCGTTCGTCCGATCGTGAATCTTCGCCATCTCCGAAATCTTCATGCCGGAATTAAACTCTTCATCAAGCTGTTTATCCTCTTCTTCTGACCAGGAGGCACCAGCTCCGTCAGGTCTGTTCATCTTACGATTGTATGCAGCTCGGTCAAAAGAAGTATTTTTTGCTACATCTTCTTCCTCGTCCTCCGGATTAAGATAAAAAGGTCCTTTTCGGCTCTTCCGCTTCCTTGCCGACTTAACCCTTACATCTGCAGCATCGTCGTCATCTTTGATGCTTGTGACCGAATCAGGATTCTCATCTATAAAGGCCGTTATAGCCTCTATAAACCTCTCACCATATTTCTCATACTTTGCTTCACCGACTCCTGATACTCCCAGCATAGATGATCTGTTCCGCGGAGCCTTAACACTCATGTCTATCAATGTTTTATCACTGAAGACAATATATGGCGGCATCCCCTCTTCCCTTGCAATAGTCAGTCTCAACTGGCGGAGAGTCTCAAACAATTCGTATCCGGCCTTAGTAAGAGAATCAGTACTTCTCCTGCTACGGCTTCTAGTCTGTCTTTCAGGTTCTCTGTCTTCATATGTTCTGATCAGGACACGTGCACCCGCTTCCTTAAGAGGATTTATATTTCCTAAGCGGATCACGCTATATTTATCTGCAGTCTGGCAAAGATATCCATCCAAAAGCAACTGGCTGATAAGGAGCCTCAGTTCTGATTCAGATCGACTCTTTAACGCACCGTATGTCTTGTATTCAGTGGTTCCAAGTTCCTTTAGTCTGGCTCTGTTCGCGCCAAGGAGAGTACCAAGAATTATATTCAATCCATATCTGCCCTTTGTTTCCCATACACAATTGATGACCAGCTTGGCATCCTCTGTCATATCAATCTCGGTAAACTCTCTATGACAATTTCCGCAGCTGTCACAAGGCTCATTGCGCTTCTCTCCGAAGTATTCAAGGATATAGTTTCGAAGGCATCCGGATGTTCTGCAATATCCTTCCATGATCTGAAGTCTTTTTGCATCTCTTTGCCTGATCAGTTCAATATCTTCATATGGAACATCCGTAAAGTCCTTATGATCAAGAAGGAACTTGTTTATCATAATATCCTGTGCAGAGAACAGCAGTATGCATTGTGACGGTTCGCCATCTCTCCCTGCACGGCCGGCTTCCTGATAGTAATTCTCCATGCTCTGCGGCATGTTGTAATGAATAACAAATCGGACATTGGATTTATCAATACCCATGCCGAATGCATTTGTAGCTATGATCACA
>JAGAYR010000026.1 GCA_017940415.1 Lachnospiraceae bacterium
ATAGAGACAAATAAGGACAAGAATCGCTATGATCCTTGTCCTTTTTCTTATTCTATAGTTGACCCCAACGATCCACCCCAACGACAGACCCCAAAGTTTGCCCCCAACGAAGGGAGACCCCAAAAAACTTTGATTACCCAACTAGTCTTCAGCTTTTTCCATGACCATATCTGATAAAGCAAACGGAACAATTTCCTCTGGACATGATGCAGGACTTATCCAGGCATCAATTCTTTCTTTAGGAAGCATGACGGGCATTCTGTCATGAATTTTAGAAAACTCTGCTGTTGGCTCTTTGGTGAGAACTACAAATACAGGATAGCAGAAGAGAGCTGGTTTGACGATGATGTCACACCGGCTCTTTTTAGAGATGAGCTAAATGCCGGAACCGGAAATATTACGGTCTGGATCAACAGTCCGGGTGAAGGCGTTTTAATTATCGTTCGAGAATATTATCCAACTTAGAGGCGAGCTGCTCCGGAGACTCTTTGCATCCATGGATCAGCCAAAGAAGGAAGATATTATATATTCCGCCTGCAAGAAAATATGATTTGTATTCGTCATATTCATCTTTGTGAAGCGTGAGAAAAATATGATCGAATTCTTCCTTTACCAGGTAAATAAGACCGGCATTATAAATGGCAAGGCAGATGTCGGCATGCTTTTTCATATGTGTTAAGAGCTTGGTGAAATATTGCCTTGGAGAGTCATTCTTTTAACTGATTCTTGAATCTCTGAGGAAATCCTCAGTTATAGAGGAAATCCATGCCTCCAGGACATCTTCTTTTGTATTGAAGTTACGATAGAAGGACATTCGTGTTACTCCGGCTTTATCGCATAATGCGGTAACAGAGATTTCGTTATAAGGGACTTTCTTCAACAAAAGGAGAAGGGCATCTGTTATATATTCGGTTACTGATCCTTCGCGAGAGATTTTCATGTTACAGTCAAGGCTCTGACGACTACATAAATAAAGTGCAGCCGGGGGGGAGTATAGAGGAAAAATATCTTGCTATGGGTTCTCATGATGTCTCTTATTGGGAACAGAGCGTTATGCAGGATTTCAAGAAATATGAGGTTTATTATCCGTCTGACATTGCAGAGAGCACTGTCAAATACCCGGTAGTGATCTTTTCTAACGGTACCGGCGTATGCGGATCCAAATATCCTGCGATTCTAAAGCATCTTGCTTCTTGGGGATTCATCGTAATGGCGACGGAAGAAGAAAATTCATGGAGCGGTTTATCTTCCGAACTGTGCCTGCGTACAATCATTTTACTGAACGAAACTGAAAGCGTTGATGGCTGGGCTGATAATCCTTTTTATGGACACGTTGATACAGGTAACATTGGCGTTTCAGGGCATTCGCAGGGCGGTGTCGGCGTGATGAGTGCTGCTACAACTATGGAGCATCATGATATGGTAAGGGCAATCTTTGCGGCAAGCCCGACAAATATGACCCTGGCAAAAGGGCTCCAATGGGATTACGATCCAAGTCTGATCACTGTTCCTATCTTCCTTGTGTCCGGAACAGGCAACGCCGATGAGAATCTTGTAGTATAGGGTCAACAGCTTACAGACATATATAACGCAGTACCAGATAGTGCAACTAAGGTTATGGCGCGGAGAACAGGAGCGGATCATCCTGATATGCTAACCTTTGCGGATGGATATATGACAGCATGGTTCATGTGGCAACTGCAAGGTGATGATGAGGCAGCGAGAGCCTTTACTGGTGATAATGCAGAAATCCTGAACAATGAACTTTATCAGGATCAGCAGACAAGTATCAGATAATTAAAATAGAGAATGCTTAGTTTCAGAGAGTCGTGTAACAGCGGCTCTCTTTTACCAATGCAATCTGCGTAAGCGGATTTGAACATATAATTTGTTCTTTATAATTGCCATAGTTCTCCTTAAAAATGTGAAAAAAAATACAGACCTTTTGGTCTGTATAAGTGGTCTGGAAATGATATGAAGGTGGTCTGAACAAATTGACGAGCGTGCAAACCTCCTATTTTACTGTGTTTTTCGAGTTTCTAATATAGTTCAAGTCCCACCTTCCGCACACGGGTCCACCGGACCTTTTTCTTTTTCCGCCTCACCCCGCCTTCCGCACAGAAGGACATTTTCTATAATCGGTTATCATAATGTTTTCTTTTGTTATTGAGTTTCTGTATGAATGACATCCCTTATAAGATATAATTTTATCCGGATTGAGTTTACTTGAAGATTATCCGGAATGAGATTAAATGATTTTAGAATAAAAGTGTTTTTGATATTAGTATCTGTGGTATGTTTGTATGTGACCGGATGCGGTAATGTTGCAGCTGATTATGAAAGTGCTGTAAATAATGAGGCAGAGGGATTATCTGAGGTTGAATCGGATGTTGTTTCATCATCGGACGAAAAGTTATCTCAATTACTGAGCTTCTTTGTTCCGATTCAGTGAGTATAACGCATTTTTCTAATCATCTTTGGCTTACGCTGAAGATGGTTAGTTTTTTATTTCGGAAAGCCGGTAACTTGCAAATATACCAGTGAAAGATTATAAATATATTTGTTGTGCTTATGAGCTATAAAGGAGAATGGTTATGGAAAATGTAGATATCAAAGGACTCGGTGATATTAAGGTTGTAACCGATCTTTTTTCACAGGTTGGATGCAACGAAGATGATAATTGCATCGTTATTGTTACTAACAGAGATTTCGGTACAGGTTCTTATGCGGGAGATATTATGACTACGAACTCTACTGTCGCAGGCGCAAAGGCTGGCGGAGTAGTAGGCGGATTGGTTGCGGGAGCTGTTGCAGGTGCGGTCAATGCTGCTGTTCAGGAAAAGGTAGGAGAGTTTCACAGGAGCCTTGACTATAAAAAGCAGATCGCATTTGATACACGTAATTACGCAGGTTTTCTGGTTAATGTAGTTTCAAACGGAATCGGTGTTATTCCCCTTAAGAACAGTGGACAGCTGATTCCCAAAATAAAAGATCTTAAGACCGATGCAGATAATTTTGTATTTTTTGAAAATGATGAGATAGAGACAAAAGCTCTTAAAAAGCTTCCTCTTCATTTTTCTTCCGTAAAGCTTGCAATTTGTTTTAAGGGAACCGGAGAACTTAAAGTTGATACTCCCTGGGAATGTCCCAAGAAACACAAGCTGATTCCTTATCAGGAAGAGAACTTTAACAAGCTTGCTGCAAAACTTGCTAAATGAGGTTATTTATGAAAAAGAAGTTTCTTACTGCATTGCTGATTGCGGCAACATTATGTTTTTCGGCTTGCTCGGATGAAGAGGTTTTTACAAATCCCGATGAGTTGTCCGGTCAAAATGAGGAAGCTGTTGTTGTAGAAGAACCGGTTGCTTCGGAAGACGTTGAAACGATTGCCGTAGACGATGAACAGGCAGAGAACGGTTCTATCAGACAGCGTGGTGTAGCCGGTTATGTAGACGGCAGCGTTTATAGAAATGAGTTTTTTGGAATTCAATATGCACCCGCTATGGGTTATGCATTTTTGTCTGCTGATGACATTGAAAAAATCGGCAATCTGAGTAGCGAGCTTTTGGATGATGAATCTATCAAAGAGAGTCTTGAATCAGGTCAGACTGTAATTGATTTTCTTCTTACGGATGTATTGATGCAGAATTCCGTAACCTGTACTCTTGGTAAAATGGCAGACGATTCGTTCACCACTGAAGAAATTGAAGCCCGTATCGATGAGCTCGTTCCCGTACTTACACAGGTATATGAAAGTAAGGGATTTGAAAATCTTATATGTGAACATTCAGAAATTACATTCCTGGAGAAGGAAACACCCTGCATCAGTATAAGCGGATCCTTCAGTGGTACCGAAATAAAAATGGTACAGGTCTTTCTCGTTAAGGATGGTTATTCTGCTACGATAACGATTCAGGCCGATACGGATGAAAAAATATCTACACTCATAGGAATGTTTACTTCTTTATAGTGATTCGGATAGGCTAACGCCTTCAGCAAAAAACTGAAGGCGTTTTTTCTTTGAAAGTTTGATTTTGAAAATCTCGGGATTTATAATTTAACCACGATTACGCATTATCATTAGAATCTGAATAAGAGATTTGCTTGCTGTCATAATTAAGTGAATTTCTTATATCAGATTACATGAATCGAAGGGATTTAAACGGTATTCCGTTTTTATATCCTTCCATAATGCTTAATCCCAAAGAACTATCGAAAATAGTTCATGAAATTAATAATGTTTATCATGCTAAATACAAAGGCAAACAATTTGCCATGATTCGCACCTTGGATCTGCGGAACAGTTACAATATTTACTACTTTGAGGTGCACGGATTTGGTGATTACAACATTGTTGAAAAGATTCCTGATTAAGGAGGCAGAATATGACCGAATTAATGAAAAAAATAAGCATGATTCCGGATTCGTATGATGACTTCATTTGCGGTGTAGTCAATTATGCCAAGAAAAATCCGAGACATATTGAAATATTAAAGAACTATTTGGATAGTAATGAGAACCTGACATCATCGGATGTTGTTGAATTCATTATCAGACAGCCTGATTTTCACGAATATAGTGCGAATGCAACAAAAGTGATGGTCGGATAGTATAATTTTTTAGTTAGTAAAAGGAACACAGTTTTATGAGAAAAACAAAGATCGTATGTACCATAGGCCCTGCCAGTGAAAGCCCCGAGATGATCGAGAAATTGTGTCTTGCCGGAATGAATGTTGCAAGACTGAATTTTTCACACGGTTCTCATGAGGAGCATAAAACCCGGATTGAAAACATCCGTAAGGTTAGTGAAAAACTTCATATGCCTATTGCAATACTTCTTGATACGAAAGGACCTGAGTTCAGGATCAAGACATTTAAAGACGGTAAGGTTACTCTGAGCGCGGGAGACCGTTTTGTTTTCAGGGAAGAGGACAGCATTGGCGATAAGGATGGAGTATCCGTCAATTTCAAAGGTCTGGCAAGTGATGTTGTTCCCGGCGATCATATTCTGGTATGTAACGGTCTTATGGATTTCCTGGTAAAAGAGATCGCAGGGAACGAAGTTATATGCGAGACTCTTACGGACGGAAATCTTTCCGACAGGAAGAGCATGAACTTCCCCGGCAAGATAATGAGCACCGAGTTCTTGAGTGAGCAGGATAAGGAAGATATAAAGTTCGGAATTGAGAATGAAGTTGATTTTATAGCATGCTCGTTTGTGTCAAGAGCAGACGATCTCAGAGCCGTAAGAGATTTCCTTGAAGCAAACGGATCCCCCGATATCGAGCTCATAGCAAAGATTGAGAATCAGCCCGGTATAGACAATATCGAAGAGATCTGCGAACTTTGTTCCGGAATCATGATCGGACGAGGAGATATGGGTGTTGAGATAGCTCCCGAAAAGCTCCCCGCAGTACAGAAGAGCCTCATCACCAAGTGCAGACTTCTCGGTAAGAGAGTTATCACAGCTACCGAGATGCTTGAGTCAATGATCTCATCACCCCGTCCCACCCGTGCTGAGGTATCGGACGTTGCTAACGCGGTATATGACGGAACTTCAGCAGTAATGCTTTCAGGTGAGACCGCTGCGGGCAAGTATCCGGAGCAGGCGGTTAAGATGATGGCATCTATTGCGGAATCCACGGAAGCTGAGATCCATTACGAGAAGAGATTCCACAATAATTCTTTTGAGATGAGAAACAATGTGGACTGTATCTCACATGCGGTTTGCGGAATGGCTATCGATGTTAAAGCCAAGGCGATTGCCGTATGCTCGATCTCGGGAATCACGGTCAGAATGGTATCCCGTTTCAGATGCCCCGTTGATATAGTGGGAATAACCACTAATGAAAAGAGCTACAGAAGGCTTGCCCTTTCCTGGGGGGTAACTCCCGTTCTTTGTGAGAAATTCGATTCCACGGATGTTCTTTTCTATTATGCACAGAAAACCGCTACGGAACTTTTTTCGCTTAAAGAGGGAGACAGTGTGGTAATAACCGGCGGAATGATCAACGGAACTTCCGGAAATACCAATCTGATCAAGATTGCAACTGTATAATCTTTAGCGCAGGGTTTATAAGACGGTTTCCGCTTGATTGCCGGGAAGCCGTCTTTTTTGTGTAAATGGTTACAAATAGAAAAAATTTACACACTTCATGGCACTTTTTGACAAGTTATTTTTCTACTATTGTGCGAATATATATGGGTAACTAATATTATTTTCCGAAAGAGAAATTAATTATGAGAAGACCTAACGAAAGAAAACCTCTGGTAACCCATATGTTTACTGCCGATCCTTCGGCTCACGTTTTTGACGGAAAGATCTATATCTATCCTTCACATGATATAGAGCTTGATGTTCCCGATGATGATGACGGAGCACAGTACATGATGGAAGACTATCATGTATTATCTATGGATAACCTGGATTCTCCCTGCGTTGACAACGGCGTTGCAATCAACTACAAGGATATTCCCTGGGTTAAGCAGCAGATGTGGGCACCCGATTGTATTTATACTAACGGAAAGTATTATCTTATTTTCCCCGCTAAGGATAAGGAACTTAAGTTCCGTCTCGGTGTTGCCGAATCCGACAGCCCCGTAGGACCTTTCATCCCTCACGAGAATTTCATCGAAGGCAGCTACAGCATCGATCCCGCTGTTCTTGTAGATGATGACGGAAGAATCTATTGCTACAACGGCGGACTTTGGGGCGGACAGCTTGAGATGTGGCAGTCAGGAGAGTTTAATCCCGACGAGCCCAGACCGGAAGGAGATGTTCCCGCACTCGGCCCCCTTTTCGCAGAGTTCACTCCCGATATGAAGGGATTCAAAGCAACTCCCAAGCATATCGAGATCCTTGATGAGAACGGAGATCCCATTAAAGCTTGTGACGAGGATCGCAGATACTTCGAAGATCCTTGGGTTTACAAGTACAACGGAAAGTATTATTTCTCATATTCAACCGGAACCACCCATTACCTCTGCTATGCAGAGAGTGATAAGCCCGACGGTCCTTTCACTTATAAGGGAAGGATCATGGAGCCCGTTCTCGGATGGACTACTCATCACTCCATCCTTGAGATAGACGGCGAGTGGTATATTTTCTATCATGACTGCGAGCTTTCAAAGGGAATCACCCACGAAAGATGCGTTAAGTACACCAAGCTTAACATCGCAGAGGACGGAACTATCGAGACCATTCATCCTTACGATGACTGATCTGAAGAATAATCCAATATGATCTTCCGGGGATGGCCTTGAGAAAAGGCCATCCTTTTATATAGAAGAATTTTTTATAGCGGCGATTATAAATAATAAAAATTATGTAAAGTTTATAATTTTCCTATGGATTATTTGTTTAATATTATGTTAGAATACCGCTTCGTGGGTATAGAAAACAATTTCCTCCGACTATTTTTGAAGAATAGTTTATTGACGACACGAAGGATAGCAGGTAATAAATGATAAATTTTGACCATTTACCATTGGGTAAAGATATCCTGGATGCATTGAAGGAATTATCCATCAATTATGTATTCCAGCCTATCTTTCAGGCAGACGGCAAAACTACATACGCATGGGAAGCGCTTATGCGTCCCAACGGAATGACTGTAACGGAACTTATCGAAGATTATACGAAGAAGAATAAACTTCATGTTCTTGAGGTTGCTACATTCTTCGGGGCAATGCAGGAGTTCTTTGAAAGAGGATATACTCAGAAGATATCGATCAATTCTTTTTCTTCCGACTGTATGAGCGTGGAAGAGTCCGAGGTGTTTTATGAAACCTTCGGTGAAGAACTTCGAGACAGACTTATAGTCGAGAATCTTGAATATCCTTATTCTTCTGCTGAAGACTGTCAGGAAAAGAGTAAGTCCGTAAGGCTGATGAACAACATGCTTTCCGTTGATGATTTCGGAAACGGCATCAATGATCTTGAAACGGTAGAGCTTATGGAGCCCGACATCGTTAAGCTGGATCGCGGACTGATCTCGGGAATAGACCATGATTCCGAGAAGCAGGACAATGTCGAAAGCCTTGTTTCACATTTCCATTCAAAGGGTATGCTGGTGGTAGCAGAGGGTGTCGAGGAAAAGGCTGAATTTGATTATCTGAAAGGACTCGGGGTAGACCTTTATCAGGGCTTTTATCTCGCTCGTCCCGCTTGATGATAATGTAAAGTATATTTTTATTCCGGGGCCGGTTTTTTGAACAGAAAAGCCGTCCCCGTTTTCTTTTGGCGGATACGGGATTTTCTTGTTAAAACCGTGGTTTTGATATATAATATACGTTGATTTTTTTGATAGAAAGGGGCATGAAAAATGGCACTGCTTGAAGATTGGCGAAGACTCGCTTATAACGACAAAGCTGATAAAGGACAGATTCAGAAACTGTGGGGAGATTATTTCCTCAAGGAGAAGGAGATTTACGCAGAGCTTCTTAAAAATCCCGATGAAGAGGTAAAAGGAACCGTTAAGGATCTTGCTGCAAAGTACGGCATCGATCTTATGTTCATGACCGGTTTCCTTGATGGTATAAATGATTCACTTAAGACTCCCAATCCCATTGAGGAGATGACCGAGGATACCGAAGTATCTCTTGCATTCGATAAGGAGCTTCTTTACAAGAACATGGTAGGCGCAGGCGCTGACTGGCTCTATGGTCTTGAAGAGTGGAATGCTATCTTTGACGAAGCTAAGAGAAAAGAGCTCTATCACGAGCAGAAGATCTCCGGCACCGTAAAGCGTGAAGGTGCTAAGGTTTATCCCAACGATCCCTGCCCTTGCGGAAGCGGCAAGAAGTATAAGAAGTGTTGCGGAAAGGCTTGATATGGCTAAGAAAACCGACAAAAAACCGGAAACCGTTCACAAAGCTTCAAGACCTAAGATAAAGCCCACGGCTGCATTTTACGGACTTATATGCATGATCATCGGCATCATCGATCTGGTCAATCCCGAGAGAATGCTGAATATCATCGCCTATGCTTTGGGAATATCCGCTATCATAGGCGGACTCATCTTTGTGATCATGTATCTTGCAAGAGATGTTAAGCATAATCTCGGCAACAATGATTTCTTAAACGGATTGGTTTCCATAGTAGTTGGTATAGTAATACTCCTTAAGTGGAAAGAACTGATGACCATCGTTCCCATTGTATTGGGAGTACTGATCATCGTAAGCGGATGCATCAAGCTTCAGGATTCAATAGATCTTAAAAAGCTGGGACATCCCATGTTTACCGCAATGCTGATACTGGCACTTATATTCATAGTATTCGGTGCCGTACTCGTTGCGAATCCCTTTGAAAGTGAGATACTCCTGTTAAGGCTTATAGGAGTTGCTCTTATCATTGCGGGAATGACAGATCTTGTAGCTTCGGTATTTTTTGAGGGAATCAGAAGTCAGTATGATACCGAAACAATCGAGACTACATACACCGAAGCTGAGAGCCAAGGTGATGATACCGATAAGGTAAACAAATAGGGGGAAAGGCAAAAGATGAAAAAACTTGAAGATTATGTAACAACGATTCCCGATTTTCCCGAGCCCGGCATTATGTTCAGAGACATTACTTCCGTACTTCAGGATGCGGACGGACTCAGACTTGCTATCGATACCATGCAGGATGCCATTAAGGATCTTGATTTTGATGTAGTAGTAGGACCGGAATCGAGAGGGTTTATTTTCGGAATGCCCATTGCTTACAATCTTCATAAGCCTTTTGTTCTCATCAGAAAAAAGGGAAAGCTTCCCAGAGAAACTGTTGAGAAGACTTATGATCTTGAATACGGCACCGCAACCATCGAGATGCACAAAGACTCCATCAAGCCCGGACAGAAAGTTCTTATAGTAGACGATCTTATCGCTACCGGCGGAACCACTCAGGCTATGATCGAGATGATAGAAGGCCTCGGCGGTAAAGTTGTCGGAATCTCTGTCGTAATGGAACTTGCAGGTCTCAAGGGCAGGGACAAACTTAAGGGATACAGACTCGAATCTTGTATCACATATCCCGGAAATTGATTTAATTACGGTCACTTATCATTAAGTGACCGGTTTTAGAATTAAAAAGGATTTTCAGTTACGTATGAAGGATATTTCGGACATTAAAGACGGAACCATAACCGAAAGGGGAGGTATCTGCGAAAACCAGGATTTCACAGATCCTAAGCTCCTGTACGAGGAGCTTGTTTCCCATGTCCGTAAATATCATCCCAGCGACGATATCACTATGATCGAGAAGGCATTTGCTCTTGCGGACAGTGCCCACAAAGGTCAGATCAGAAAATCAGGTGAGCCTTATATCATCCATCCTCTCAATGTTGCCATTATTCTGGCTGAGCTGGAAATGGATAAAGAGACCATCGCTGCTGCACTTCTTCATGACGTACTTGAGGATACCGAAGTATCGGAAACCAGTCTCAGACAGGAATTCGGCGACGAAGTAACCCTGCTCGTATCAGGCGTAACAAAGCTGGAAAATATTCCTCTTTCGAGAAACACCGATCAGTCCGACGAAAAGCTCGAGATCCAGGCAGAAAATCTTCGTAAGATGTTCTATGCCATGGCTCGTGATATCAGAGTTATTCTGATAAAGCTCGCGGACCGTCTCCACAATATGCGCACTCTTCAGTACCAGCCTCCCGCAAGCCAGATCAGGATTGCGCGTGAGACAATGGATATCTATTGTCCCATTGCACAGCGTCTGGGTATCAGCAGGATCAAGGTTGAACTGGACGATCTTTCCCTCAAATATCTTGAGCCCGAAGCATATAACGAACTCAAGAACGCTATCGCGGAAAAGAAAACAGAGCGTGAGGCCTACATCGAATCCATAGTAAAAGATGTTAAGGGATATATCGATGAGGCAGGAATTAAAGCGAAAGTAAACGGAAGAGTCAAGCACTTCTTCTCCATCTACAAGAAGATGAAGAACCAGAACAAGACTCTCGATCAGATATATGACCTCTTTGCGGTCAGGATCATTGTTGATTCCGTTATGGACTGCTACGCCGCACTCGGCGTAATTCACGAAAACTACAAACCTATTCCGGGCAGATTCAAAGATTACATTGCAATGCCCAAGGAGAATATGTACCAGTCTCTCCATACCACCCTTATCGGTAAGGACGGACAGCCTTTCGAGATTCAGATCAGAACCTTCGAAATGCACAAAGCAGCTGAATACGGTATTGCCGCTCACTGGAAGTATAAGGAGGCTTCAAACGGAAAGACTCCCGAAACCGGTGAAGAAGAAAAGCTGACATGGCTCAGACAGATCCTTGAGTGGCAGCAGGATATGACCGATAACAAGGAATTCATGAATCTGCTCAAGAATGACCTGGATCTGTTCTCGGATTCTGTATATTGCTTTACTCCCAGCGGAGAAGTTAAGAATCTCCCTTCGGGATCATGCCCCATAGACTTTGCATATGCGATTCATTCCGCAGTCGGAAACCGCATGGTGGGTGCAAGGGTTAACGGAAAGCTGGTTCCCATCGACTATCGTATCAAAAACGGCGATCGTATTGAGATCATAACCAGTGCCAATATCAAAGGACCCAGTGCTGACTGGCTCAGTATCGTTAAGAGTACTCAGGCCAAGAACAAGATCAATCAGTGGTTTAAGTCCGTCACCAAGGAAGATAACATTACCAAGGGTAAGGACATGCTCTTAACCTATGCCAAGTCAAGAGGCATAGATATATATGCGATAATGACTCCCGATTATCAGGAAGACATCGCATCCAAGTATTGTTATCAGGATTGGAATTCGATCCTTGCGGCAGTGGGAAGAGGGGCCCTCAAAGAAGGTCAGGTCCTCGGAAGACTGGAAGCACTTTATGAGAAAGATCATCCTACGATCCTTTCCAATGAAGAAGTTATCGCGCAGATCACGGAAGCCAATCAGAATGCGTCTGCAAGACATTCGAACGGAAATAACGGCGGTATCACAGTAAGAGGTATCTCCGATCTGTCCGTAAGATTTTCTAAGTGCTGTTCCCCTGTTCCCGGTGATGAGATCGTCGGTTTCGTTACAAGAGGAAGAGGAATATCCATACACAGAACAGACTGTATCAACATCCTTGCTCTTCCCGCGGATGAGAGAACCAGACTCATTGAAGCGTCATGGGCACCCGAGTCTCTCAGCTCCGGAACCGGAAGCTATGAGGTTGATATCAGGATCTTTGCAAATGACAGAAGCGGAATACTTGCCGATATCTCCAGGATATTTACAGAGAAGAACATTTCACTTCTCGGCGTTAATTCCCGCGTTAATAAACAGCAGGTTGCAACGATCCAGCTGACATTCGAGATTCACGGACGTGATGAACTCGAAAACATCTGTGATAAGATCCGTTCAATTCAAGGCGTTGTAGACATCGAAAGAGCAGGAGCATAATGGGTAAGATCAAGATAGGCGGAATGGTAATAGGTGCGGTTCAGACCAATTGCTATTTTGTGTACAGAGAAGGCGAGAAGGATTGCATCGTATTTGATGCTCCGGATACCGGCAAAGAGATCGTAAGACGTATCGAGGGTGCCGGTCTTCATGTGCGTGCGCTTATCCTTACTCACGGACATTTCGATCATATAATGGGTGCACAGGATCTTCGTACTTCCGCTTCCGGTCTTGCGGAAAGCAGGGGCGAAGAATCCGTTAAGATCTATGCCCCTTCTGCGGAAAAAGAAATGCTTTCCGATTCGTCTTACAATATGACTGCAATGATGGATAATCCCATGACGGTCCGCCCCAATGAATGGCTTGAAGACGGACAGGAACTTGAAATCGCAGGTATTAAGATAAAGGTTATTTTTACACCCGGACATACACCCGGCAGTGCATCATTTTATATCGAGGAAGCGGGATTCCTTATTTCAGGAGATACTCTTTTCCAGGAATCCGTTGGAAGAACCGATTTTAAGGGAGGAAGTGCTCAGACACTTTCAAAGAGCATTGAAGAAAAGCTCTTTACCCTTCCCGATGATACACAGGTATTTCCCGGCCATGGAGCTTCAACAACAATAGGACACGAAAAAAAGTACAACCCGTTCTTTACGGATGAATTTTGATGAATAACACTTACGTATATATTGAACCGGAGAAGTTTTTGATGGATGTTCTGGCACTTCTCCGGTCCTTTTATGCAAAACTGGATATTAAACCCGTTGTCCCCGAGAGCAGGGGAGATGTCAAAGTGGAAGCCGAAAAGGCCGGATACTTTTTCTCCGTTAAGGTTTTGGATGACGGCAGGGCTCTGGTTTCTTTTAAGGAATCGTCTTTTGAGTTTGTTCCCGTAACTTCTTCACCGGAAGATTTTACGGCGTATAAAAAGGAACTCTGCAGAAAGCTCTATTCAGTATTCAAAGACGACACGGGACATGACCTTCCCTGGGGTATGATGAATGGTGTAAGGCCTACGAAGCCTGCGTTTATCGCCGCACTTGCGGGAAGAGGCAAATCCGAATCCGATGAGTACTACAGATCCGAGTATCTGGTAACCGATGAAAAAGCGGATATGTCCTGGGAAATTGCAAGGTCTGAGCTGAATGTTTTAAGCGGATGCGAGCACAGGGAGAGCGTATGCGCAGGAGACAGAAGAGGATATGCAGGCGGTTATTCCGTTTACATCGGTATTCCTTTTTGCCCCAGCAGATGTCTGTACTGTTCCTTTACCGCATATCCTTTGGCTGCATTTAAAGACGGCGGTGATGAGTATGTGAAATTTCTGATCGAAGAGATGAAGGCATGCTCCGGGATATTCCACGGAAACGCGCCTGACAGTGTTTATATGGGAGGCGGAACTCCCACCGCGCTTAATGCATCGCAGCTGGACAGAATAATCTCAACTGCGGAAGATGTCTTTTTTACAGGGCCTTCAATAGAATTTACCGTTGAAGCCGGAAGAGCGGATTCAATAACCGAAGATAAATTAAAGGTGTTGAAAAAGCACGGCATATCCAGAATATCCGTTAATCCTCAGACTTTTAACCAGAAGACTCTTGATCTGATCGGAAGGAAAGCCACTGCAGCCGAGACCATAGAAAGCTTTAAGCTGGCCAGGGAACTGGGCTTCGACAATATCAATATGGACATCATCCTGGGGCTTCCGGGTGAAGGCATTGATGAAGTTAAGCACACCTGTGAAATGATAGAAGAGCTGAAGCCGGATTCGCTCACAGTACATTCACTTGCGCTTAAGAGAGCGTCCTTCCTCGGTGAGTGGATTGAGAAAAACGGTCACTCCGCATTTACCAATACGGATGAGATACAGGCACTTGCGAGAAAATGCGCTGCATCCATCGGCCTTGAACCCTATTATCTCTACAGGCAGAAGGATATGTCCGGAGGTTTTGAAAACATCGGATATGCGCTTCCCGGCAAAGAGTGTCTCTATAACGTAGTGATGATGGAAGAGGTCCAGAGCATCCTGGGATTCGGTGCTGGTACCATAAGCAAGAAAGTTGTTCCTGCTTCAGATACGGATTCGGATAAGGCTGCAGGGGATATGAATCTCGGAGAACTCATCAGATCCGGTGATGCACTTCATATGGACATTTCCAGATGTGAGAACTTTAAAGAAGTGGGAGATTACATTAACCGTCTTCCCGAACTTATAGACAGGAAAAATGAATTATTCAAATAAAAAACGAGGGGACATTTACCCTCGTTTTATAATGCAAAAAATTATAAGATCCTGATGCAGTTTCTGCCTGATTCTTTGGCCTGATAAAGAGCTTTGTCCATTCTGTCGAAAGCCACTTCGAATTCATCACCGTTGATGATCTGTGTAACACCGATACTTACGGTAACATTTCCGGCTACATTAAATTCTTCTTCGGATACTTTGGAACGTATCTCTTCGGCAAACTGACGTGCCTCTTCCACACCCGTATCATAGCAGACCGCGGTAAATTCCTCACCGCCCCATCTTCCGATAACTGCATTCTTTTTGGCGAAGTATTCTTTGATCATGTATGCGAAATGCTTAAGTGTCATATCACCTACGGCATGTCCGTACTGATCGTTAACGCTCTTGAAGAAATCGATGTCGAACATCATCATCGAAACTTTTCTGTCGGTTCTTCCGACTATTTCAATGGCGTTATGAATCTCGGTTTCGATTCTTCCGTGGTTAAAGATATCAGTTAAGGTATCCTTGGAAGCCAGCTCTTCGTACTTCTTAAGTGTGGACATGAGCTGTACGGAATTTTCATGGATGTCCTGAACCATGAATACGTAACGGTAATCTTCTTTGTTATTGGTCTCCGCGCGGGAGAAGATGAGCTTAACCCAGATGTAAATGCCTTCGAGGTTCTTCATGAGGCAGTCAAAAGAAGACGTACTGCCGGGCTCGAGATGTGTTTTCAGATATTCGGGATCCGTTCTTTCCAGGAAGGTATCCTTATCGTCGGGCCAGATCATATTGACGATCATCATTCTCCACTGGGAATATTTGATCTCAACATCCATGGTATCATCGGATACTTCGGAGATGCTGATACTGGAAGTGGAATCCTTGAACAGATCAATGTACATGGAGAAGAGATATGTGTTCTGGATGGTGGTGACCTTCTCGTTGGTCAAAAACTCCTGCATATAATCGCTGGAGTCCAGTTCGTATAGGATAAGTAAATAGTAATCATCCACATAAGGCGTAATTGTCATCTGGACGGAATGAGGAGTGCCGTCTTTGAACAGCTTAAGCCTTCTGCTGTACTTTCCTTTGAATTTGCCTATTCTGGGGATGAATACCTGGTAATCTTCGGTAACTTCTTTATCCTGTTCGTTTTTCAGATGGAACCAGAGTTTTTGGGTCAGCTCTTTATAGCTGCCGGCGTCATCAATAAAGTCGGTAAACATGCCCTTTTTTACCAGGGTTTTGTATGTGTCTGCATCAGAATCAACGACCGCGATCACGTCGATCCCGTTTTCTATGAAAGATGCAGCATCCTGCAAAGTGAATTCATCCATATTTTTAGCCATGGCAAATCCTCCTGATTTGAAAAAGCACTTCTGTTATTATACCGCTTTTTGCCTTTTTAGTTAACAATAAGCTCAAATTCAGTGTCTCTAATTGCAAGAAGAATATATCTGTGCTAATATTTTAAAGATTTTATCACTTTAATTTATTAAAGTAATTTGATTTTGAGGAGTTTTTATTATGAAAAAGAGTAAGATTTTGGCAACTCTCATGTGCGGAGTTCTTACCGCGGGTTTTATCACTGCTTGCGGCCCCATTCATGAGTCAACTTTTACCGTAGGATTCGATGCGGAATTTCCTCCTTACGGCTATATGGACGACAACGGAGAGTACACCGGATTCGACCTTGAGCTTGCTGAGGAAGTCTGCAAGCGTAACGGTTGGGAGCTGGTTAAGCAGCCCATCGACTGGGATGCCAAGGACGCTGAGCTTAATTCCGGAACCATCGACTGCATCTGGAACGGATTTACCATTAACGGACGTGAAGACCAGTACACCTTCACCGAACCTTATGTAGATAACAGCCAGGTAGTTATCGTGGCAGAGGGAAGCGGAATTTCTGCACTTGCGGATCTTGCGGATAAGAACGTTGGTGTTCAGAAGGATTCATCCGCACTTGCGGCTCTTGAGTCTGATTCTTCGACCCTTGCTTCTACCTTCGCAAGCCTTACCCAGTACGGCGATTACAACACCGCTTATCTTGATCTTAAGCAGGGCGTTCTTGATGCAATCTGCATTGATATCGGTGTAGCAAATTACCTTCTCGGACAGACTGACGGCGGCTTCGTAATCTTAGACGAGCAGCTTGCAACAGAGCAGTACGGTGTAGGATTCAAGCTTGGAAATACTGAGCTCAGAGACAAGGTTCAGAAGACTCTCGAGGAGATGGCTGCTGACGGAACACTTGCTCAGATTGCCGACAAGTACGCTGATTTCGGTATCCCTGAATCTGTTTGCCTCGGAAAATAATACATGTCATTAGATGTTATATTTTTAAAACTTATGAGCGGTATGGGAGTTACGGTGTCAATCTTCCTTTTGACACTGCTCTTTTCCATACCGCTCGGTTTGCCTATAACCCTTGCCAGGATGAGTAAGAATAAGACGCTTTCCGTTATTTCCGGAATATATATTTCCGTGATGAGGGGAACGCCTCTTATGCTTCAGATCATCGTTATCTATTTCCTTCCCTATTACGGATTCGGATTAAATGTAACTGCGGAGTATCGTTTTGTTGCCGTAATAATCGCATTCTCACTTAATTATGCTGCATATTTTGCTGAGATCTACAGATCCGGAATCCAGTCTATCCCTAAGGGTCAGTATGAGGCCGCTCAGATACTGGGCTATTCACCTTCACAGACTTTTATAAGGATCGTAATGCCTCAGATGTTCAAAAGAGTACTTCCCGCAATGACCAACGAGATCATTACACTGGTCAAGGACACATCTCTTTCTTTTGCGATAGCGACTGCGGAGATGTTTACCATGGCAAAGCAGATCGCTGCCAAGGAAGCAAGTTTGATGCCCCTCATGGTTGCGGGAGTTTTCTATTATATTTTCAACTTCATCGTTGCAATCGTATGTAAGAAAGTTGAAAAGAAATACGATTATTACAAGATTTAGAGGAAACAGGGGGACGGTTCTACTGTTTCATTCAAGGAATAAAGCATGGAGCTTCTGAGAGTTGAAAATTGCAGAAAGAAATATGACGGAGAGGAGATACTGAAAGGTATCTCGTTGTCCGTTAATCAGGGTGAAGTTGTATCCGTTATCGGTCCTTCCGGTTCGGGTAAATCCACCTTTTTAAGATGTGCCTGCATGCTTGAGACCATGGATGGCGGGGCACTGTCTTATGCGGGCAAAACGGCTGCCAAGGAAGAAGAGGGTAAAGTCGTTTATGCTTCTCATCAGGAATTAAAAGAGATCAGAAAAACCTTCGGTCTCGTGTTCCAGAATTTCAATCTTTTTCCTCATTACACGGTTTTGAAAAATGTAGTCGAACCTCAGATGATTGCAGGAAAGAGTAAGGAAGAAGCAGAGAAGAAAGCTTTGGAATGTCTGGAAAAACTTGGTCTTTCCGATAAGGCCAAAAATTATCCCTGCCAGCTTTCCGGAGGTCAGCAGCAGAGAGTATCGATAGCAAGGGCTCTGGCTCTGGAACCTAAAGTTTTATTTTTCGACGAACCCACATCGGCACTTGATCCCGAACTTACCGGAGAAGTTCTAAAGGTTATCAGGGATCTTGCCGCATTACATATGACCATGATCATAGTCACTCACGAGATGAGCTTTGCTAAAGAAGTCTCGGATCGCATTATCTTCATGGAAAACGGCGTTATCCGTGCCCAGGGCTCCCCCGATGAACTCTTTGCATCGGATGATGAGAGACTCAAGGCGTTTATGGGAAGATTAAACGGTAACTAAAACATGAAACAAGGGGACGGTTCTGCTGTTTCAGGAGTTCATTGAAACAGCAGAACCGTCCCCTTGTTTCATTCTTCTTTCAGCACCTCTTTCGGTGCAAAAAACATATCCTTTCCGATAAGCCCCATTAACGCTCCGCGGTTATATCTGCTGTTGCACGCCTCAATGAGGTTAGCTTCAAGCTGCTCTGCGGTAGGCTCAACATACGCTTTTCGGGATTTGTAACCCACAACATTTCCTATTGTGATGATCGTATAGGGCATGAGTCCGCACAATCCTACAAAAAACAGAAGCTGAAATGGAAGTGCATCTGAGAGAGCAACTCCGACAAAACCCAAAACTGCCATGCCGATAAACAGTGAAAGCATCTTTACGCTTCTTATCACTTCATCCAGTTTTCTGCCGGAGTCGTTTTGATATCTTTCAGCACAATGGGAGCAATATCCTCCCCAGCATTTGACCCAGTCTCCATATTCTTTGGTCTCTATTTTCTTATCATCCATTACACTGCGCTCGAGTTTTTTATGAACACAGGAATAATCTCCTCCGAAAAAGGGTATGGGAGTAAGCTCTTTTCCGCAGTTAGGACATACATCCCCTTCTTCCAGTGCTGCATAATAAAGATCAGTATTTCCGTAAATCAGTTTTTCCATTTGCATCTCCTGTGGCTTTTGGGTGATGTTTGCCTCACTGACTATTGTATGTTTTTGCAGGTGCCATATCAATAGAAACAGTGGGCGTTTCAGTTATTTTTTCGTTTTGACATAAAAATGTGAGGAGGGGTAAAATGAAAGCCGAATTATGTCAAAATCAGCTAAATGGATAATTTGCATATGGTGCTTCCTTTATGCGGTGATACTTGTTATCGCCCTTAAGTATGAAGCGGGGGTCCCCATAGGAGATCTGGGGAGTATCAATCTGCATGCTCTGAACAATGCTTTCAGAGGTCTATTCGGTTATGACCGTGCGGGAGGATATTTCAGGTCTCTTTATATTTTCACGGAAATTCTGGGCGCAATCTCGATTCTTGCCTGTCTGTTCTGGATGGCTCTCGGTGTTAAGGATATTATCAAGTATCGTGATATCAACGATGTGGACAAGAGTATCTTTGCCACATTTCTTCTTTATGTTCTCGCACTTATAGTCTGGAGAGTGGTTCTGGGGCTGTCTGTAAGTTATGCCCCTGTTTCTGTTCATCCTGCGAGCGCATTGGTGGTTTCTTTTCCCTGCGGTAATACATTTCTGATCATCGTTTCCATGTGCAGCTCCATCTATCTCATAGGCTATTTTCTGGAAGAAAAGAAAAAGCTTGTTCTTGCCCTCCGCATAGTATGCACAGCCATATTGGTGCTTGGAGTGGTCTTAAGAACCGTAAGCGGGGTAAACTGGCTTGCGGACATTCTGGCTGCCATCGGATTTGCCGTTCCGGCAGTGATTCTGTATTCCTTTATCTGCGACGTTTAAAACCCCGTTTTCATTGCATGAATGCTGATTTTATGCTAATATTTTAAGGATTATCCGGAAGAAAAGGATCTTCCGGTATTATTTCGTTTGTTTAGAAGAAGAGGACTGCTATGGCACTTAACAAAAAGCCCGTAACGGGTATGAAAGATATACTTCCCGAGGAGATGGCCATCAGGGAGTACGTACAGAAGGTAATAAGCGAAACCTATGCGGGATTCGGATTTACCAGAATTGAAACTCCCTGCGTCGAGACCATCGAGAATCTGACTTCAAAGTCCGGAGGAGATAACGAAAAGCTTATCTTCAGGATTCTTAAAAGAGGTGAGAAGCTTAACCTTGAGACAGCACAGACTCAGGATGATCTGGTTGATTCCGGACTTCGTTATGATCTGACTGTTCCTCTCGTAAGATATTATTCCAATAATTCATCGGTTCTTCCCGCTCCTTTCAAGGCACTTCAGATGGGAAATGTATGGAGAGCCGATCGTCCCCAGAGAGGCCGTTACAGACAGTTCATGCAGTGTGACATCGATATCCTGGGTGAAGCCGATAATCTGGCTGAGATTGAGCTTATTCTCGCTACGACCACCACTCTCGGAAAACTCGATTTCAAGGGATTTGAAATCAGGATAAATGACAGAAGACTCCTTAAGGCTATGGCTCAGTGGGCAGGTTTTGCAGAGAGCGATTATGATTCGGTATTTATCACCATCGATAAGATGGATAAGATCGGAATCGACGGAGTAAAGGCAGAGCTTCTTGAGAATGGATATGCTGCGGAAACTGTTGAGAAGTATGCAAATCTTCTGAACAAGGCGGTTAACGGTGAGGCATCACTCGGAAGCATCATGGATACCGTAGGCGAAGAACTTGCCAAGGATCCCGTTACCAATCTCGAAGAGATAATCACTGCGGTTGAAAGCTCCAAGCAGGCAGATTTCAAGATGGTATTCGATCCTACTCTCGTGAGGGGAATGTCATATTACACAGGTACTATTTTTGAAATTGCGATCCCCGAATTCGGAGGAAGCTGCGGAGGCGGCGGAAGATACGATGAGATGGTCGGTAAATTTACCGGACAGAGCGTTCCCGCATGCGGATTCTCCATCGGATTTGAGAGAATCGTTCTTCTGCTAACCGAGAAGGGATTCAAGGTTCCCGGAAGCGGAGAAGGCAAAGCTTATCTGATCGAAAAAGGAATCTCAGGTGACCGCCTCAGTGAGATACTTGCGAAGGCAGCGGATGAGAGAAAAGCCGGTAAGAAGATTCTTACCGTCAGAATGAATAAGAATAAGAAGTTCCAGAAAGAACAGCTCACAAAAGCGGGCTATACGGAATTTGAGGACTTCTACAGGGAGGCACTGAAATGATACAGTCAAGAACTAACAACTGCGGAGAATTAAGAAGCTCCGACGAGGGCAAGGAAGTTACTCTTTGCGGATGGGTTGAGAACGTAAGAGAAGTCGGAGGAAATCTTTCTTTTATCATACTCAGAGATTTCTACGGAATTACCCAGCTCGTTGCAGAGACCGAGGATATGGTTTCCGCATTCAAGAATATAACCAAGGAATCAACCGTTCAGGTTACCGGTAAAGTAAGGATCAGAAGCAACAAGAACGACAAGATCCCTACCGGAGACATCGAAGTTGTTCCCGATTCGGTTAAGGTTCTCGGCAAAAACAGAAATGCAGAGCTTCCTTTCGAAATTAACAGATCCAAAGAAGCTGACGAAGCTACCAGACTTAAATACAGATACCTTGATCTCAGAAATCCCGAGGTTAAGAAGAACATAGTACTCAGATGCAATGTTGTTGCCGAGCTCAGAAAAGCAATGACAGAGGAAGGATTCCTGGAGATCACCACTCCCATACTTACCGCATCATCACCCGAAGGCGCAAGAGACTACCTGGTACCTGCAAGAAAGCATCCCGGCAAGTTCTATGCACTTCCCCAGGCTCCTCAGCAGTTCAAGCAGCTTCTGATGACATCGGGATTCGACCGATATTTCCAGATCGCACCCTGCTTCAGAGATGAGGATGCGAGAGGAGATCGTACTCCCGGCGAGTTCTATCAGATGGATATGGAGATGGCATTCGCAACTCAGGATGACGTTCTCGGAGTACTTGAGAAGGTACTTGTTCCCGTATTTGAAAAGTACGGAATCTATGACCGCATCACTCCCGCACCTTTCAAGAGAATTCCTTTCAGAGAGGCAATGGAGAAGTACGGCTCGGACAAGCCCGACCTTCGTATTGACCTTGAACTTACCGATGTTACCGATGTTCTCGGAGGAATCGATTTCGAGCCTTTCAAGGGTCAGTGCATCGAAGCTGTTGTAGTAACAGGATTTAATGCAACCAGAAAACAGATCGATCAGCTTGTTGCTGATGTTGAGGTTCAGACCGCAAGAAAGACCTGCTGGTTCAGAGTTGATGAAAACGGTGAGATCGTAGGCGGTATTGCCAAGTTCTTACAGCCCATCAAGGAAGAAGTTATCAGCAAGATGAACCTTGAGAACGGATGCTTTGTTGGCCTTGCTGCAGGTCCCAAGGCAGCAGCTCTCAAGACTGCAGGAGTTCTTCGTACCAAGCTTGGCGCTCTTTGCCCCGAGCACATGGATAAAGAGCAGTACAGCTTTTGCTGGATCGTTGATTTCCCTATGTACGAGATTGGCGAGGAATCAGGCGAGCTTGAGTTCTGCCACAATCCTTTCTCAATGCCCGTAGGCGGACTTGAGACTCTTGAAAAAGCAGAAAGAGGAGAGATGGATCCTCTTGATATAATGGCCAACCAGTATGACCTTGTTATCAACGGATATGAGTCAGCTTCAGGTGCTGTAAGAAATCACGATCCCGAGATCATGGTCAAGGCATTCGAACTTGTACGTCTCGGAGAAGCAGAAGTTAAGGCTAAGTTCCCCGCTATGTACAATGCATTTACTTACGGAGCACCCCCTCACGCAGGAGCTGCACCCGGAGTAGACAGAATGATAATGCTTCTCACCGGCGAAGAGTCCATCAGAGAAGTTATCACATTCCCCATGAACAAGAATGCGCAGGATGTTATGATGGATGCTCCTTCAGCTGTATCACAGCATCAGCTTGATGAGCTTCATCTCGCATGTATTCCCGTAGAAGAATAAATGAGAATATATCTTCTTGATGTAAGTACATTACAGGATGAGGCAACGGGCGCTGAGCTTTCAGCCCGGGCCCGCAGTCTCATTGATGATTACAGAGGCTCGAAAGCAGATCAGTGCAAAAGTATTCCCGCACGAGGGCTGGCTCTCGGAGTCGGTATGCTTCTGCAGCTTGCTGCAAGAGGGTATGTAGAGGATGTTTCAAGGGCTGCTCAGGGAATTCCCATTGAACTTACCGCAGAGGAAGCTGTCAGGATCCTTGCAAGAAACGGTGAAGTCTTAAAGCTTGCTTACTCCATCGAAAACAGCGGTAAGCCTTATCTCGAACCGGATATCCAGATTCCTGCGGGAGAGAGAGGCATTCCTTTTATAAGCATTTCCCATTCCGGAAAATATGTCGCACTTGCTCTTTCATATTATGAGATTGGAATCGATATTCAGATCCGCAAGGATATGAATACGGAGAAAATCTCCACCAGATATTTCACCGATAAAGAAACTACATTGATACATAAAGATCCCAATCTTTTCTTTACGATCTGGTCGAGAAAAGAAGCCTGGGGAAAATGCGAAGGCTGCGGAATAGCCGCCGCGCTGCAGAGGGATTTTTCCGATGTAAGCAAAGGTCTTTCCAGGTTCTATATGTGGAGTGAAAACAATGCTCCCTCCGGTTATGCAATGTGTGTTTGTGAGAAGATGTCTTGATACTCAGAGGAATTTCACTTAATGAAAAAAGTTCTTTCACTTTTAAAAAACTATAAAAAAGAGGCGTTCCTGGCCCCTTTTTTTAAGTTGGTCGAAGCGGTATTTGAGCTTTTTGTTCCTCTTGTAATGGCTGACATCATCGATGTGGGAATCCCCGCATCGGATACTTCTTATATAGTTAAAAAAGGTCTGGTACTTGTACTGCTTGCCGCTGCGGGTCTTACCGTTGCGATAACCGCTCAGTTTTTTGCCGCGAAAGCGGCTGTGGGAGTTTCCGGTACTCTCCGTAAAAAACTCTTTGATCACATCATGGGACTTGAAGCCTGTGAGGTGGACAAGGCAGGTACTTCGACTCTGATCACCCGTATGACCTCGGATGTCAATCAGGTTCAGACGGGTATCAACATGTCTCTGAGACTTCTTTTAAGAAGTCCCATCATAGTTTTCGGTGCCATGATCATGGCATTTACAATCGACGTTCCCTCGGCAACAATTTTCTGTATTGCCGTTCCCATACTTGCTGTAATCGTCATCGGTATCACACGCTTCAGCATTCCCATGTTTGCGGGTGTTCAAAAGCTACTGGATAAAGTAATGCTCTCATCCAGAGAAAATCTCACCGGTGTCAGAGTTATCCGTGCATTTAATCTTCAGGACGACGAGAAGAATTCTTTTTACGAGAAAAACAATGCGCTGAAAACAAAACAGATAAAGGCGTCCGATTTTACCGCACTTACAAATCCCATTACATTTATCATCGTTAATGTGGCAGTAATGTTCCTTATTCACAAAGGAGCGCTCAGGGTCAATATCGGTGCCATAACTCAGGGTCAGGCAGTTGCCATATTAAACTACATGAGCCAGATTCTGGTTGAACTTCTTAAGCTTACCAACCTGATCGTTACCATCACCAAATCCATCGCGTCTGCGGGAAGAGTAAGTGATGTGCTGGATATTGAAACTGAAACAGGGGGACGGTTCTCCCGTTTCAGCGAACCATTGAAACAGGAGAACCGTCCCCCTGTTTCACCCTTCATCGCTTTCGATCATGTATCTCTTAAATACACGGAAGGGTCCGATGATGCACTTTCCGATATTTCTTTTACGGTAAACAAAGGAATGACCGTGGGTGTTATCGGCGGTACGGGTTCGGGAAAATCATCACTGGTTAATCTGATACCGGGTATGTATGAAGCAAGTGAAGGAACGGTTGTCGTAAGAGGAGAAGATGTAAAAACCTGCGACAGAATAAAGCTTCGTGATCATCTGGGAGTTGTTCCTCAGAAAGCGGTTCTTTTCAAAGGAACCCTTCGTTCCAATATGCAGATCGGTAATGAAGAAGCAACCGACGATGAAATGATCGAATGTCTCAAGAAGGCTCAGGCTTATGACTTTGTCAGCGAAAAGGGCGGACTTGATGCGGAGGTTCTCCAAAACGGTAAGAACTTCTCCGGCGGTCAGAGACAGAGACTTACGATTGCCAGGGCACTTGTAAGAAAGCCGGAGATCCTGATACTGGATGATTCTACATCGGCTCTGGATTTCCTGACTGAGAAGCATATAAGAGAAGAGATTGCAAAGCTGGAGGATATGACTGTGTTTATAGTATCTCAGAGAGCGTCTTCAGTTATGAATGCCGATATGATCATCGTTCTTGATGACGGTAAAGCGGTGGGTATCGGAACCCACGAGGAACTTCTTAAATCGTGTGAAGTGTACGAAGAAATCTATTACTCTCAATTTGAGAGAAAGTAATAAAACGTATTTATGTGTAGGAGGAAAAATATGAAGGAGTTAATGCTTGGAAATAAAGCATTTGCGCGCGGACTTTACGAGGCGGGCTGCAGTTTTGTTTCCAGTTATCCCGGAACTCCCAGTACCGAGGTTACTGAGGAGGCAGTCAAGTATGACGAGATTTACTGTGAGTGGGCGCCCAATGAGAAGGTTGCTATGGAAGCTGCTTTCGGTGCATCTCTTGCCGGTGCGAGAAGCTATTGCGGAATGAAGCACGTTGGACTCAACGTTGCCGCAGACCCTCTTTATACCATGTCATACACCGGAGTTAACGGCGGTGTGGTTATCTGTGTAGCTGATGATGCGGGTATGCACTCTTCACAGAATGAGCAGGATTCCAGACATCATGCCATCGCATCCAAGGCTCCCATGCTTGAGCCTTCGGATTCTGCAGAGACTCTTTCTTTTGTAAAACTGGCTTACGATCTTTCCGAAGAGTATGACACTCCCGTAATCGTAAAGATGTGCACCAGAGTAGCACATTCTCAGTCGGTTGTTGAGACTTCCGAAAGGGTACAGATTGCAAGAAAGCCTTACGAGAAGAATATTCCCAAGAATGTTATGATGCCCGGTAATGCCATCAAGCGTCATCCTTTCGTAGAGGAAAGAACAGAGAAACTTCGCAAGCTGTCTGAGACTGCTTCTTTTAACAGAGTAGAGATGAGAGATGCTTCTGTATCCGGTAAGCATATCGGTATCATTACCTGCTCCACTACATATCAGTATGTAAGAGAAGCATTCGGAAATACCGTATCCGTACTTAAGCTCGGAATGGTAAATCCTCTTCCCATCGATCTGATCAAGGATTTTGCATCCAAGGTTGATACGGTTATCGTAGCAGAGGAACTTGATCCCATTATCGAGAATCACTGCAGAGCACTTGGAATAAGCGTGTATGGTAAGGACGTTCTTCCTATCTGCGGAGAGTTCTCACAGAACCTTCTCAAAAAGTACCTTTCTCCCATCGTTATCGGAGAAGAGTATAAGGGTGAGGATGTATCAGCTGTAGAAGATGCAATCCCTAACAGACCTCCCGTAATGTGCGCAGGATGCCCTCACAGAGGACTGTTCTATACTCTCAGCAAGAATAAGTGCACCGTACTTGGAGATATCGGATGCTACACTCTTGGCGCAGTAGCACCTCTTTCCGCTATGGATATGACTCTTTGCATGGGTGCTTCCGTAAGTGCGATCCACGGATTCAACAAGGCAAGCGGCGGAGAAAATGAAGGCAAGACTGTTGCTGTTATCGGCGATTCAACCTTCATGCATTCCGGAATGACCGGACTTGCAAACATCGCATATAACCAGTCCGATTCAACCGTTATTATCCTTGATAACTCTATTACAGGTATGACCGGACATCAGCAGAACCCTACCACCGGACTTAATATCAAGGGAGATCCAGCAGGAAAGATCGACCTCGAAGCACTTTGCCGTTCAATGGGATTCGAGAGGGTACGCGTAGTTGATCCTTATGATCTTAAGGCCTGTGATGAAGCAATCAAAGAAGAACTTGCGGTTAAGGCTCCTTCAGTCATTATTTCCAGAAGACCCTGTGCTCTTCTTAAGAACGTAAAACACAATCCTCCTCTTCGTGTAAACAGAGACAAGTGTGTCGGATGTAAGTCCTGCATGAAGATCGGATGTCCCGCAATTTCCATGAAAGACGGCAAGGCTCATATCGACAACACTCTTTGCGTAGGTTGCGGAATCTGTGAGCAGCTTTGCCCGGTAGGAGCATTTGAATCCTGCCAGAAGGAGGGTTGATATGAGTACTAAGAATGTAATGATCGTAGGTGTAGGCGGCCAGGGCTCACTTCTTGCAAGTAAGCTTCTCGGCAGACTTCTCCTTGATGAAGGATATGATGTTAAGGTTTCAGAAGTACACGGAATGAGCCAGAGAGGCGGAAGCGTTGTTACTTATGTTAGATACGGCGAGCATGTTTATTCTCCCGTTATCGACAAGGGTGAGGCTGATGTAATCGTTTCATTTGAGCTTCTTGAAGCTGCAAGATGGCTTCCTTTTCTCAAGAAGGACGGAACCGTTGTTACCAATATCCAGCAGATTGATCCCATGCCCGTTATCACAGGCAACATGGAATATCCCGCTGAACTTGTAGAGAAGATGAAGGCTACCGGCGCCAGGGTTGATGCACTTGATTGCCTTAAGCTTGCAGAGGAAGCAGGCTCTTCTAAAGCAGTTAACATTGTGCTTATGGGAAGACTTTCTCACTATTTTGACATGCCGGAAGAGGCATGGATGAAGGCGATGGAAGCAATTGTTCCCGCAAAGTTCCTTGAGATGAATAAGAAAGCATTCGAACTCGGTAAGAATGCTTGATATATCTTGAAACCTAAGTCCGAATTTAATGTATAAGGGGTAAGAAAGTGGAGAAGTATTTTCAGAAAGAGATCGAGTGTGCTTCGAGAGAAGAGATCACCAGGATCCAGAACGAGAAACTGACAGAGCAGGTAAAGCATGTATGGAACAATGTTTCTTACTATCGTAAGAAGATGGAAAAAGCAGGGGTAACTCCCGATGATATTAAAACCATCGATGATCTTCACAAGCTTCCCTTTATGTCCAAAGCGGACTTAAGAGAGACTTATCCCGACGGCCTGCTTGCAGTTCCCAGAGAAGAGGTTGTCAGGATTCATTCCACCTCGGGAACCACGGGTAAGAGAGTAATTGCGTATTACACTCAGGGTGATATGGATCTTTGGGAAGAGTGCTGTGCAAGAGCGCTTGTTGCAGCCGGTGCCTCCAAAGAGGATGTTGTCCAGGTTTCTTACGGATACGGTCTGTTTACCGGAGGACTCGGTCTTGACGGAGGAAGCCGTAAGGTAGGATGTATGACCGTTCCCATGTCTTCCGGAAATACCGAAAGACAGATCATGTTCATTCAGGACCTGAAGGCGTCCATCATCTGCTGTACTCCTTCCTATGCCGCATATCTCGGCGAGTCCATGAAGGAAATGGGACTTACCGCCAAAGAGATTCCTCTCAAAGCCGGAATTTTCGGAGCTGAGGCATGGAGCGAAGAAATGAGAAAAAATATCGAGGAGACCCTCGGTATCAAGGCATTCGATATCTACGGACTTACCGAACTTTCAGGCCCCGGAGTTGCGTATGAGTGCAGCGAGCAGCACGGAATGCATATCAACGAAGATCACTTCATCGCAGAGATAATAGATCCTAAGACACTTGAAGTACTTCCTCACGGAACTCAGGGCGAGCTTGTTTTTACCGCAATCGATAAGAAGGGCTTTCCCATGATGAGATACCGCACCAGAGATATCTGCGTTCTTTCCGAGGAAAAATGCAGCTGCGGAAGAACATTTATAAGAATGGCCAAGCCCATGGGAAGAAGCGATGACATGCTTATCATCCGTGGAGTTAACGTATTCCCTTCACAGATTGAAACCGTTCTTCTCGAGCACGGCTATCAGGCTAATTACCAGATCATCATCGACCGTGTTAATAACACAGATACATTTGATATTCATGTTGAGATGACCCCCGAGATGTTTACCGACAATGTGGCTGAGATCTCCAAGGCACAGAACGAGCTTATGCAGGGACTTGTCAACATGCTCGGTATCAAGGCGAAAGTTACACTTGTTGCCCCCAAGAGCATTACCAGAAGCGAAGGAAAAGCCGTTCGCGTCATCGATAACAGAAAGATCTGATAGGAGGTACCTTTATGAGCGTTAAACAGATTTCAATTTTCCTTGAAAACAAACCCGGAAAAATGTGTGAGGTATCCGAAGTTCTTGCAGAGCGCGGAATCAATATGAGAGGTATTTCCCTTGCAGAGACCGAAGGATTCGGCATCGTAAGGATCATCGTTGACGATGTGTATGAAGCTACAACCGTACTTAAAGACAATGACTTTTTAAACAAACTTACAAGCGTTGTAGTTGCGGAGATTCCCGATATTCCCGGAGGATTAAGTCAGATACTTAAAGTATTTGCTGATGAGGATATCAATCTCGCATATATGTATGCTCTTTCTGCGGAAGGACCTACCAACAAAGCATACATGGTGTTCAAAGTTGATGATCACAAGACGGCACAGGCGGCCCTTACCAGAGCAGGAATAAGAGTTGTATCACAGGAAGAGATTTCATCACTCTAATCTTATGGAAAATAAAACCGGAAAAAACAAAATGAAGAGACTGCTGACCTATACAAGAAAGTATATGGTCGCAGAGGTTTTTGTGCTTATTTTTGCGCTTCTTTCGGTTGCGTTTTCTCTTTATATTCCCGTACTTACCGGAAGAGCCGTTGACCTGCTCACGCCCGGAGTGGGAAATATTGATATGGGCGCGGTAATAAAGGCGGCATCAAAAGTAGGAATTGCCGCATTGATCAGTGCATTTTTCCAGTATCTGATGAGTAAAGTGGGAAACCACATCACTTATAATGTTGTGCGTGATATCAGAAATGATGCCATGAATAAGATTCAGCAGTTATCGGTATCTTATCTGGACTCTCACAGAACCGGAGATATCCTCAGCAGAATGATCGCTGATGCGGATACTTTTGCGGACGGACTTCTCATGGGATTTACCCAGCTCTTTACGGGTGTGATGACGATTCTCGGAACACTTATATTCATGCTGAGACTCAATCCCTTCATCACGCTTCTTGTTGTACTTATAACTCCCATGTCACTTCTTGTTGCGAGATTCATCGCTACAAGATCTCATTCTCTTTTCCTGGCACAGTCCAAAGCAAGAGGAAATCTTACGGAACTGACAGAGGAAATGATCTCGTCCCAGAAGACTGTCAGACTCTTTTCATATGAGGATGATGCAAGAAAGAATTTTAATGAAGCGGATGATGCTCTTTGCAATGCTTCACTCAAAGCAATCTTTATCTCCAGTCTTACCAATCCTTCAACCAGATTTGTTAATTCATGTGTCTATGCACTTGTAGGTATAGGCGGTGCCATTTATGCTCTGGGCGGCGGTATTACCATCGGAGGACTTACTGCATTCCTGGGATATGCAAGCCAGTATACCAAGCCTTTCAATGAAATCTCGGGAGTAGTTACGGAATTTCAGAATGCACTTGTATGTGCAGGAAGAATATTTGAACTTATCGATGAGGAAAGCGTTATTGCGGAAGCGGCGGACCCCGTTGCCAAGGATGAGATCATCGGCGATGTTAAGATCGATAATGTTGATTTCTCATATTCCAAAGACAAGCCCCTCATCGAAGGACTTAATGTTGATGTAAAGAGCGGACAGAGGATTGCCATTGTAGGTCCTACAGGTTGCGGTAAGACCACCATCATTAATCTCTTGATGAGATTCTATGAGCCTGACGGCGGTAAGATTACCATAGACGGCAGAGATATCAAAGAAATCTCACGAAAGGATCTGAGAAACTGCTACGGAATGGTTCTTCAGGAGACCTGGCTAAAATCAGGCACCATTGCAGATAATATCCGCATGGGTAAACCCGATGCCACGGATGAGGAAGTTATCGCCGCGGCAAAGGCTTCACATGCTCACGGATTTATCAAGAGACTTGCAAATGGGTATAACACCGTAATAGGAGAAGAGGGAGAAGGGCTTTCTCAGGGACAGAAACAGCTCCTTTGCATTTCAAGAGTCATGCTTGCACTTCCTCCCATGCTTATTCTTGACGAAGCTACCAGCTCAATAGATACCAGAACAGAGCTTAAGATTCAGAGTGCCTTCGCCAAGCTTATGGAAGGCCGAACCAGCTTTATAGTAGCTCACAGGCTTTCAACCATTAAAGAAGCTGACATGATCCTTGTTATGAAGGACGGACACGTGATTGAGCAGGGAACCCATTCTCAGCTCCTTGAAGCCGGCGGATTCTACCACGAACTATACACGGCACAGTATTCGTGATCGGATACAGTCAAAACAAACAAAAAGGGAAGGTTCTTACAGTAAGAACCTTCCCTTTTATTCTTAATTTATTCAGTAAAATCTATATTTACCGATCCGCTTGTGGTTGAGATTGTCAGATTCTTATTACCGTCACTTGAATCGCTCAGATTACTTGATCCGGATGATGTGTCTATGCTGATATTGAAATCATCTTCATTTCCGACGATGGTTCCTCTGACATCCCCGCTTAATGCTGTTATCTTGATGCTGTTTCCGGTTTCAACTCTGTCCAGAGTAACCGATCCGGAACTGGTGGAGGATGAGAAAGAATATAAGACAGTAACATTAACAGCCTTTAGTGCCCCCGAGCTTCCGTCACACTCCAGATACTGAGCACTTACATCCTCCATATATCTTGTTCCGGATGTGGTTGAGAGTCTTGCTCCTTCTTTTACGGTGACAGATTTGATGCTTATATCACCGCTACTGCATTTGGTATCAAGCAGTTCATAGATATTTGAGTTTTCAATGCTTATTCCGCCCGAAGTATTTGAAGCTGTCAGGTTTTTGCATACCAGGTTTTCTACATTTATTTTCCCTGATGTATTGGACAGTTTTGCATCGGTAGCGATATCAACATCGTTAATTCTTATACCGCCGGAGGTGTTTTTAAGATCAAGAGAGCTTACATTTATTGATTCTGCTATGATGCTTCCGCTGCTTGAAGATATGTTTACTTTTCCGGAAAATGATTCGGGAACCGTTATGATGACGGGCTTGTCTTCAAGATCCAGGTCTATGGTCATCACTTCGATCGGATGCAGGTCAACATATCTGATACCAAGAGAATCTCCGGATTCCGTTATCTCATATTCATTATATCCGGGTCTGTCATAGTAGGAAACGGAGATGTATTCCACATCACCGGTCCTGATCTCAAGATTATCCGATGTGATATCTGCGTCAATTTTTATTATATCCGTGCTGCATTCATATTCTTTTTGTACTGCCTGAACATTACGTGTTGATAATTCAGCCAGATTTCCCCTTGCTGCGATAAATGCAACTATCATTAAGAGTAAACCGGCGAGAGAACATCCTCCCGCAATCAGTAATTTTTTCTTCATCATGTTTCCTTTCTTAAGCAATTCCTTTTTTGATCTTTCTGAATATTGAAGGTATCATCAGGGCTATCGCCTTGCACAGTGACCATATGGGATGCCACAGAAGAACGGCCAGACCACCCAAAAACAGTGCCGCACCCAGTGCAAAGATACCCAGAGGTATGGGAACGAAGCCGGTAAACATCATTATAAAGGCAAAAAGGCATGCGACAGCAGCAAATCCGATTGCCACAAGCACGCTGAATATCGCTATTACTATGCTCCATAAAACTATGTAAAGAGTAAGCAGAAGAGCAAAGATCACGATAAGAATCGGAAGCCAGATGGGGAATCCTATGATCGCAAGTACGATCCACAAGGTGCCTTTTCCCTTACCCTTTGCTTCTTCATGACTTTTTTGGACTTTATCCATGATGAGCCTGGTGACCGGTTTTTCCAGTTTGTAATTATTGATTATGGATTCTACGGATTCCATTTGAGCGACAGCGCTTTCTTCATTCATTCCCGATTCGATCCGGTCGCTTATCATTTCATCGTAGAAATCTATGCATTCATCTATATCTTCAATGCTTGCCGCTTCGAGACCGGTGCGAAGCTGTGACAGAAATTCCTGTTTAAGCATTTTTTTCTCCCCTTTCCTCGGCTATATATCTGTAGACTTTTATGATCTCTTCCCATTCACCCAGCAGTTCGTCAATGCGTGCTCTGCCTGAGTCGGTGATGGAATAATACTTTCGTAATCTTCCGTTATATTCGGCTTTTCTTACCGTCAGCATGTTCTGTGCTTCGAGACGTTTTAAGATTGGGTAGAGTGTTGATTCCGTTATTTCTATAAAGGTTGAAATATCCGAAACCAGCTTGTACCCGTATGATTCTCCCCGCTCAAGAACGGCCAGAACGCAGGCATCCAGTATGCCACGTCTAAGTTGAGCATCCATATGTATTACCTCCTTACGCATAATACTATATGACGCATAGTATAATGTGTCAAGCAGTATTTTAAAAAGTACGTGTATTGCACATGAGGCGATGACTGAATTCTGAAGAAATGGTATACTAAATGTGTTTTTTTTACATAAAGGAGCAAAGTATGATAAAGGAAGCAATCGTTAAGATCGTTAGCAAGGAAGATCTGACTTATTCTGAAGCGTATGACGTTATGAACGAGATCATGAGCGGTGAGACCACACCCACTCAGAATGCCGCGTTTCTGGCCGCACTCTCTACAAAGAGTGCGAAAGCAGAGACTACGGATGAGATAGCGGGCTGTGCGGCCGCAATGAGAGATCATGCGACCAAAGTTGATGCCGGGATGGATGTTTTTGAGATCGTCGGTACCGGCGGAGACAATGCGGGAAGTTTTAATATTTCCACAATATCCGCTATCGTTGCGGCTTCAGGCGGAGTAAAGGTTGCAAAACACGGAAACAGAGCGGCTTCATCTTTATGCGGTACCGCAGACTGCCTTGAAGCTCTCGGAGTCAATATCGATCAGTCTCCGGAGATGTGTGTAAAGCTTCTTAACGAGGTAGGAATGTGCTTTTTCTTTGCGCAAAAATACCACGCTTCCATGAAATATGTAGGTTCCATCAGAAGAGAACTTGGCTTTAGGACTGTTTTCAATATTCTCGGACCACTGACCAATCCCGCATCACCTACAGAGCAGCTTTTGGGAGTGTATGACGAATATCTTGTCGAACCCCTGGCACAGGTTCTTGTTAACCTGGGCGTAAAGCGCGGAATGGTCGTATACGGAACGGATAAGCTTGATGAGATATCGCTTTCCGCACCTACGAAGATCTGCGAGATCAAAGACGGATGGTATAAGACTCGCATTGTAACACCCGAGGATTTCGGATTTGAAACATGCTCCAAAGATGATCTTAAGGGCGGAACACCTGCGGAGAATGCACAGATAGCTAGAGATATTCTGTCAGGCTCTAAGGGACATAAGAGAAATGCTGTACTTCTCAATGCGGGTGCGGCACTTTATATAGACGGAAAAGCCGGGACGATGGAAGACGGAATAAAGCTTGCGGGTGAACTTATAGATTCCGGCAAAGCAATGGAAACTCTTGAGAAATTTATAGCGGTAAGTAATTCATGATTCACAAAATTTTCAAAAAAAGCAAAAACGGTTTATCTCTCCGTGCTATCCATATATGGCTCGTGATCACTATGGTCATATGGTCTGGAACCGTTGTTATTGCCTCTTACAGACTTACGTATACATTCTATCGTCTCTCAGATGCGGAGAGGCAGCATTCGGACCTCATAGAGGCTGCACATCAGCTGACGGATGCTTCGGATTATCTTACCGAATGTGTACAGAGATTTACCATAAGCGGTGACTTAAAGTTTCTTGATGAGTATTTTACCGAGGCTTTCGAGTCCAATAGGCGCGAAGAAGCCATATCCATAATGGAAAGAAATGAGAGCACGGGCTCCGCTCTTGAAGAATTGAAAGAGGCAATGGATGAATCCGTAAGTCTAATGGATCTGGAATACTATGCCATGAAGCTGGTGATCGAAGCAAAAGGTTATACTGATTATCCGGATGTGCTGAAAGAAGTGGTCTTATCCGAAGAGGATATGGCGCTTTCTCCCGATGAAAAGATCAGGAGAGCTACCGAACTTGTACTGAATGATGATTATTATGACCGGAAAGACAGTATCAGGGAGAGTATGCATGGCAGCTTAAATGAGATAGATAAACTGATGAAGAGTGTCATGGACGAAGAACTTGATATGCTTCATCGGGAACTTGATTTTGTGCGTATTGTCATAATTATACAGGCTGTATCGATTCTGATAATGGTGAGACTTACTTCCATACTCGGGATCAATCCCGTACTGAAGGCTGTAGATAATATCAAAGCGGACAGCCCTATCCCAGAGGTCGGAGCCAATGAATTCAAGTATCTGGCTCAGGCATATAACAAAATGTACCATAAGTACAGATCAAGCTTAGAGCATCTGAATTATAAAGCATCCCACGATGAACTTACCGGTGCATATAACCGTGCCGGATATGATCTGCTCCTTGAAAGCATAGATCTGGACACAACATATATGCTCTTGCTCGATGTTGATAATTTCAAGACCATTAATGACACCTATGGTCACGAGGCCGGCGATGAGGTTCTCAAAAAACTTGTGCATGTGCTGAACGGAATATTCCGTGATGATGACCATATCTGCAGGATCGGCGGAGACGAGTTTGTTGTTTTCATGGTTCACTCTGCGGCGATAAAGAAAAACCTCATTGCCACAAAGATCGAACAGATCAATAACGAGCTTGAAAAAACAGAGGACGGATTGCCTCCGATATCCATAAGCGTCGGAATAGTAAACGGTAAGGATGCCAGGGACAAAGAAGATCTTTTCGAAAAAACCGACGCTGCAATGTATCGGTCCAAGAAAAGCGGAAAACGAACATACACATTTAATGATTAAGTGTGTATATATGTGTCTGAATTGAGGTTACGGATATGTTTTCATACATTACTTTTCCGGAAGGAAGATCCAAGGCTCTTACCTTGAGCTATGACGACGGCCGAGAGCATGATAAGAGACTTGTGGAACTATTTAATAAATTTGGTATTAAAGGTACTTTTCATCTGAATTCCGGATGGATGGATCCCGAGCTTGTGAAGATGCGCGAAGAGGCTGTTAAGTTGTATGAGGGTCATGAGATAGCCACTCACAGTCTTACTCATCCGACTCTTACAAGGCTTTCCGATACCTCAATCGTAAACGAGATACTGGAAGACAGAAAAAATCTTGAAAAACTTACCGGAAGGATATTAAGAGGTCATTCATATCCAAACGGTGCATATAACGAGAATGTTAAACAGATCCTGAAAAGTCTCGGCATTGTATATGCAAGAGCTGTTTCCCCCACAAATGATTTTGAGATGCCGGAAGATTTTATGGAGTGGCATCCCACATGTCACCACAGCGCTCCCGATCTTATGGAAAAAGCAAAGTGGTTTATAGATTTTAACAAAGCCCAGTACCTTAAGCTTTTCTATGTCTGGGGTCACAGCTATGAATTCGACAGGGATGACTGCTGGAATGTGATCGAAGAGTTTTGCAAGGTGATGTCGGGTCATGATGATATATGGTATGCTACGGGTATCGAGATAGTTGATTATATGAACGCGGCAAGGGGACTGATATGGTCTGCCGAAGGAAGTCATGTTTATAATCCGTATGCCTGTGATGTATGGATCAGAAGAGTATCAAATGAAGGTCCTGAAATGGGAGATGTACTCAAAGTTCCCGGTGGCAAAGGTATTTCTTTGGAGTAGCGAATGTCTGATACTGTAGAGATAAAACCTATATCCGCACGTTGCAAAGTATGTGGCGGCAAGCTGGTCAATGACTGGCTCCGCGGGGTTTGTGTGTGTGAAAATTGCGGAAACAAATGGGATTTATCCGATATGATCACCGATTTTGCGGATTATTCCAGAGTTGTGGAGAAGATAAAAAGAGCTCATGAGCTGCTTGAAGATACGGATTCTTCGGCTTCTGCAGGTCAGGCTCTTGTTCTTTTTAAATCAGCGGAATCCGACTGCACAAGGTTTAACGATGCGTACGGAGCAGAGCTTTCCGCAGTATGCAAAAAGGGTAAGGAGCAGGCCGGGATTATCGGGCATTATGCTGCCGCAAAGTCCTATTTTGAAAAAGAAAACTATATAAAAGCTCATGATGAGTTTAAGAAGGCCGGCGGGTTCAAAGATTCTGAAGAATATCTTTTTAAATGCGATGACGGAATCAAGATTCAGCGTAAAAAGAGAATACCTTACGCGGTGATAATAGGTCTCGTTCTTCCTGCGGTACTGACTATAGTTTTGCATTTAAAGATCGGCATCGATTTCTGGCCCTGCGTAGCAATTTTTCTGGCCTCTGCTGCCGGCGCAGCGTATGCCGTATACCTAGAAGGTGTGCTGTCGATCATAATCGAGATTCTTTCTTTTATAGTTGCGGTGCCTTTGCTGTTATTACTCTTATTGTCTTACGGATTTGGAATGAATATAACAACAGCATCGAGGATTTCCATAGGAGTACCTTTACTAATAGTTGCAGTTATTGCTGTTTTAGCGGAAAGGAAGCAATGATATGGAATTGATCAGTGTAATTAAGTACGAAGGAAGCGGAGACGTTATCGCCCACAAGCATCAGAAAGAGGACTTTAATTTCGGTTCCCAGCTTATCGTTCATGAGACCCAGGAAGCTCTCTTTTTGAAGGACGGAAAGGCTCTGAATCTTTTCCCTGCGGGCAGGCATACTCTTGAAACTCTTAACTTTCCTTTCCTGAAAGATCTTATTGCCAAGGGTACCGGCGGAGAGAACATCTTCCATGCGGAAGTATATTTCATCAATAAAGCTACCCAGATGGGACTTAAGTGGGGAACCGACACCAAGGTTCGTCTCTTTGATCCCGCATCGGGAATGAATATCGAGATAGGAGCAAGCGGAGATTTCAACCTACGCGTAGTTGATTCCTATACCCTTATCACCAAACTTGTGGGAACAACCGACGGGCTTGTTGCCGGGGAAGTTGCAGGAGACGGTATTTCCTATGGTAACGGTAAGTTCAAGGCTCTTGTTTCCAATAAGGTTAAATCAAACCTTGCACGTGTGATCAAGGATCAGAATATCAATATCCTTGAGATAGATTCATACCTGGATCAGATTTCGGAAGTGTTCCGTAATGAGATTAATGTGTCTCTCGAAGAATACGGACTTACAATGCCCGAATTCTATGTTACGAGCATTTCTACTCCCGATGACGATCCCAATTTTATCAAGCTCAGACAGCAGTATGCTGATAAGACTCTTAAAGTTCGTGAAGAAGAAGTAAAGAAGGCAGAAGCTGAAGCTGCCATGGGCAGAAAGCTGGTTGAAGCTCAGACCGAAGCCCAGATGAAGATGGTCAGCGCTCAGGGAGAAGCTGAGGCTCTTAAGATCAAGGCTCAGGCTGAGGCAGATGCATATAAGATGCAGGCTGCTGCAGAGGCTGAAGAGATGAAGATGAAGGGCTACACATATCAGCAGGAAACTGCAAGGGAAGTCGGCTTAGAGGCTATGAAAAACGGAATTACCGGTGGCGGAGCTGCAGGAGGCGGAACCGGTATCGGCGATATCGCAGGTCTCGGAGTTACCTTAGGAGCCATGGGCGGAGTTATCAATATGACCAAGGATGCTCTTAATCCAATGATGGGTTCAGCTGCTCAGGTGGGTGAAGGCTTCGGACAGGTAATTGGCGGAGCGGCAGGTGCGGATTCCTGGAATTGCCAAGGTTGCGGCAAGACCGGAATAACTTCAAGATTCTGCCCAGATTGCGGAAGACAGAGAATATAAAATATATGACATTGCGGTGAAACAGGGGAACGACAGAACCGTTCCCCTGTTTCACCGCTGTCATTTGACAAAGTATCCGGGTTTCTGTACTATTATTTACTATATACGGGGAAATCCTGTAAATCTGTGATCGGTAATAGGAGGATATTTTACAAACTTATATGGACAGTTCCGGCCCCATACAAATTATTACACTAATAATTCTAATATTCTTATCAGGTTTTTTCTCTTCGGCGGAGACGGCTTTTGTTTCGTGCAATAAAGCACGCATCAGAAGTCTTGCGGATGACGGCGATAAAAAGGCCGCACGGGTTCTTCGCATACTCGAAAAAGGTTCCAAACTTCTCAGCACAGTGCTGATCGGCAATAATATCGTTAATCTGTCGGCATCGGCTATTTCAACCATGCTTGCGACGGAGTATTTCGGCATACCCGTAGGTGTCATGACAGGTATCCTTACCTTTGTCATCCTCATAATCGGTGAAGTTGTTCCCAAGACCTGGGCAACCGTATCTGCCGACAAGATGGCACTTGCCTATGCAGGGATCATTCAGGGACTTATGGTGGTTTTTACCCCCATAATCTTCATTGTTAACGGTGTTGCCAAGGCTATCCTTTTCGTAATGCGGATAGATGCGGACGGCAAGCCCGATGCCATTACCGAGGATGCCATTAAAACATATGTCGACGTAAGCCACGAGGATGGCGAGATCGAGCCCGAAGAGCGTGATATTATCTATAATCTGTTTGATTTTACCGACCATGTTGCCAAGGATATCATGATTCCCAAGGTGCGTATGGTCAGCGTAGACGTCAACTTCACCTATGATGAGGTTCTGGATGTATTCAAGGAGTGCATGTACACCAGGCTTCCCGTTTACGAGGATGAAAAAGAAAACATCATAGGCGTCATCAATATGAAGGACTTTATCGCTCTTGAAGATCATGAGAACTTCAAGGTAAGGGATATCATGAGAGAAGCTCTTTATACTCATGAATTCAAGAAAACTCAGGATCTTCTTGCTCAGATGCGTAAAGAAACTTCAAATATCGTCTTTGTCCTTAATGAGTACGGTACTATCGAAGGTATGATCACCCTGGAGGATCTTCTTGAGGAGATCGTCGGAGAGATCAGGGATGAGTACGATGAGGATGAAAAAGAGCTCATTCAGAAGGTTGAGGACAGAAAATACATTGTTGAGGGCGCTTTAAGCCTTGATGATTTCAATGAGGCCGTCGGAACCAATCTTTCCAGTGAGGAATATGATTCCGTCGGAGGTATCGTAATAGAGCACCTTGATCATCTTCCTCAGGACGGAGAAGAGGTTGTTCTGGAGGATGGTACGGTTCTTAAAGTCCTCGGAATGGACCAGAAGCGTATCGAAGAAGTTGAAATCACACTTCCCGAGCCTGTAGAAGATGAGGCGCAGACAGAGGAGAGCGAAGAATCTTCTGAAAAAGCCGAATAATATATAATGACAGTAGGGACGCTTTCGTTTTGTCACCGAATTCAGGTGATAAAACGGAAGCGTCCCTTTGTCATTCACCCTCTGTCATTGATTTTTCATTAAATAGGTAGTAATATTCTAATGTTTGGTATTTAGTACTTATATTTGAAAGGAAAAAACAGATCATGAAGAAAAGTAAGGCAGCTCTTGTCATTCTTATAGTTCTGCTCCTGACTCTTGGAATAGGCTATATGGATATCTGGGGCTACGACGGCAATGGTGCAGGAAATGCATCAGACATTAAGCTCGGACTCGATCTTGCGGGCGGAGTCAGCATCACTTATCAGGTAGTCGGAGAGGAGGCACCTTCCGATACCGATATGGCAGATACCATCTATAAGCTCCAGCAGAGAGTTGAGAGCTATTCAACAGAGGCTCAGGTATATCAGGAAGGCTCAAACAGAATTGCCATTGAGATTCCCGGTGTTTCCGATGCGGAAACCATTCTTGCTCAGCTTGGCCGTCCCGGAGCTCTCTATTTTATCGCACAGACTGATTCTCAGGGAAATCAGAACTATCAGTCATCCTCTGTAATGAATGATGACGGAACCACCGAGCAGAAGGTCGTTCTTACCAAGACTATCGAGGAACTTGAGGCTGACGGTTCCATCGTTATCACCGGTGCCGATGTTGCTGATGCCAGAGCAGGCACGCAGCAGGACAACATGAAGAACAACCAGTATGTTGTTTCTCTTAACCTTACTCCCGAAGGATCTACCAAGTTTGCCGAGGCTACTACCAGAGCGGTAAATAACGGTTATGAGACCATCGGTATTTACTATGACGGAGAGATCATAAGTTCTCCCAGAGTTAATGAGCCTATTCTTAACGGCCAGGCTTCCATTTCCGGATCATTTACTTATGAAGAGGCAGAGATCCTTGCTTCTACCATCCGTATCGGTGGACTTAACCTTGAACTTGAAGAACTTCATTCTAAGGTTGTCGGTGCTCAGCTCGGTGTAGACGCAATCCAGACCTCACTTAAAGCCGGTGCGATCGGTCTTGCCATCGTTGCCGCATTCATGATCGTTGTATATTTCGTTCCCGGTATTGCATCAGCTATCGCTCTTTGCTTCTATGTGGTGTTGATCGTACTTCTCCTTATCGGATTTAACGATGTACTTACCCTTACCCTTCCCGGTATCGCAGGTATCATCCTCTCCATCGGTATGGCGGTTGACGCTAACGTTGTCGTATTCGCACGTATCAGGGAAGAGCTTGGTAAGGGTGAGAGCGTTGAGAGCGCTATCAACACCGGTTATGCAAAGGCTCTTTCAGCAATTATCGACGGAAACGTTACTACCCTTATCGCAGCCGTAGTTCTTCTTTTCCTCGGACCTGCCAATGTTAAGGGATTTGCTCAGACTCTTGCACTCGGCATCGTTGTTTCAATGTTTACCGCACTCTTTGTTACCAAGTGGCTCATGCAGGCATTCTATGCACTCGGCCTTAAGAACGTAGCTCTCTATGGAAAGGGCAAGGAAAAGAAGCCTGTTGATTTCCTTTCCAAGAAGGCTGTATTCATTGTTTTATCTGTAGCTCTTATCGTAGCAGGCTTTGTTTTCATGGGAGTGAACAAAGCTTCAGGCAAGGGAGCCCTCAATTACTCACTTGATTTCGTAGGCGGAACCGCTACAACCGTTGACTTCAATGAGAGCCATACTCTTCAGGATCTTACCGATAACGTAGTTCCCAAGATTGAAACTATCACCGGAAGTAATGTTCAGGTTCAGACCGTTCAGAATACCAACGAAGTAATCTTCAAGACTTCTTCACTTGAGTCTTCCGTAAGAACCGCTCTTGAGGATATGTTCGTCAATGATTTCGGTGTTGAGAAGACCAGCATCCAGACTGAGACTATTTCTTCAACCATCTCAAATGAGATGAAGAGAGACACCATTATCGCGGTTATCGTAGCTATCCTCTGCATGCTCGTTTACATCAGAGTAAGATTCAAGGATATCCGCTTCGGTGTCTCATCAGTACTTGCTCTTGTACACGACGTACTCGTAGTACTTGCATTCTATGCAGCAGCAAGAGTATCCGTAAGTAACACTTTCGTAGCTTGTATGCTAACCATCGTAGGTTACTCCATCAACGCTACCATCGTTATTTTCGACCGTGTGCGTGAGAACATGGCAAATGCAGGAAAGAGTGACGTGAAGGCTATCGTTAACAAGAGCGTTACCCAGACTCTTTCAAGAAGTATCTTCACCTCACTGACCACCTTCGTAATGGTTGCGCTTCTGTACTTCCTGGGCGTATCCAGCATCAAGGATTTCGCACTTCCTCTTATGGTCGGTATCGGATGCGGATGCTATTCATCGGTTTGCCTTGCAGGTGCTTTCTGGATCATCCTTTCAGAGAAGTTCCCTGCTAAGAAAAAGGCGTAAACTGAAAACTATATATGTTAACAGGGGTGTACTTACACCCCTGTATTTTTTTAGATGACAGTGGGGACGCTATCATCTTGGAGGTTTTTAAATGAGTTATACAGATAATAAAGTCAAAGTAACCGTAATTGAGAGTCATTGTCCAAAATATAACCCCGGGGATGTTATACGATTTAACGGAGCCGAGCTTGATAAGGAAAACAGTGACAGAGTATGCATGGTTGCCATGCAGGCCATATATCCCTTTATATATGCATTCAGAAGGGGCGGGAATCTTAAAAACGGTCCTTATCAGTGTACTGATTGCGGTGAAACGGTTATATTTAATATAGAAATCGATTCTTAAGATGGAATAACTTTACGATGGAAAAATGGATTGAGATAAGAAAAAGCGGAAATTTTGCCGAGTGGGGTAAAGAACTGGGCATTGATCCGTTGTGCGCCAGGGTTATCAGAAACAGGGGCGCCGAGACAATAGAAGAGGCAAGGGATTATCTGGAAGGTGATCTGAGCCTTCTCCACGATCCTTTTTTGCTTCCTGACATGGATAAAGCGGCTGACGGTCTTCTTGAAGCCATAGACGCGGGAGTCAAGATTCGGGTTGTGGGTGACTATGATGTGGACGGCGTAACTTCAACTTATATCCTGGTAAAGGGACTTTCGGCCTGCGGGGCTGATGTAAGTTATGCCATTCCCCACAGACTCAAGGACGGATACGGAATCAATGATGATATCGTAAGGGATGCCGCAGATGACGGAACAGGTCTCATAATCACCTGTGATAACGGAATTGCTGCGGCTTCTCAGGTAGCTCTTGCCTATGAACTTGGCATGAAAGTTATTGTAACCGACCATCATCAGGTGCCTTTTACCGAAGAAGACGGTCTGAAAAAAGAAATCCTTCCTCAGTGTATGGCTGTTGTGGATCCTCACAGAGAAGGAAGCGTATACCCTTATAGGGGCATATGCGGAGCCATGGTAGCTTATAAGGTTCTGATGGCTCTTCAGTGCGTAAGACCTTCCGAGAAGCTGGAGAAGGTTATTGATGAAGCGGTTCAGTTTGCCGCTTTGGGAACTGCCTGTGATGTCATGGATCTGTGCGATGAAAACCGCATTGTGGTCAAAGAAGGCCTCAGAAAAATGGCACATACTGAAAATAAAGGCCTTAAAGCACTTATGACCGCAAACAGCTTAAATGATTCGAAGCTGTCAGCATATTCTCTTTCTTTTGTAATAGGTCCTTGTATCAATTCAACAGGCAGGCTTGAGAGCGCGGCTGAATCCGTAGGTCTTCTTTTGTCAGATGATTATGATGCATGCCTTAAGACGGCGCAGGAGATCAGGCAGTTAAATGATCTTCGCAAGAACATGACCACAGAGGGCGTTAAAAAGGCTCTTGAGATCATGGAAAATGAAAATATGACGGAGAAGAAGATTCTGGTGATCTATCTTCCCGATTCTCATGAGAGTATCGCAGGTCTGGTTGCGGGTAAGATAAAAGAAAGATTCAACCGCCCGGTACTTGTCGTAACTAAGGGAGAGGAGGGGCTTAAAGGTTCCGGAAGATCCATTCCCGCATATAACATGTTTGAGAAGATGTCCGAGGTTAAGGAACTCTTCACCAAGTTCGGAGGCCATGCAATGGCTGCCGGATTTTCATTGGAAGAAGAAAATCTCGGTGCCTTGTCGGATAAGCTTAACGAAAAGGCTGCTTTAACCGATGATGATCTGTTAAAAGAGGTCAGGTTCGATGCCTGTGTTCCACTAGATTACATCTCCACCGGGCTTATAAGGGATCTGGAGAAACTGGAACCGGTGGGCAGTGCCAATCCCGGTGCCATGTTTGCCTGGAAGGATGTGGAGATAAGATCTGCTTCCAGAATGGGTAAGGATGGACAGTACGGCAGGCTTACTGCATATTGCAACGGAAGAAGTTTTAAACTCATAAGTTTCGGTGATATGAATGTGTTTGATTCCTATATTGATTCAAAATACGGCCCGGGTACCGCTGCGGCTCTGTATGATGGTAAAGGCAGTATAAAGCTGGATATCTGTTACGAGCCGGGCATTAACGAATATAAAGGAAATGAATACGTAGACTTTAAATTAAAGTATTACATGTAGCGTCCCCGGTGTCATCTTTAAAACACTAAATATTGTGGCATTTATACGTCTATATAGCATATCTATATAGGAAACTAATAAATTATTAATAGTTTCTTAATTGATTTTATTTTTATTTAGGGATTCGGACACATTTTTGACATATTTATCCTTTAATATCTATATCAAGATAACTAATAAGAGTTAGTTATTCTCCCCCCTCATAAGAAACGAAAAAGAGCTGCGGTAATCCCGGAGCTCTTTTTCGTTGTAGAGGACAGTGGTATAATTAAAGCCACGGAGATAAAGATTTGATTCAAGGTTCAATGTTTGCCGATGTCATCATAGACATTAGTATTGATAAACTGGACAGGCCTTTTACTTACCGGATACCTGATAGGTTATCCGGTATTATTTGCGTGGGAAGCAGGGTAAGGATACCTTTCGGCGGCGGAAATAAAGAGAAGAAGGGTTATGTTACCGCTCTTAAGGACAGATGTGATCTGGAAGATTCCAAGATAAAGGATATCCTGGGACTGGTTGACGGCAGTATCAGCGCCGAGGAGAGAAGTTTCGAGATAGCTGCCTACATTAAAGATACATACGGCGGAACACTTTCACAGGCTCTTAAAGCCGTAATCCCTGTTAAAGCCAAGGTAAAGCCCGTGGAGCACAAGACTCTTGTCAGGAAGATGCCTGTAGATGAGCTCAAAGCTCTTGCGGATGAAGCATTCAGGCTTAAGAGAACGGCCAAGGAAAGACTTCTCAGAGCGCTTATTGAAGACGAGCGCATACCGGTTTCTTTTGTAACAAGGCAGTTAAATGTATCCGGTTCTACGGTTAATTCCATTATCAAATGCGGTGCAGCTACTCTGGAAAGCGATACAGAATACAGAAAGCCCACGGTATCTGAGATCCAAAACAGCAAATCCATCAGCCTGAATTCCGAACAGGAGACGGTTGTAAATGCCATCGGTGAGGATATGGATGCCGGTAAGGCGGGAACATATCTGATCCACGGTATTACGGGGAGCGGTAAGACGGAAGTCTACCTGAGACTTGCCGAAAAGACCGTGTTAAATAAAAAACAGGTGATATTCTTAATACCTGAAATTGCCCTCACATACCAGACTCTTGCAAGATTTTATTCAAAATTCGGCGACAGAGTCAGCGTTTTGAATTCTTCCATGTCATCCGGAGAGAAATTTGACCAGTGTGAAAGGGCTAAAGCGGGGGATATAGATATTATAATAGGCCCCAGGTCGGCGCTTTTTACTCCCTTTAATGATATAGGGCTCATCATAATGGACGAAGAGCATGAGCCCAGCTATAAATCCGAGAATACTCCCAAGTATCACGCGAGAGAGGTTGCCCGTAAGATATGTGAGCTTTCCGGAGCGGCTCTTGTCATGGGATCTGCAACACCTTCCCTTGAGTCCTATTACAGGGCTGAAAGAGGTGATATCCGCCTTTTTGAATTAAAAGAAAGAGCAAGCGGAGGATCGCTTCCTCAGACCGAGATAATCGATCTTAGGGCGGAACTGACTTCAGGGAACAGATCCATGTTCTCAAGACGGCTTAAGACCCTAATGGATGAGGCGATAACGTCCGGTGACCAGATTATGCTCTTTTTGAACAGAAGGGGCTTTTCGGGTCAGTTATCCTGCAGGGAATGCGGCAAGGTGGTGAAATGTACCCATTGTGACGTTCCCATGTCTGTTCATACGGGAAATAAGCTTATCTGTCACTATTGCGGTGATACGGCTCCAAAGCCTTCCTTATGTCCTTCATGCGGCTCCAAATATCTGGCAGCCATCAAGGCAGGTACAGAGGCAGTTGAAGAACGGATAAACAAGATGTATCCGAATGTCAAAACCTTACGTATGGACAAGGATACCACCTCAGCGAAGGGTTCATATGATAAGATACTGTCTTCTTTTGCCGAAGGCGAAGCTCAGATTCTTATAGGAACCCAGATGATAGTGAAGGGACATGACTTCCCAAATGTTACCTTGGTAGGTATTCTGGCTGCGGATCTGTCACTTGGAGTACCTGATTACAGAGCATCCGAGAGGACTTTCCAGCTTCTGACCCAGGCCTGCGGAAGAGCGGGAAGAGGAGAAAAGCCAGGATATTCCATAATTCAGACTTATCAGCCCGAGCATTATGCGATACTGACATCTGCAGCTCAGGATTATAAGAAGTTTTATGATGAGGAGATGGCTTACAGGGAAACTGCCGGCTATCCCCCTGCGGTACATATGCTGGCAATACAGCTTTTCGGTCCCGATGAGAAGAAGACTTCAAGCCTTGCCCTTGAGCTTAGTGATGTGATAAAGTCTAAAGGTGCGAACCGTATTCTGGGACCTGCTCCTGCCAATATCGGAAAGGTCATGGATTACTACAGGTTCGTAATTTATATCAAGAATGCGGATATGGATGAACTGACTTCAGTGAGAAATGTTTGTGAGGAATTTCTAACAAACAAAATCATGAATCAGATGTATGTACAGTTCGATCTCGACCCGCTAAACCTCATATAGAAAGAAGGATATATTATGGCACTCAGAAACATCAGAGAATTCGGCGACCCCGTACTCAACAAGGTCTGCCTTCCCATCAAGGAGATGACGGACAGAAACAGAGAACTTATCAATGATATGTTCGAAACCATGTATGAAGCTAACGGTGTCGGACTTGCGGCTCCTCAGGTAGGAGTTTTGAAGAGAGTATTTGTAATCGACGTAACCGGAGAAGATCCTCTTGTATTCATCAATCCCGAGATTACCGAAGCAAGCGGTACCCAGACCGGATACGAAGGATGTCTGAGTCTCCCCGGTAAGACCGGAACCGTCACCAGACCTCAGAAGGTTAAAGCAAAGGCTTTGGATATTGATATGAAGCCTTTTGAGATTGAGGCTGAGGATCTTCTTGCAAGAGCTATCTGCCACGAATATGACCACCTCGAAGGTCACCTTTATACCGAAAAGCTTGAAGGCGAGCTTCTCGATAACGAAGCTCTAATGGACGAAGAGAATGAAGATGACGAAGCAGGAGAGGAAGAATAATCCATGAAGATTCTTTTTATGGGTACGCCGGATTTTGCGGCCGGCAGTTTAAAGAGCCTGATAGATGCAGGATATGAAATAACAGCTGTTGTTACGCAGCCCGACAGACCCAAAGGGCGCAGCGGACAGCCTGTTTTTTCGCCTGTTAAGGAAGTTGCAGTTGCAGCAGGAATTCCCGTTCTTCAGCCCGTAAGGATCAAAAATCCCGAAGAGACGGCCAAGCTTCTTGAATACCCTGCGGATATATATGTCATTGCAGCGTTCGGTCAGATCCTTTCCAAAGAAATCCTGGACCAGCCCCGTCTCGGATGCATTAATGTTCATGCATCGCTTCTTCCCCGTTACAGAGGTGCTTCCCCCATTCAGAGAGTTATCTTAGACGGTGAAAAAGAGACCGGTATTACCATTATGCAGATGAATGAGGGACTTGATACCGGCGACATCCTTTATAAAAAGAGTCTTGAACTTGCACCCGATGAAACTTTCGAAACTCTTCACGACAGACTTATGAACCTTGGAGGAGAGGCCCTTCTCGAGGCTCTTCCTCTCATTGAAAAAGGAGAAATAACGCCTGTTGTTCAAGACGACTCCTTAAGTAACTATGCTCCTCTTATCAAAAAAGAGGACGGTAAGATAGATTGGAGAAAATCCTCTTCTCAGCTCTATGCTCAGGTGCGTGCATTTAATCCCTGGCCCGGAGCATTCACACGCCTTGAGGGAAAAGTTCTCAAGATCTGGGGTGCGGAACCTGCAGAGGGAAAAGGTAATCCCGGTGAAGTCATTTCTGTTGATAAGAAATCCTTCACCGTTGCCTGCGGAGATGGAGCTCTGAAGATCGTAAGCCTTCAGCCCGAAGGCAAGAAGAAGATGGATACGGCTTCGTTCCTCCTCGGAAATAAGATCGAATCCGGAATCAGGTTAGGCTAATGGATAATATAAGAGGTATTGCCCTTGATGCTCTTCTCGAAGCGGAAAGCTCAGGCCGAGCATCATCGGGCATCATTACCGACATACTAAATAAATATGATTATCTGGACCAGCGGGATAAGGCGTTTATCAAGCTCCTGTTTGAAGGAGTTACCGAGCGCCGCATAACGCTGGACTTTCTTTTGGATAAAAGATCATCCGTCAAAATTCGTAAGATGAAACCTGTCATAAGAAATATACTGAGAATGGGTTATTACCAGATGCTTTTTACCGATTCTCCTTCCTATGCCGTATGCAAGGAATCGGTGAATCTTGCAGGCAAAAGAGGCTTCAAAGGCCTGGGCGGATTCGTCAACGGTGTCCTTAGAAACTTTGCCAGGGAGACTGAAGCTCTCGCAAAAGAAAACAAGGTCGTCTTAGAAAACCTTCTTCCTAAGAAGGGGGAGATCGATAACATTAAATATCTGAGCATATGTTATTCAATACCGGAAGTTATCATATCAATCATTATGAAGGACTACGGTGAGAGAACAGAGAGTATTTTATCCGCCATGTCAGGAACCAAACCTGTATCATTAAGGTTCAGATCTTACATGAGCGAAGATGAGATATCGAAAGTTATTAAAACTATGGAAGAATCGGGCGTTATTCTTAAACGAGACCCCGACATACCCTTTGTTTACAGAGCATCCAAAACAGGAGACGTAAGAAAACTTCCCGGATACGAGGAAGGGCTTTTCTATATTCAGGATGTGAGTTCAATAAAAGCTGTTATTTCATTAGGCATCCAAAAAGGGGAGAAGATTTTGGATTGCTGCGCGGCCCCCGGAGGAAAAAGTATCCTGGCTTCCGAATTCACGGGAGACGAAGGTTCGGTAACTTCCTGTGATATTTCTGAAGAAAAAGCAGACCTCATCAGAGACAATTATGAAAGACTGGACTGTAAGAATACAACCGTTATGGTAAAGGATGCATCTGTGAACGATCCTTCCTTTAATGAAGGATTTGATACGGTCATTCTGGATGTTCCCTGCAGCGGTCTCGGAATCATGGGTAAGAAAAGGGATATCAAATATAATCTTACCGAAGAGGGACTTTCGTCTCTGGACGAACTCCAGAAGAAGATAATTGATTCCTGTGTTCCTTATGTCAAAAAGGGCGGTAAGTTAATGTATTCCACCTGTACTTTAAGGAAAGCAGAGAATGAAGAACGTGTGTTATACATAACTGAAAAACACGGTTTTGAAGTAGTTAACGGTCCCGTTACTTTGCTTCCGGATGAAGCTGAGCAGGACGGATTTTTCTATTGTATTCTCAGAAAAAAATGAAAGACATCAAATCACTTACATTAAATGAATTAAAGGAAGAGCTTGCCCTTTTGGGAGAAAAACCTTTCAGGGCGGGGCAGATATATAAATGGCTTCATGTCAGATTTGTGTCCTCTTTTGACGAGATGAGCGATCTCTCCAAGTCGCTCAGGGAGAAACTGGCGGGTGAATATTACATTACCGATCTTAAGAAATTGGAAGTTCAGATCTCCCAAGATGACGGAACCAGAAAATATCTTTTTGAACTTTCTGACGGAAATACCGTCGAAAGTGTTCTTATGAGATATCATCACGGTAATTCCGTATGTGTCTCTTCACAGGTTGGATGCAGGATGGGGTGCACATTCTGCGCATCTACCATCGGTGGATGTATCAGAAGCCTTGAGCCCTCCGAAATCCTGGATCAGATATATAAAATAACTTCTGATATCAGCGAGAGAATATCCAATGTTGTCGTAATGGGAATGGGAGAGCCCATGGATAATTTCGATAACGTTGTACAATTCCTCACCATGATATCCGATGAAAACGGACTGAATATCTCTCAGCGAAATCTTACTGTTTCAACCTGCGGACTTGTGCCGGAGATCAGAAGATTTGCGGATCTTCATCTTTCGGTAACACTTGCTATTTCTTTGCATGCAGGTACGGATGAAAAAAGGCAGCGTCTTATGCCTATAGCCAGGAGATATTCCATAGATGAACTTATGGACGCCTGCAAGTACTTCTTTAAGGAAACGGGCAGAAGGCTTACATTCGAGTATGCTTTGATCGCCGGCGTTAATGATACGCCTCAGGATGCCGATGAAATTGCCGGACTGGCCAAGCGGGTTTCTGCACATGTGAATCTGATTCCCGTGAATCCCGTTACCGAAACAGGATATAGACCCACCTCCGGAAAAGAAACCAATGCTTTTAAGAAGGCTTTGGAAGATAGGGGAGTTACCGCAACCGTCAGACGCGAAATGGGCAGAGATATCGACGGAGCTTGCGGACAGCTTCGTAAGAGAAGATTGGACGGATGAGACCTTTTGTGATAAAATCATCCCGCTATGGGCAAAAATCCCATAAGCATTTTTAAGGAAGATAAAAAGTGCTGAAAGTATTTTCACGTACCGATATGGGACGTATGAGAAAATCGAATCAGGATTGTGTTTATACTTCGGATTCTCCCATGGGAGATCTTCTGAATATATTCATTGTGGCCGACGGAATGGGCGGACATGCAGCGGGTGAGCTTGCTTCCCGTGTGGCGGTTAACTCCATGATCGACTGCATCCGGACTTCTTCCGAGAAAAATCCTGCCGTGTCTCTTAAGAAAGCGGTCCGTGCCGCAAACAGTGCGGTATTTGCCAGATCGCTTGAGGACATATCCCGAGAGGGTATGGGAACGACCATCGTGTCCTGCACATTCATTGACAATGTGGTTCAGGCGGTCAACGTTGGGGACAGCAGGATGTATGTCATTTCCCCACGAAGCATTAAACAGATAACGGTTGACCATTCCCTTGTTGAAGAGATGATACGAAGGGGCGGTCTGACGAGGGAAAAAGCCAGATCCCATCCCGACAAGAATGTTATTACCAGGGCTGTCGGCATCAAGCCCGATGTCGAAGCGGATGTTTTTTCCTGCATACTTGAGCCGGGAGATACCGTTCTCCTTTGCACCGACGGGCTTACGAACATGGTGACGGACGAGCGGATCAAACAGATAGTTACGGGCTCCAGCGATGTTGCTGCGGCAGCAGACAAATTGATTAACGAAGCTAACGAGAACGGCGGACTCGATAATATATCCGTTGTACTCATTAAATATGAGGAAGACCTTTAATGATAAAGATCGGTATGACAATTGCAGACCGCTATGAGATCCTTGAAAAAATAGGAACCGGCGGAATGGCGGATGTATATAAGGCCGTTGATAACAAGCTTTCAAGAAATGTAGCTGTTAAGGTTTTGAAGCAGGAATTTTCGGAGAATGAGAACTTTGTTTCCAAATTCCGTGTAGAGGCGCAGGCAGCTGCGGGACTCATGCACCCCAACGTTGTAAATGTATATGACGTAGGAGAAGAGCAGGGTATCTACTATATAGTAATGGAGCTGGTTGAGGGTATCACTCTCAAGAAGTACATTGAAAAGAAAGCTCGCCTTTCATATGAAGAGGCAGTCAGTATCGCAATCCAGGTAGGAATGGGTATTGAGGCCGCTCATGAGAAGCATATCATTCACAGAGACATCAAGCCTCAGAACATCATCATTTCCCTGGCAGGTAAGGTAAAGGTTACCGATTTCGGTATTGCCAAAGCTGCAACCAGCAACACTATTACCTCCAATGTTATGGGCTCTGTCCATTACACCTCACCCGAGCAGGCAAGAGGCGGATATTCCGATGAAAAGAGTGATATCTATTCTCTCGGCGTCACCATGTTCGAAATGCTCACGGGAAGGGTTCCTTTTAACGGGGAAACTACCGTAGCAATTGCAATAAAGCATATTCAGGAGGAGATGCCTTCTCCCAGAGAGTTTGTTCCCGAGATTCCTTATTCTCTTGAGGACATCATCCTTAAGTGCTGCGAGAAATCTCCCGACAGACGTTATCAGAATATGCAGGAACTCGTAGATGACCTTAAGCAGTGTCTTATGACTCCCGATGCCGACTTTGTTGTAAGAACAGGTATCGAGGAAGCGGGAACCAGAAGCGTCACCGACGAGGAAATGGAAGAGATAAGAAATCATACTTCCGATTATGATGATTATTATCCGGAGGATGATCATAAAGAAAACACCATGAGACTCGCCGAGACCGATTATTACGACGATGAAGATGATCTCGACGATGACGGATATGTGAGAAGAGGTCGCCATTCTGACTATGACGGACCCACCAGAATGGAGAAGATCACTACGGTATTATCCATACTTGCCGGAATAATCATCGTAGGTATCATCATCTTCCTGGCAGTTAAGATAATAGGAAACAAGCTTCAGACAGGTGATGCACCCGAATCAGGCAGTTCTGTAGTCGTTAATGACACTACTACCCAGAGCAATACTCCCGTAGAGGTGGAAATGCCTACGGTTGTGGGTTCCGATTTGGAAAGTGCAAGAAATGCTCTTGCAGCTCTCGGATTAAATGTACTTGTTGATTTCCAGGAGTCGGATACCATTGCTTCGGGAATAATCATCAGCTGCGATGTTCAGCCCGGAACCAAGATATTATCCGGAACCAATGTAAATCTGATGGTCAGCTCGGGGACGGATTCCGTAGAAATGCCCGATGTTGTCGGAAAGCCCATCAGTGAAGCCAAGCTTACACTTGAGCTCAGCGGATTTACCGTTATGGCTGAGGAAGCAAGTTCGGATGATGTTCCTCAGGGATATGTAATATCCCAGAATCCCGATCCGGGTGTAATGGCTGCTAAAGGCGTAGCTGTTACCATTACCGTAAGCGTAGGCCCTACGGATGTTAAAGTAAAAGTTCCCGGTATCATAGGCATGGAAGAAGCTGATGCTACTGTAACCTGTATCGAAAATGATCTGGGAATCGGCCATATCACCTATGTTCCTTCCGATATCTATCCCGAAGGAACGGTTTGTTCTCAGTCCATTGCCGAAGGTTCATTTGTGGGACAGGGAACCATAATCGATTTTGAAGTAAGCTCGGGTGCCGAGAAGCATACTTATAAGTGTAATCTCAACGTCACCCCTCCCACCGCTGCAGAGGCTCCCGATTATATCCCGGGAACCGATGTAAGACTCAGACTTGTGGGTTCTGACGGCAAAGTGCTTCTTGACCAGACTACAAAAGAATTCCCCTATATATCCAATTTCTACGGAATAGGATGTCCTTCAGGTATACTTACCGTTACTTATACGGTAACCACCGAACCTACCACCAATCCCGACGGTACCGTAGTACCCGGTGGCGCGGTTGAAAAATCCTTTACCAGAGAAATTATATTTACACAGGAAGATGCTTAATGGATTCTCTGAAAGGTAAGATAATCAGAGGCGTCGGAGGCTTCTACTACGTGGCTTCCGGAGCGGATATTTATGAATGCAGAGCGAAAGGGGCTTTCCGAAAGGAAGGCCTCAAGCCGCTTGTTGGGGACGATTGCGTCATCGATATAATCGATGGGAATGCCAAGACCGGCAATGTCTCCGAAATACTTCCCAGAAGTAATTCTCTTTTCAGACCCGAGGTCGCAAATGTTGACCTTATTCTGATTGTTTTTGCGGTGAAAAATCCCGATCCTTCTCTTAATCTTCTAGATAGATTCCTTATAAATCTCGAACTTGAAAAACTGCCCTGTATCATCGCTTTTAACAAAGAGGATATAGATGCTGATTCACAAGGTGAGAAGTTTGTATCCGTATATAAAAATGCAGGATATGACGTGAGACTTATCAGTGCTCTTACCGGTGAAGGGTTCGATGAATTATTTGATTCATTAAAGGGAAAGACCGCGGCTCTGGCAGGACCCAGCGGCGCCGGAAAATCCTCTACCATAAACAGACTCTTCGGAAAAGAAATCTCTCAGACGGGAGAGCTTTCCGCCAAGATAAGCAGAGGTAAGAATACCACAAGACATTCCGAACTGTTCATAATAGGTGAGGATACGTATATATGCGATACTCCGGGATTTACCAGTTTTGAAAACAGAGGGATTGAAAAAGAAGACCTCTGGAAGTATTATCCCGAATTCATATCACATGAAAAGAATTGTCGTTTTGCCGGATGTTCCCATATATCGGAACCGGATTGCGGTATCAAGACTGCGGTCGATGAGGGAAAGATCTCACAGGTCAGATATGAGAACTACTGCATGATATATAACGAACTGAGTACAAGAAAGAAATACTAGGATCCGTATGGGTGAAATTTTATCCAAAGGTAAAAAAGACCAAACAAACATATTTAAGATATGTTTGTTTGTTTTTACTTTAGGGGTTTGTTTAAAAAGAATCTTTGCGGATTTTGATTATGACTCGGGTTATGCTGCCGCCCTAGGTTACAGGATAATAAAGGGAGACAGTATGTTTTCCGAGATGTGGGAGCCTCATCAGACTTCTGCGTTTATCTGTGCGTTTCTTGAATATGTTTATACCGGCATCACAGGAACTACTACTGGAATTGTCCTGTATCTTCATGTCTTTGGTACGGTCATTAAAGGCATTGTTGCCCTGGTATTTTATAAATCCCTGAAGAAAGTCTTTAATTCCGATACGGCATTTTTAACATCATGTATTTTCATGATTCTTTCTCCTAAAATGCTGATCATTCCCGAATATTCCAACATGCAGCTCTATTCTGCTGTATTACTGTTCTGCTTTTTGGTTATGTACATTACCGAGAAGAAGATGAAGTATCTGATTTTTTTATCCTTATCTCTGTTTCTTGCGGTTTTGTCATATCCTTCATGTATCATCATGTGGATCGCGGTTGTCTTTATATTGCTTAAATATACTGAAAAAGGCCTTAAAAACTCTCTGATCATGACTGCAATCTGTCTTGTGACAGGATTGGCTTATCTGGCCTTTTTTGCAATTTCATTGGGAGTTAATGAGTTTATTTCAGGCATAGGCCATATTGCTTCCTCGGATCCTTCCCATGCCGCGAGTGTATCGGGTAAGATTCTGGGATACGGCAAGGATCTGCTGGTTTTGGCGGTTGCCTATCTGTTTATCGGACTTCTTTCCGGACTGATCATCCGTATCAAGGATTTCTTTATGAAAACGGATAAAAACACAAAGCGTGATGAATTTGCCGTGGTCTTTCTGGCTCTGTGCGGTATATGGTTAATGTCCGATGCTTTTTCAATGAATACGGATCTTTGCTTTGCGGAGTTTAATACCGCGATTATCCTTACAGGGATTTTTATGTCCGTTCGCAAGAAAGGCCTTAAGAAAGACGTGCTTTCCATGGCGCTTATAATAAGCGTTTTCCAGATGCTTTCGACGGCGATTTTATCAAATCTTTCGTTGCATTCTTCACTTGGATATATGATACTCGGAGTATGTATTTCTTTTTCATATCTCTGTGAATATGAATCTGAAAAAGAAAACATAGCGAGTGCCGGTTTTTTCAGGGTTTTCCCTGTGATCCCGATTGTTTTTATCAACCTGTTTATCGTCAGATCCATGTCCTTTTGCTACATCAATCTGACGGATATTGCGGGAGTTTCAAAGAAGGGACCGATGATCGGCATTTTCTCGGAATATATGGGACCTTACATTTTGGACAGTACTTATGATGAATGGCAGGAACTCATCCCTGAAGGAAGTTGCGTTTTGATATCCGGAAATTGCGGAATGATGGACGGAGCAAGTTCTCTTGAGTATCTGTTTAAAGATGTGGAGATATCGGTCAAGGATACGCAGACTTCCTGCGTGATCGATGAAAGTCAAGGCTTGTACTGGCAAGAGCATCCGGACAAGTTGCCGGATGTTGTGGAGATAGTATGCTGGTACGGTGAACCCAAAGAAGCCGAAGATTCATGGCTTATGAACTGGCTTTCGGAAAATTACGGTGAGGAAGTTGTCGGGGAAAAGTATTACGACGGATCTTATCGGAGGTATTATTTTAACAAATAAGGGGCAAATTAAAATGCGAGGAGGTACGCTATGAAAATCTATGTAAACGCTTCGGTGGCCAGGGGAGGTAACGGAAGCAAAGAATCACCCTTTAAGTCAATTCAGGACGCGGCAAATATTGCCGTAGCGGGAGATGAGGTCATTGTCGCACCCGGTATCTACAGGGAGTATGTAAATCCCAAGAATGCCGGAAAAGAAGACGCGAGAATATCTTATATTTCCGAAAAGCCTTTAAAGGCTGTCATCACCGGAGCAGAGATTGTTACCGATTGGAAGAAACATAAGGGATCTACTTATGTTACCAGAATCGATAATACAATCTTCGGTGCATATAACCCCTACATACAGGAAGTAGAGGGTGACTGGTATTTTGCTGATAACCATATGCATACCGGTAATGTATTCCTTAATGACCGTATGATGTATGAATGCGGAACACTCAAGGAGTGTGAAGAGGGTAAGATATACGACAGAAGCTGGGAGCCCGAATATTCGGTTTATAAGTGGTACTGCGAGCAGGACGAGAAGACTAATGAGACCGTGATCTATGCAAACTTTAAGGACAAGGATCCCAAGAAGGAAAAAGTAGAGATAACGGTACGCAGAAACTGCTTTATGCCTTCCGAGAAATACAGAAGCTATATCACCCTTTCCGGCTTTACCGTATGTAAGGCTGCAACCACATGGGCGCCTCCCGCTGCATTCCAGGACGGCATGATCGGTGCGCATTGGTCAAAGGGATGGATCATTGAAGACTGCGATGTTTACGGATCTAAGTGCTGCGGTATTTCCTTCGGTAACTATTCCCAGGAAAACAATGACAATTACTTCTTCCATAAGCATGTTAAGAGTCCTACCCAGATGGAAAGAGATGCGGTATGCCGCGCTCAGTATGACGGATGGACCAAGGAGACCGTGGGCGGACATATCGTCAGAAGATGTCACATCCACAACTGCGAGCAGACCGGTATTGTAGGAAGAATGGGATGTGTATTCTCCATTATCGAGGATAACCATATCCATCACATTAACTGCATGCAGCAGCTCGGCGGTGCGGAGATCGCAGGTATCAAGTTCCATGCGGCAATCGATGTTATTTTCCGCAGAAATCATATTCATCATTGCTGGATGGGAATCTGGTGTGACTGGCAGGCACAGGGAACCCGTATCACTCAGAACTTCCTGCATGACAACTGCTTCCCTGAATTCATCAAAGCAAAGCCCGACCGTTTCGACCAGGATCTCTTTGTTGAAGTCGGACACGGACCTACGCTCATTGATAACAACATACTGTTATCTCCCTGCTCACTTCGTATAGCTACTCAGGGGGTTGCCATGGTACATAACCTTGTATGCGGATCTTTCGTTATGGTAGGTGGCGGTGTCGATTCCATAATCAACGGACAGCGCGAGCCCCGCTATACTCCTTACCATATAGCTCACCGTACAGAGGTTCTTGGATTTATGACCATCCTTCACGGGGATGACAGATTCTATAACAATATCTTTATCCAGAATACTCAGATACCGAAGGATTACCTCAAGGGATGGGATCCCAAACGTGAGCCCACCAATATGGAAGTAGGTACCCATGTATGGAACGAGTATCCTCTGTATGAAGACTGGATCGAGCTCTTCGATTTAGGCAAGCGCCGCCCTGATATGGGTAAACTTGCAACGGGACATTTCGGACACCTTCCCGTTTGGATACACGGAAATGCATATTTTAACGGTGCAGGTGCTTTCAAGCACGAGAAGGATCATCTCGTAGATAAGAAGACCAAGGCATACGTTAAGCTTGAGGAAAAGAAGGGTAAGTATTCACTTAAGACCAACGTTTTCGATCTTGTGAAGGATTTCAAAGTACACATGATCGACACCGAAACTCTGGGCAAAGCATTCGAGCCTGAAGAGTATTATGAGAATCCGGACGGAACTCCCATCACCTTCAATACCGATTACTTTGGCAATAAGAGAGGCATTAAGGTAATACCGGGACCTTTTGCCAAGGACGAACTTTCCGGCGAAATTGTTTGGGAAGATAAATAATAAATCAGGAGATTTTTTATGGCACACATTGTTGTAAACACCAAGAAAAGTAAAGGAACCATCAACAAGAATATTTACGGACAGTTCGCAGAGCATCTCGGAAGATGTATCTACGAAGGCGTTTTCGTAAAGGAAGAGGACGGTATCCCCAATGTTAACGGAATGAGATGCGATGTAGTTGACGCACTTAAGAACATCAAGGTTCCCGTTATCAGATGGCCCGGCGGATGCTTCGCAGATACCTATCACTGGATGGATGGTATCGGACCCAAGGAAAACAGAAAAAAGATCGTTAACACAAACTGGGGCGGAGTTACCGAGGATAACTCATTCGGAACTCACGAATTCCTTGAGCTTTGCAAACAGGTAGGATGCGAGCCTTATATCTGCGGCAACGTAGGATCCGGAACCGTTCAGGAAATGAGCGACTGGGTTGAGTATTGCAACATGGGCGGTGTTTCACCCATGGCAGACTTAAGAAGAGCAAACGGTGAAGAGAAGCCCTGGAATGTAAAGTACTGGGGTATCGGTAATGAGAACTGGGGATGCGGCGGAAACATGACTCCCGAGTTTTATGCAGACGAGTGCAAGAGATATTCCACATTCGTAAGAAATTACGATAACGATCATCCTGTTTACAAGATCGCATGCGGAGCCAATGCAGATGATTACAACTGGGCTAAGGTAGTTGCAGAGAAAGCAGGACAGTTTGTTGATGCTCTTTCTCTTCACTACTACACAGTAACCGGTCCCGACTGGTTCCACAAAAATAAAGCCACAGAGTTTGCAAAGGCAGATTATTTCGAAACCATTAAGAAGACTCTTAAGCTCGGCGAGATCATGGATAATAACATCTCAATTCTCAAGCAGGCATCAAAGCCCGATCACGAGCTTAAACTCATCGTTGATGAGTGGGGCAACTGGTTTGAGGTAGAGCCCGGAACAAATCCCGGATTCCTTTACCAGCAGAACACCATCCGTGATGCGGTTGTTGCAGGTCTTAACCTGAACATGTTCAATGACAGATGCGATACCGTTGTAATGAGTAACATCGCACAGATGATCAACGTTCTTCAGGCTATGATCCTGACCGACGGTCCCAAGATGATCCTTACTCCTACCTACCATGTATATGATCTCTTCAAGGATCACATGGATGCTCGTCATGTTGAGAGCTATGCGGAGACCGAGGATCTTAAGGATGGCGAGTACGAGATTCCTTCACTTTCCGTTTCCTCCAGTGAAAAAGACGGAAAGCTTTGCATCACCGTTGTTAACACCGATCCCGAAAAGGAAGCGGAGATCGATATCATTGTCGGCGGAACTAAGGTAAGCAGCGCAGTTGCAAAGACCGTCGCAGGCGACATCACCGCTCACAATACCTTCGATAAGCCCGAAAATGTTGTTATCAAGGAAATCGGTGCTGAAGTAACCGAAGGCGGAGCAGGAATCAAAGTTAAACTTCCTGCAAGCAGCGTAACTTCCATAGTTGCTGTTGAAATGTAATTTATAGTGAGGGGGCGAATACTCGCCCCCCCTCATTTTTGCGGAAACGGATATCTGTTTCCGCAGTTTTTGTTTTTCGGACGAATTAGAGTTATAATCACCTTATGCAGACTGAATATGCGATTCTCTATGCTGAAATAAATATGTTCTCTCTGGCTCTCATTGCCTTCATCCTCTGGAAAACAATGGGACTTTCCAAGATGGTAGCTCAGAGAAATTTTTCCATGTCCATTATTGCGGAGATGGTCTTTTTTGCATCCGATACTTTATTTGTTCTGATAAATGAACGGGTAATTCTGCTCGGTCCTTTTACATCCGCCGCTAAGCTGCTTTGCAAAGAGACTTATTTTTTTGCAACGGCACTAATGTGTTATTTCTGGTTTTTGTATTTTGAATATCTGCGTGATTCGGATCTTGTAAAAAGCAAACGCAAAGTACAGATTTCCACAATTCTCATGGTTCCCATGACTGTTATACTTGTTGTCAATGTGTTTACCGGAATTCTGTTTTATGTCGAGGAAAATGGGGTATATCACAGAGGCCCTTACTTTATTCTCACTTATGTATTTTCATACATCTATGTTGTGGTTGCGTGTTCTCATACCATTATCGGGGCACTCAGAAAAAAGGGAAACAGTAATAAGAAAACACTGGTATTACTTGCTTTGTTCCCTGTAGCTCCCGGAGGCGCAGGTATTATTCAGCTGTTTTATCCCAGACTTCCCGTGGCGTGCGGAGTACTTGCACTTGCAACCCTTCTTTTATATCTGAATTGGACCGACCAGCTCATTTCCATTGATCCTCTTACGGGACTTAATAACAGGAAAATGCTGATTCATCATTATGATCATTGGTCTAAGAACCATGCGGAAGGAAGCAAACTCTACCTTCTTATGATCGATGCCAACAAATTCAAGTCCATTAACGATACCTACGGTCATGTCGAAGGCGACCAGGCTCTTAAGAATATTGCCGATTCTTTACGTCAGGGATGTAAGGAACTTCCCAAGAGAGCAAATATATGCAGATACGGTGGCGATGAATTTTCAATTCTCTTTGAATCTTCGGGATTGGAAGAATGTTTGAAACTCAAGGATAGGATCAATGAAAAGCTCAAGGCGATAAATGAGGAGAGCGGAGTTCCTTTTGAATTAACCGTAAGCATCGGCATCGCCTCTACCGACGGATCCATTTCCCTTAAAGAGTTCATTGATCTTGCAGACGATAACATGTACGAAGAGAAAGAGAAGAACAGATAATACGTGAGCGAATGTAAGCTTTGCCTTATCCGGGATATGGCGGAAAAGGCTGATATATATGAATATGTCAGGAAAACCAGAGCGATGCTCCCTGAATCCGAGAAGGCCTCTGATGAGCTCTATGAAGAGCGCTTAAATGTCTGTCTGGCCTGCGACAGTCTTCTGGCAGGTACATGTCAGAAATGCGGCTGTTACGTCGAAATCAGAGCCGCAAGCAAATCCGCACATTGTCCGATGTCCGGGTGGTGAGTTTAAGCTCACCACTTTTTTTATTCCTCAGAAGCCAAAATCTACTGAAAAAGGCTGTATTTTTAGGCAAACAGGCAGATTTTACAGTCCGGCTTCTCAAAAAGCTCTGCAACCTTGAAAAGTACGGCTTTTTTAATGGATTATAGCCCCCAAAAGTGGTAGAATATAGCAGGTTATGGACATTACTATAGACGGTCTGAAAATAGCATATAAATTCACCGGAGAAGGTGATGAAACAGCGGTCATTTTACAGGGTTGGGGAACAACTTATCCCCTTTATGACGTAGTGGCAAAAGCCATTCAGCCCAAGTACCGTGTTCTGCAGTTTGATCTTCCCGGTTTCGGTTCCAGCCAGGAACCTCCCGAGAGCTGGACGGTAGATCAGTTTACCGACTTTTTTATCAAACTGATGGAAGCTCTTGAGATTAAAAAGGCGATTCTCATAGGTCATTCTTACGGTGGACGTATGATCATCAAGCTTACCTCACGTAAGAATCTTCCCTTTGAGATAGACAGGATTATTCTCATCGACTCTGCGGGAGTCATGCCTAAAAGGTCTCTTGCACAGAAGATAAAAATAAGACGATATAAGATACTTAAAGCAATCCTTAACTTCAAACCCATCTATGCTTTTTTCAAAGAGATGATAGATCTTTGGAAATCCACTCAGGGTTCCGAAGATTACAGGAATGCTTCACCTGTCATGAAAGGATGTCTGGTTAAGGCGGTAAATGAAGACCTTACTCATCTTTTTGCAGGCAACAAATACGATACGCTTTTGATATGGGGTGACAAAGATGATGCCACTCCGCTTTCTGATGCCAAGACCATGGAAAAGCTTATGCCTTCATCCGGACTTGCCGTCATTCCCGGAACCGGACATTTTTCTTTTGCGGAAAATGTATCCATGTTCACAGGAATAGTCAGAGCGTATCTTGATATCACGGAGTAATAATGGACCTTGCCCTTTTTGTTAAGATCATAAGCGTGATTTGCCTTCTGCTGTGTGCGTGGGCATTTTTCATGGTGCTCAGATTTAATCTTCATATGCTCCAGTTAAACGGCTACGACAACGAAGAGCATTTTCACTGGCTTAAATCCAATTTCGGCAAACAGAAGCTGCTTGTTATCGTAATTTGCTTTGCGCCTTTTCTATGCTTTTTCGTTAATGCTGTTACTGTCTGCATTGCTATTTTTATTCTCTATGTAGTCATCAGATTCTACGGTTTTCTCAAGAAAGTATTCACCAAGAAAAAACTTGTATATACCACGAGAGCCATGAGGCTTGTAATAACAACATGCATACTCGGTGCTCTCATTGCATTCATTGGCTGGTTTGCGGGAGAGCATACACGTTTCTTCGGCATACTTCATGCCGCATTTCTGGATGTGTGCTTTGTACCTTTCCTTCTGCCTTTTGCCAATGTGATCAATCGACCCGTAGAGCACATGGTAAGACAGTATTATATCAATGACGCTAAGAAAATCCTGGCTGAAAACGATCACATCCGCGTTATCGGTGTTACGGGAAGCTATGGTAAGACTTCACTGAAGTTCTATCTGAACACATTACTCAGCGTAAAATATAACGTCCTGGTAACCCCCGAAAGTTACAACACCCCCATGGGAGTTGTTAAGACTATCAGAGAACAGATGAAGAGTACTCATGAGATCTTTGTATGTGAAATGGGTGCCAGAAAAGTAGGAGAGATAAAAGAGATCTGCGATATAGTTCATCCACGTGACGGACTGATCACATCCATTGGACCTCAGCATCTCGAGACCTTCTTTAACATGGACAATATCGTTAAAACCAAGTTCGAACTTGGTGATGCACTTCCCGATGGTGGACTTCTGTTCCTGAACGGTGATAACGAATACATCACAGGTAATGCGGGAAATTACAAGAACACCGTAATGTACGGAGCAGGTGATGCAAACGGATACAGAACCGAGAATGTATCGGTATCCGACATGGGAACCACATTTACTGTCATCGCTCCTGACGGAGAAAAAGAAGAATTTACAACAAGACTTATCGGTGGTCACAATGTCATTAATGTCCTTGGTGCCATTGCCGTAGCACATGCTTACGGGATTCCTCTTGCGGATCTGAAGATCCCCGTAAGAAGACTTCAGCCCGCAGAACACAGACTTCAGCTCATTGACCGCGGAACTGTAACCGTCATCGATGATACTTTTAATTCCAATCCCATCGGATCTAAAGCTGCCGTTGAGATGCTCCATCTTTTTAACGGTGAGCACATTCTCATCACTCCCGGAATGGTTGAGCTGGGCGAGAAGGAAGAGGAATATAATTTCAAATTCGGAACTTATGCGGCAGAGTGCTGCGATTATATATTCCTGGTAGGAGTTAAGAGAACCAAGCCAATATATGATGGAGTACTTTCCAAGGGCTTTGATGAGAAGAGGCTCAAGGCTGTAGATACTTTGCAGGATGCCATGAATCTTGCGAACGCTATTAAGAGCGAAAAGAAAAAATACATCCTTCTTGAAAACGATCTTCCGGATAACTATTAAGCATAGCAGGAGAATGCCATGACGAAAAAATACAATGTTTTCGCCAATGTTATGCTGATACTTGTCGCAGCAAATACAATAATATCATTTCCTCTTTACATCATCGGAATCTTTCGAGCTTTCGGAGACATGGATCTTATGACTTTCGAAAGCTGGTATGGAGACAGGATGCCACTGATCATATTTATCACTGTGTTCCGCATTATTTTATCTTTTGCTGAACTGATGATCTGGGGAATGTGGATATATTATATTGCAAGGAATAAAGCATCCATTCGTGTTCCAATCATGGTTACATTTATTTATTATGTTGCGGATATAGCTTGCTTTATTATCAACACCAAAGCTTGGGAAGGTGATCTTCTTCAAACTATAAGGCAGCAGCTCTCGACCATTTTTATTATTGTTGCCTGGCTGGTACTTGTCCTCAAAGACGATGCCACACACAGAATTGTTTTTACCATAATCAGATCTTTAGTCCTCGGTATATCTTTGATATTGAATGTTTACCATATTGTAGGAGTTGTCATTGACAGGATAAAATTCGGATCTGTTTTATATTCAACAGATTATCTGAACTTTGCATATATTTTCTTAAGAGCTTTTGTTATTGCTCTTTTTATCATCTGGATGTTTAATCCGAAAGTATTTTTAAGACCATCCGGTCAGGAGGAAATATAAATGAAAACAAGAATTGCTCTGATGTTCGGAGGAAGAAGCGTAGAACATGAAGTATCCGTAATATCGGGTATTCAGGCATATATGGCCATAGATAAGGAGAAGTACGACGTTATTCCCGTTTATCTGACCAAGAATAATGAGATGTATGTGGGAGAGGATATCGGTAAGATCGAAAACTACCGTGATATCCCTGCTCTTCTCAACAAATCTACACGCGTCATCATGATCAACGAAGGCGACGGAGTACACATGGTATCTCACAAAGCAGGACTCTTCGGAAAAAAGACCGACATTCCCGTAGACCTTGCATTCCCTGTTGTGCACGGAACCAATGTAGAAGACGGCGCTCTTCAAGGATATTTCAAAACTCTCGGACTTCCCTTTGTCGGATGTGATGTTACCGCATCGGCAGTCGGTATGGATAAGTATGTTCAGAAAGCAGTACTGAAGGACAACGATATTCCTGTTCTCGACAGCTATATCTATACAATGGCTGACTACGAGAAGATGGATAATCTGATGAATGATATTGAAGCTAAGATCGGTTATCCCGTTATCGTAAAGCCCTTCAATGCAGGTTCCAGCGTCGGCATTACAGTAGCTAAGGACAGAAGCGAACTGTCCAAGGCAATCGATGAGGCATATTCATATGCAAGAAAGATCATCGCAGAGCATGCCATTACAAAACTTCGTGAGATCAACTGTGCGGTTCTCGGTGATGAGAATGTTGCAGAGGCATCAGAGATTGAAGAGCCTCTTCACAGCAAAGATATCTTAAGCTATGAAGATAAGTACTGCTCGGGCGGCGGCAAGAAGACCGGTTCTTCTCAGGGAATGGCAGGTGTTTCAAGAAAGATTCCCGCAGAAGTTTCTCCCGAGATGAGAGAAGAAATCCGCAGCATTGCCGTTAAAGCTTTCCAGAAACTCGGATGTAACGGCGTTGCAAGAATCGACTTCATGATCGATGAAGAGACAGGAAAGTTTTATTACAACGAGATAAACACCATTCCCGGGTCACTTGCTTTCTATCTCTGGGAAGCACTGGGAATGAAATATAAAGAACAGCTTGACCGCATGATCGAACTTGCACTTAAGCGTGTACGTGAGGAAGCTGCGGTTACGTATTCTTTTGACACAAATATACTAAGCGGCGCGGTTCTCGGCGGAAGCAAAGCAGGTAAACTCGGATAAAAGAGAAAGAATATGACAGAGATCATTTCCTGGGAAAAAGTTCATATATGCGGAAGATGCATAGATAAAAACGGTCAGCTGAATCTTGTCTGGACCGGCAGCGGTGTTGAGTTTGAGATGAATGCATCCGAACTTGCCATCGTTCTTGAAACCGGGTGGCATATGTATATGCCATGGATAAGCCTGGTTCTTGATGGAGAGTGGATAGCACACATTCCGGTTCAGGAAGGTGAAAACAAGCTGACACTTTTTAAGGGCATGGATCCTTCCGTAAAACATAAGGTCAGGATAGTAAAGGATTTTCAGGCATCCGTAGATGACCCGACTTCTTTTCTGTATCTCAGAAAGATAATTGTTAACGGCGAAATCAGAAAGCCTGCACCCAGGAAGTACAATATTGAATTTGTCGGAGACAGCATAACAAGCGGAGAAGGTGCTCTCGGGGCACACGAAGAGATGGACTGGATCACTCCTTATTTCAGCTCTGTAAGAAATTATGCCTACATGATCGCAGAAGACATGGATGCAGATTACAGATCCATATCCCAGAGCGGTTGGGGAATCGTAAACGGATGGGACAATAATATTTACACCACAGTACCGAGCATATATCACAGCGCGGAAGCTAAAAGAAATGTCAGTGATTATGATCACTCATCATGGAAGGCCGATGCGGTTGTTATAAATCTTGGAACCAATGATGATTTCTCATTCCAAAATCCGGCATTCACCGATCCTGCGACAGGTAAGACTTATCAAAATAAAAACCTGGCAAACGGTGATCATGATCCCGAGGATCTTAAGAGGATTGAAAAAGGCATTATAGAATTCCTGAAAGATGTCAGAAAATCCAATCCTCAGGCACATATAGTCTGGGTATACGGAATGCTGGGATTCGGACTAGGTGTGACGATTGAGAAGGCTTTGTCGTCATATATATCCGAAAGCGGTGATAAGAATGCTGCGTTTTTAAAACTTCCTGATACCGCAGAGGATGCCTTCGGTTCCAGAGGTCATCCGGGTGAAAAGAGTCATCGCGCTACGGCTGATGTAATATGCAAACACCTCAGAAACGTTTTATGAGAAAAGGGGAGGGTATATGAGTTATTCTGAACTTCAAAACGGAAGCGATATAAGAGGTATCGCTCTGGAAAATGAAACCGGGGAAAAGGTTAATCTGACTGATAAGGCTGCATGTGATATAGCGGCTGCTTTCACAAGAATACTTTCCGAGAAGACCGGCAAAAAGGATCTTAAGATTGCCATCGGGCGTGACTCCAGACTTACCGGTGAAGCACTTCTCAATGCATCCGCAAAGGGGATCTTTACCGAAGGCGCCAAGGCTTATGATCTCGGGATCGCATCAACTCCCGCAATGTTCATGTCCACCGTCCTTGGTGATGAACCTTATGACGGAAGTATCATGATCACCGCAAGTCATCTTCCATGGTACAGAAACGGAATGAAATTCTTCATTTCCAGAGGCGGACTTGAGAAAAACGAGATCAAAGAGATCGCTGCACTTGCGGATAAACTTGCTTCGGAAAACAAAGAAAGTGCAGATACTCCCGCTCCCGAGAAGAAGACATTTATGGATACTTACACCGGATATCTTCGCGATAAGATAGTTAAGGGTGCAGGTAAAGGTGATAAGCCACTTGAGGGACTGCACATTGTTGTTGATGCAGGTAACGGTGCGGGCGGATTCTTTGTAACCGATGTACTTGAGAAACTTGGTGCGGATACCACGGGAAGTCAGTTCCTTGATCCCGACGGACATTTCCCCAACCACATTCCCAATCCTGAGAATAAGGATGCTGCAGAAGCTATTAAGAATGCCACTCTTAATGCAAAGGCAGACCTTGGAATAATCTTTGATACCGACGTAGACAGAGCAGGTGCGGTTCTTTCCGACGGAAAAACTCTTACCAGAAACGATCTGATAGCTGCTCTTTCCGTTATTGCACTTAATTCAAATCCCGGAACAACCATAGTTACCGACTCTGTAACTTCCGATGGTCTTGCTGCATTCATCAAGGCTAAGGGCGGTGTTCACAAGAGATTCAAGAGAGGATACCGTAACGTTATCGATGAGGCTATAAGACTCAATGAATCCGGAATAGATTCACAGCTTGCCATCGAGACCAGCGGACATGGTGCATTTAAAGAAAACTACTTCCTTGATGACGGCGCATACCTGATGGTTAAGCTCCTCATTGAAATGGGCAAAGGCAACAATGTTGCAACACTCATCGAAGGACTTGCACAGCCGGTAGAAAGCGCAGAACTCAGATTTCACGTTGGAGATGTTCCCGACCTTCAGGCAAACGGAGACAGAATCCTTAAATATCTGGAAGACAATGCCGGCAGCGTGGACGGATGGAGTCTTGAAAAAGAAAACTATGAAGGCGTCAGAGTAAATTGTGATGCTGAACATGGTAACGGATGGCTTCTTCTCAGAAAGTCGCTTCACGAGCCTATTATGCCTCTTAATATTGAGAGTGATTCCGAAGGTGGAGCACTTAAGATAGCTAAGGCGCTATATGAACTTATTAAAGACGAGAAAACTCTCGATTTAACACCAATAAAAACTTTTATAGGAGAATGACGAATGTTTTGTAGAATCTGCGGATCCAAAATGGAAGACGGAACCAAGTTCTGCATGAATTGCGGATCACCTCTTGATGATCCTAAGATGCAGCCTAATCCCGCTCCTCAGGCTCAGGCACCCGTACAGCCTCAGTCTCAGCCAGCACCTCAGGCACAGACACCCGTACAGCCTCAGCCCCAGCCTGCACAACAGCCTCAGGCGCCTGTACAGCCTCAGCCTCAATTCCAGGCTCAGCCTCAGCAGAATGTGTATATGCAGGGAAATATGAATGCGGTCCAGCCTGAGAAGCCTAAGAAAAAGAAGAAGGGCGGTCTTATTGCATTTATCATAATCCTTGTTCTTGCAATTGCCGGTGTCGGCGGATACTTCGGCGCTAAGTCAATGGGACTTATAGGTGAAGCACCCGATCCCGAACCTACCGCAAGTGTAGAACCCGATGATCCCGAACCGGATGATCCCGAGCCCGTTATAGAAGAGGTTCAGGCCAAGCAGACCATCATGCTCTATATCATCGGTTCAGACCTTGAGAGCGAAGCAGGACTTGCAACCGATGATCTTGAAGAAATCACCAGAGCAAAGCTCACCGATGATACCAATATCATCATCCAGACCGGAGGATGTACAAATTGGGATAACAATTTCTGTAAGGACGGCGAAGTACAGAGATTCTGCTATAAAGACGGCAAGTTTAATGAAATAGAAGATTTGGGCGTCATTTCCATGGCCGATATTGATACCCTTACCGATTTCATTTCATTTGCGGCAGAAGAATATCCTGCAGATGATTATGTGCTTATCCTCTGGGATCACGGCGGCGGAGTACCTATCGGATACGGTATCGATGAGAATTTCCCCAACGATATGATCTATGACTATCAGCTTGGTCACGGCATTGCCAAGACCGGAGTTCATTTCGACAGTATTATTTTCGATGCCTGCAACATGTGTACCCTTGAAGTAGGCATGTCTCTTAAAGGTGTTGCCGATTATATGATCGGTGCTGAGAGCTATGTTAACGGTAACGGACTTGCTTATACCAACTGGCTCGATCTGCTTGCAACCAAGCCTGTTTCACAGGGTGATTACAGAGAGATGATCGTATCAGATTACATGGAATTCTGTAAATCCAAGGATATGGTCGCTTCCATGTCCGTAATCTCTCTCAGCCATATTGGTGCGGTATATGATGCTTACATCGATTACATTGAAGTAATTAAGAAGGATCTTGAATCTCATAAGTATTCCGACATCATCACCGCAAGAGAAAACTGCGGAGTATATATGGGAACCGATTCGGTAGACCTGGTTACACTTGCCAATAAGTATGAGTGCAATGCTTCAACAAAGCTTATTAATTCCGTAGTTAATGCCGTGGATTATACAGAGAGTGATTTTGCTTTCGGACATGGTATCACAGCATATTTCCCTTACGATTATGCTGATTATTACAGCGACGGTCGTAAGACTTTCCAGGCACTTGAGTACAATAGGACCATCGTTGATTTCTATGATGAATATGTATCCCTCACATTTGCATATTATTACGGAGTGAGTGATGCTGAAAAGCAGGCAGGAAACTGGTATAACGATGATATCATCAGCAGCTACATGAGCAGCGGATTTACCGTTGCGGAAGCGGGAGAGTATCATCTTGATTGTACTCTTGCCACCTATGCTGACGGACTTGATCATTACTACATGTCCACCAGTGAGATTGACTGGCTGACCGTTATGTCTCAGATGTTCCTGGAAGACAGCGACGGAAATCTTTATTTCCTCGGACAGGATCAGTTCTATAACTTCGATGATGACGGAGACCTTGTAGCCGATACTCCTACAAAGTGGACATGGCTTTCCGACAGAGTGGCATGTTATATCGTCTATGACTGCTATCAGGATGACGATACCGGAGAATGGAACCAGTACGGTGCAATACCTGTTAAGGTTAACGGTGTCGAGAGTTATCTGATGGTATTCTATGATCAGGACAATCCAAACGGTAAGATCACCGGATATACCATTATGGATGACGAAGGTGATTATTACTACGAGCTTGAAGACAGTGACGAAATCCAGATCATCTGGTACTGCCTTGATACCGATGAGTATGTTGAGGCTTATGATCCTTTCTATGCATCGGAAATGACTCTTGATTACGATGAGATCAATCTCACCAATGACAACATCTGGATCGTATATGAAGTAACCGATGTATACGGAAACACCTATACATCCGATGCATTTGTATATGAGAACGGCGAACTTGTTGATGTAAAAGAGTGGTAATTTTTCGGAGGCGCATATGAGCGTTATTGCGATAATCACTGCACGCGGGGGTTCCAAGCGAATCCCCCGCAAAAATATAAAGGAATTCTGCGGAAAGCCCATCATCGCTTATTCCATCGAAGCAGCTATATCAAGCGGTATCTTTGATGAGGTTATGGTATCTACCGATGATGAGGAGATTGCAGAGATAGCACAGAAATTCGGCGCTGAAGTTCCTTTTATGAGGAGTGCCGAAAAGGCGGATGATCATACTCCGACAATAGATGTGATCAAAGAAGTTTTGGAAGATTACAAAAAGATCGGAGAAGAGTTCGATTATGCTTGCTGTATTTATCCCACCGCTCCGTTTATAACTGCGGATAAACTTAAATCAGCATTCGAAACTTTGGAGAAATCCGGCAAGGACGCTCTTGTACCTGTTGTAAAATTTTCATTCCCGCCTCAGAGATGTTTTGTCATAGAAGAGGAAAGCCTGAAATACAAATGGCCGGAGAATGAATTTGCAAGATCTCAGGATCTTGAGCCTTTCTATCACGATGCAGGGCAGTTTTATTTCCAGAAAACAAAAACGTTGCTTGAGGGTCGTTCACTTGTCCCTGCCAGCACAGCGCCTTTTATCGTAGATGATATGGAAGTTCAGGATATTGATACCATAGATGACTGGAACATCGCAGAGATCAAATATCAAAAGATGATACAGTAATGACAGCCGGGGACGCTACTGTTTTGCCATCAGAATCCGATGACAAAACAGTAGCGTCCCCATTGTCATTATATGAATTTCTTGAATTCGGTTATAGTCATGTTATAATCGATTTCTCTTCCGTTAAGGAGAGCTTTCAGGTCGGAGGTTCTGTGATAGGAACCTTCGCCTTTTTGCTCTGTGGGGACAATATTTCCGCTGAGAATATCATCCAGATTAGAGCAGAGAAGATCGACTATTGTTTCCTGAAGCTTGTCGTAGGAAGATGCAAGCGTTTCCGTGTCCTCGTCAAAGGTTACCTCTTCCTGAAGAAGAAGTCTTCCCGTATCAAGTCCTTTTTCCAGAACATGAATGGTTACGCCTTTGGGAGTATCATCGATAAAGCTCCAGATATTGGGAGATGCCCCTTTATTCCATGGTAAAAGAGAACAGTGCATGTTGATGATCCTGTCACCAAGCAGGTCTATGACGTCTTCTTTTACGATGTGGGAATAGTTGTAGCTGATCACGATTTCCGGATCAATCTCTTTGATATATTCCGGAGTGATCTTATCGTGAAAGAGGATAACCTCATGGTTTTCTTTTAGTTTATCCTCCAGCAGTTTCACATTTTCATTGTTGCTAAGCAGTAATATCATAATTATCTGTCGGATCAGATTCCGAGCTTTCCTGCAACTTTCTTAAGATCATCGAGATTGTTAATGCCTGATTTTGCGGCAAGTTTCTTAAGATCATCTATATTGTTGATGCCGGCTGCCTTTGCAGCTTTTGCAAGATCGTCGATACTTGTGATACCGGTCTTCTTGGATACCGCATCAAGATCGTTAAGATCTACTTTTCCGTCGCCGTTAACATCGAGAATACTTTTTTTGTCAGCCATGATAATACCTCCTGAAATTTGAAACAATTATATATTTAAGTGGTAAGGTCATCTTTGGTGATGGGCTCGCCTCTTGAAATATCACGTTTTGCTTCGGTTCCTACCAGCTGCTTTTTGTACTTGGGCAGTATGCCGTATCCGGGTCTGATGATTCCTATGTTTTCTTCGGTAAATCTTTCGCCTGTTTTGATATCTTCAACTGCAAAAAGACTTCTTCTGAAGATCATGGAATTCTTTTCACCCTGAGTGAGTTCGTAGGAAGGGCCTTTTCTGATCAGTGTTGCGTTTCTTATATCCTTAACCATCTGAGCAAATTCTTCTATGGTCATGCTGAATTTGGAATCCGCACTTTCTACTCCGTCCAGCTTAATATGCTTTTCTATGACACATGCACCGAGAGCGGTTCCTACAACGGCTCCAAGGCTTCCTGCGGAGTGATCGGAGAGACCGATGGGAACTCCGAGTTTTTCTTTCATGTCGGGAATATTTCCAAGGTGCATATCTTCCCAGGGGGCGGGATATTCGCTGCAGCATTTAAGCATTACAATCTTATCGTTGCCTGCGCGTTTACATGCATCTATGGCATCCTGCATTTCTTCAAGAGAGGACATGCCGGTAGAGATGACCATTGGTTTTCCCTTGGATGCGGCATATTCGATTAGTGGAAGATCCACCATCTCAAAGCTTGCGATCTTATAGAATTCGATTCCCAGATCTTCTAAGAAATCTACTGCATCTTTATCAAAGGGAGTTGAAAGGAAGTCGATACCGACCTTGTCACACTCATCCTTTATAGCTTTATGCCATTCATAGGGAGTAAGTGCTTCATTGTATAGATCATGAAGTTTAAATCCGTCCCACAGTCCGCCTTTTATCCTGAAATACTCATTATCACAGTCAATAGTGAGGCTGTCAGCGGTATAGGTCTGAATCTTCAGACAGTCGGCACCGGCATTTTTGGCTTCTCTTACTATCTTAAGAGCGTTCTCCAGTGAACCACCGTGATTTGCCGACATTTCCGCTATGATATATACTTCACCTTTTTCAAGGCTGTCATATAAATGAATCATTATTTTCTCCGTAAAAAATGATCTGAAACCTCATAAATTTTAGCATTTAAGGGACTTTTTATCAAATGGGTGAAAGCGTCCCAGCCTTTCATCTGAAGACAAAATAGTAGCGTCCCCACTGTCACTGATTACATGCTCGCTCTGTAGATTGCCAGCATATCTTCTTCTTTAAGGAACTTTGCGGAGCCCTTTCCTCCGCCTACACCAAGGGCACATTTATGTGCCATGAGAACCAGATCTTCTTCGGTAGGAGTGATTCCCAATTCGCGTAAATTCGTGGGCATGTTAATACTTCTGTAGAAGTCTTCCATGGCTTCAATGCCTGCAAGAGCGATTTCTTCATCTGTGCCCTTGTTTTCGACTTCCATTACGTTAAGTGCATATCTCTTGAATCTGTGGAGACAGTCTTTGTATACGTATCTTGCCCAGCTGCCCCAGATAGCTGCAAGTCCAGCACCGTGAGTCACATCGAAAAGTCCGCCGATTTCGTGCTCCAGCTTATGGCTCATCCAGTCTCCACCATCGGTTCCGCATCCGGTGAGCCCGTTGTGTGAAAGGCTTCCTGCCCACATGACTTCGGCTCTTGCATCGTAGTTTTTGGGATCGTCCCTGAGTATGATTGCATTCTTTTTAACAGTGCGAAGAAGAGCTTCTGCCATTGTGTCGGTGAGCTCCATGGTTTCAACCTTTGTAAAATATCTTTCCATGGTATGCATCATGATATCGGTGCATCCGCAGGCTGTCTGGTAATCGGGGAGAGTCATTGTGAGCTCGGGATTCATGATTGCAAATTTGGCACGGCCCAGATCCGAACTGTAGCCTTTCTTGATGAGTCCGTCTTCATTGGTAATAACGGAAGAATCGCTCATCTCACTTCCCGTTGCGGCAAGGGTCAGGATAACTCCGAGAGGTATCGACTTTTCGGCTTTACGCTTTCCTGCATAGAAATCCCATACATCTCCGCTGTTTGCATAGCCGTAACCTATAGCCTTTGCAGAGTCTATGGCGCTTCCTCCGCCTACCGCAAGAAGGAAATCCACGTTTTCTTTTTTACACAGTTCGATTCCTTCATAAACAAGCTGAAGTCTCGGATTGGGAACCGCACCGCCAAGTTTTACGTATTTGATTCTTGCTTCATCCAAAAGCCCTGTAACCTTGTCCATAAGTCCCGAGCGGATAACAGAACCTCCGCCGTAATGAATGAGAACTTTACTTCCACCGAATTCTTTGATAAGTTCTGCGACTTTATCCTCGGTATTTCTGCCGAAAAGAACTTTGGTGGGAGCGAAATATTTGAAATCTAACATAATAAACTCCTTGATAGATATGGTATATTGAAGAACGTAATAACAGATTATTAGACTGACCCGTAATAATCAATAGAGTTTAGTCACTATTTAAGGATATTTAAGAACTTTGATAACTCTGAATGAATATCTGAAAAATAAATACGGATGCAAGGTCTATAAGCTCTCTCTTCAGGCAGCCGTTACCTGCCCCGTAAGAGACGGTAAGATCGACACAAGAGGCTGCATATTCTGCTCTGAAGGCGGCTCCGGAGATTTTGCCGCATGCCGAAACAAATCTATTCCCGAACAGATAGAAGAAGCTAAGGCACGCGTGTCTGCCAAAACAGGACCGGATGCCAAATACATCGCATATTTCCAGAGTTTTACCAATACCTATGGTGACATAGATTATCTCGAGAAAGTCTACAGACAAGCCATGGAGCCTGATGATATTGTTGCTGTCTCCATCGGAACCAGACCTGATTCAATCTCAGATGAGATGTATGACCTACTTGCAGAACTCAATAAGATAAAACCTATCTGGATAGAACTGGGCCTTCAGACCATTCATCCGGCATCTGCAAAATATATCCGAAGAGGCTACGATCTTCCCGTATATGATGAATGTGTAAAGAGGCTCAGAAGCCTTGGAATTGAAGTTATAGTCCACGTCATCCTCGGTCTTCCCGGAGAAACCACTGAAGACATGAAAGCCACCGTAAACTACGTCTGCTCCTCCGGCGTACAGGGCATCAAACTCCAGCTCCTCCATGTCCTCAAAGGCACCGACCTCTACACCGACTACCTCGCAGGCAAAGTTCCCGTCATGACCATGCAAGAGTACATGACCCTTTTAAAACAACTTCTCCCGATGATTCCCGATAATGTTGTCGTTCACCGCCTCACCGGTGACGGTCCCAAGAAAATCCTTGTCGCTCCCTTGTGGACCGCCGACAAAAAGAAAGTCATTAACGAAATCAATAAACTGATCTGAGTCAGCGGGTCTGTTCCTGCTGACTCACTTTATATATCAATAAAGGCATGAACACATATATTTTTTTCAGCTCATGATCACTTCGTTAAGCTGTTCTAAGGGATGTATGTACTACAATGGCTTCGCACCGCAGGCGTTCGACATCCATGTCTCATGCCTGCTAATTTCGCCATCCGGGCGAAATTGTGCTTACGGAAATACATCCCTAAGAACAGCTAAACTCGTTCAAAATCGCAGAAAAAAATATATGTGTTCATGCCTTTTTGACTTAACAAAAAAAGAGTCAACAGGGACAGCCCCGCTGACTCTTAGTAGTTTTATTGATTCTCTTTGATCTTTCTTTTTGCTGCTTCCAGCATCAGCTTGATACGGTTCAGCTGGTTAACCTCAGATGCACCGGGATCATAGTCTATGGCTACAATGTTTGATCCGGGATGTGCATGACGTATCGCCTTGATTACTCCCTTGCCTACAACATGATTCGGCAGACATGCAAAAGGCTGACAACATACAATGTTAGGAACCCCATCGTGGATCAGCTCGATCATCTCGCCTGTAAGGAACCAGCCCTCACCGGTCTGATTTCCGATTGATACGATAGGCTTAGCAAGCTCTGCAATCTCTTTGATTGGAGTGTGAGGAATGAAGTGCTTGGACTTCTTGAACTCCTTTGTGCATACTCCGCGCAGATGCTTTTCGATAGCCCATATTCCAAGATTACAATATGTCTTGGCTTTCTTGCTCATTCCCAGCTCATCCGCTTTATAAACCTGATTGTAGAAGCAGTAGAGCATGAAGTCCATAAGATCGGGAGATACAGCCTCGGCTCCTTCATTTTCAAGAAGCTCTACTAGATGGTTGTTTCCGGAAGGTGAATACTTAACGAGTATCTCACCTACGATACCTACTTTAGGTTTAACCAGATTTTCGTCTATGGGTATTGCATCGAAATCTCTGATCATTTCCTTACACATGGAGTGGAACTTGAAGAAGTTCGGTTTCTTTTTCGTGGAAAGGAATTCCTGACATACCTTAACCCACTTTGCGTGAACTGCATTTACGGAACCCTTTTCAAGTTCGTAAGGACGCATGCGGTATACGCATCTCATGAAGATATCGCCGAAGGTAGCACCGAGAGCGAGTCTGTAGATCATATCCAGATTGATCTTGAATCCGGGATTGACCTCGATTCCGCCAAGGTTAAGTGATATGACGGGAATCTGCTCGAGGCCTGCTTTCTTGAGAGCTCTTCTGATAAATCCGATATAGTTGGTTGCTCTGCATCCGCCGCCTGTCTGGGTGATGATGAGAGCGGTCTTGTTGATATCATATTTGCCGGATTCAATGGCCTGCATGAGCTGTCCTACTACAAGGAGTGAAGGATAGCATGCATCGTTATTAACATATTTAAGTCCCGTATCTATAGCATTCTTGTCACTGTCGTCAAGAACCACCAGATTATAACCTGCGGATCTGAATGCAGGCTCAAGTACATCGAAATGGATGGGAGACATCTGAGGACAGATGATGGTATAGTTCTGTCTCATCTCCTCGGTGAAGATAACCCTTTCGATATTGGTGGGTCTTGTGACGTGAGTCTTGCCCTGTTTTTCTCTGACCTTGATTGCTGACAGAAGTGATCTGATACGGATTCTTGCCGCACCAAGGTTATTAACTTCATCGATCTTAAGACATGTATAGATCTTATCCGATCCTGAAAGGATGTCATTGACCTGGTCGGTGGTAACCGCATCAAGTCCGCATCCGAAGGAGAAGAGCTGTACAAGATCCAGATTATCTACGGTTCTTACGTAAGATGCCGCAGCGTAAAGTCTTGAGTGGTACATCCACTGGTCCATTACGATAAGAGGTCTGTCTACGCGTCCCAAATGTGAGATGGAATCCTCCGTAAGAACAGCGATGTCATATGAAGTGATGAGATCGGGAATACCGTGGTTGATCTCGGGATCGCAGTGATAAGGACGGCCCGCAAGAACGATTCCGTGCTTGCCTGTCTCTTTCAGATACTGAAGTGCCTTGTCACCTTCATCCGATACGTCTTTTCTTGCCTTGGCAAGTTCATCCCATGCTTCCGAAACAGCAGCTTCGATCTCTGAAGGAGGGATGGCATCGAATTCTTTTTTCAGGGCGTAGTTAATGGTCTCCTTGGATGAGAAGTTCATGAAAGGATTCTTGAATACGACCTGTCCGGTGGTGATGGACTCTACGTTGTTTTTGATGTTCTCGGAATAGGATGTGACTATGGGGCAGTTGTAGTGGTTTCCTGCTTCCTTAAACTCGTTCCTTTCGTAAAAGAGAGCGGGATAGAAGATAAAGTCTACATTCTGCTTAATGAGCCACTCGATATGTCCGTGTGAGATCTTAGCGGGATAACATTCGGACTCGGAAGGAATTGATTCTATTCCGAGTTCATAGATTGCCCTGGTTGAAGCGGGAGAAAGTACTACCCTGAATCCCAGCTTCGTAAAGAAAGTAAACCAGAAAGGATAATCTTCGTACATGTTGAGAACTCTGGGAATACCTACGGTACCTCTGGGAGCATCGTTAAGTTCCAAAGGCTGATAGGAGAAGAGTCTCTTGATCTTGAAATCAAAAAGATTGGGAACGCCGGTCTTATTCTTGACTCCGCCGATACCGCGCTCGCATCTGTTTCCGGAAATGAACTGTCTTCCACCGGTGAAGCGGTTGATGGTAAGGCGGCATGCATTGGTACATCCCTTACACTTGGTCATGGAAGTCTGATACTCGAGATTAATGATCTCATCAAGGCTGAGCATTGTAGACTTATAACCTTCTTCGAAACGATCTCTTGCGATGAGAGCGGCACCGAATGCGCCCATGATACCTGCGATGTCGGGACGAACAGCTTTGCAGTTTGAAATACTTTCAAAAGCTCTCAGAACGGCATCGTTATAGAAAGTTCCGCCCTGTACAACTATATTCTGACCAAGTTCCGAAGCATCGGATACTTTGATTACCTTAAATAGTGCGTTCTTGATTACGGAATAAGCAAGACCTGCGGAGATGTCGGCAACGGTTGCGCCTTCCTTCTGTGCCTGCTTAACTTTTGAGTTCATGAATACGGTACATCTGGTACCGAGGTCGATGGGGTGGGGAGCAAAGAGTGCTTCTTTTGCAAAATCGATAACGGAATAATCAAGGGACTTGGCGAAAGTCTCGATGAAAGATCCGCATCCCGATGAACATGCCTCGTTCAGGAGTACGGAATCAACCGTATTATTTTTGATCTTGATGCACTTCATGTCCTGACCGCCGATATCAAGGATGCAATCGACGCTGGGATCGAAGAATGCGGCAGCGGTGTAGTGAGCAACAGTCTCTACTTCGCCGTCGTCGAGCAGGAATGCGGATTTTAGTAGTGCTTCACCATAACCTGTGGAGCAAGCTCTTGCGATTCTTGCACCTTCGGGAAGGTTTTCTTTTATCTCGGTTACGGAACGGATAGCGGTTTTAAGAGGGCTTCCGTCGTTGCCTGAATAGAAGGAATAAACCAGCTTACCTTCTGCATCTACAAGTGCGATCTTGGTAGTGGTTGAGCCTGCATCGATACCCATGAAAAGATTGCCCTTGGCATCCTTGAGTTCGGATTTTCCTACACGGGCTTTATCGTGACGGGCTTTGAATTCTTTATAGTCATCCTCGGTCACAAACAGAGGATCCATTCTTGCAACTTCGAATTCCATCTTAATGGGAGCGGCAAGTTTATTAACCATCTCCTCGAGGGAATATGAAACATCACCTTCGGTGCAAAGGGCGGAGCCGATGGCAGCGAAGAGATGTGAATTGTCGGTTTTCATTATGTGCTCATCATCAAGTTTGAGAGTCCTGATGAAAGCTTTCTTGAGTTCGGGAAGGAAGTGAAGAGGACCGCCTAAGAATGCCACATGTCCTCTGATGGGTTTTCCGCAGGCAAGACCTGAGATAGTCTGGTTTACAACTGCCTGGAAAATGGAAGCTGATAAGTCTTCCTTGGTTGCTCCTTCATTAATAAGAGGCTGAATATCGGTCTTGGCAAATACTCCGCAACGGGCTGCGATGGTGTAGAGAGACTGATAGCTCTCCGCATATTTGTTGAGACCTGAAGCGTCCGTCTGGAGAAGGGAAGCCATCTGGTCGATGAATGAACCGGTTCCGCCTGCGCAGATACCGTTCATACGCTGCTCGGCATTACCGTTTTCAAAATAGATTATCTTGGCATCCTCACCGCCAAGCTCAATGGCAACGTCGGTTCCCGGACAAAGGGTCCTTAAGGATGTGGATACTGCTATAACTTCCTGAGTAAAAGGAATACCGAGATGCTTGGCAAGAGTAAGTCCGCCCGATCCCGTGATCATGGGATGGATCTCTTTGTTACCCAGCTTTTTATATGCATCACTCAAAAGATCCGAGAGAGTCTCCCTGATCTTGGCAAAATGTCTTTTATAATCGGAAAAAAGTAATTTTCCGTCTTCATCGATAAATGCAACCTTAACCGTGGTTGATCCGATATCAATTCCGAGTCTTACTACGTTTCCAGCCATTTCAAACCTCTAGTGCGACTATTTTCATACTACGTGGTTTTTAAAACCACATCAAAACATTATAGAGGGATAACGGGGTAAAAAGCAACATTATAAACTTCGTATTAAGGTTTTATTAACTGAATGAGCCTGCCTTGTTATAAATGTCCGAAAATGGTAAACTTTACAAGGTTTTAAATCCTTGTTAAGGAGAGTTATTTTGAGCAATTTAAATAAGAAATTTCGTAAGTATGCAATACCTAACCTTACCCTCTGGCTGATCGTCGGTTATGCCATCGGGTATGCGATACAGATGATCAATGAAAATTTGATGTATTATCTGGCCCTTGACCCCTATTTGATCCTTCACGGACAGGTTTGGAGACTTTTTACCTGGGTTATCATCCCGCCCAACTATTCCGAGGGCATGGGCATGCCCAGCTTTATATCATTTCTGTTTATTATCCTTATGATGTATTGCTGTTACTGGATCGGAAATATCCTTGAAAGAACCTGGGGAACAGTCAAATACAATATCTTTATTTTCTCGGGTATTTTAATGACCATAGTCTTTTCCTTTATATGTCTGGGATATCTGTACATTGCGTACGGAAGCGAAGTGCTGACCACATTTGAGAATATGAAAGCAATTCAGTACTCCGCTACGGATGGTTCCGTCTCATATCTGTCGGGAAACGACTATTTCTGGTATTACTTCAGCACATACTACATCAATATGTCCCTTTATCTTGTTTATGCCCTTACGTTCCCCGAAAGACTCATCTATATCTATTTTGTCATCCCCATCAAGATGAAATGGCTCGGTGTCGTAGACAGCATTTATTTACTGTTCCTGCTTCTTTTCGGTGGAGCAATAGTAAGATGTGCGGTCCTGGCCACGGTTGTGAACGTTTTGATCTTTTATCTGTCCAATATCAAGGGTAAAGTTCTCAATCCCTACCAGATTCACAGACAGAACAGCTTTAAACGTAAGTTTAACAGCGGCAGGAGCAGCGAAGCGCCTAAAACCGATAAAGTTCCCAAGATGCATGCCGCATACAGACATAAATGTGCTATCTGCGGCAAAACCGATGTATCCGACCCCGATATGGAGTTCAGATACTGTTCGAAATGTGCGGGCAGTTATGAGTACTGTTCGGTGCATCTGTTTAAACATTCCCATGTCAGAGGTTAGTAATGGATAAAGAAGTAGCATTTGGTAAGACTCTTGAAGCGCTCAGACATAAGGCTGCGCTTCAGGGAGGATTTATAGACAAGCAGGATATCATGGAGATGTTATCTCCTCTGGAACTTGATGATACCCAGACAGGTATGGTCTTTGACTATCTTAAAGGCCGCGGTATCAGATGGGATATCAAGTTTTCCGACGAAGAAGACCTGCATGCAAACGATATCGCGGGCACTGACGGCATAACTCCATCCGAGAACGAGGCGGTTTTATCCGAATTTGCCCTTGATAAGATAGATACCGATTATCTGAATGAATACCTGAAGGAACTGGACGAGCTCCCTGTTTTTTCGGACGGTGAAAAGAAAGCGTTCGCCATGAGCGCCATGGCAGGAGACAGAGCTTCCATGGATAAGCTCATAAACTGCTATCTTAAGGACGTGGCTCAGATAGCACGTATCTATACCGGACAGGGCGTTCTTTTGGAAGACCTTATCGGTGAGGGAAATGCGGCACTCTGCCAGGGCGTTTTGATGATTGATTCCCAGGAAAAGCCGGAAGAGTGTGAAGGCTTCCTGATGAAACTCGCCATGGACGCAATGGAAGAGCTGATCTGCGAAGCCGGTGAAGAAGACAAAAAGGCGGATAAGATCCTTGAGAGAACAAACAAGGTTTATGACAAGGCCATGGAACTTGCAGAATCTCTTGAGAGAAAAGTAACCGTTAAGGAAGTTGCCGAATTCGCCAAGATGTCCGAGAAGGCTGTCAGGGATGCACTCGAGATAAGCGGTTACAAGATTGAAGTTATTGAGGATGTAAGAGAGCAGTGACGAAACAGGTTTACGAAGATTACAAATATTTCATGCAGGATGCGGGCTGTTTCTATGTAGGGGCAAAATATACCCTCAAAGAGATTACCCTTAATGAGGATATTTTGTTCAAGTTTCGTAAAGTTGTTGCGGAGAGCATCCTCCCTTCCTATTCGGATGAGGATACTCTTGAGACCGTACTCTATTATCTGAAGCCCGATGACTTCGTGTTCCAGGTATTTAAACAGATGAATGCCGATGTAAGAGTCAGCATCAAAGTTAAAAAAAAGCATCTCTTCGGCAAAGAGGAAGAGGTCTATCAGACCAAGTACATCAAGGTAAAAGAACTGGTTTCAATGAGCGAAGAAGAGAAAAACAAAGCAGGTCTTCTTATCCAGGAATTAAAGGGAGGCAAGCTGGCACTGCTTACAGTCTGATCTTCGCCTGAGTAAAGGATTGTTATGGATATTGAAAAGCTTAGAAATTATGAACTGATCGAAAAGAAAGAATTGAAGGATATCGCTTCAGTCGGATACCTTCTTTCACATAAAAAGACGGGAGCAAGAATCTCCGTCATCGAAAACGACGATTCAAACAAGGTATTTGCAATAGGCTTCAGAACTCCGCCCACCGATTCTACCGGTGTGGCACATATTCTTGAGCACTCCGTTCTCTGCGGATCCAGAGAATTTCCTCTCAAGGATCCTTTTGTTGAACTTGCCAAGGGTTCACTCAATACCTTTTTAAATGCTTTTACATTTCCCGATAAGACCGTATATCCCATTGCATCAACCAATGATACCGACTTCAGGAATCTGATGCACGTTTATCTGGATGCGGTTTTCTATCCCAATGTATATAAGAATGAGAGCATTTTCCGTCAGGAAGGATGGCATTACGAATATGATGAGGAAGGAAAACTCATCATTAACGGTGTTGTCTACAATGAGATGAAGGGAATGAAATCCGCCGCAGAGGATATCATTTCCGCTGAGTCCATGTTCTCTCTTTTCCCGGACAATGAGTACGGTGTTGAATCCGGCGGAGATCCGGATTACATTCCTTCGCTGACTTACGAGCAGTTCCTTGATTTCCACAGAAGCTATTATCATCCTTCAAACAGCTATATCTATCTCTACGGAAATTCGGATATGCTTTCGGATCTTGAATTCATAGACAGAAAATATCTGTCCAGATTCAATCATCTTGATATTGATTCATCCATAAAACTTCAGAAGCCTTTCTCCCAGCCTGTAAAGGTTATGAAGCAGTGTGCTCTTTCACAGGGAGAAAACGCTGATGAGAATACATTCTTCTCTGTAAACTTTGCTCTCGAAGAAGCGCTTGATACCAAAACAAGACTTGCTCTCGAGATGATCGACTATGCACTTGTGGGAAATCCCGGTGCACCCTTAAGAAAGATTCTGGTAGAGCAGGGCGTTGTTGGAGATGTATCCAGCCGTCTTGAAACTTCTTTAAGACAGCCTTACTACACTATTGTCGGTAAGGATGCTGCAATGAGCATGGAGACCAGATTCGGTCAGCTCATAACCGAGACCATAGAGTCCGTCGCCAAGAAGGGCTTTGATAAGAATGCCTTAAGAGCTGCCATCGATTCAAGCGAATTCAGATACAGAGAAGCTGATTTCGGCAGATACCCCAAGGGACTTATGTACGGCATCACCATGTTTGATTCATGGCTCTATGATGATAGCAAGCCTTTCGATTATATCGAAGCTGATGATGCCTATGAATTTCTCAGGGAAAATATTGAGACAGGCTATTTTGAAAAGCTTGTTAGAAAATATTTCATAGGAAATAAGCACAAGTCCTATGTGTGCGTGCGCCCCACGGAAGGCGTAGCTGAGACCAAAGAAAAAGAACTTCGTAAAGCACTGGACAATATTCAGGCTTCGCTTTCACCTGCGGAAAAGAAGGCTATCGATAAGATGATCGAAGGCCTTAACAAGTACCGCGACACTCCTGATTCGGAAGCGGCCATCAAGTCTCTTCCCATGCTTACCAGAGATGAACTTACCCGTGAGATAGAGCCTATCACCAACGATATTTCCGATGTGGACGGTGTGCCCTTTATTTTCCATGACATAGATACCCGTAAGATCGGATATTTAAGGCTGGCATTTAAGACCGATAAGATCGGAACTCAGTACCTTCCCTATGTGGGATTTCTCCGTGACGTACTCAGCATGGTTGATACCAAGGAGCACAGATACGAAGATCTTAATCCCATGATCGATCTGGTAATGGGAGGATTTAATGTATCCACCGAACTTTATTCCCGCTACCACGAGAAAGAAAAGTTCGTTTCTACATTTGAAGTTAAGGCTAAGTATTTCAATGAAAGATCCGGAGAGGCTTTTGATCTTATAAGAGAAATCCTTCTTGAATCCAAATTCTCCGATCTTCGCAGGATCAAAGACATTCTGGTTGAGATCAAGAATTCCATGCAGTCAAGCTTCCTTGGTGCGGGTCATTCCATTGCTGCATCAAGAGCCATGGCGTCTGTATCAAAGCAGTCCGCATTCGCCGATCTGATCCAGGGAATCTCATATTACAGATTTATCTGCGATCTTTTGAATGATTATGATACCAACGCAGGCATCATGACCGAGAATCTTAAATATGTATCAGAACTCATTTTCAGATCCGAGAATATGATCGTCGACTTCACCGGTGACAATTCCGAAGCAGATCTGTTAAAAGAAAGAATCGCATCTTTCAAAGAGGAGCTCTATACCGAAAAGCACAGACCTGTTTCACAGAGCATAGATCTTGTTCGAAACAATGAGGGCCTTATCACTTCCGGTCAGGTAGTATTTGTATGCAGGGCCGGACGTTATGACAGACACGGTCTTACCTTTAACGGTGCTCTCAAAGTGCTGAAAGTATTCCTCGGATACGATTATCTGTGGATGAACGTAAGAGTTAAGGGAGGAGCATATGGCGTTATGAATGCCTTTACTCCCGCCGGAACAGGATATTTTGTTTCATATCGTGACCCGAACCTGACTAAAACCGTCGATGTATATGAAGGGGCAGCAGAGGCTGTTTCAAACTTCGAGGCAGATGAGAGGGCGATGACCAAACTTATCATCGGAACCATCAGTGATATGGATCTTCCCCTCACACCTTCCGCTAAGGGCTCCCGCAGTTTTAATTCATACATGACGGGAATCACCGAAGAAGATCTTCAGAAGATCAGGGATGAGGTTTTGGACTGTACTCCCGAGGATATCAGGAAGACCGCAGAGTACATCAGAGAAATGATGTCCGATAACAAACTTGTCGTAGTCGGTAATGAAAAACTCATTCGTGATAACGAAAAGCTCTTCGGAAAAGTGGAGAATCTGCTGTAAACGTTTTGTTTTTACAGGAGGCGTGTTATGAAAAAAATGAATCTTTTCAGAAAACTTTCAATAGCAGGACTGCTCAGCGTTTCAATGCTTGCAGGATGCGGAAACGCACATAGTGCATCCGACAGCTATTATGTGGCACCAAGTGCGGCAAACGGCGGCGAATATTATGCCGCTGAAGAAGCTGTAGCGGATTACGAGTATGATTACGGATTTGATTCATATGAGATGAAGATGGATGATTCGGCAGGTACAAATACCTCTGCGCCTGCAACCGTGGATACCAGCAGAAAGCTCATCACCACCTCCTATATCGATGTTGAGACCAAAGAGTTCGATCAGCTGTATGCTGATATTGAGAACTATGTAAACGGCGCAGGCGGATATCTCGAATCCATTAACACATATAACGGAAGCCGTTATTACGGTGAGGTTGTTGAGAGACATGCGGATCTTACCGTAAGAATCCCTGCGGATAAACTTGATGATTTCATCAAACAGATCGGTAATGCGGGAAACATCACCAACAGAAGCCAGAGTGTAGAAGATATCACTCTTACTTATGTTGATCTTGAAGCTCATAAGAAGACTTTAAGAGACGAAGAGGCGCGCCTTGAGGAGTTTCTCAGAAATGCCGAGACCATCGAAGATATGATCTATATCGAAGACAGACTTGCCGATGTCAGATATCAGATTGAGAGCATGGAAAGCCAGCTTCGTACCTATGACAATAAGATCAATTATTCGACGGTATATTTAAACATAAGCGAAGTTGTAGAGTATACCCCAGTTGTTTATGAAGAGCCCACAACCTGGCAGAGAATGAAGGACGGTTTCTCAGACCAGCTTGATAACATCGGAAGAGGTTTCAGAAACTTCGCGGTATGGTTCGTATCACACATTATCTACCTCATCTTCTGGGCAATCGTGATCTTCGCAATCGTTAAGTGGATCATTTATCTTAATTCCGATAAGAGAGCAGCCAAGAAGGCGGCCAAGGCAGCGGCAAAACAGAAAGCTCAGTACGAAGCATATCAGAACACCATGAACAATCTCTCCGGTACCGCTCCCGTTACCGGTAACAACGTACAGCCTCAGAATGACAAAGGGGAAGCTTCTGTTTTGTCATCCGGCGTTCAAAATAGTAAATAATAAACATTGCAGATGACAAAACGAAAGCATCCCCTTTGTCATCAGGATAGAATTGTATGGCAGAGAAAAAATCAGGATTCGTCGGCGTCATCGGCAAAGCCAACGTCGGAAAATCAACTCTTGTAAACAGAATAATCGGTCAGAAGATCGCAATCACTTCTCCCAAGCCTCAGACCACCAGAAAAAAGGCCAGAGGAGTATACACGGACGAAAGAGGACAGATAGTATTCCTCGATACTCCGGGTATCCATAAATCCAGAAGCAAACTTGGGGATTATATGGTTTCAAGCGCATGGAGTTCCTTTGCGGACGCTGATCTTATACTGTGGCTTGTTGAGCCTGCGGATCATTTTACGGATACGGAAGAACTTATCTGTACCAAACTTAAGACTCTTGAGTGTCCGATAATCCTTGTCATCAACAAGACCGATGCATATCCCAAGGATAAGCTCCTCAGTTTCATAGCCGATTACAGCAAACATATGGATTTTGCCGAGGTTGTTCCTATCTCTGCTCTTAAGGGCAAGAATGTGGAGGATCTTGTAGATACTGTATTCAAGTATCTGCCCGAGGGTGAACCTTTTTACGACGAAGATACTATCACGGATCAGCCCGTAAAACAGATCGCAGCCGAGATAATAAGGGAAAAAGCTCTTATGTGTCTCGGAGAAGAAGTTCCTCACGGACTTGCGGTTGCAATCAACCAGATGAAGTACGAAGGAAATATGTACAATATCGATGCCACCATCTATTGCGAGAGAGATTCTCACAAGGGAATGATCATTGGTAAGGGCGGAAGCAAGTTAAAAGAAATCGGCTCCAAGGCTCGCCCTGAGATTGAGGAATTATGTGAGAGCAAAGTATTCCTTAAGCTTTGGGTCAAGGTCAAGAAAGACTGGAGAGATTCGGACATATTACTCAAGAACTTCGGATTTGATAAATCTCAGTTATGAATGATATTTTTTCCTGTACCGGAATGGTGTTAAGATCCAGGCCTGCCGGTGAAAATGACAGACTCATAACACTTCTTGCAGGTACGGAAGGAAAACTGAATGTATTTGTGAGGGGCGCGAGGAAACCATCTTCGCGCTTTTCCGCATCTTCTGAAAGTTTTGCATTCGGAGAATTTAAGTTAAGTCACGGACAGAGCGCATATTATCTGAATGATGCGGATATATCCAATTATTTCGAGGAATTCAGAACGGATATAGAACTTGCTTCATACGCGTCTTATTTTGCGGAGATAGCGGATTATTACTGTGTTGAGGGAGAGGACTCTACAGCAATGCTGGGACTTTTGTATGCATCCCTCCTGGCACTGAATAATCCCAATTTCTCTTGCAGACTGGTGAGATGTATATTTGTGCTCAGAGCTATAGTCATAAACGGTGAATTTCCTGGACTGCCTGCGGGAAAAGAATTTAACGAGGCGGTCATCGCCGCAATAGACAGGATTCAAAATGCGGACCTGAGACATCTGTATACTTTTAAACTTACGGATCCCGCGGAGGATGAACTGTTTAAACTTACTACGGATTACGAGAAACGATTTATGGATAAGCATTTTAAGTCACTTGAGGTGCTGTCTGCGCTTTAGATAGGAGGTACTATGAGAAAGAAATTCGGATTGTTAGCACTTTGCCTTTCACTTATGCTTACCGCATGTTCCATGCCTTCGATAGGCTCACAGAACGGTGATTCTGATACACACCGTGAAGAGGACGATGAAGAAGAAACTGTTATCGAGCTTTCCGATAAGAAAGTAGAACTGGAAGCAGGTGAAGAGTTCGAAGTAGAGATAGAGAATTTCGATGATCTGTCCAAGGTTAAGATCGAAGTGGAAGATGAAGACATAGCCGAGGCTGATATTGACGATGAAATCATTACAATTACCGGTATTTCAGGTGGTAAGACCAAGATCATCGTAAGCGCCAAGGGATGCGATGACGTTAAAATAACCGTTACCGTTAACGAGCCTGAACCTGAACCCGAGCCCGAACCTGAAGTTGTTTCGGATTTTCCCGCTGCAAGTCGTTATGTCTATGACTTCGACTTGACTGAGGATGTCTGGACAGAAATGATGGATATGCCCGAAGAAGAATTCGCTGATGTGATTAAGTTCTTTGCCGGACTTAATCTCAGTCTGGAATTCTATATGGAATTCAGCCCTTCAAGCGATACGGAAGGTACTTGCGTTCTCAGCTTTGACATTGGCAAATTCGGAAAAGACCTTGCCGCTGCTTTGTCCGATGATGATACTTTTAAGCAGTTCATATACTTACTTGCCAAGTTGGACGGTGAAGAGGTTGATGATGATTTTATTGACATGTATATGGACTTAAAGGATGAGCTGGTCGAAAGCTTAAGTGAAGACGTTGTCGGTGATTACGACATGGATGATTATATGTATAATCTTACATATAAGATTGACTATCCTACTCTTTACCTGACAGGTGAGGGCAGGGAGCGTGAGTGCACGATCTGTGAAGACGGTACTTTCACCCTTCGTATTGATGGCGAAGATTTTGAGAACAGCTACTTTGTAGATGGTCTGACAATGATCTTTGCTCCTGAAAAATAATATATTTTTATAGATGACAGTGGGGACGCTATCGTTTTGGCTTCAGGTGACAGACGTCGCTTGATGACAAAACGGTAGCGTCCCCGCTGTCATCCTATATTTAATCCCTTGAAGATAGCACTTTACTGTGATAAAATTTCAATCTGTATGTGGATTATTTTTCCCTGAAAGGAATACGATTATGGAAAAGACAATGGATAAGATCGTTACTCTTGCGAAAGGAAGAGGATTTATATATCCCGGTTCCGAGATTTACGGCGGACTTGCAAATACCTGGGATTACGGAAATCTTGGCGTTGAGCTCAAAAACAACGTTAAGAAAGCTTGGTGGACCAAGTTTGTACAGGAGTGCCCTCACAATGTAGGCGTTGACTGTGCAATCCTCATGAATCCTCAGACCTGGGTTGCTTCAGGACACCTTGCAGGATTCTCCGATCCTCTCATGGACTGTAAAGAGTGCCACGAGAGATTCCGTGCCGATAAAGTTATCGAGGATTTCTGTGCAGAGAACGGAATTACCCTCGAAAAGCCCATCGATGCTTTCTCACAGCAGGAGATGATGGATTTCATTAAGGAAAAGTCCATTCCCTGCCCTACCTGCGGAAAGCATAACTTCACCGATATCAGACAGTTCAACCTTATGTTCAAGACATTCCAGGGGGTTACCGAGGATGCCAAGAATACTGTATATCTTCGCCCCGAGACTGCTCAGGGTATTTTCGTAAACTTCAAGAATGTACAGAGAACCTCCCGTAAGAAGGTTCCTTTCGGTATAGCTCAGGTCGGTAAGTCATTCCGTAACGAGATCACTCCCGGAAACTTCACCTTCCGTACCAGAGAGTTTGAGCAGATGGAACTTGAGTTCTTCTGCAAGCCCGGAACAGACCTTGAGTGGTTCAAGTATTGGAGAGGCTTCTGCCGTGACTGGCTCATTAGCCTCGGCATCAAAGAAGATGAGATGAGACTCAGAGATCACGATCCCGCTGAGCTTGCTTTCTATTCAAAGGGAACCACCGATATCGAGTTCCTTTTCCCTGCACCTCTCAGATGGGGCGAGCTTTGGGGTATCGCTGACAGAACCGATTACGATCTCGGACGTCATCAGGAAGTATCCGGACAGGATCTTACCTATTTCGATGATGAGACCAATGAAAGATACCTTCCTTATGTTATCGAGCCTTCACTCGGTGCAGACCGTGTTGTTCTCGCTTTCCTTTGCGCAGCTTATGATGAAGAGAACATCGGAACCGAAGAGAATCCCGATATCAGAACAGTGCTTCATTTCCATCCCGCACTTGCTCCCGTTAAGATCGGTATCCTTCCTCTTTCCAAGAAACTTAATGAGGGCGCTGAGAAGATCTATGCTCAGCTTTCCAAGAAATATAACTGCGAATTCGATGACAGAGGAAATATCGGAAAGCGTTATCGCCGTCAGGATGAGATCGGTACTCCTTTCTGCATTACTTATGATTTCGATTCAGAGACCGATAACAAGGTAACCGTACGTTTCCGTGACACCATGGAGCAGGAGCGTATCGCTATTGATGAGCTCGACGCATTCTTCGCAGATAAGTTCATGTTCTAAAAATGTATTCTTTTTAATGAGTCAGTAGGGCGGTTCTTGCTGACTCATTTAATGTAAAATGACCTGATAAATATATGGACAGAGTCGGGAAGAACCGTCACCACCGACTCACAGAGTAGAAGAGATGAAAAAATTTACTTACAACGAATTAAGAAATGCATGGCTTAACTTTTATAAGGAGCGCGGACATGTAGATATTGGTGCGGTTTCACTGGTATCAGACGGATCCACCGGTGTTATGTTCAATGTAGCCGGAATGCAGCCCCTTATGCCTTACCTTCTCGGAGAGAAGCATCCCAAGGGAACCAGACTCTGCAATATTCAGGGCTGCGTAAGAACCAACGATATCGATTCCGTAGGAGATAAGAGCCATCTTACTTTCTTCGAGATGATGGGAAGCTGGAGCCTCGGAGATTACTTTAAGGAAGACAGATGCAAGTGGAGCTATGAGCTTCTCACCGAAGTTTTCGGATTTGATGCCGATCACCTTGCAGCTACCGTATTCGAAGGCGACGAGAATGCACCCAGAGACGAAGAAGGTGCTAAGTTCCGTGAGATTAGCGGATTCAAAAAAGAGAACATTTTCTTCCTTCCTGCCGAGGATAACTGGTGGGGACTTGAGTACGGCCCCTGCGGACCCGACTCCGAGATGTTCTTTATCGACGATACCAAGGCTCCCTGCGGACCTGATTGTAAGCCCGGATGCCACTGCGGAAGATACACCGAAGTAGGTAATGACGTATTCATGCAGTATGAGAAGCATCATGACGGACATCTCACTCCTCTTAAGCAGAAGAATGTTGATACCGGCTGGGGACTTGAGAGAAACTTCGCATTCCTTAACGGAATCGATGACGTATATAAGACCGAGCTTTTCGCATCCGTTATCGCTAAGATCGAAAGCTTAAGCGGCTATAAGTATGACGCAGAGGACAAGAATACCCGTTCCATGCGTATCGTAGCAGATCACCTTCGTACAGGTGTCATGCTCATCGGAGACGAAGCTAAGCTTCTCCCTGATAATACCGGTGCAGGATATATCCTCAGAAGACTTATCCGCCGCGCAGTTCGTCACGGAAGATCACTCGGACTTAATGCCGATCAGCTTCTTTCCGTAGCAAGTATCTACATCGATGATATCTACAGCGAAGGCTATCCTCTTCTTGTTAAGAACAAGGATTATATCCTCGGTGAACTTAAGAAAGAGATCAATCGTTTCGAAGCTACCATCGAGAACGGAATGGCTGAGTTTAAGAAGATCCTTGATAATGCAAAGAGTGCAGGCTCTAAGCAGATCGAGGGAAAAGATGCTTTCTATCTCTATGATACTTTCGGATTCCCTGTAGAGCTTACACAGGAGCTTGCCGAGGAGGCAGGACTTCAGGTTGATGAAGCAGGATTTAAGGCTGCAATGGAAGAGCAGAAGGCTAAGGCAAGAGAGAACGCTAACTTCTCTGCTAAACTTACCAGCCCTGCAGTATATGATAAGCTTGATGAGAACCTTAAGAGTGAGTTCATCGGATATGACTGCCTTGAGGCTGAAGATTCAGTCGCAGCCATCGCAGGTGAGGAAGCACTCCTTGATTCACTTAAAGAAGGTCAGGAAGGAACCGTTATCACCGTTAAGACTCCTTTCTATGCAACCATGGGCGGCCAGAAAGGTGATACCGGAATTATAAAGACCGCTTCCGCAGAGTTCGAAGTAGAAGAAGCAGTTAAACTTCCCGGCGGACGTATCGGTCACATCGGAAAGGTTGTAAAGGGAACCCTTAACAAGGGCGATAAGGTAACTCTTTCCGTATGTAAGAAGAACAGAAATGCAACCTGTAAGAACCACACCGCAACCCACCTTCTCCAGAAGGCTCTTCAGGAGGTCCTCGGAGACGGCGTACATCAGAAGGGTTCATATCAGGATCCTCTCAGAACCCGTTTCGACTTCAGCTACGGACAGGCTATGACTGCCGATCAGATCGCTAAGGTTGAAAAGATCGTTAATGAGAAGATTGCAGAAGATCTGGATGTTGTTACCAATGTAATGGGTATCGAAGAAGCTAAGGCTACAGGCGCTATGGCACTCTTCGGAGAAAAGTACGGAGATACCGTAAGAGTTGTCAATGTTGGTGACTGGTCCATCGAGCTCTGCGGTGGTACTCACGTACAGAAGACCGGACAGATCTCATCTTTCAAGATTCTGTCAGAGAGCGGAGTTGCCGCAGGCGTAAGACGTATCGAGGCAGTGACTGCAGCAAATGTCATTGCTTATTATGAAGAGCAGGCAGAGCTTCTCAAGGAAGCATCCAAGGCTGCAAAGACTTCACCCGAAATGCTGGCAAACAGAATTGCTCAGATGAACGACGAGATCAAGGCTCTCAATTCCGAACTTGAATCACTCAAGAGCAAGGCTGCCAAGGATGCACTCGGTGATGTAACCGATCAGGTTGTTGAAGTCAAGGGCATTAAGCTTGTTGCAACATCCGTAAAGGGTGTTGATATGAACGGACTCAGAGATCTTGGAGATCAGACCAAGGCTAAACTCGGAGAAGGCGTAGTTGTTCTGTTTTCCGAGGCCGACGGCAAGGTTAATATCGTTGCCATGGCTACCGACGGAGCCGTTAAGGCAGGTGCCCATGCAGGAAACCTTATCAAAGTTCTTGCTCCCATGGTCGGAGGCGGCGGTGGCGGAAGACCTAACATGGCTCAGGCCGGCGGTAAAGATCCGTCCGGAATCGATAAGGCTGTATCTGAAGCAGCCAAGGTGCTTGAAGGACAAATTAACTGATTATCAATGGAGGGGAATTGATGGCGAACGCGTATTTAAATATTGTTAATTCATATGGTCTTAAATCATCCGGAATAAACGCAATTGATGTTGTTTCCGGAGTTCCCGTAAGAGTTTGGAACAGTAACGGTACTGCGATTGCGACTGTCTTTGCATCCAGCAAAACATCCGCTGAGTCTGCATGTAACGTTCTTAAGAATGCCGCAAGTGCTGTTAAGCTGGCTAAACCCAGAAATAACGGAACTTCGATCACTTTTACATTCGGTAATTCATTTAAGGCTGTTGAACAGTATCAGCAGTTCAGGAACATAATTGCCAATAATGCCGCTTATTTCAACGTTGATCAGTGCCCTTACTGCAACATGAGCGGATGCGATACCGTAGGTCTGTATAAAAACAATACAGCCATCAAGATGCACAGAGCATGCTATGAGAGAGAGAAGACGTCCCAGCTCACAAATCTCAACAGCTTTGACGGCAATTTTGTAACCGGTATTCTGGCAGCGCTTGTATGTATGATCGTATGGGTATTCATTACAGCACTCATTCGTTATCATGCAAGTTACATCATTTATCCTCTTTATTTCGGAATGCCTTTCGCTGTCGGATATGCTTTCAAATTCGGCAAAGGTCCCTATGGAACCGGCGGAACCATCTGCCATTTCCTGATAAGCCTTGTGGGTGTATTCCTGTATGTTTACCTGCTTGGATGCATGCTTGCAGCCGAATATTTCGAGATTTCTCTTTTTACCGCTATTCCTTATGTGAGCGATATATTTGAGATAATCGTTGAAGCAGAGATTTTGGGAGATATTGCACTTGAACTGATCCTGTTTATCGTAGGACTGGTAGCTGTGCTTGTTGTAAATCCCACTTCCAAGAAGCTGGCAGCCAAGAATATTGCAGACGGAGACAAACTTCTTGTTCCCATTGTTCCCGAGGGAGCAACCTTTGAGACATACAATCCCTTCGGAAGCACGGATACTCAGAACGCTTCTTCGGCTTATGACGCATATAACACCCAGACCACTTACGGTGACCAGAATGCCGCAAACACCACTAATGACTGGCGTGATGTTTATGCTCAGAATTCCGATAATAACAACAATAATACCTTCGGAAATTAAAAAAGCCTTGACTTTTTGATATTCTGCAATATATACTTTCAAAGTACGCGTTTAGCGTAAAATAAATTTTTAGAATAACCCTGCAGTACAAAGGGACTGAAGGGAGGTAAGAGAAAATGTCATCAGTACAGGTTAAAGAGAACGAATCACTTGACAGCGCTCTTCGCCGCTTCAAGAGAAGCTGCGCAAAGGCAGGCATCCAGCAGGAGATCCGTAAGCGTGAGCATTACGAGAAGCCTTCTGTAAAGCGTAAGAAGAAGTCTGAAGCTGCAAGAAAGCGCAAGTATAACTAAGTTCCGATGAGGCCCCTGACACAAAACGGGGGCCTTTTTTTATCTCAGACAGTAAGGAGAGACCTTGGATATCCTGATATGGTTTTTGATCTCTGTTATCATATTTTTTATCTGGGTCATCGTGTTTGACACGAGCAGATTTACTCTCTCTTCGTATGAATTCGAAAGTGAAAAGATCAAAAAGAACGTCAGAGTCGTCTTTTTGAGTGACCTTCACTGCAAGATGTATGGAGAGGGCGGTACTTTTTTGCTCGAAAAGATAAAGGAGTTGAATCCTCATCTTGTTCTGATCGGCGGTGATATGATCACGGCTTATCCGGGCAGAAGGACCGATAAGGTGGAAGCTTTCTTAAAAGAACTGAACAAGTCTTTTCCCATGGTTTATGCCTTCGGAAATCACGAGCTCAGGTTAAAACTTTATCCCGATACCTATGGGGGTACCTGGGATAAATACACGAAATCTCTTTCGGAAGCCGGAATAACCATCACGGAAAACGGAGTGTTTTCATTGGAAGATACCGGACTTAATGTGATCTCTTTTTCGGCAGACCGGAAATATTATAAAAGAATGAAGGATACAACAATGGATCCTTCATATATAGAAGAGACTGTCGGAAAGCCCGATCCGGCTTCTTACAACATAATGCTTGCCCATAATCCGATTTATTCGGAGGTTTATGCCGAATATGGTGCGGATATTACATTGTGCGGACATTTGCACGGGGGGCTCGTCAGAATCCCTGTTCCCGTGAGCCGCAAGAAGATCGAAGAGGGCGCCCATGTAATGCGCGGCGTGTTTTCTCCGAAGCTTTCTCTTTTCCCTAAATATGATGCGGGGAAGTTTGATATAAAAGGGCATCATGTCATCATTTCCAGAGGACTGGGCACCCATTCTATTCCCGTCAGGGTCTTTAACCCCGGGGAATTGGTAGTAATTGATTTAAAACCCACAGGTGGAGTATAATCTGAAACTGTTATGGCTATACCTGTTAAGCTTCAGGTGTTCGAGGGGCCTCTTGACCTGCTCCTTCATCTGATCGAGAAAAATAAAATAGATATTTACGATATTCCCATCGTTGAGATAACGGCTCAGTATCTTGAGTACATCAAACAGATGAAGGAAGAGAACATGGATATCTGCAGCGAGTTCCTCGTTATGGCTGCGACTCTTCTCGATATCAAGTGCAAGATGCTGCTTCCCGTGGAGGAGAATGATGAGGGTGAGCCTGAAGATCCCAGAGCGGAACTTGTTCAGCAGCTCCTCGAATATAAGATGGCGCGTCAGCTGTCCATGGAACTTAAGGACAGACAGATGACCGCAGCGCAGGTTCTTTTCAGGACCAAGAAGATTCTCCCCGATGAGGTCAAAGATTACGAAGCTCCGGTAGATTATGATGAGCTTCGCGGAGATATGACTCTTCCCAAGCTTCATGAGATATTCAAAGCAATGCTCATGAGACAGGAAGACAGGATCGATCCCATCAGAAGCCGTTACGGTAACATTGAAAAAGATGAGATCGATATGGATGCCAAGACCCTTTTCGTCAAGGCTTTTGCAATGGAGCACAAGACTTTCTCTTTCAGGAAACTCCTTGAAAAACAGAGAAGCCGTGCCGAGCTCATAGTCACTTTCCTTATCGTGCTCGAGCTGATGAAGAGCGGAGATATATCCGTTTTTCAGGAAACCATTGACGATGATATTTTGATCACCTCCAATCTGGCAGATAAGCCCGTGGAAGAGGTGCATGCAGAAGAAGTTAGTGAAGGAATTGAAAACTGATGGAATTAACTGCGATTGAAAGTGCAATAGAAAGTATTCTTTTTGCTCTCGGAGAGTCGGTTGAGATCAAAAAGCTTGCCGACGTTCTGGAGATAACCGAGGGCGAAGTAAACGATGCATTGGATGAGCTCGTCGTTAAGTATGAGAATCCTGCCTGCGGAGTTCAGCTGGTCAAACTTGAGGATTCCGTACAGCTCTGTACCAAGCCTGATAATTACGATTATCTCATCAAAGTAACCAAGTCTAAGCCCAGATTTACTCTTTCGGACACTGTGCTTGAGACCCTTTCCATTATTGCCTACAAGCAGCCCGTTACCAGAATTGAGATTGAGAAGATCCGTGGTGTATCCTGCGAGCATGCCGTAAATAAACTGCTTGAGTATGATCTGATCAAAGAGTTCGGCAGACTGGATGCTCCCGGAAAGCCCATTCTTTTCGGTACCACAGAGAACTTCCTCAGATGCTTCGGAGTAACCTCCATAAGCGATCTTCCCCAGATAACACCCGATCAGGTGGAAGAGTATAAGAAAGAAGCGGAAGCTGAAATAAGCGTTAAACTTGATATTTGATAAGCACCCCGACGGTATATCCGCCGGGGTATTATTTTGTCCTTAAACTATACAAAATGAACAAGATTTGACTGCTATTTTCACTTTCAAAAAAACTGCCCGTATGATATAGTGGTTAAGATTGAAAAAATGGGGAAAAATCGGTTTTTCTCCTTTAAATCAAAATATATAAGAATTCGGAGGAAACAACATGAGTGGTACTTCAAAAGCGCTCGGGCGTATCGCATCGCTTCTTGACGATTCGAGCTTTGCCGAGATCGGAGCACTCGTAACCGCAAGATCAACGGATCTCAATACCGATCCCAAAGCACTTGCGTCAGACGGATGTGTGACCGGATACGGCACAGTCGGAGGAAGGTGTGTATATGTCTACAGCCAGGATGCATCAGTCCTCGGAGGCAGCATCGGCGAAATGCATGCACGCAAGATCGTAAATCTCTATGACATGGCTATCAGAACAGGATCGCCTGTCATCGGAATCATCGATTGCGCAGGTATGAGATTAGAGGAGGGAAGTGATGCGCTTTACGCATTCGGCCGTATCTACGGCAAGATGACCAAGGCATCCGGTCTTATCCCTCAGATCACTGCCGTAGTAGGAAACTGCGGAGGCGGTGCCGGACTTTTCTCCGGACTTTCTGATTTTACATTTATCTCAGGTGACGGAAAGCTTTTCGTAAATGCTCCCGACACCATCACAGGCAACTATACTGCCAAGAACGATACCGCAAGCGGAAAATATCAGTCAGAGGTTACCGGTAATGCACAGTTTTGCGCTACCGAAGCAGACCTCTTTGCAGCTGTTAGACAGCTTGTTTCCGTTCTTCCTTCGAATAACGAGACTTCCAACGATGATCTTGAAGGAACCTGCACTGATGATCTCAACAGAGCACTTGCAGTTACCGATGCTTCATCCGCTGCAGCTCTTATCGAGAATCTCGGCGATGCAGGATCTTATATTGAGATAAGACCTGCATATGAGCCTTCAATCATTACCGCATTTATTAAACTTGACGGAGTTCTTACCGGTGTTGTAGCTAACAACGGTTTCAAGTTTGAAGGTGAGAAGGCAGTTAAGATCGATAACGTTCTTACTGCAAAGGGATGCGACAAGGCAGCAGACTTTATCAAGTTCTGCGATGCTTTCGATATTCAGGTTCTTACTCTTACCAATGTTAAGGGATTTGAAACTTCAGAGTGCAATGAGAAGAGAATCGTAAGAAGTGCTGCAGGTCTTGCAGGCGTGCTCGCTTCTTCAACTGTTCCCAAGGTTAACGTTATTACCGGCGATGCCATCGGCAACGCTGCAAACATCATGAACTCCAAGGCACTCGGAGCAGACATGACCATCGCTTGGTCATCTGCCAAGGTTGGAATCATGGAGAGCAAACTTGCTGCTCAGATCACCGGAGCTAAGGCTTCCGATATCGACGCAGGAATGAACGGTGCAGCAGATGCCGCACGCCGCGGATATGTAGATCAGGTTATCTCAGCTGCAGATACTCGTAAGTATGTTATCGCTGCATTTGAGATGCTCTATTCCAAGAACGGAAGTGAAATCTTTAAGAAGCACACATCCATTTAAGCGAGGACAGATACATGAATAAAATTAAGATAGTTTTATTATCGGCAGTCCTGGCTTTGACGCTTTGTGCATGCGGTCCTATCCATCAGCCGTCCGACAGCGAGCAGAAGAGAGTTGATAAAGCTATTGAAATAGCAACCACCAGAGTTATCGATGCTCTGAACGATTTTGCTCATCCCGATACAGTCGGAATGAACTATAAGGATATGACCTATAACGAGCTTGCCGTTAATGTACAGAACATGTATGCCGTCGATGCGGACGGATATGTTCTTACAACTGCCATCGAAAGCTTTGAAAGAGGTATTAAAGAAGCAGGAGAGATTGTTCGTGTAAATGCTGATACTGCTACTGCAACCATAGACGGAAATGAGATTATCGTTGATGTAGAAGTTGCATGCGAGATCAGGTATGCCGATCTTCAGATCATACTCAGAAATGACAATTATGACCACACCGTTCTCGGCGCAGCATTCAACACCAGATATACTCTTGCCGAGAAGATGTCCAAAGCAGCTCTTAATACCCTTATCGGTATGGGCACCGTCTTCTTCATGCTCATTGTCATAGCAATCCTTATTGGACAGCTTGGACCTTTTACCAGATTTATCGAGAAGGTTTCTGCCGGAATCAAGAAATTCTTCGCAAGCTTCAAGAATAAATCTGACAAGACCGAAGAAGGTATCGACAAAGCCGTTGAACAGATCGTCAAGAACGAGACAGCTGAGAATGCTGATGCAGAGCTTGTTGCGGTTATCGCCGCTGCAGTAGCCGCATATGAGGGAACCACAGATACGAGCGGTTTCGTAGTTCGTTCTATTAGAAAGATCAAGAGACAATAATTTCCGGAGGAAAACATATATGAAAAACTATACCATTACCGTTAACGGAACCGCATATGCAGTAACCGTAGAAGAGAACGGCGCAGCACCCGCAGTAGCAGCACCTGCTCGTCCCGCAGCAGCACCCGCAGCAGCACCTGCTGCAGCTCCCAAGGCATCCGCAGGAGCAGGCTCCATCAAGGTTGAAGCCGGAGCAGCAGGAAAGGTTCTCAAGGCTGTTAAGAATGTAGGAGACGCTGTTAAGAAGGGCGATCCCGTTGTTGTAATCGAGTCCATGAAGATGGAGATCAACTGTGTAGCTCCTCAGGACGGAACCGTTGCAAGCATTGATTGCAATGCCGGTGATTCCGTTGATGCAGGTGCAGTTCTTGCAACCCTTAACTGATGAACAAAGGAGTAATCGATGGATTATTTATTAACAACGCTGGATAACCTCGTTCATCAGACGGCGTTTTTCAATCTCACGATTGGAAACTACATAATGATCGCGGTTGCCTGCTTTTTCCTGTACTTGGCCATTCGCCATCAGTACGAGCCGCTTCTCCTTGTGCCCATCGCATTTGGAATGCTTCTCGTAAACATTTATCCCGACATTATCCTCTCAGCAGAGGATGCTCCCAACGGAGCCGGCGGACTCCTGTACTATTTCTATAAGCTGGATGAGCTTGCGATATTGCCTTCGCTGATCTTCATGGGCGTAGGTGCACAGACCGACTTCGGTCCCCTTATTGCAAACCCCAAGAGCTTCCTTCTCGGAGCTGCCGCACAGTTCGGTATTTTCGTAGCATATTTCGGAGCTATCGCAATGGGATTCAACGATAAGGCCGCTGCAGCGATCTCCATCATCGGCGGTGCAGACGGACCTACATCCATATTCCTTGCAGGTAAGCTCGGACAGACTGCACTTCTTGGACCTATCGCAGTTGCAGCTTATTCTTACATGAGCCTTGTGCCCATTATTCAGCCTCCCATCATGAAGGCTTTCACTTCCAAGAAGGAAAGAGCAATCAAGATGGGTCAGCTCAGACCTGTATCAAAAACGGAGAAGATCCTTTTCCCCATTATCATCACCATTGTTGTATGTATGATCCTTCCCACCACCGCACCCCTTATCGGTATGCTGATGCTGGGTAATCTTTTCAAAGAGAGCGGCGTTGTTCGTCAGCTCACCGAGACCGCTTCAAACGCTATGATGTACATCGTTGTTATCTTCCTCGGAACGAGCGTAGGTGCAACTACTTCAGCTGAGGCATTCCTTAACTGGAGCACCATCAAGATAGTTGTTCTCGGTCTTGTGGCATTCGCATTTGGTACGTTTGCAGGTGTCGTGTTCGGTAAGATCATGTGCATCGCAACGAAAGGCCAGGTTAATCCCCTTATCGGATCAGCCGGAGTTTCCGCAGTTCCCATGGCTGCCAGAGTTTCACAGAAGGTCGGTTCCGAAGAGGATCCCACCAACTTCCTTCTCATGCATGCAATGGGTCCCAATGTTGCCGGAGTTATCGGTACCGCAGTTTGCGCCGGTACGTTCATGGCAATGTTCGGAGTATTTTGATTAATTTGAAAGGATAAGAAAATGGCTGAAATTACTAAAAAACCCGTTGGGATAATGGAGACCGTTTTAAGAGACGCTCACCAGTCCCTTATCGCTACAAGAATGCCTACCGAGATCATGCTTCCCATTGTTGAGAAGATGGATAAGGTAGGATATCACGCAGTAGAGTGCTGGGGCGGAGCTACCTTCGACGCATCACTCAGATTCCTCAAGGAAGATCCCTGGGAGAGACTCAGAAAGCTTCGTGACGGATTCAAGAACACCAAGCTTCAGATGCTCTTCAGAGGACAGAACATTCTCGGTTACAGACCTTATGCAGATGACGTTGTAGATGCTTTCGTAGAAAAGTCCATCGCAAACGGAATCGATATCATCAGAATCTTCGACTGCCTTAATGACCTGAGAAACCTTCAGGAAGCAGTTAATGCTACCAACGAAATCAAAAAGCGTGAGGGCAGAGGACATGCTCAGATTGCTCTTTCCTATACTCTCGGTGACGCATATACTCTTGAGTACTGGGCTGACATGGCTAAGAAGATCGAAGAGATGGGTGCGGATTCCATCTGCATCAAGGACATGGCAGGACTTCTTCTTCCTTACAGAGCAGCAGAGCTCATCAAAGCAATGAAGGAGCAGACCTCTCTTCCCATCCAGCTTCATACTCACTACACCTCAGGTGTAGCAAGCATGACATACCTCAAGGCAGTAGAAGCAGGTGTAGACGTTATCGACTGTGCTATTTCTCCTTTCGCACTCGGAACTTCACAGCCCGCTACCGAGGTTATGGTTGAGACCTTCAAGGGAACTCCCTATGACACCGGATATGATCAGAATCTCCTTGCAGAGATCGCTGATTACTTTGCACCCTACAGAGATGAGTGCATTAAGAGCGGCCTCATGAACACCAAGGTTCTCGGTGTTAACATTAAGACCCTTCTTTATCAGGTTCCCGGCGGAATGCTTTCCAACATGGTTAGTCAGCTCAAAGAGCAGAAGGCTGAGAATCGTTACAGAGACGTTCTCGAAGAGATTCCCCGCGTACGTAAGGACTGCGGTGAGCCTCCTCTTGTTACTCCTTCATCACAGATTGTCGGAACTCAGGCTATCTTCAACGTCCTTTTGGGCGAGCGTTATAAGATGGCTACCGGTGAGTTCAAGGATCTCCTTCGCGGTAACTACGGCCAGACTGTTAAGCCTATGAATCAGGAAGTTATCGACAAGGTCATACCCGGCGAGAAGCGCTCTACTGCCAGAAGTGCAGAGGCTACCGGACATACCGAGCCCGAACTTGCTACTATCGAGGCAGAGATGAAAGAATGGAAGAAGCAGGATGAGGACGTGCTTTCATACGCACTGTTCCCTCAGGTTGCTACCGACTTCTTCAAATATCGTCAGGCCCAGGAGACCGGCGTTGATGTAAAACTCGCAGATAAGGACAACAAAGCTTATCCTGTCTGAGTAAGGCTTTAGACATTACCCCGGGCTTAAATTGCCCGGGGTTTTATTTTCACATAATATGTTTGAAAAACATTGCGTGAAACCTTGACTTAGTAGCCTTTTATGGTAAAATAACAATCGTCACTTTTCTTGGTGGCGACACTTCAAGATAATCTGTAAATCATAAGTTAGGAAAGAATCTACATGGCACGTAAAGAAAGTATAACCATCGACCGGATCCTCTCAGTTGCATTTGAAATGACCAGAGAGCTCGGTGCAGACTCCATCACCGCGCGTCACGTTGCAGAAAAAGCAGGATGTTCCACTCAGCCCATCTTCAGGGTTTACAAGAATATGTCGGAACTTCAGACTGCAGTTTATGATAAGTCCGTACAGTTCTTCAGAGATTATTATGCGGCATTCGATCGCGTAGGCAAGGTTCCTTTCACGAATCTGGGAATGGCTTATATCGCCTTTGCGAGAAAAGAGAAAAATCTTTTCAGACTTCTTTTTGTTGATGCTAAGCCCGGCAGAATTTCAATGTATGAACTCTTAAACGGTTCCGAAGGAAATGTTGTTGCAGAGATCAACATGGCTAAGGAAATGGGATGCAGCGACCCCGGCAGCATGTTCATGAAGATGTGGATATTCATTCACGGAGCAGCCTGCATGACTCTTTCCGGTGACTATGACCTTACCGATGAAGAGACAATGTCCCTTCTCGAGAAAGCATATAACTCATTCTTAGTATAATTAAGTGAGTCAGTTGGACACATCTCACTGACTCTTTTTGAGTCAAAGGAAATTTTATGGAATTAAAAGGTGATGTGCTCATCAGGATCAAAGACATGATCCCCCGTATGAGTAAGAGCCAGAAGAAAATTGCATTTTATATACAGAACGAGTATGAGACAGCAGTGTTTATGACTGCTGCTGAACTGGGTAAAGAAACCGGAGTCAGCGAATCCACCATTGTAAGATTCGCATCAGCTCTCGGTTATGACGGATATCCCGAATTCCAGAAAGCTCTCGTTGAATGCGTTAAGAATAAACTCTCATCCGTTCAGAAGATCGATGAGAAGTACGGAAGATCATCTCAGTCAGAGATACTTACATCTGTTCTCAATGCTGATATGGAGAAGATCAAGGATACCATCAAGACACTTAATCCCAGTGCCTTCGATCTTACCGTTGATATTCTTCTCAGAGCAAGAAACGTATATATCATGGGACTTCGTTCCAATGAGCCTCTTGCTGCATTCCTTCATTTCTATCTCAACATGGTTCGTCCCGGATGCGTACTCCTTAATACCACATCCGTAACCGAGACCTTTGAGCAGATGATCAGAATTAACGAAGAGGATGCATTCGTCGGAATAAGCTTTCCCAGGTATTCCATGAGAACTCTTAAGGCAATGGAATTTGCCAACGACAGAAGAGCATCGGTCATCGCAATAACAGACTCTGCTCATTCACCCATGACACTTTATTCGACATGTAATCTGTATGCACGTTCGGATATGGTGTCCATCGTTGATTCACTTGTTGCACCTCTTTCTGTTATCAACGCAATCGTTGTTGCTCTTTGTATCAAAGCACCCGAGCAGATCAGAAAGAACCTCAAGATGCTTGAATCGGTATGGAATGATTATCAGGTATATCTCAATGATGAGATCGACTTTATCGATGATGATCCCATTCTCAATTACTCTTTGAGGAAACAGGGTGGAGAACCTGAAGATGAATAAGATAATCGTAATAGGCGGCGGCCCTGCAGGAATGCTGGCCGCCGTTTCGGCATCGGGAGATGATACCAAGGTAATTCTCCTGGAAAAAAATGATAAGCTGGGCAAGAAGCTGTTTATAACCGGAAAGGGAAGATGTAACATCACCAATTCCGCGGATACTTCGGTCATAATGAAAAACATCATGACCAATCCGAAGTTCATGTACAGCGCTCTCGAAAGCTATGATAATTCCGACATCATCCGCGATATAGAAAGCTTCGGATGTAAGGTAAAAGAAGAACGCGGCGGAAGAATGTTTCCGGTATCCGACCATTCTTCGGATGTCATTAAAGCGTTGTCCAACATGCTGGACAATGCAGGCGTAGAGGTCAGACTGCGCAGTGAAGTTAAGAAAATAGATAAGACTGAGCAGCGATTTGATGTTTTCTTTTCAAACGGAAAAAAAGAAAACGCGGATGCGGTGATCGTTGCAACGGGCGGAATCTCTTATGCTGCGACAGGATCGACAGGAGACGGATTTGAATTTGCGAAAGCCTTCGGTCATACCGTAACTGACCTTAAGCCTTCACTTGTTCCTCTTGTTACATCGGACGGCTGGTGCAAGGATCTGCAGGGACTTTCTCTTAAGAACACGGGACTTAAGATGTACAGCGCAGGAAAACTCATCTACGAAGATTTCGGTGAGATGATGTTTACTCATTTCGGGATAACCGGTCCCATGATCCTTTCCGCAAGTTCATATTATTACAAGAGAAAGTCGGATGAGTGTGTAATTCATCTTGACTTGAAACCCGCATTATCAGAAGATGTTCTCGATGAAAGAATCTTAAGAGAGATTTCCGGGAATCACGAGAAGCATTTCATTAACATGCTGCCTTCACTTCTTCCTGCCAAGATGGTTCCCGTCATTGCAAGAATGACAGGCATCGAAGAGCACAAAAAGTGCGGAGATATCAAGAAAGAAGAGCGTAAGAAAATTGTTCACATCCTTAAAGATCTTGAGATCCATGTAACGGGAACAAGAGGCTTTGAAGAAGCGATTATTACAAAGGGCGGTATCAGCGTTAAGGAAGTTTCCCCAAAAACAATGATGTCTAAACTTTGTGACGGTTTGTTTTTCGCAGGAGAGGCACTTGACCTGGATGCGCTGACCGGAGGTTTCAATTTACAGATAGCATGGTCAACCGGTTTTTTGGCGGGAAGATCATGCAGAGAATATTTATCTGAAAACGGAGAATTATCATGAATATAGCAATTGACGGACCTGCAGGCGCGGGTAAGAGCACAATCGCAAAGCTTTGTGCCAAGAAGATGAACCTTGTTTATGTTGATACCGGAGCTATGTACAGAGCTGTTGCGCTGTATCTTCTTGAGAGCGGTATCGATGTTAATGATAAAGCAGCTGTTGCAGACAAGTGCAAGGGCGCCGATGTTGATATCAAATACGAAGATGGTGTGCAGAATGTTTACCTGAACGGAAACAATGTGACCGGCAGACTTCGCGAAGAAGCTGTTGGCAATACCGCGTCCGTAACAAGTGCCGTTCCTGAGGTAAGAGCACAGATTTTCTCACTTCAGAGAGGACTTGCGGACCGCGGCGGAGTTATCATGGACGGACGTGATATCGGAACTGTAGTAATGCCAGATGCGGACGTTAAGATCTATCTTACCGCTTCGTCTGAAGTACGCGCCACGCGCCGTGTTAAGGAACTTCAGGAAAAGGGAGAGCCGGCGAATTTCGAAGAGATCAAGAAAGATATCGAAGACCGTGACCACCGTGATATGACACGTGAAATCTCACCTCTTAAGCAGGCTGATGATGCAATCCTTGTTGATACATCAGATATGACTATAGATGAGGTTGTAGATAAAATCTGTTCACTCTGTAAGTGACAGATGGGGATGACACCGGATTAAATAAATGGATGTTAGATTAGCTGACCCTTGCGGCTTTTGCTTCGGTGTTAAGCGTGCCGTAGACGGGGTATACGAACAATTAAAGAGCGGAAGGCCTATATACACTTATGGTCCCGTCGTGCATAACGAGACGGTCGTATCTGACCTTGAGAGCAAGGGAGTGAAGGTTATCCCCGATAAAGAGTCTCTTGAGAGTATGACTCTCGAATCCGATGCGGTTGTGGTCATCAGGGCTCACGGTATCGGAAGGGATATCTATAAGCTTCTGGAAGATAAAGGATGCGAGACTGCGGATTTTACCTGTCCTTTCGTACAGAGGATACACGATATTGTCCTCAAAGAAAGCAGGGAGGGAAAGTATATCGTAATCGTCGGAAATCCCGCCCATCCCGAGATCATAGGCATATGCGGATGGTGTGACGGCCCTTATACTGTGGTTAAGACGGAAGAAGAGGCAAAGGCCCTTGATATAAGCGGCGATATTACAGTTGTCGCACAAACAACCTTCCAACACAGAAAATTTTCACAAATTGTTGAAATAATTAGCGAAAAAGGTTATAATGCTAACGTTGTGAACACTATATGTTCAGCAACGAAGGACAGGCAGGATGCAGCCGAAGTCCTTTCCAAAACGGCAGACGCGATGATAGTCATAGGGGGGAGCGCAAGTTCCAATACTCGCAGACTCTATGAAATTGCATCTGAAAACTGTCCGAATACGGTCTGTATACAGAAACCGGATGATCTTGCAACTTTTAAACTACCTGAATCTGTAAATCTGATCGGCATCACCGCGGGGGCTTCCACTCCGCAAAATATTATTGAGGAGGTTCAAAAATATGTCAGAGGAATTGACTTTTGAACAATTACTGGAAGAGCAGGAATCAAAGAAGATCATATTACATACAGGAGAGGTAGTCGAAGGCACAGTATTTGACGTTAAGCCCGAAGAGATTATTCTTGATCTCGGCTGCAAGTCAGATGGTATCTTAAGCAAGTATGAATATACCAACGATAACAGCGTCGATCTTACTCAGGCTGTTAAGCCCGGAGACAAACTTGAAGTAAAGGTTCTCAAGGTTGATGATCGCGAAGGACAGGTTATCGTATCCTATAAGAGAGTTCAGCAGGAGAAGGCTAACCAGCGCATCGAAGAAGCTTTCAACAATCAGGAAGTTCTTACCGCTAAGGTTACCGCTATCCTTAAGGGCGGAATCACCGTTGAGGTTGACGGAACCAGAATCTTTATCCCTGCAAGCCTTGTTTCAGACAGCTATGAAAAGGATCTCAGCAAGTATCTTGGACAGGAAATCGACTTCGTTGTCGTTGAGTACAATCCTCACAAGAGAAGATGCATCGGAGATCGCAAGCAGCTTCTTGCAGCTAAGAAGGAAGAGATGCAGAAGGCTCTCCTTGGCAAGATCAAGGTTGGCGATATCGTAGACGGTGTCGTTAAGAACGTTACCGATTTCGGTGCATTCGTTGATCTCGGCGGAGCTGACGGACTTCTTCACATCTCAGAGATGAGCTGGGGAAGAGTTGAGAATCCCAAGAAGAACTTCCACATCGGAGATAACCTCAAGGTTCTTGTTAAGGACATCAACGGAACTAAGATCGCACTTTCACTTAAGTTCGATGATGAGAATCCCTGGAAGGATGCTAACGACAAATTCGCTATCGGAAAGATCGTAACCGGTAAGGTTGCTCGTATGACCGATTTCGGCGCATTCGTAGAGATTGAGAACGGTGTTGATGCACTTCTTCATGTTTCTCAGATTTCCAAGGATCGCGTAGAGAAGCCTTCAGACGTTCTTAAGGTTGGTGACGAAGTTACCGCTAAGATCGTTGATTTCAACGAAGCAGATCACAAGATCTCACTTTCAGTTAAGGCTCTTACCGCTCCCGATGCAGATGAGAACGAGGACGAGGTTCCTGTTGACATCGAAGCTGTTGCTAACGAAGAGCAGTAATTAAGTAAATTATTGGGTGTATTTCCAAATGGAGATAGTAAGAACGGGCAGATGGGGAATCTGCCCGTTCTTTTGTTATGGTCAGATTGGAAATGCTTTGACAAATTCTGAAAAAACACATTATCGTGTCGCTCTTAAATATATTTCATGTTATTATTAATTATACCATTATATGAAAGGGGAAGCTTTTGCTTCGAGGGTTTGCATAAGTATGGCTGTCGATTACGAATATTTTAAAAAAGAAATTCTGAAGATGACTTCCATTGATCTGAATTCCTACAAAGAAAAGCAGATGAAGAGAAGAATAGACAATCTTATCATGAAGAATAAGATCACCGGATATGATAACTATGTCGCTGCTCTTAAGTCTCAAAAACCTCTTTTCGACGAGTTTATTAACTACATTACCATTAATGTATCTGAGTTCTACCGTAACCCCGATCAGTGGGAATACATGGACAAAACCGTTATCCCCGCGCTGGTCAAGAAGTTCGGTAACAGACTGAAGATCTGGAGTGCTGCATGTTCCACCGGAGATGAGCCTTATTCGCTCGTTATGGCCCTTTCTAAGCATGTCCCTCTCTCTAATATCATGATCACCGCAACTGACCTTGATAAGACCGTTATAGCCAAGGCTAAGGTTGGTCTCTATGATGCCAAATCCATTGCAAATGTTCCCGATGAGTTTAAGAAGAAATACTTCACTCAGGTTGGACCTTCCTACAAGATTTCCGATGAGATCAAGGCTCATGTTAAATTCAGTGAGCACAATCTTCTGAAGGACAGATATGATACCAATTACGATATGATCGTTTGCAGAAACGTTCTTATCTACTTCACCGATGAAGCTAAGGACCAGGTGTTCAGAAAGTTCTTTGATTCCATCAAGCCCGGCGGATTCCTTTTCATCGGATCCACTGAGCAGATCGTAAACTACAAGGATATGGGCTATACCAGAGAGAACTCTTTCTACTACGGAAAGCCTCAATAATTCATTTGAGTAAAAAAAGAATCGGCAGATATCTGCCGATTCTTTTTGTTTATGTTTAAATGTTAAATTACTGTACCACGCCTACGATAACGGTAGGGAAGTGCTCTGCCATATAGCAGGGACCGTACCAGGTAATATCGCTGCTGTAAGCTGCACGTGCTGCTTCAGGGGTTATGGTAGATCTGAAGACAATACCCATATAAGTGAAAGTGTCATAGCAGGTTACGCCTTCTGCTGTAGTCATGGCCTGAAGAACTCTGCCATTTAGTGCACCGGACTGTTCGAGTTCTACAACTTTTTCTTCATTAACACTTCCGTCAGCAGAGACTCCTTTAACTGCAAGTCCGATCTCGTTAATATCCTCGTTTATCTCTGCATACATCTGATCTTCAGCTGTTTTCGCTGTATCTTCCTTAGCAGGAGGAAGAAGCTCAAATGTATAATGTGCGCAAGCATAATCGATTGCACTTAAAGCAGCATTTCCGGAATAGCTGTTTCCGAGATATGTAAAATCATAACTTGCGGTTACGTCATAGTTATCACCTAGGTTGGGACAGATTATATATACAGCAAATACACTGGTGCCGTCCAGACAGTTACGGATCTGTCCTCCCCACGCTGTTACATAATCACAATCAAGATTATTATAGTTGAGTTCCAAATCGGCTTGAAGAAGTCCTACTTGAGTGGTTTGCGTAATTGGAATTGAACCGTCATCATATTCGTCATATATAGGCATTGTGGAGAGCGTATCACTGCCTGATATTGCTGCATGTGATTCAAATGACGGAATAAGACACAAAGCACCTGAAAGAGCGATTGATGAAAATCCTGCTAATACTTTTGAGAACTTGCCAAACATTAGAAAATCCTCCTTTTATTAATTTATACAATGCATTATAAAATTTTTATTTGTTGTGTCAACCACCAATAAGTGACAGAGGACGGTATAAACCGTCCTCTGATCTATCAGTATGTTGATGCGAGCATTGCAATGATATGTGCCGCATATTTGTTAAATGCGTTTCTGTCGCGTTTCAGATCGTCCGTAAGTTCAAAGAACTGATCTGTGCTGTGATATTCCCTTCTGAAGAGGGGCTCGAAAAGAGTGTCCCACTGAGGGAGGTAACTTGAAGTCTTTCTTGTATAGCATGTAGCTGCCGTTGCCTGAGTCCTGTGATCCTTGTCTACGAATGAAGCAACGGATTTATGGAGGGCTGTATCCTCTTCGGGAAGATAGTAGTAATCCTGATATCCCGCATAGAAGTATTTCATCTCTTCGTTGTAGAGAGGAACCTTTATCTGAGCTTCGTCACCGTCTGCCTTGATGTAGCATCCGTGGGCAAATGAGGCGATGGCTCTGGGAAGAGGAGATTCCAGCTTTACGCTCATAATGATCTCACTCTGAGTCTGCCCATTGTAATCGGTATAGGTATCCGCATGAACCTTGCTTACTCTGAGTTTTCCCGAAGTCATGTCACAATATGCAAGCATGGGAAGGATTCTGATCATTCCCTTTAAATCATCCTCGTTGTGGAGGAGAAGAGAATTACATGCAAAGTCTGAAGGGTTATTTACATAGTCGTGAAATATTCCGATAAGATCTCCTCCGGAAAAGACATCGGCTCTGTCTATTCCCAAGAATTTCTCGATGGATTTCTGCTTAAGAGAAGTAAGACCCAGGAGATGCTTTAAAGGGCTGATCCTCTTATAAAGGTCGATTCCTTTGAAAGAATCGATGGAAAGATCAAGTTCAAGTGCAGTAATCTTCTGGGTGAGATAGGGGAGATCGAACTGATTTCCGTTGAAGTGAATGAAGGTGTCATATCCGCCTTCTACTGCAAAATCAAAGAAGGCTTCAATGATGTCTTTTTCTTCTTCGTATTTCTCGGCAAACCACTGCTTGGTACACCATTTATTATCAGATCTGTATGCACATCCTATCAGATACAGGTAGGAAGTTCTTGCTGTAAATCCGGTAGTTTCTATGTCGATAAAAAGCAGGGAATCGGGATCGGTGAGTTTTCCGATATCATAAGATGAACTGAATTCTTCAAGAGTCTGGGTAGTTTCTTTCATGATAGCCTCTTATGGGAAAAGTGTGAATGAACTAAGTAAAACTATACCAAAATACCGTGTTTTTTTCAATTAAAGACTCAAAGAGGACGGTTCTTTTTGGGCATTGAATCGTTGCCCGAAATGAACCGTCCCCATATGATTATTTAAATTATTTAATTACTTTACAACATCCACAGGAATGGTAGGGCAGTGTTTAGCGATGTAGCAGCATCCGTACCAATCCTCACCCTCGATGAGGATCTGTGAAGCCATCTCAGAAGTGATGGCTGAGGTGAATACATATCCTTCATACTCGAAAGTATAGAAAAGAGTTACTCCCTGAGCATTTGCAAGAGCATTGATTATCCGATAATTGATAGCACCGTTGCAGTTGTAGAAGACAACCTTCTGGGGATTTTCACTTCCGTCATGGTTGATTCCCTGAGCGGCTTTGATGATATCATCAGCAGTGGTATTTATGCTGTTATAAAATTCTCTAATTATTATATCATCTTCATCCGATATGTAGGGTGAGCTTGCTCTGTTTGAAAAAAGAACATCAAAGTATCCTGCGGAAGAGAAAGATGTATCGTCACCCGATGAGGTTCCGGAAATATAAACTGTATTTCCGTTGATTGAAAATGAATTTAGGAATCCGCAATCGCCATAAACATATTCATCGTAAAAGTCATAATAATAACGCTCGAATGATAACTCGGGAAGATTACAAGGGGTTAGAAAATGTAATTCAAAAGATTGGCTTGCGTTACAGGTATTTAGCCAAACATTAAGTGAAGTACAATCTCCGTAATTATCAAATGTCAGGTCATAGTAAAGCTCTTGCAAGTCACTTGAAACAGAATAATCTGTAATGACACCTGTATCAATTGTTCGACTGCCGTTTCCGTCATTCTCGTTAATATAATACATAGTATTTGAAACAGTTCCAGCATTTACTGCTTTTGCGGGTATAAAGCTGAGAACTCCTGCTACGGCAATAGCTGAAAAGCCGGTAAGAATTTTGAGAAATTTATTATTCATTTTCCCCTCCTAAAATATAAATTATCAATAAAATATTAATATATTTTTTATAAAATCTCAAGTTTAAAAATCTGTCAATTAAGCCATGGAAGTATGGAAAATTCAACACTTTTAGAGTATATTATTTATGTGTGTAAAAATACCTTAACAGGTGGTTGAAATGGCTAAATTTACTTTCAAGGGCGGAATTCACCCTTATGACGGCAAGGACCTCTCCAAGGACAAACCGATAATCGATGCGGTGCCCGGCGACGAGATGGTATTTCCTTTAAGCCAGCATATAGGAGCTCCCGCCAAACCCCTTGTAAAAAAGGGTGATCTTATCTTAAGGGGCCAGATGATCGCTGAAGCAGGCGGTTTTGTTTCTGCTCCCGTCTATTCATCCGTTTCTGGAATAGTCAAAAACATTGAAAAAAGAAGAGTTGCCACAGGCGATATGGTAGAGAGCATCATTATCGAAAATGATGGTCTCTTTAATGAAGTCGAATATGATACCGTGGACGACTGGACCAAGCTTTCCCGCGATGAGATCATCGCCAAGGTGGCTAAGGCCGGAATCGTCGGCATGGGCGGAGCGGGCTTCCCTACAAGTGTAAAGCTCTCACCCAAAGAGCCCGACAAGATCGACTACATTATCGCTAACTGTGCTGAGTGTGAGCCTTATCTTACTTCCGATTATCGAAGAATCATCGAAGAGGGAGAGAAGGTTGTAGAGGGACTTCGCATTATGCTCTCTCTTTTTCCGGATGCGCACGGAATTATCGGCGTAGAGGACAATAAGCCTGAGTGCATCGGACACCTCACCAAACTTACCAAGAAAGACACCATAATCAGTGTCAAGGAATTAAAGACCAAATATCCTCAGGGTGCTGAGCGTCAGCTGATTTTTGCAACCACCGGAAGAAAGGTCAATTCCAAGATGCTTCCTGCAGATGTGGGCTGCATAGTAAATAACGTTGATACTATCTGCGCTATCTACAATGCGGTGGTTCTCGGAAAGCCACTCATGGAAAGAATAGTAACCATAAGCGGTGATGCGGTCAGAACACCCGGTAATATGAGAGTCCCCTGCGGAATGTCATATACAGAGCTTATAGATCAGAAGGGTGGATTTAAAGTAAAACCCGCAAAGCTGATCTGCGGCGGTCCCATGATGGGATTTGCACTCTTTACCACGGATGTTCCCGTTACCAAGACTTCAACCGCGCTTCTTGCTTTTACGGAAGATCAGGTTGCGGAAAGCGAGACTACTCCATGTATTAACTGCTCAAGATGCGTTGAGGCATGTCCCGCAGGACTTATGCCCGGCAGGCTCTCCGATATGGTAGAAGCTCACGATAACGAGAGATTTGTTGCAAACGGCGGTATGGAATGCTGCGAGTGCGGATGCTGCTCATATGCATGCCCCGCAAAACAGCCTCTTACCCAGAACATCAAAACCATGCGTAAGATGGAGCTCGCTAAGCGTAAAAAATAAATTCCAAAGAAGGATACATATATGAGTCTTCCTAAGGTATCATCCAATCCACATATAAGGAGCGCGGCTACAACACAGCTGATCATGCTGACTGTTATCCTGGCGCTCATGCCCGCTTTCGGATACGGCATATATAACTTCGGTATCAGAGCTTTGTTTGTCTGTATCGTATGTGTCGCATCCACCGTTTTATCGGAAGTGGTATTTGCACTTATCACGAAAAAGAAGATCAGGGTCGATGACCTTTCCGCGGTTGTTACCGGACTTCTTCTTGCACTTAACCTTCCGGTTTCAATTCCTTTATGGCAGGCAGCTCTCGGTTCTGTTTTTGCAATAATTGTAGTTAAGGAGCTCTTCGGAGGCCTCGGCAAAAACTTCATGAACCCCGCGCTGGGCGCAAGATGTTTCCTGCTTATATCTTTTCCGGTTGCAATGACCAATTTCGACACAGACTGCTACACCGGTGCAACACCTCTTGCACTTCTTAAAGCAGGTGAAGCTGTCAATGTTAAAAACATGATCTTAGGTTCCATCCCCGGAACTATCGGTGAGACCAGCATGATAGCAATCCTCATCGGTGCTGTGATCATGCTTCTTTGCGGAGTTATCGATCTTAAGATCCCCGCCAGCTACATTCTTACTTTTCTCGTATTTATGATTCTTTTCGGAGGTCATGGTTTTGATCCTGCATTCCTTGCAGCACATCTCGCAGGCGGCGGACTTATGCTCGGTGCTTTCTTCATGGCAACCGACTATGTCACCAGACCTACATCAGCAAAGGGACAGATCATCTTCGGTATTTTCCTCGGAATCCTTACCGGACTATTCAGAGTCTTCGGACCTTCCGCCGAAGGTGTTTCCTATGCGATCATTTTCGGAAACTGCTTAGTTCCTCTTATCGATAAGTTCACGGTTCCCGTTCCTTTTGGAATCAATCCTTCCGAATTCAGGAAAGGAGGTAAGAACTGATGAATAAAGATTATGTTGCAGCAGCCAAGGATGCGCTTGTTCTTATAATCATCACTCTTATTGCGGGCCTTTGCCTGGGCGGCGTTTATGAGCTTACCAAGGAGCCCATTGCTCATCAGAAGGAAGTTGCCGTTACCGAAAGTTGTAAAGCTGTTTTTCCCGATGAGGAAGGCTTTACTCCCGTAACGAATTTTGTTCTTTCCGAGACAACCGTTTCCGAAGGTCTTGCACTTCAGTTAAAACAAAACGGAGTAACAGTCGGAAATATCTATACGGCAATGGCAGCTGACGGAACCGTTGCAGGTTATGCAATTGAAATGACATCTGCTGAAGGCTATGGCGGAGATATACGTATCATGTGCGGTATTACTTCTGAAGGAGTTCTCAGGGGCATCTCAATCCTGGAGATCGGTGAGACCGCAGGACTCGGAATGAGAGCGGAGAGTGTAATCGTTCCTCAGATCCATAACCTTGATGTATCAGAAATTACATTTACAAAAACAGGAAAGACTTCCCCTGATGAGATCGATGCCATCAGCGGAGCCACCATTACAACAAGAGCATTTGTAAACATGATCAACGGAGCTCTTGAAGTTTGTAATGAGATTAATCCTGTAAAGGGGGACGCTTAAATGAAACAGATTAGTGAGCGCCTTTATAACGGAATAATTAAAGAAAATCCCACCTTTGTCCTGACACTTGGAATGTGTCCCACTCTTGCGGTTACCACATCCGCAATGAACGGACTTGGAATGGGACTTACCACATGCGCAGTTCTTGCTTTGAGTAATCTTTTCATCTCGCTTCTCAGAAAAGTAATACCCGATAAAGTAAGAATCCCCGCATTCATAGTTATCGTAGCTTCATTTGTTACGATGGTTCAGCTGCTTTTGGAAGCATATCTTCCCGCATTGAATCAGTCACTCGGAATATACATTCCTCTTATAGTTGTTAACTGTATAATCCTTGGACGTGCGGAAAGCTATGCATATCATAATCCTCCTATTCCTTCACTTTTTGACGGACTCGGAATGGGACTGGGATTTACCGGTGCACTTACCATCTTAGGTATTTTCAGAGAGTTCATCGGAAGCGGAACATTCTTCGGAAACAGAGTATTCCCCGAAGAGTATGGCGTAACGATCTTCGTTCTTGCACCCGGAGCGTTCTTCGTACTTGCTGCACTTGTTGCGGTTCAGAATTACATCAAGGCCAAGATGGAAGCTAAGGGTAAAGATACTTCCAAGATCGGTTCCGGATGCGGAATGAACTGCATGGGATGTCCCGAAGCTAAGGGATGCTCCAAGGCAGAGAAAAAGGCTGAGCCTGAAGAAAAGGCAGAAGAGAAGCCTGAGATAATAACTGAAGCTGAATCAAAAGCTAAGGCTGAAGAGAAAGCTGAAGTAAAAGCAGAAAATAAGAAATCGGAAGAGCCTAAACCTGAAGTGAATGAAGAAGCCAAGGCAGAGCCTGTAGAAGAAGCTAAGGATGAATCCGAAGCGGAATCTAAGGAAGATACCAAGGAAGAAAAGAAACCTTCCTCATCAAACAGTCAGTCAATCAACAAGAAGAAAAATAAAGGCAAAAGGAGGAAATGAATATGGACGGATTTAAAGAAATGCTCCTTTTGCTTGTAGGTTCCTCATTGGTATCCAATGTAGTCCTGAGCCAGTTCCTCGGTCTTTGTCCTTTCCTGGGCGTATCCAGAAAGATCAAGACCGCAGCCGGAATGGGAACCGCTGTTATCTTTGTAATAACCCTTGCAAGCTTTGTTGCGGGTGTATTGTATAAGCTGATTCTTGTTCCGCTTAATATCACATATCTTCAGACCATTGTTTTTATACTGGTCATAGCGGCACTGGTTCAGTTCGTAGAGATGTTCCTTAAGAAGATGATACCTTCGCTTTATCAGGCACTTGGTGTTTACCTGCCTCTTATCACCACCAACTGTGCTGTTCTTGGTGTTGCGGTAAGCAATGTTCAGAAGAACTACGGTGTCCTTAAGGGCGTTGTAAACGGATTCGGTACTGCAGTGGGATTTACCATTGCCATCGTGATCCTTGCAGGTATCAGAGAAAAGATGGAATATACCGAAGTTCCCGGACCTTTCAAGGGAATGCCTATAGTTCTGCTTACTGCAGGTCTTATGGCAATCGCTTTCTGGGGATTTTCAGGACTTCTGTAAAAAAAGGGGAAAGAAATGACAGGTGTATTAACAGCTGCATTATGTACAGCATGCGTCGGAATATTCGTAGGACTTTTCCTGGGCGCTGCGGGTATCATTTTCAAAGTAAAAGTAGATGAAAGAGAAGAGAAGGTTCTTGCTGCTCTTCCCGGAAATAATTGCGGCGGATGCGGATATCCGGGATGTTCCGGACTTGCGGCCGCAATCGTAAAAGGTGAAGCTCCCGTAAACGGATGCCCCGTCGGCGGAAGCGAGGTCGGTGCCAAGGTAGCTAAGATTATGGGAACCGATGCCGGAGAGAGTATAAAGCAGGTTGCGTTTGTTGCCTGTGCCGGTGATTGTGAAAAGGCTCAGGAGAATTATGAGTATGTAGGACCTAAGGATTGCAGAGTTGTTGATTTTGTTCCTGCGGGCGGTCCCAAGGCATGCAGAGAAGGCTGTCTCGGCGGAGGCACGTGCGTATCCGTATGTCCCTTTGATGCAATCCATGTGGTTAACGGAATCGCAGTGGTTGATAAAGAAGCTTGTAAGGCCTGCGGTAAGTGTGTTGCAGCTTGTCCCAGAAAGCTCATTAGTCTTGTTCCCTACGATGCGAAGCATCTGGTTGCATGCTCATCACACGCAAGAGGCCCAGAGGTTATGAAAGCTTGTTCCGCAGGATGTATCGGATGCGGACTTTGTGCAAGAAACTGCCCTGTAAATGCCGTTACCGTTACGGATAATCTGGCACGTATCGATCAGTCAGTCTGTACCGGATGCGGTGCCTGCGTAGAGAAATGTCCCAAGAAGATCATTGTTTAACCGCTTATGAGTAATAAGATGAACCTTCCCGATGACAACGATAAAAGAGAGATCACGCCACAGCTTACTGCAGCTATGGTGATGAGTGCCTTTATCATTCTTTTGATCATCGTGATAGTTCTTATCGCCAACAGAAAACCTCATCATCAGCAGACTCCTCAGATTCCGGATCCTGTTCTTGCGGAGAATGGAAGCCCTGTTGTAAAGCCTGAAGAACAGACGGTAAGTGATGTAAAGCCCGGTGACCTTGATTTCTGGGATATGTATCCCGAAAACAACGGTGAAGATGATGAACAGGGAACTGCAACAAACGATAAGGAGCCCGCAACGGATAAAGAAGGTACGGAAGAAGACGAAACTCCTACCGAAGCTACAGACGGAAAGCATACTCTTGTGATCAACAGAGACGGCTCCGAAGAATGGGTTCTCATAACTCCTTATCTTCCCAAGAACGATTATGATTATACGAATCTGGTTTCCCAGTCCGGAAGAATGGCGTATTACACGGACGGCAGAGTTACTTCCTATCTGGGAGTAACCATTGATAAGTACGACGATTACGTGGATTTCGGACTTCTCAGGGATGACGGGATCGACTATGTAATGATCAGGGTTGGTGTTAGAGGCTACGGTACCGGTACCATCACTTTGGATGAGTATTATACGGACAATATCTCAAGAGCCAATCAGGCCGGTCTGGATGTGGGACTGTATTTCTCCTCCCAGGCAATTACCGTGGAAGAAGCCATGGAAGAGGCGGTTGCCCTTATTGCCGTAGCTAAGGAGAACAAGATCACATATCCTCTTGCCATAGATATCGGATTTATCCTTAATGACACTTCGAGAATAGAGGATCTGACCAAGGCGGAGAAGACAGAGATCATAAGAACCTTTGCCGATACCATTAAAGAAGCCGGATTTAACTGTGTGATCCACGCGGATAAGGAATTTCTGATAAAAGAGATCGATCTGAGCAAATTCTCGGATGTGGACATATGGCTGGATAATAACGGAGATCTTCCCGATTACCCCTACGCCTTTACCATGTGGGAATATGCATCCAACGGAACTGTGGACGGAATCAGCGGACCTGCAGAGTTGTCCATATCATTCATAGACTATACACAAAAGTGATGAAACAGGGGGACGGTTCTGTCGTTCCACAAAAATTTTGTGGAACGACAGAACCGTCCCCCTGTTTCAGATATTTATCTTAATTGTGTTGTTTATCTCCGCATAGACCTTTCCTGAGACCTCATCTATGTAATTTTCGGGCCAGTTCTTGTCCCCGTTCTTTCTTTTCAACATGTCCACGGCCTTGTTATAAGCTATGGCCGCCTCAAGGGCCGACTCGTAGAAGCCTATCTTGGTGTAGCCTGAGGTGTGAACTCTGGCTATATACCCCTTATTGTCCGGGGAAACTATAACTCCGTGGTAAGTGTTCAGAATCTCCAGATTTGACCTTCTGTAGTCGTAAGGGTCCCCGTTTATGAACCTGCAGTCCCTTCCCTCCACGGAATAGGGTTTTAGGCCGAATCTTGCCCCAAGAGAGACCTGAGAGCCGTAATCTGCCACAAAATAGTGTCCGCCCCTTTTTGATATCTTGTGCGATGAAAAATAGAACAGATCCTCCAGATCGAAGGTAAATACGATATCCGGGGTCAGATAATAGTTGAAATAGTCCTTCCTGAGGTATATTGGAGTGCCGAAATAAATGCCGTTATCTCGTAAATTCATCAGAATTACGGCTTTTTCATATTTAAGAGCCCTAAAATCTTGAAAATCATCCAATGAAATGCTATTGTTTTCAAGGACTTTTAAAGCGGTAAGATATGCTTTATGAGCTTTTTTTACATCGGGATAGGAACCCAGGGAGATATGGCGTGACGATTTGGTCACCGATGCTCGGTACAAGACCTTGCCGGCGGCCGTTTCGGTAATATAGACTCCCTTTGGGATTTTTGCGTTATTTTCCGATTTGCTCATGAATACATTGTAACACAGGAAGGACTAATATTATGAAAGAAGTTACTTATTCAAGTACAAGAGGAGAGGGTAAGAAATACACCGCCTCCATGGCTGTATTACAGGGACTTGCTTCCGACGGAGGTCTTTTTGTTCCCGATTCCATTCCTGCTCTTGATAAGTCATTAAAAGAGCTCTCCGAGATGGATTATCAGGGCCTTGCATACGAAGTAATGAAGCTTTTCCTCACCGATTATACCGAGGATGAACTTAAAAAGTGCATCGCTGCGGCTTATGATTCCAAGTTCGATACCGAAGAGATCGCGCCCCTTTCAGAGAGCTGCGGATCTTATTATCTCGAGCTTTTCCACGGTGCAACCATCGCATTCAAGGATATGGCTCTTTCACTCCTTCCTCATCTTATGACCACTGCAGCCAAGAAGAACGGTCTTGAAAAAGAAATCGTAATCCTGACCGCTACCAGCGGAGATACCGGAAAGGCAGCTCTTGCCGGATTTGCTGATGTTCCCGGAACAAGGATCGTTGTCTTTTATCCCAAGAGCGGTGTTTCTCCCATCCAGGAGAAGCAGATGGTTACCCAGAAGGGTGCCAACACCATGGTAGTCGGAATCCACGGAAACTTCGACGACGCACAGACAGGCGTTAAGAAGATCTTCGGAGACAAGGAATTTGCCAAGGAACTTGACGAGAAGGGATTTGTATTCTCATCCGCAAACTCCATCAATATAGGAAGACTTGTTCCTCAGGTCTGCTACTATGTATGGGCTTATACCAGACTTCTTAAAGAAGAGAGAATCAAGGACGGCGACATGATCAATGTCTGCGTTCCTACCGGAAACTTCGGTAACATCCTCGCTGCTTTCTATGCAAAGAACATGGGACTTCCCATTAAGAAGCTTATCTGTGCTTCAAATACCAATAAGGTTCTTTTCGACTTCTTTGAGTCCGGAACCTATGACAGAAACAGAGAATTTCATGTAACATCATCACCTTCCATGGACATCCTTATTTCCAGCAATCTTGAGAGACTTATCTACATGATCGCAGGAAATGATACCAAGAGATGTGCAGAGCTTATGGGCGAACTTTCCGGAAACGGCAAGTATACCATCAGCGATTCCGAGAAGAAGGGACTTGCAGATTTCTACGGCGGATATGCTGACGAGAAGGAAACCTCCGAGCAGATTTCCAAGATTTACAAGACCAGCGGATATGTTATCGATACCCATACCGCTGTAGCTTCATATGTCTGTGATAAGTATAAGGCTGAGACCGGAGATGATACTCCTGTTGTCATTGCTTCTACAGCCAGCCCTTATAAGTTCACCAGAAGTGTAATGAATTCGATCGATCCCGAGTATGATAAGAAGACTGATTTCGAACTCATTGATGACCTTTGCAAGATCTCAAATGTGGAGATTCCTCAGGCTATCGAAGATATCAGAACCGCTCCCGTTCTTCACAAGACCGAGTGCGATATTGATGAAATGAAAACTGTTATTGCGGGATTCCTGAAATGAAAAGAACAATTGCAGAAGAGTACGTAAAAAGGCTTGATGCCTTAAGAAGTGAAATGCTCGCCGCCGGGACAGATGTATATTATGTCCCGGGCGGTGATTTTCATATGTCCGAATACATTTCGGACTATTTTAAATGCAGAGAATATCTGTCCGGTTTTGACGGATCAAACGGTGAAATGGTCATAACAGGGGACGGCGCTTATCTCTGGACCGACGGAAGATATTTCCTTCAAGCTGAAGAACAGCTTCAGGGAACGGGTATCACCCTTATGAAGATGGGAGAGCCGGGAGTTCCCAAACTTTCCGATTTTATCAAGGATTCTCTTCACGACGGAGAATCCCTGGGATTTGACGGCCGTCTGGTTCCCGCTTATTTCTATGACATTATCAAAAAGAAGATAAGCGGTAATGATATTGCATTTATTACCGATATAGATTTAGTGGGTAATATTTGGCAGGACAGACCTGCACTTCCTTCCGGTAAAGCATGGATCCTGGATGATTCCTATACCGGAATGAGCTTTGATGAGAAGCTCTCCAAAGTTAGAGAAAAGCTTTCCGAGGATGATTGCGACATGCTTGTTCTTTCATCTCTTGATGATATTGCTTGGCTTTTCGGATTCCGCGGAAATGATATTGATTTCAATCCCGTTGCCCTTTCTTATGCAGTGGTCACATCTGATAAGAGCGTGCTTTACATGGACGAAGAGAAGGCGGCGGATATTAAAGATCAGCTTACTGCCAAAGGCGTAGAGATAAAGGGCTATGAAGAGATCTTCTGCGATCTTAAAGCAATGGATCCTTCATTGAAAGTAAGTCTCGACAGATCCTGCACCAATCTGAAGCTTACTTCATCACTTCCCGGTAATGTTAAGACTTTTGACAAGCCTTCACCTACCGTACTTCTCAAAGCCTGCAAGACCGAGACTGAAGTGGAGAATGAGAGAAAAGCTCATATCTCGGACGGAGCAGCTCTTACAAGAATCCTTTATTATCTTAAGAAAATTCAGGGAACTCCCGAACTTCTCGAAGGCAGGATAACGGAGCTGGATGTAGCCGAAAAGCTTCTTTCTTACAGAGCTGAGGCTGATGATTTTAAGGGTGAGAGTTTTGCTCCCATTGTTGCGACCGGAGCACACGGTGCGATCATCCATTATGAGCCCACTCCCGAGACAAATGTTCCCGTGGAAAATAATACGCTTATTCTTCTCGATACCGGCGGACATTATATGAGAGGAACCACCGATGTTACCAGAACGGTTTCGGTCGGAACTCCCTCGGAGAAGATGAAAAAGCTCTATACCGCGGTTCTCAAAGGAAATGTGGCACTTTCCCATACGGTTTTCAGAAAAGGAACCATAGGAAGAACTCTTGATATCCTTGCAAGAAAGCCTCTCTGGAATCTGGGATATGATTATAATCACGGAACAGGTCACGGTGTCGGATATCTTCTCAATGTACATGAAGGTCCCCAGAACATCTCCACCGGAAGCCGTACAAACGGAGATACTCCGTTTGAGATCGGTATGATAACTTCCGATGAGCCCGGTGTTTACCTGGCAGGGGAGTTCGGAATCAGAACCGAGAACATGATGGTATGTGTTCCCAAGGGAAAGAATGATTTCGGAGAGTTTTACGGATTTGAGACTCTTACCATGGCTCCCTTTGACAGAGATCTTATTGATGTAAACATGCTTACCAATGAAGAGCTTGAAGCCGTTAATGAGTATCACAAAGTTGTTTATGAGACTATATCGGATCTTCTTCCAGAAGAAGTCAAAAACTGGCTGTATGAAGTAACAAGACCATTAAACAGATGAACAACCAAATAAGTACCACCAGCAATTATCGTATCACGGAAGCCGCGGGGAGATTTTTTCTCTATGATATCTCGGAAAGCGGCCTTAATCACAAGAAGCCGCTTCCCTTGAACCGTACCGGATACGATATTGCGCGGTTATGGCTAAATGAAAAATCAGAAGAAGAGATAGTCAAAGAGCTTTCTTCGCAATATGATATGGATCCCGAAGTGTTAGGAAAAGATGTAAGAAACTTTTTCTCAGACCTTCAGAAGAAGGGATATTAAGTATTACTTTTGAGGTGAAAAATGAACGTCCTGCTTATCGGAGGCGCAAGTACCTTTCTAAACAACCTTATAATCAAAATGAAGAAGGAAGGTCACAGAGTCTACCTTCTTACAGGGTCAAGATACGATAACAGACCTTACCAGAAGGTTTTCGAAAAATATAATTTCAGTTATGACAGTACCTGTCTGAATGAAATATTCGAAAGCATAAGACCCGATCTGACCATCTACATGGGTGCTTATGATACCAATTTCAACTGGGATAAGTCTGATGAAGAAGCCGTAAAATACTCAGCGAGAATGATGAATATTCTAATGGCTTATGTTATGGCAGGCAGCGGAAGATTTGTCTACCTTTCTTCAAGTGAAGTTTATTCCGGTGATTACAAAGAAGAGATAACCGAAGAAGTTATTCCTTCACCTTCGGGATATAAGGGAATGGTTCTTGCTCAGGCCGAGGAGATGTGTACCAGCTACCGTAAGAGCACCGATAAGGATATCGTTATCCTCAGACTCGATAATGTATTTGTTATTCCCGAGCATGTGGAAGATACTACAGATCCCTGCTCGAGGATGATCATTGAAGGCCTTCATAAATACGTTATCCCTATCGAAAACAACCATAAGATCGCGCTTACATATGTTACCGATGCAATCGAGTGCATCTATAAGGTTTCCATGGCTGAAAACCATATGAAGCCTTTGTATAATATTTCGTCATCCGAACCTGTATCCGAGCAGTATGTCGCTGAGCAGATCATTAAGCACATGGGATTCAGGGTTGAGACTGCAAGCACCGGAACGAATGCATCCCAGCTTGTACTTTCCAATGAAGCTTTTTCCTGGGAGTTCGGATATGTATCCCTTTGTGATTTCAGCAGGATAATTGCAAAAGTCGTATCTCAGATGAAGAGATACAGACGTACATTCGTATTCGGCGAAGCAATGAAGAGAAGCTTTAAAGAAAGACTTCTTGAAAAAGCCGGAACTGCGATCAAAGTACTCATTCCTTTCCTTGAAAACGTTATTGCCTTCGGATTGGTTTCACTTATTGTATCCGTTGCGGGCAACAGTACGTTTTTTGCAAAAATGGATTTCTATTTACTGTATGTCCTTCTCTTTGCCGTTTTCTACGGTCAGCAGCAGGCTACAGTTTCAGCAACACTTTCCGTTCTCGGATATCTCCTCAGCAAGATCACAGGTCAGACCGGCGTATCTGTTCTTATAGACAGCGGTACCTATCTGTGGATTGCACAGCTTTTCATCATCGGTCTTGTTGTAGGCTACATGCGTGACACCATCACCAAGATGAAAAGAGAACATGAAGAAGATCATGATTACCTTACTCTTCAGCTCCGTGATATCAAGGATATCAACGACAGCAATGTAAGAGTTAAGGATGCGCTTGAAACTCAGATAATCAACCAGAATGACAGCGTAGGTAAGATCTATGCCATAACTTCCCGTCTGGATCTTTATAACCAGGAAGAAGTTTTGTTCCATGCGGCTGAGATTGTTTCCGACATCATGAAGAGTAAGGATGTATCCGTCTATACAGTCGGTGCTTCAGAATATGCAAGACTTTTTTCCTATACATCAGAGAAGGCAAAGGTTCTTGGTAATTCCGTAAGGTCTCGTGATCTTGGAGAGATGTGGGATGCATTTGCTCAGAAGAAAGTATTTATCAACAGATCGCTTTCGGAGGAACTTCCCGTTATGGCTTCCGCTATCTACGGTGATGAAGGCGATGTTCAGATAATAATTATGATCTGGTCCCTTCCCTGGGAAAGCATGACCCTCGGACAGGCCAACCAGCTTGTTGTTATCGGCGCACTTATCCGAAGCGCAGTTGTAAGAGCCAATAAGTATCTTGCTGCTCTTGAGGATGAGATGTACGTCGGAGAAAGTCATCTTCTTGAGGCTGATGCATTTAAGAATCTCGTTACCGCATATACCAATGCAATGAAAGCCGGACTTACCGAATGCGTTGTTGTAAAGCTTCATTCGGAGGGTGCGGATTCGGAAAGCTACAGCGAGAATCTTTATTCCAAACTCAGAGATCATGACTATGTGGGATTCCTCGAGGATGGAAGTCTTGGACTTCTTTTGGCTAATTCGGGTGTGGATGATGCCGAGAAGGTTATGGAGAGACTTAAGCCCTTCGGATATGCCGGCGAGATAATGGAGGAGATCGAGTGATGAATTCTCATCTTACGATTCTTCTTAGCGTATTCATTATCAACTTAATTATTTCAGTCATTTATCTGGTGGTAGGTCTTGGCCGTAAGACTAAGTCTATCGTTCTTAAATTTACGGTAATGGCTTTGTGCCCCGTCCTTGGACCTATGTTTTTCGGGCTGTCATATCTGTTCTATAAGTTCTTTTTCTCGGAGCCTGTTGATCTCGAGGACGTAATATTCAGCAAGGATAAAGTAAAATCAACATTCCGTGCCGAGGAAGACAGAGAGCGAAATCTTGTTTCAATCGAAGAAGCAATCGCTGTCACCAATGAATCGGATCTCAGAACTCTTATGATGAATGTCGTAAGAGGTGATGTTCGTCAGACACTCACTTCCATTTCGCTTGCTCTTGAAAGTAACGATTCCGAGACTGCACACTATGCCGCATCCGTTCTTCAGGATGCTCTCGGTGAATTCAGGGCAAATGTAGAGAAGTACCGCAAGATGATGGGAGAGGATAAGGAAACAAGGATCTATGCGGCAGAGGCTGCGGTCACCTACATGGATGGTGTTCTCAAGCAGAAAGTATTTACTCCCATTGAGCAGAAACACTATGTGAAGATCATGGAAAGCATATGCGGAGTCATCTATGATGAAGCTCCCGAATCCATGGAATTGCCATATCTTGAAGCAATATGTATGAGACTTCTTGAGATAGAAGATCACAGTGCATGTGAGAAGTGGTGCGACAGACTTGTAGAGATGTTCCCCGATACGCTTCCTTCTTTTACATGCCGCTTGAAACTTTATTTCAATAAGCATGACAGAGAGAAATTCTTTAATGTTATAAATGAACTCAAAGCTTCATCCGTAGTCGTAGACAGGGAGACATTGGAGCTTATAAGAGTTTTTATGTAAGGTAAAGGTAATGGTTTCCAGAAGGAATTTTTTTGCGATATTTCTGATGATGTTTGTCGTATTGTTCCTGTGTCAGTTCTCACAGGCGATGCACGAGAATATATCGCATTCCGACAATGATGAATATGAGAGCTTGGAGATTCCGTCCGCAGGCGATATGTGGGTTCCCGGAAAGCCTTTTGAAATCCCCGAAGGCATCGATCTCACCGGTATCGATACTTTTAAGAAGACGGTTCTTTTCGTTGCTGCCGATGACAGTGAGGTACTAAACACCGTAACCACATGGTGTGAACTCACCAAGCAGGAACTGGAGGTATCGAGAAAACTGCCTCTGTATTCTTTCCTTGATCAGGATAAGGAATACATGATCCTGATAGATGCGGCTTCGGTTCCCACCATCGATTATATGCCTTATATCCGCAATTACATTATCCGCGGAATAACCGTAGTTTTCTGTACGCTTCCCGAGACGGATGATATCAGGAATGACGACCAGCTTCGTAACTTCCTCGGAATCACCGAAATCCCGAGCGATTCGGTTTCGGTAGACGGCATCAGAATTTTTGACGGAGCGTTTGTCGGCGGAGAAGCGGTATATAAAGTTGTTTATCCCGAAGATAAGAAGTATCAGGATCTGGATCTTGAAATGCCCTGGTATGTAACTGCCGAAGGTTCCAAGACATACATCGTCGGAATGATGGATGAGGATGAATACGACAGAGAGAAATTCCCCAGAATTGTCTGGCGTTACAGCGGCGGTAATACCAAAGTGTTTGCCGTAAACGGAGATTATATGAAGGGACTTGAAGGACTCGGACTTTTGGATCTGTTCGTTTATGAGAGTTCCGATTATGCTCTTTATCCCGTGGTAAATGCTGCATCAACAGTACTCGCAGATATGCCCGGTTTTACCGATGAAAACAGTGATGCTTTAAACGAAGCATACAGCAGAGATTCCCGATCTGCGGGCAGGGATATATTCCTGCCGGGAATAATATCTTCTGCATCCAGAAACGGTTTTGTGCCGACCTTTATGCTGATCACTAAATACGACCTTGGAAGTGATGCTGCTACCGATATGAGTCCTCTGGATTTCTATCTGCAGCAGATAAATGAGATAAACGGTGAAGCAGGATTATCCCTCAGATCGGAATCCGGTTTTACTTTGGAAGATAAGATTGCATTTGACACTCAGGCAATTGCGGGGGCCGGATTACCTTACCGTTTCAGAACTCTTTATTATGACAGTGCGGATGAACTGGAAGAATCCGCAGAACTGCTCAGCGGTTATTCGACTGTGGCATGTGCCGGTGCGGATGCCCTGTTCTCTTATCTGACAGATGATATAACCTGTCAGATGATAACTCAGGATGCGGCTAAGTATTCCTACAGCGGGGATTTCCTTGCCAGAAGCCTTAATACTTCCGTCGGTTATTCGTCACTTTTGATGGATCTTCATCCTACACTCTGGCCTGAGAATTCATCTGATTATTGGGAGAATTATTTTAACGTTCTCGACAGTAACGTTTCCACATATTGGAGACGTCTTGCTCTCTTTGAACAGACCACACTTTCGGAGAGTGATCTCAGGATCAGAAGAATGCTTAGCCTGGATTATGATTCCTATGCTGAGGATATCAATAACGGAAAGCTGATAACACTGATGGTTTCCGGAGGAGGAGACGAAAGCTATTTTCTTCTCAGAACCCATGACCAGAAGATCAGTGAGATCACGGGCGGTGAATTTACGAGAATAGATGATGACTCGTATCTGATATGTGCCCGTGAAAATACAGTAAAGATACGTATTACGGATTCGGATGATGTTTTGAGGTATTATAACCCCTTCAGGATTCCGAGATTTATGCAGGATCAGTTATGAAAATTTGTATAGTAGCGGAAGGCTGTTATCCCTATGTTGTCGGTGGTGTATCAGGCTGGATAAACAGCATGATATGTTCCTTCCCCAACATTGAATTTGAAATACTGGCTATTATTTCAAATAGGGAAGGAAGCGGAAAATTTGCATATGATCTGCCCTCAAATGTTACTGCGGTATATGAGGCTTATCTGGATGATTATGATTTCAAGTCAGATCATCCCAGATTTGAGAAGAAGAAGCTCAGCCGCAGTGAATACAATGCTCTCCGAAGTGTTGTCATGGGACAGAATACCGAGTGGAATGTTTTATTCGATCTGTTTAACAAAAAGAAGATCTCGGTTGACTCGCTCCTCATGGGAGAGGATTTCCTGCGCATTGTTGAAGAGTGCTATGACGAAGGCTTTTCACAGATCGTTTTCTCCGACTTTTTGTGGACAATGAGATCCATATATCTTCCTTTGTTCCTGATGCTGGGAACCAAGATTCCCAAAGCAGACATTTATCACTGCGTTGCAACGGGATATGCGGGAGTTCTGGGAGGAATGGCAAAGCATTTGTACGGCTGTCCTCTTATGGTCTCGGAGCACGGTATTTATACCAGAGAAAGAGAAGAGGAAATTCTCAAGGCCACATGGGTAGGCGGTGTTTATAAGAGCATCTGGATAGATCAGTTCAGAAAGATGTCCAAACTTGCCTATGACAGTGCGGATATTGTTACTTCTCTGTATGCACATGCGGGAAAATTACAGGAACAGATAGGCTGCCCCAAAAACAAGATAGTTATTACTCCCAACGGAATCACCGTTGAGAATTTTGAAAACATTCCTCTTAAGAGTGAGGATGAAAAGAAATACATCCAGATCGGTGCCGTACTCAGAGTTGCCCCCATCAAGGATGTTAAGACCATGATCCAGGCATTTTCATATGCCAAGGAAAAGGTTCCAGCTCTTAAGCTGTTTATCATGGGCCCTGTGGATGAGGATCCCGAATACGTTCATGAGTGTTATGACCTTGTAAGAAATTTGAGGGTTAAAGATGTAGTTTTCACCGGAAGGATCAATACCAGGGAATATCTCGGAAGAATGGATTATACCATTCTTACCAGTATTTCGGAGGGACAGCCTCTTACCATTCTGGAAAGCTTTGCCGCTCACAAACCTGTTATCGCTACGGATGTAGGTGATTGTAAAGGTCTTGTTTACGGCGAAGAAGGAGATGAGTTCGGAGATGCGGGTATCATTACTCACATCATGAATACTCAGGAAATATCCGATGCCATAGTAAAACTCGCAGAGTCCGAAAAACTCAGAACCGAAATGGGTGAGGCCGGATACAAGAGAGTATGTGAATATTTCAGAGTCGAATACATGAAGGATCAGTACAAGGATCTTTATGAGCGACTTCGTGTAATGAAGGTTGAAAGGAGCCGGTCTTAAGGTGGCAGGAATTGGTGTAAAACTTAATAAGATATACAGCAAGAGAACCATAGCCACAGGTATATGGGGTGCGGGTTACAGTACCGTTATTTCCATCGCTCCCATGGTGCTTGTTATCCTTGCGGTTTATCTGATGCAGAGATTCCTCGGATATTCAAAGCTCAGCTATGCTTCCAGGGAATTATATTCCTGCACGGTCCTTTATATTTTTATCTTCGGACTGCTTACCGCATCGCCCTTTAATGCAGTGCTTTCCAAGTATATGTCGGATATCATTTATTACGATGAATACGACAACATTATCCCCTGCTATTATGTAGGACTGTTTATGAACACTATCCTGAGCTTTATAGTCGGTGTTCCTTTCTGCATCAGGGAATACATAGTCGGAAAGATCGATCCTTATTTTATCTTCCTTGGATTTTTCGGATACATGTGCCTCATGATGGTATTTTATTCGATGCTTTATCTTTCCATTTGTAAATCCTATAAGAGAATTTCCGTATTCTTCCTGATAGGAATGACGTTAACGGTTCTTCTGTCACTGCTTTTCGTCTATGTATTTAAGATGGAAGTTACCTATGCAATGCTGCTTTCACTTGACCTTGGCTTTATGCTCATCGGTTCACTTGAATATGCACAGATCAGAAGCTACTTCAGGGAAAACAGCGGACGCTATAAAGAAGTACTTAGATATTTCAAAAAGTACTGGAAGCTGGTTGCAACAAACTTCCTTTATATCCTGGGTCTTTACGTACATAACTTCGTATTCTGGACTACCGATATGAAGCTGGTGGTTGCAAACTGTTTCGTATGCATGCCTTCATATGACATGGCTACATGCCTTGCGATGTTCACCAATATCTCCGCAAGCGTAATCTTCATATCACAGGTGGAGATGTATTTCCACGAAAGATACAGGAAATATTCCGAGGCTGTAACCGGCGGAAGAGGAATGGATATCAGAAATACCAAGTCCAGAATGTTCGAGCAGTTATCCGATGAGATCATGAACCTGGTAAGAATCCAGTTCATCGTCACCGTCGTAATCTTTTTCCTGGCGGTTATGATACTTCCCAGATTCGGATTTGGCGGACTTGTGCTTGATATTTACCCTTGTCTTACTTCCGGATACTTCATCCTGTTTATTATGTATTCGGCAATAATATTCCTTTACTATTTCAATGATCTTAACGGAGCACTTCTTACTGCTGTCTGTTTTGTGGCATTTACATTCGCAGGCTCAATGATGTCCAAGGAGCTTACACCTCTCTGGTACGGACTCGGACTTATACTGGGAAGCTTCGCGGGATGGATCACCGCATATTACAGACTTCGCAAGATGGAAAAGACTCTGGACGTACATGTATTCTGCAGCGGACATCTTATGAAACGCAGGGAAGGAAAGATGCCTTCCAACAAAGTTTACTCCAGGTGAAAGGAGAACGGATATGAATGCAATGGGCCTTATATTTAAGATAGTCGTAATCCTTCTCGGAGCATTTCTGCTCTGCGATGCGATCTTTTCTCTTGCGAAAAGAAAAATGACTGAATCGTTTTGCCTGATGTGGGGTCTCATCTCGGTTATCACTATAATCGTTGGCATTATCATACAGCCCTCCAAGCTGTCGGATTTCCTTTCTCCGATGAGCTTTGCGCTTATAATTTTGGCACTTTATCCCTTGCTTCATATCGCACTCTTTTTCTCACATACAATTTCTGACCTTGTACGTAAGAACAATGAGCTTGCGATAAACGTTTCGCTTCTTATCAGCGAAAACGAAGAGCTGAAGAAGATGATCGAAGAGATCAAAGATGGAAAATAAAAAGATCCTGTTTGTGATCAATACTCTGGGAAGAGCCGGAGCGGAAAATGCTCTTATATCTCTCCTGAACAGATTGGTCAGTGATGACAGATACGGACAATTAAAGATTTATCTGTATGTCTTAACGGGGCAGGGTGAACTTTTTTCCGATATACCCGAAGGGGTTACGGTGCTGAACAGGAATTACAGTACCGCCTCCGTGCTCGATAAAAGCGGCAGAAAAGCCCTCAGGAAAACATGCATCGGTGCTCTTGTAAAGAGATTTGATGCAGTAAGACATTTCCCTTATATTGTCACTAATCTGGTCTCCATGGCACGCAGCGGTGAGGTTATGCCGGATAAGCTGATGTGGAAAACACTGGCCGATGAGTGTGAAAGATTCGATGAGCATTTTGATCTGGCCGTTGCTTTCCTTGAAGGCGGATCCACTTATTATGTTGCGGATCATGTGAAGGCTGATAAGAAATGTGCCTTTGTGCATGTGGATTATACTCAGGCAGGTTATTCAAGAAAGCTAGATAAGAATTGTTATGAGAAGTTCGATAAGATCTTCTCCGTATCGGATCAGGTTAAAGAAACGTTTTTGAAGGTATATCCCGAACTTCAGGATAAAGCGGAAGTATTCCGTAATATCGTGGATTCGGACAAGATCATAAAGCTTGCCGGAGAGGGCGGGGGCTTTGACGACGGCTTTACCGGCAAGAGAATAGTTACCGTATGCCGCCTGACAAGACAGAAATCTCTGGAAGTTTCCGCTGATGCTATGAGAATAATCAAAAGCTGCAGGAAGCAGGGAGAGGAACCTGTCAGATGGTATATCATCGGCGAGGGTGACCGGAGAAATGAGCTGGAAAGTTATATTGATAAGCTTGGCATCTCCGAAGATTTTGTTTTATGCGGAGCATATGATAATCCTTACCCGTATATAAATGATGCCGATATATATGTTCACGCCACGAAATTTGAAGGCAGAAGTATTGCGATAAGAGAAGCGATGCTTTTGGGTAAAGCGGTTATCGCAAGCGATACTCAGGATAACAGAGATCTTATAGATGACGGCAGTGACGGCCTTTTGTGCAAACTGGATGCCGAGTCGCTCGCAGGCATGATCCTTGAATTCCTTGATAATTATGAGCTGTTAAGAAAACTTGGAGATATGGCTTCCAAGAAGGAAATAAATAGTACGGACGATACCGAAAAACTTATTTCACTTTTATGACGACATATTAAAGATGATGGAAAACGAAAATCAGGAAAATAAAAAATCGTTGATAATTATCCCTGCATATAACGAGGGAGCTACTATCGGGACTCTTCTTGACAGACTTAAAGAGCCGGATATTTCAAGCTATGCTGATATCCTCGTTATGAATGATGCTTCCCGCGATAACACCGAGGAAGTGGTTAGAAGCAAGGGGGTAAAGACCGTACGACATATTTATAACCTGGGATACGGAAGCGGTCTTCAACTCGGTTATAAATATGCATATTATCACGGATATGATTACGTTATTCAGATGGATGCGGACGGTCAGCATGATGTAAGCAATCTGGCTTCCATATACTCTGCACTGACCACACCGGATGAAAAGGGTAATTACCCCGATATTATTCTCGGATCAAGATTTACAAACGGATTTAAAGATTATCCGACTTCGTTTGTTAAAAGGATCGCTTACAGACTGTTTTCTTTTCTCATTAAATGCGGAACCGGATTTAAAGTAACGGATCCCACCACGGGACTTCAGGGCTTAAGCAAAAGAGCTTTTTCACATTACATGAAGTACGGACAGTTTGATGATAAATATCCCGATGCCAATATGCTGATGCAGATGCTTCTTCTTGGATTTAATGTTCGTGAGATACATGCAGTGATGCACACGAGAACAACGGGCGAGAGCATGCATTCGGGATTAAAGCCCATCATTTATATGTTCAGAATGGCTGTTTCGATAATCGCGGTATGGATAAGGATCACTTGGTTTAAGGAAAAATCCGAAAGCTTGGGATAATGGCATTTTTAAAACTGTTCAAAAATGCATATACCTTTAAGGCAGCCCGCTTTAAAGAAGATGATATCGATCCTGTTAATCCTGACAGGGGTTGGTTTCATTTATATACATTTGATGTCCGGTCCGAAGATATTAAACCCGGGCTTGAGACAGTTGTAACGGATCCTGATCAGTCGGTTGTGCTGATACTTATATGCATCGGTAAGAAAGTAAATGACGATACTGTTGTTAAGATAAAAGAGATTATCGATCATTTCTGCAATGCAGGTAAGGATATCGTATTAAGAGTTACTTTTGATACCAACGGACATGCTCTGGAAAAAGAACCCGAAGATATAGAGGATGTTCTTGAGTGTGCCGAAAAAATCGGAAACCTTTTAAGTAAACTTGGAGACAAGATCTTTGTTTACCAGGGACTTTTTGTAGGCAACTGGGGAGAGATGCATACCACCAGATATGACGATCACGAATCCCTTGGCAGGATCTACGAAAAGCTTTCCCGTGATGATGAAGGTGTTTGCGGACCTTATATAACTGTAAGACGCCCCGACATACATATGGCGCTCACTAAACCCGGAGACAGACTCGGACTGTTCAACGATGCCATATTTGCTTCTGAGGATGAACTTGGAACTTTTGCGGATCCCGAGATTGATTCCGAATATGAGAGTAAAGTATCTCTGAATGTACCCTACGGCGGAGAGACAGTTTACGGAAACGGATATATTAAGACACTTTCGGATAAAGATATTTTTAACAGGTTTGCCAAGAAAAGGATCACATATCTTAACAGTGATCATGATGTTAAACTGCTGGATCATCTGAAAGCTGATGATAAGCTTTACGGATATATATCAAAGCATTTGGGATACAGATTATATGTATCAGATGTGAAATACTCACACGGTTCTAAGTCACTTACCGTGAAAGTATCGAATTCAGGATTTGCACCGATTTACAGAAGCACGAAATGCACACTTTATTTTACTGAAAGCGAAGGCAATATCCTGGAACAGGAAACGGATGCGGACCTTTCCAAGGACTCGGAATTTAAAGCGGTAATACCTGAGAAGGTTTATGAAGAATTTAAAATGCCTGTCAAAGTATCTCTTAAAACCGTAAGAAGATATGATGACAGAGAAATACATTTTGTGAACACTCCGGTCGAAGACGGAAGAGTGTATCTGGGAGAATTGTTTTAAATGGAATTGCTTTATTGGATATTGGAATACAGCAAGGTAAACATCGCATACATGGTGCTGATGTTTGTTTGGCCTTCAATAATATTTTATAAGTTCTTAAAGGGAAGATCGTTTTCATTCAGATTCATGTTCTGCTGCGTGAGCAGTGTTATATCCTATAACATGACCGTTATGGTACTGGGACTTTTGCATATATTGTATGTCCCTGTATTTCGTTTTCTTTTCTACGGAAGCGTGGTCGCAAGTCTGATCTCAAGGATCCCTGATAAAAGAGGCAAGGTCAGAGAGTTCGGAAGAGTTCTTGCGGGAAGCTACGGAGTAAAGCAGCTTTTCTTTAATCTCTTCAGAAACACCATCGATACTTATCACAAGAATAAAAAAGAACTGGCTGAGAAACTCCGCGGACGTAAGCTGGAGTTTGGTTTGCTGTCCGTTGTGCTTATCTTCGGTATGGTCTATTTCACCTACGGAACCATCCAGAATCATTCCTTCGGCTTCGGTGATATGTATGTTCACAGTTCATGGATCTATGGGCTGGTAGAGGGAAAGATTTTCTCATCGGGAATCTACCCCGAAGGTATGCACTGCTTTATCTATGCGATGCATGTTGCTTTCGGTATCAGTCTTTTCAGTTCCGTTCTTTATACAGGTCCCGTTCACTCACTTATCATTATGGTGAGCGTATATGTATTCCTGAGAAGACTATTCAGATCCAGATTCACCCCTATCTTTTCGCTTGCTCTTTTCCTTACACTGGATGTTTTATGTATCGATGAAGTCTACGGAATGTCCAGATTCCAGTGGACAATACCTATGGAATTCGGGCTTGCCTTTGCATTTATATGTGCCACCGCTCTTTGGGATTACCTTGAAGAGGGCGGAAGAGAAGGCGGATTTCCGAAGCTGTTTAAAAAGAAGAAGAGATCTGCTCTTGCAGAGAAACTTATATATAATGACGCACTGGTTATCTTTATCGGAGCACTGATCTGTACGATCATATCTCATTTCTATGCAACGGGAATGGCATTTTTCCTCTGCTTTGCAATCGTTCCTTTTATGCTCCACAAGCTTCTGAATTATAAGAGATTTATTCCTCTTTTTGTTTCCGTTGCCGTTGTTCTTATCGTTGCTATAACCCCTATGGCTCTTGCTTATGCTTCGGGTATCGAATTCGAGAAGTCCATCGGATGGGCTGTGAGCGTTATCGAAGGTGATGAAAAGGATGCCGACGAAAACGGCAATATGGTAAGCGTCGGACAGAATCAGAATGCCGGAAACGAAACGGGAACAGAGCAGGGCGCCGAGGGCGGTTCTTCTCAGGATCAGACTACCGTAACAGTTAATCCCGGTGAACCCGGTTCATCCGATATTGCAGCAGATGAGTCACATGCTGTACATGAACCTGTAAAGGTCAGCATGATCGAGAGGTTGAAAAACTTTGGATTCGCATTCAGACATTACGGATATGATACTCTTTATAAAGACAGGGGCATTCTGGTAATCGGTTTTACAATTCTTGCATTTGCTGTTTTCGCCGTATGTAAGATTGCAAATATCATCTATGTGCTTGTCAGAAAAGACGACTCCGTAAATATGAGAATGTTTGACGGATATTTTGTAATAGCATTTGCATCGGTTCTTTTCATGCTTATGTACAGTGCATACGGAATAGGAATTCCCAGCCTGTTTGCACCCAGCCGTCTCTGCGGCCTGGAAAGATTTCTTCTGTGTGCTGTATGCTTTATCCCTGTTGATCTGGTATTCATGCTTCTTGAGAAGTTTACTCCCGGAGTGGTCGTAAGTATCATCAGCATTGCCGTAACCGCAGGAATCTATGTTGGCTGTATCAAGACCGGTAATTTCAGAGGATATCTCTACTGTGAATTTACCAGATATAATTCGGTCGTAAATGTAACCGAATCCATCATTGCAAATATGGAGCCCAAGACATTTACCATCGTTTCTCCCGTTGATGATCTGTATCATTCCATCGAATACGGCTTCCATGAGGAGCTGGTTCAGTTTGCCAATGACTGCGTTGAGAAGGATTACACCCTTCCCACCGAATATGTATTTATCTTCTATGAGAAGAGACCTTTGAAGTATGCTCAGTTTAACTTCTTCATGGGACCTTCCTGGATAGCAGAAGATAAATATGTGGAATTCTACGATAACGAAACCGGAAGCAGATATCCTGATTACATCCGCTCCACAGCGTCACCCGAGATAGCGGTAGGACCTTTCTATAAGTTCCCCGTATCATCAAAGTCATATAAGGACTGGCTTACCAGAACCGTTCTTGAATCAAGAATGCTCAAATGGGTTGATGACTTCAATAATCTTTATCCAAACGAGCTTCATGTGTATTATGAAGATGAGAATTTTGTCTGCTACTATTTCAGACAAAATCCCGCTTGTCTCTACCAGCTTGGATTTGAGATCGATGATTCCAGAGTCAGAACAGAAGATGCAATGAATGGAAGTACCAAATTTAACTGATCATGAATATTGATATTGTGGTGCCCTGGGTGGATTCTTCCGATCCCGAATGGCAGTCTGATAAAAGTAAATATTCATCAGGTAATTCTTACGGTGACCGCCCCGAAAGATTTAGGGAAAGGGGCTTGTTAAAGTATTTTTTCAGATGCATCGATAAGAACATGCCCTGGGTCAGGAATGTTTTCTTCCTTACACGACAGAATGTTCCCGCGTGGATCGATACATCGAATCCTAAGCTTCGCATAGTAAAGCACGAGGATTTTATTCCGGAGAATGCTTTGCCTTGTTTTAACAGTTCACTCCTTGAAAGGTATCTTCATCTGATTCCGGATCTTTCAGAGCACTTTATATATTTCAATGATGACTGCTATGTTCTTTCACCGGTCTGTGAAGATTATTTTTTTCATAACGGACTTCCCAGGGACATGCTTGCATTTCAGCCTGTTGTAGCCAATCCCAAAGATCCCGGAATGTCCCATCTGTTTCTTAATGACGCTTTGGTCCTTTCAAGGCATTTTGATAAAAGGGCAACCGTAAAAGAAAACTTTGGTAAGTTCTTCCACATCGGGTATCCTCTTTTGAATTTTGTATATAATGCACTTGAGATGTGCTTTCCCAAATTTTCAGGTTTATATTCCGTTCACAGTGCCGCACCTCTTTTAAAAAGTAATTTCGTAGAGCTGTGGGACAAAGAAGGAGAGTATCTTGAGTCCCTTGCGGGAAACAGATTCAGAAGCGATTCGGATGTGAATCAGTATCTGTTCAGGGAATGGGGTAAGCTTAAGGGCAGATTTGTTCCCTCAAACGTCACCCGCCATGTCATGTATACGGAAATTTCCGAAGATAACAGCAAGACTGTCGAATTGATCAAGGCGAAGGGAAAGAGATATTTTGCTCCCGCTGTTAAGATCTTATGCATAAATGACACTGTAGATTCCCCTGATGATGAAACGTTCTCGAAGCAGCTTATAGATGCATTTGAGTCATCTTACGCTGAAGCATCAGGTTATGAGAAAAGGTCCGATGAATAATATCCGGAACATATTTACTGACATCGTAAAAAATTCTCTTAAGGATAGCAGTCTTTGCACGGTGGTCTCGGCGGATCTTCCCGGGGCTGAATACGCAGAGCTTGTTCGTCTTGCCAGGATACATAAAATCTCCGCTCTGATATATGATGAATTCCGGAAGTTAAGCATCTGTCCACCTGCTCTTATGCAGAAGGTTGAAACCCTTGCCTTAACCACGGTCAACACTTCTTTTGATCTTCTCTATATTTCCAAGGATATATCCGATCGATTAGCAAATGCTTCGATTCCCGCTGTGCTCATTAAGGGGATTACTGCGGCATCCTATTATCCTCAGCCTTTATACAGGAAAAGCGGGGATGTTGATATTCTTGTATCCGAAAGCAGACTGGATGACGCGGTGAAAGTATGTGAGGAAATCGGATATTCCGTAAAAGAGATCCAGAGAGCACATCACCATGTGGTAATGGGAAAGAGCGGAAGCCCTGATATAGAACTTCATACAATGATTGCGGAACCCTTTGATGATAAGAGGGTTAACGGCCTTTTGAAAAAACAGGTATCCGGGCTTTTCGAAGATTTTGAGGGCGAAAAGAAGTGCTTTCAGAATAAGGACATCCTTGGCATTAACTTTACAATGCTGTCCGATGCATACATGGCTTATGAGCTATTACTTCACATGCTTCAGCATTATCTGAGGTCCGGCTTCGGAATAAGGCTTCTTTGTGACTGGGTTGTGTTCTGGAACTGTAAAGAATGTGAGAGCGCGGCTTCCGAATATCTGACTCTTGTAAAAAAATGCGGCATTAAGGGATTCTCGGATATGATCACATGTGTATGCATCAAATATCTGGGACTTGATAAACATGCAGCCGAGCTTTTGAATATTGATACGAAATTTTCCGATCATGAGCTGGAGCTTTTTTACGATGAGTTTATGAATGCCGGTGAATTTGGGAAGACTTCCAAGGATCGCATGGTTTCCCTTAGGGGAAACAAACTGACGGATTATATCAGGGAATTTCACCATCAGATGAGGCTGAACTTTCCGAAAGTGTCAAGAATTTGCCTTATCTGGCCGATATTATGGATAGTGACATTTGTGCGTTTTATGGTAAATAATAAAAAGGTAAGGAACGTGAAACTGTCTTCGGTTATTTCCACAGCCGGAGAACGCGGAAAAAATAATGCAAAACTGAGGCTTTTTTCGCATAATTATTAGCAATTATTGAATTGACAAAACAGGTGTCATGGAATAGACTAACATAGGTTAAGAAAGCGTTTACACGGGATATGGATTTTTTAATTTAAACGGTAAGATCCCGAGATTGAGGAAAAGATTATGTTTAAGTATGAAAAACCTGTAGTTCTGGAACTTGAAGACATCGCAGAAGGCATCTACGCTGCCAGCGGAGATGAAGAAATCGGCGGTGGAGAAAACGGCGGCGAAAACGGCGGCGAGAACCGCGGCGGAGAAGAGGGCGGTGAGGATAAGCACCAGGGCCCTTATTACATCGAAGAGAGCGACTGCTGGACCATCGATATAAACTCCGATCAGGATGATGCCGGCGGATATCACACATTCCGTCTGTCATGTGTACACAGCACCAACCTTCAGCATATTTCTACTGCAACCACAATTATTATCGTATTTAACCAGACTGTTACAAGAGCTGAGTTTGAAGGCTTCGAAGCAGAGTGGAGCGGATCTACCGTTAAGCTTGTCAGAAGACTGCTTGCAGACTCATACATGTCGGGAGACAATTACAATTCACTCCTCAAGGTTTGGACCGATGGAGATTGCAAGACTCTTATGGTTGTTTCCAAGTACATTAGCTGCACTAAGGAAGTCAATGTACAGGGAAATGGCGGAGACGGCAACTAATCCTTAAACTCCAGTAAGATACAATAACCGCTTTCCGGAAACGGAAGCGGTTATTTTTTCGGTGATTTGAAACGTCATTAGTCGTTCGTATATAATATTTCTATGCTAAAAAAAATATTCAATTTTTTTCGTAAAAAATCGAATATCGCAACGCTTAAAAAAAGAGTGCTTTGGGTTGGCGGATATGCCGTCAGATACTGGAAGGAAATGCTTTTTTATACCATTCTCGGATTGTCGGGAACGGCCCTTTCCCTGATAAGCAGTCTTGTTTCGAAGGATCTTGTCGATATCATAACGGGACATCAGACCGGCAAACTGGTGACCACCTTTATTTTCATGATCTGTATGACACTTGGTTCTACCCTTGTCACTCAGATATCCGGATATTTTTCTTCCAAGATAAATCTGAGAGTTGAAAATACCATCAGAAATGAGATCTTTGAGAAGATACTTTCTGCTGACTGGGAGCGCCTCAGCAAATATCATACCGGTGATCTTCTGGCCAGATGGGGAAATGATATTTCTTCACTGTCAAATGCGGTCTTGAGTTACATCCCCAATGCGATTGTATATCTGTTCAGATTCGGTGCGGCTTTTGCCATAATGGCGAAGCATGATTTTTCTTTTGCCCTGATAGCCATGGCAGGAATGCCTTTTTCATATTTTATTTCCAGAAATCTTACGCGCAGAATGCAGAGAAACAACATGCGCAGTTCCGTTATGAATGCAAAGATGTCCGGATTCAATCAGGAGGCTTTCTCCAATATCCAGACTATCAAGGCATTCGATATGATCGGTCATTACGTAAAAAGACTTAAGGAACTTCAGAACGAATACGTTAAAATGCGTCTGAACTATCAGAAAGTCTATATAGTCATCTCCATGCTGCTGACACTGGTGGGCCTCGGAGTGACTAACTTCTCATACGGATGGGGTATTTACAGAGTCTGGTCCGGAGCAATAACTTACGGAACAATGACAATGTTCCTGTCTTTGTCCGGAACTCTTTCCGGTACGCTTAACAGTCTGTTATCACTTATCCCTTCGGGAATATCCATAACCACATCCGCTTCAAGACTTATGGATCTGGTAGAGCTTGAAAAAGAAGATTTTTCCGAGAAAGAAGAAGTAAGAGAGTTTTGCAAGAATCACGGATCTTCCGGTGTCGGACTCGAAGTTAAAGATGTTGAGTATTCTTATCTGAACGGCAATAAGGTATATGAAAATGTATCAATCACCGCAAATCCTCAGGAAATTGTTGCGTTGATCGGACCTTCGGGTCAGGGTAAGACAACCATGCTCAGACTCCTTCTTGCTCTTATCAAACCTCAGGCAGGAGAAGCTTATCTTGTGGGTGAAGGCGGTAACAAGATGAAACTTACCGCTTCTGTCAGACAGATCATTTCTTACGTTCCACAGGGAAATACGATGTTTTCCGGAACTATTGCGGAAAACATGAGAAATGTAAAAGAAGATGCAACGGATGAGGAGATAATTGATGCCCTAAAATCCGCTTGTGCATGGGAATTTGTAGAAAAACTTCCTGAAGGTATCAACAGCCCGATAATGGAAAGAGGCGGAGGGTTTTCCGAAGGACAGGCTCAGAGGCTTTCAATAGCAAGAGCATTTCTGAGACGTTCTCCGATACTTTTATTGGATGAAGCTACATCGGCACTGGATCCCGAAACTGCGAAACAGCTGCTTAAGAACATAACAGAGGATAAATATCCAAGAACCTGTATTCTTACAACTCACAGACCTGCGATGCTCAGAGGCTGTGACAGAGTATACAGGATTGCCGATAAGCATTGCCATGAGCTCAGTAAAGAAGAAATCCTGGAAGTTATTAATACGTAATGTATTCCTGTAAAACCTTCCGGGCTTCGGGATCTTTGGTGCAATAGAGCCTGAGTGAAGTTATCTTAGCGGATACAGGCTCAAGATCAAGCATCATTTTTTTCAAAGATTCCGAGTTCCAAAGAGGAGAGATGGTACGCCTGCTTAAGGTTATCAGTGCTTTTTCGTAAGTGAATTCTTCAATCCTGTTTTCAGCGGCCTGCTTAAGAAAGACCACTCCGCCCAAAGGGTAATCCTCTTTTGTGAATATTTCCGATGTTCCGCACCAGGGAATTCCGAATACGTAAGGAGCACCTGCTTTTATACCGATCAGGTTAAGGTCTCCGTTGATATTGACAGCATCAGAATACTGAGTCCAAAGACGGGCATGAGTTGATTTTCCGGTTCCTGCGGGAGCGGAAAACAGCCATGCTTTTTCTTTATAGAGAATAGAAGCGGAATGGATGGCATACATGCCTTTCTTTTCCGCAGTCAGTAAAAAAGGAATCCTTATTGCGTGAAATACTTCATCGGAAGCAGAGGCGGCGCCGTATCCCGTGATAAGGCATATAAGGACTTCGGGTCCTGATTTGCGGATGTACATTTCTTTTACGCAGGTATTCTTTTTGTATCTGATGATATAAAAGGATTCCGATTCGGAAATTGTCATCTCTGACGCATCAGCAATGATTGTCTCTTTTTCGGAAACTGTGATATCTTTTTCAGTGGTACGGATTTGCAGATCAGGGGCAATTGTGAAGTCTGATTCAAATGCCGAAAATTTGGCTTCGGTGAGAGCGGGAGCTGTTGTAAGCTCCAGATTTATACCTGCAATGGTGACTTTGGTGACTGCATCAATATCTGCGTTATTGTAGGCCTCGTCAAAGGAAACTCCCCGGGTATCTGTAGAGAGTTCACGGTGGGAGGGCAGCTCATCAAGCAGCATTCCCAGATTTTTGAGCTGATCGAGGAATGCCTTGATATCGGAAGGTACTTCACTTACGGAAGAATCCGGTATGTCGCTTTCAGCAATATAGCCTGATATGAGATCATCCTCGCAGGCATATTTGTCCGCCAGATTCCAGATATCCGCACCTGTCCGGCTTATTTTTATACCGCGTTTATGATCGCTGATACTTTGGCCGAAAGGAAGCAGATACCGGCTTTCCGATATATTTATCATTGTGAAATAAGGGTTTTTGAACATATGAACCTCACTGCCGGTTTATTTTATCATTCATAAGAGAAAACTTCCATTTATGACAGAAACAGAAAAGGAAAAACTGAATCCGGAAACATTGCTGAGAGAGGGGAAGACCGTCAGCATCTCCCCAAAAGGCTACAGCATGTATCCTCTTTTGATACCCGGAACGGACAGGGTTATCATCGAACCTTCTTCAGGGAAACGACTTAAGAAGGGGGATGTTGCTTTGTTCAGGCGAAAGGAAAGCAAACTGGTCCTTCACAGGATAGTCAGAGTAGCTGAGAGGCCGGACGGGCTTTCGTTCTATTTTTGCGGAGATAATCAGAAGGAGATTGAAGGCCCGATTCCGGAAGCGGATATATGCGGAAAGGTGGTCTTTATCGAGAAGAAGAAATTGAAATTTTCCGTCCGGAATCCGCTGTATGTTTTGTCCGTTTTTGTATGGATGATACTCAGGCCCGTAAGACCGAATATTTCTAGGTTTATCGCCCGTTTTAAGAAGGTTTTTTGATTGACTTTTAAACGCTCATTTGAGATAATGACTTCAAATTCGGTTACATACTAAACCGTAAATAATCAAACTAAGAAAAGAGGAAAAAGTATGGCAAACATCGATCTTTCCCAGTATGGGATCACCGGCGTATCTGAGATCGTTTACAATCCTGATTACGATACTCTGTACAACGAAGAGCTGAAGACAGAGCTTACCGGCTATGACAAGGGCCAGGTTACCGAGCTCGGAGCAGTTAACGTTATGACAGGTGTTTACACCGGCCGTTCTCCTAAAGACAAGTTCATCGTTATGGATGAAAAGTCCAAGGATACCGTTTGGTGGAACTCTCCCGAATATCCCAATGATAACCATCCTGCAACTCAGGAAGCATGGAATGCTTGTAAGGAGCTCGCTATCAAAGAGCTTTCAGGCAAGAGACTCTTCGTAGTAGATGCTTTCTGCGGCGCTAACAAGGATACCAGAATGGCTGTCCGCTTCATCATGGAAGTAGCTTGGCAGGCACATTTTGTTACCAACATGTTCATCAAGCCTTCAGCAGAAGAACAGGCAAACTTCAAGCCCGATTTCATCGTTTACACCGCTTCCAAGGCTAAGGTAGATAATTATAAGGAACTCGGACTCAACTCCGAGACCGCTGTTCTCTTTAATGTAACCAGCCGTGAGCAGGTTATCCTCAACACCTGGTACGGCGGAGAGATGAAGAAGGGTATGTTCTCAATGCAGAACTATTTCCTTCCTCTTCAGGGAATGGCTTCCATGCACTGCTCCGCAAACACCGATATGGAAGGTAAGCACACCGCTATCTTCTTCGGACTTTCCGGAACAGGTAAGACCACCCTTTCAACCGATCCCAAGAGACTCCTCATCGGTGATGACGAGCACGGCTGGGATGACAACGGAGTATTCAACCTTGAGGGCGGATGCTACGCTAAGGTTATCGGCCTCTCCAAAGAGAATGAGCCTGACATCTACGGTGCTATTAAGAAGGATGCTCTCCTTGAGAACGTAACTGTTGATGCAAACGGAAAGATCGATTTCGATGATAAGAGCGTAACCGAGAATACTCGTGTATCATATCCCATCGAGCACATCAAGAATATCGCTAAGAATGTAAACGGCGTATCCGCAGGTCCTGCAGCTGAGAACGTAATCTTCCTTTCAGCTGACGCTTTCGGAGTACTTCCTCCCGTTTCAATCCTTACTCCCGAGCAGACTCAGTACTATTTCCTCAGCGGATTCACTGCAAAGCTTGCAGGAACCGAGCGTGGAATCACCGAGCCTACCCCTACCTTCTCAGCTTGCTTCGGACAGGCTTTCCTTGAGCTTCATCCTACGAAGTACGGCGAGGAGCTCGTTAAGAAGATGCAGAAGAGCGGAGCTAAGGCTTACCTCGTAAATACCGGATGGAACGGAACCGGAAAGAGAATTTCCATTCCCGACACCAGAGGAATCATTGATGCTATCCTTAACGGAGACATCAAGAATGCTCCTACCAAGAAGATCCCTTACTTCGATTTCGAGGTTCCTACCGAGCTTCCCGGAGTATCTACCGAGATTCTTGATCCCAGAGACACCTACGCTGACGCTTCCGAGTGGGAAGAGAAGGCAAAGGATCTTGCAGGACGTTTCATCAAGAACTTCAAGAAGTATGAGACCAATGAAGCAGGAAAGGCTCTTGTAGCAGCAGGTCCTCAGCTTTAATCCTTAAGCAAGTTAATATTACGGGGACAGCTTTTTCGGCTGTCCCCGATTTGCTGTTTTTCCGTTTGTAGGCTATAATAATCTTAGCCCGAGGTTGATCCCTTTCGTATTTTTTGAACCTACATTTACCTTTAAACGGGATTCCTACATCTCATGACGGCTGTCATGCCCCCGCTTCGTGCGCCAGGGGAAGGCAAAAGCCATGATGCGGTTACCCACCTGGCTTAGGCTAGGCGTCAAAAGGCGAGGGGTCTTCTTAGGGTCTTATTGCGTTTTAATGAAGAATTATGATTGAACTGTTTGCAAAAGCAAGAAGATTTGCCATAACGATGCGGCAGCTCGATATTAATGCCTACTCGGCCAGCGCGGCTTTCTTTCTTTTTATCTCGCTGGTTCCTATTTTGGTGCTCATTTGCAGCATGTTTCCCTATACGGGACTGACCGAACAGGAACTGATCAAACTGATAGAAGCTTCGACACCGATCATATTCAATGATTTCCTCGAAGAACTGGTCTACCAGATATACGATTCAACCGCCGGAGTCATTACCGTATCGATCATAGCTACGATATGGACTGCGGGAAAGGGTATACAGGCTCTTATACAGGGACTTGATACCGTCAATGAAGTGAAAGAGGAAAGGAACTGGTTCCAACTCAGATTCGTAAGTGCCATTTATATGTTCATCATGATGCTTGCACTTCTTCTGAGTATTTCGATAATAGTTATCGGAACCGATCTTTTCAAAAGAATACTTATTTACCTGAAAATCGATGTTTCGGTTTTGAAAGGACTTCTGATGAAGCCGAGACTTTTATATACATTTATAATCCTGTCGCTGGTTTTTGCAGTGTTTTATACATGGATGCCTTACCGAGGTCCGCAAAACAAGTCAACCCAGATAAAGCTGTTTTCCGATAAAAAACTTGTTAAGATCTGGAATCAGACAGACCCTTCCATTGATGAGACGGGTCAAAGCCTTCAGACAAGCGGACTGAAGCTGAAATACTTTAGTCAGCTCCCGGGAGCCATGTTTGCATCAGCGGGCTGGATGGGCATATCGGTGCTCTTTACGATGATTGTAAATATGGGCTATGCGATTACAGTATATGGAACCATGTCACTCCTTGTAGTCGCAATGCTGTGGGTATATGCATGTATGTACCTGTTTCTTCTGGGGGCGTATTTCAACCACGTCAGACCTCACGTATTCCGTGAACTGAAGACATATTTAAATAGAGAATAATCTTAGGCCCAAGGGTCGGGAAGGAATTATATGAAACAGAAACTTGAAGAGATCAGGCAGAAAGCACTTGCCAAGATTGCGGAGAGCGATACTCCGGATAAGCTTAATGAAGTCCGTGTCGCTATCCTGGGTAAAAAAGGAGAACTTACCGAAGTTCTCAAGTCCATGAAAGACGTATCCCCCGAGGATCGTCCCAAGGTAGGACAGCTTGTTAACGATACCAGAGCAGAGATTGAGAAGGTTCTTGATGAGACCAAGGCTAAGCTTGAGAATGCTGCTCTTGAACTCAGACTTAAGACTGAGACAATAGACGTAACTCTTCCCGGAGATGTAAATGCTCCCGGTCATCGTCACCCCATCCAGATAGCTCTCGATGAGATCGAGAGAGTATTCATCGGAATGGGTTATGAAGTTGTTGAAGGTCCCGAGATTGAGAAGGACTATTACAATTTCGAAGCTCTTAATATTCCTGCAGATCATCCCGCAAAGGACGAGCAGGATACTTTCTACATTAACGGTGAGATGCTTCTCAGAACCCAGACTTCAGGATGCCAGATCCACGAGATGGAGAAGGGAAGACTTCCCATCAGAATGATCGCGCCCGGAAGAGTATTTCGTTCAGATGAAGTAGATGCTACACATTCACCCTGCTTCCACCAGGTTGAGGGTCTTGTAATCGACAAGAATATTACTTTCGCAGATCTTAAGGGAACCCTTCAGGAGTTTGCTCGTCAGATGTTCGGAGAAAACACCAAGGTTAAGTTCAGACCTCATCACTTCCCCTTCACCGAGCCCTCCGCAGAGATGGACGTTTCCTGCTTTAAGTGCGGCGGCAAGGGATGCAGATTCTGTAAGAACGAGGGATGGATCGAAATCCTCGGATGCGGAATGGTACATCCTCACGTTCTTGAGATGTGCAATATCGATCCTAACGAATACAACGGTTTTGCTTTCGGAGTAGGACTTGAGAGAATCGCCCTTCTTAAATACGAGATCGACGATCTCAGACTTCTCTATGAGAACGATTTCAGATTCCTTAAGCAGTTTTGATGATAATTACAACCTATGACGAAAGGATTTTTACGATATGAATACTCCATTGTCCTGGCTTAGAGATTATGTGCCCGGTCTTGATGTGACCGATCAGGAATACAGGGACGGAATGACCCTGTCCGGCACCAAAGTAGAAAATTATTCCAGAAGAGATAAGAATCTCGAGAAGATAATAGTCGGTGAAGTTCTTGATGTTCAGCAGCATCCCGATGCGGACAAACTTGTTGTCTGTCAGGTTAATACCGGAACCGAGACCATCCAGATAGTTACCGGTGCACCCAATGTTTTTAAGGGAGCTAAGGTTCCCGTTGTTCTCGTAGGCGGCAAGGTAGCGGGATCCGCTCATGACGAAGGACCCGCGCCCGAAGAAGGATACAAGATCAAAGAAGGAAAACTCCGCGGAATCGAATCCTTCGGTATGATGTGCTCCATCGATGAACTCGGAAGTGATGTTAATTTCTATCCCGAAGCCGATCCCGATGGAATCTATATTTTCCCTGAGGATACTGAGGTGGGAGCTGATGCAGTCGAACTCCTCGGTCTTCATGATACCGTTGTTGAGTATGAAGTTACTTCAAACAGAGTAGACTGCTATAGTATCATCGGTATCGCAAGAGAAGCTGCCGCAACCTTCGGAAAAGAATTCAAGCCCCCTGTTGTTAAAGAGACCGGAAACTCCGAGAACGTTAACGACTTCGTTAAGGTTGAGGTTCAGGCTCCCGATCTCTGCCCCAGATATACAGCAAGACTTGTAAGAAATATCAAGGTTGAGCCTTCACCCAAGTGGATGCAGCACAGACTCGGAGCTGCAGGCATCAGACCTATTAACAATATTGTAGACATCACCAACTTCGTAATGCTCGAGTATGGCCAGCCCATGCACGCATTCGATTTTGATAAGGTTGCAGGCGGCAAGATCGTCGTAAGACGTGCCAAGGACGGCGATAAGTTCGTTACCCTTGACGGTCAGGAGCGCAACCTCGATCACGACGTTCTTATGATCTGTGACGGTGAAAAAGAGATCGGTATCGCTGGAATCATGGGCGGTGAAAACTCCATGATCACCGATGATGCTAAGAATCTTCTTTTCGAAGCGGCTACTTTCAACGGAACCAACATCAGAAAGTCTGCCAAGAGAATCGGACTCAGAACCGATGCTTCCGGAATTTTCGAAAAAGGTCTCGATCCCAGAAATGCAGAGGATGCAATGAACAGAGCCTGCCAGCTCATCGAAGAGCTCGGCGCAGGTGAAGTTGTAGGCGGAATCGTTGATGTTAAGGAGCCCATCCCTGAACTCAAGAGAATCAAATTCGAGCCCGACCGCATCAATGCACTTCTCGGAACCTCTTATACCGCAGATGAGATGATCGCTGTATTCGAGAAAGAAGAGCTTGTTTACGACAAAGCAAATGAAGAGATCGTTATCCCTTCATTCAGACAGGATCTGATCGGTAACTGCGATCTTGCAGAGGAAGTTGCAAGATTCAAGGGTTACGACAAGATCCCTACAACCCTTCCCGGCGGAAATGCAATGGGAGGTCTCGGACTTAAGAACCGTGTTGAGCAGAAGGCCAGAGAGACTGCAGAAATGTGCGGATTCTCACAGGCTTACTTCTATTCATTCGAAAGCCCCAAGGTATTTGATAAGCTTAATCTCCCTGAAGACTCTAAGGAGAGACAGGCTATCAAGATCAGCAATCCTCTCGGAGAAGATTTCTCTGTTATGAGAACCATCTCCGTAAACGGAATGCTTAACTGCCTTGCAAATAACTACAACCACAGAAATCCTGAGGTTAAGCTGTACGAGCTCGGCAATATCTATGTTGCGGACTCACTTCCTCTTACCGATTATCCCGATGAGAGAATGCAGTTCACATTGGGCTTCTACGGAGAAGGCGATTTCTTCACCATGAAGGGCGCTGTTGAAGAATTCTTCAATTCCGTAGGAATGAAGAAAAAGAGAGAGTACGATCCCGAAGCAGGAAAGAGCTTCCTCCATCCCGGAAGACAGGCTCTTGTAAAGTATGACGGACAGACCATCGGATATCTCGGAGAGGTTCATCCTGCAGTCTGTGCTAATTACGACATCAAGACCAGAGTTTATATCGCGGTTATCGATATGCCTGCAATGATGGGATTCGTATCATTTGATCATAAGTATGAAGGCATCGCTAAGTTCCCTGCAGTTACCAGAGACCTCTCTATGCTTGTTCCCAAGAATGTACTTGCGGGACAGATCGAGACCATCTTTGCACAGCGCGGCGGAAAGATCCTTGAGGACATCAAGCTCTTCGATATTTACGAAGGCGAGCAGGTTACCGAAGGCTTCAAGTCTGTAGCATACTCACTTACCTTCCGTGCTAAGGACCGCACCCTGGAAGACAACGATGTCAACGGAGCAATGAAGAAGATCCTTAATGGTCTTCAGTCTCTTGGCATCGAGCTTAGAAGCTGATAAGTTAAGGCTGCTTACAGCAATTTAATCTGGTCACTAAGAGAATACAGTGACACTAAGGAGTTACAGGTATGGAATACGATAAGGTATGGAAAAAGTATTCTCAGGCAGAACTGAAGAAGCTTGAGAAGATCAATGCAGAGTACATTGATTTCCTTTCTAACGGAAAGACCGAAAGAGAGTGTGTAGATGAGATCGTAAACATGGCTGAAGCAGAAGGCTATGTAGAACTTGAGAAACTCATCGCATCAGGCAAGAAACTTAAGATCGGCGACAAGGTTTACTCCGTATGGATGAACAAGTCCGTTGTTATGTTCAAGATCGGCAAGAAGCCTTTCTCTGAAGGAATCAACATCCTCGGAGCTCATATCGACAGCCCCAGAATGGATGTTAAGCAGAATCCTCTTTACGAGAAGGATGATTTTGCAATCCTCGATACTCACTATTACGGCGGAATCAAGAAGTATCAGTATGTTGCACTTCCTCTTGCAATCCACGGTGTAGTTGTCAAGACCGACGGAACCACCGTTGAGATCAATGTAGGTGAGGATCCCGACGATCCCGTATTCTTTGTATCCGATCTTCTTATCCACCTTGCTCAGGAGCAGATGGAAAAGAAAGCGTCCAAGGTCGTTGAGGGCGAAGATCTTGATATCATCGTAGGAAACAAGCCCATTGTTTTCGGTAACGATGTTAAGGCTAAAGATAAGAAGGATGAGAAGGAGCCTGTTAAGAAGGCTATTCTTCAGATCCTTAAAGATCAGTACGGATTCGAAGAGAAGGATTTCCTTTCAGCAGAGCTTGAGGTTGTTCCTGCAGGCAGAGCAAGAGAGGCCGGCTTTGACAGAAGCATGATCCTTTCTTACGGACAGGATGACAGAGTATGTGCTTATACTTCACTCAGAGCAATGCTTGATCTTCCCACATGTGACAGAACCGTTTGTACCATCCTTGTGGATAAAGAGGAGATCGGTTCCGTAGGTGCTACCGGTATGAGAAGCAAGTTCTTTGAAAATGCCGTAGCTGAGGTAATGAACCTTTGCGGAGAATACAAGTCGGAGCTTGATCTTAAGAGAGCACTCGCAAGAAGCTGCATGCTTTCAAGCGATGTATCCGCTGCAGTAGACCCCAACTATGAGTCTGCATTTGAGAAAAAGAATGCATCATTCTTAGGCGGCGGTGTTGTTTTCAACAAGTTCACCGGATCTCGCGGAAAGAGCGGATCAAACGATGCAAATGCAGAGTATATAGCAGCTATTCGTAAGGTTTATGATGATGCGAAGATTTCTTACCAGTTTGCAGAGCTCGGTAGAGTAGATCTTGGTGGCGGCGGAACTATTGCCTACATCCTTGCTCTCTATGGAATGAACGTTATCGACTGCGGTGTTGCCGTTCTCAATATGCACTCACCCTGGGAAGCTACTTCCAAGGCTGATGTATACGAGACCTACAAGGGCTATATCGCATTTTGCAAAGGCATGGATTTATAATGAGCGAACTTCGCAGATCGGATTATTATTATGATCTTCCCAAGGAACTGATAGCACAGGATCCTCTTGAAGACAGATCATCTTCAAGGCTTCTTGTGGTTAACAGGGAAACGGGAGAGTTATCTCATAAGATTTTCAAAGATATAATTGAATACATTAATCCGGGTGACTGCCTTGTTCTCAATAACACCAAGGTAATTCCCGCAAGACTTCTCGGACAGAGGGAAAATACCGGCGGTGCGGTCGAGCTGTTGCTTCTTAAGCGTTTGACGGGAACAGACTGGGAAACACTTGTCAGACCCGGAAAAAGCTGTAAGCCGGGATCGAGACTTGTATTCGGTGACGGACTCTTGAAAGCTGAGATTCTTGAAGTTATCGAAGGAGGTAACAGGATCGTAAGGTTTGAATTTGACGGAATTTTCGAAGAGGTACTCGACAAACTCGGAGAGATGCCTCTTCCTCCGTACATCACACATAAACTTGCGGATCCCACCAGATACAATACGGTTTATGCCAAATTTGACGGATCTGCTGCTGCTCCTACGGCTGGACTTCATTTTACTCCCGAGCTTCTTAAACAGCTTGAGAGCAAAGGCGTAAAGCTTGCATATGTTACACTTCATGTGGGACTTGGAACTTTCCGCCCCGTTAAGGAAGATGTGATCACAGATCACAAGATGCATACCGAGAGCTATGAAGTCACACCTGAAACTGCTAAGATCATTAATGACACAAAGCTTGCCGGAGGCCGTATAATATGTGTAGGTACAACCAGCTGCAGGACCGTTGAAAGCAGCGCGGTTAAGAAGGCTGACGGTTCAGGCTTCGAAGTAAAACCCGGATCCGGGGACACAGACATATTTATCTATCCGGGGTATGAATTTAAGATAATGGAAGGGCTGATCACCAATTTCCACTTGCCCGAATCCACATTGGTAATGCTTGTTTCCGCATTTGCAGGCAGAGAGAAAGTACTTGCGGCATATGAGGAAGCGGTTCGTGAAAGATACAGATTCTTTAGTTTCGGCGATGCATGTTTATTTATCTAGGAGGTACACATGGAGGAAAAGAGACATTCACAGAGATCCGAAATGACTTCAAAGCTCATGATCAAGAGACTTGATTCCGATGAAGCGGGTGAAGAAGTATCCATCGATATCACCGACGTATCAAAGGGCGGTGTGGGCTTTACCTGTAATAAAGCTCTTGAGATCGGTGCCGTTTACGAAAGTTTTCTTGAGATCTGGACCAAGGAAGTTCTCCATACATTCCTTGAGATCGTAAGGATTGAGAAGAATGGTGATGAATATACATACGGTTCCTCTTTTGTGGGACTTCCCGAGATGGAAGCTCAGAGAATCGCTACATATCAGACAGTCACCAATATGAATCAGCAGTGAAAGAATTTTTTAAAGTTCTTAAAACAGCTCCTTTACGGAAAAAAGTGCGATGCGCGATTTCCTTTCTGCTTGCACTTTTTTTCTATTTTATGGTGATAACGAGATTTTCCGCCCAGGATGCCGATACATCCGGTTCTTTAAGTTTCGAGATTGCGGAAGGGATTGCTAAGTTCTTTTATTCTTTTTCGGAACATGATGCATCGGATGTACTTACACTTGCGGGTTATTTTGAGCATCCGCTTAGAAAGCTTGCACATTTGTGCGAGTACGGAGTGCTGGGTCTTTTTTTTGCAGGCTCTTTCCTGCCTGTTATAGGAGAGGTACGACTAAACGGCGGAAAAGGACGTTCTCTTTATCTGACATGTATTTTTACGGTATTTATCCTGGCGGCATTTGATGAGTTTCATCAGTATTTTGTACCGGGAAGATACGCCAGCGTTTGGGATGTATTGCTTGATACATTCGGATGCGCATTGTTTTGTTTTATTTTATATATGATCAAAGACCGGAAGAAGAACAGATGAGTAAATACGGATTTATAGGACTCGGACTTATCGGCGGATCTCTCGCAAGAGCTCTTAAAAGCAGTGATCCCGAAAATGTGATAGTTGCATATAACAGAAGTACAAAACCTCTTGAAGAAGCTGTCACAGACGGCGTTGTTGACGTAGCTGTTCATGAGATAGGTGAAGGGTTTAAGGACTGCGACGTCATATTCTTATGTCTTCCGGTTATCACTAATGCAGAGGCTCTTAAGACACTTGCACCTTTCGTGGGAGAAAACACCATTGTTACGGATGTGAGTTCCGTAAAGGGTTCCATCATGAAAGCTGCAGAAGATGCAGGTCTTAAGGAGCATTTTGTGGGAGGACATCCCATGGCAGGATCCGAGAGGACAGGATATATTGCCTCATCCAAGGATCTCTACAGGAATGCTTATTACATTATCACTCCTTTTGAAGAGGGGGATAAGAAGGCTGAAGTTATCAGAGATATCGCTGAGAAGGCCGGAGCTATCCCCATTATCATGGATGCGAAAAAGCATGACAGGATCGTTGCCGGGGTGAGCCACATCCCTCATCTTGCAGCTGCCGCGCTGGTCGAACTGGTTAAAAACAACGATTACAGCGACGGCCTTATGAAGACCGTGGCTGCAGGCGGATTCAAAGATATAACACGAGTTGCATCATCATCACCTTCAATGTGGAAGGAAATTTGTTTATCCAATGAGGTTAACATTTCCGGATTCTTGGGAGATCTTATAGACAGACTTTCCGAGATAAGAGAGAAGGTTGATGAGGCTGACGGAGATTACATCTCAAATCTGTTTGACGATGCCGGAACTTACAGGAATTCTTTTAACACTTTGAGTGCAGGTCCCATTAAGGACTCTCATAAATTCTCCATCGACATTTCCGATGAACCCGGTGCCATTGCCTCCGTTGCCACAATCCTTGCTGTTAACGGTATCAACATCAAGAACATCGGAATACAGCACAACCGCGAATACATCGGCGGTGATATGACTGTTGGATTCTGGGATGCCGAGAGCAAAGAAAAAGCTGCGGATATACTCAAGGGTAAAGGGTATATTCTGCACGGAATCTGATTGTCGGATTATAGGTCAGATGATATAGTTTTCAATAAATTTATAACGCTTGATAACTGTATAAATATACAATAGTATGAGAATTGCAAGGGGGCTTGCTTTGGCAAGCTCCCTATTTTTATAAACTTGTATTGTATGAGAGGTCTGTGAATGAAAAATAGTATTTGGGGTAAGAAGAACGCTGTTTTCTTTAGTGCATTGCCGATCATTTTTTTACTGATGGGGATGACAGGATGCAGAGCAAAGGAACATATAGTCGAAACTTTCATGCCAACAATTATTGATAATGATCTTGTTGTGGATGTTGTTGCATATGAAGATATTCACTATAAAATCGGTGAGTCCTGGATTGCTACCGATGATGATACTCCTTTATGTGTATATCCCGGAGCAAATTTTTTATATTATGTTTCACAGTACGGTGATTTTCCCGAACGCGTGAGCGGAGAGAATTATTTAAATACAGTAATCAAGAAACTTCGTGAAGTAGAAGGTGTCAGCAATGTTATTATGACGGACAAGAATGAGCCTTATACTACAGCAGACGGCCGAGAAGCTTTAATCACCAGAGTACAATACAATGAACCTGACGGATCTGCTCATGATTCCGCTCTTTTGATATTTCCGAACGAAAAAAAGTATGTTCGTTTTGATGTAGTATACGATCCTGATAAGACGCTACCGCTTGGTATACGTGAGGTTGTTGATACCGCAACTTTTGATTTTGGACCGGTGGTGGTTCTGAAAGGTTTTTCATTTATTGACGAAGACAGGAATGCGGCGATTCAGTTCATCGATTCAGAAAACTTCATCACATATATGGATGCCGACTTTAGAGATAATTACTATGTATACGGAACTTATGAGTATTATTTGGACGATGAGGCAGTTGAACATGTTGCCGGCATGAAAGAGTATGCTCTTACTAAAGAGGAAATTGAGAATGCTAATTTGAATCAGGTTTCCGAAGGTGAGGTTTTTATTGCAATAGTTTTTGAGATCAAAGGCTATGTTGACGAAGAGGGTAATGACATCGAGAATGAAAAAACAGCATTGTATATAGGGGCATACAGTGAAAAAGCCGATTCGATGATTTTGTTTAATTGCAATTCCTTTAGTTTTTATTTTTTGGAGAAGGAAGAAATATCAGGATAAAAAATAAGTCAATAAATTATTTGTCTAATAATTTATGCACTATTTAGTGTTGATACAAAAGCCGATTTACTGTAAAATATGTCTGTGCGATTCTATAAATTTTCAGAATATTTGTAAAATTTGCACAAATACCATTTTCAGGAGGTCCTCATGAAAGTTTATACCACAGACAAGATCCGCAACGTTGTTCTACTCGGTCACGGAGGAAGCGGCAAGACGACTCTCGCAGAGAGTTTTGGCTACATTACAGGTCTTACTTCCCGTATGGGGACCGTGGCTGACGGCAATACTCTCAGTGATTACGGCAAAGAAGAACAGAAGAGAGGTTTCTCGATTTCCGCATCCGTAATACCCGTAGAGTGGGAGGATCACAAGGTAAATATCATCGACACTCCGGGATATTTCGATTTTGTCGGTGAGGTTGAAGAAGCAGTATCCGCAGCCGGTGCAGCAATCATCGTTGTAAACGGAAGAAGCGGCGTTGAAGTCGGAACCAGAAAAGCCTGGGATCTTTGCGAGAAGTATAAACTTCCCAGAATCATATATGTTTCTAACATGGATGTTGATACAGCATCTTATCGTCAGGTTGTTGAAGATCTCATCGGCCTCTACGGCAAGAAGATCGCTCCTTTCCATCTTCCCATCAGAAAAGACGAAGAGCTTATCGGTTACGTTAATATCGTATCCGAGCAGGGCCAGCAGTGGCAGGGCAAGGATGTAGTTCCCTGTGATGTTCCCGATTACAATAAGCCTTATCTTGAGCAGTACAGAGAGTCCCTTATGGAGGCGGTTGCTGAAACTTCCGAGGAAATGATGGACAGATACTTCTCCGGCGAGAAGTTCTCCGATGCCGAGATCAGAGCAGCTCTCAGAGCAAATATCTGTGACGGAAGCATCGTTCCCGTAACAATGGGTTCATCCATTACCTGTAAGGGTGCTTATGCACTTCTTGATGATGTTATTAAGTATTTCCCCGGTCCCGATGTCAGAACCGTTGCAGGTATCGCCACCAAGACCGGCGAGATCTACAATTGCGATTACGACTTCTCCAAGGCTAAATCAGCCTATGTATGGAAGACCATCGTCGATCCCTTCATCGGAAAGTACAGCCTCATTAAGGTTAACTCCGGCGTTCTTAAGACCGACGACCTCATTTATAACATCGATAAGGATGTTGAAGAGAAGATCGGAAGACTCTATGTCCTCCAGGGCAATAAGCCTATCGAAGTTCCCGAACTTCACGCAGGAGACCTCGGAGCACTTGCTAAACTCAGCCAGGCTCGTACCGGCAACAGCCTTTCAACCAAGGCTATGCCCATCAAGTTCGGTATGTTCGACATTTCCAAGCCTTATACCTTCATGAGATATAAGCCCAAGGACAAAGCTGATATCGATAAGATTTCTCAGGCTCTTCAGAAGATCGGACATGAAGACCTTACCATGAAGAATGTCAACGATGCAGAGAATCATCAGACTCTCCTCTACGGTATGGGTGATATGCATCTTGAGATCATCAAGTCGAGACTTGAAAATGAGTACAAGGTTGTCATTGAACTTTCAACTCCCAAGGTTGCATACAGAGAGACTATCAGAGGAACAGCCGATGTAGAAGCTAAGTACAAGAAGCAGACCGGCGGACACGGCCAGTACGGACACGTTAAGATGAAGTTCTCACCTAGCGATGATCCCGAGCAGCAGTATGTATTTGATCAGGAAGTTGTAGGCGGTGCCGTTCCCAAGAACTTCTTCCCCGCTGTTGAAAAGGGTATTGCGGAATCCGTTTCCAGAGGACCCCTTGCAGCATATCCCGTAATCGGAGTTAAGGCTGTTCTTTACGACGGATCATATCATCCCGTAGACTCCTCCGAAATGGCATTCAAGACTGCAGCGTCCATGGCATTCAGAGACGGCTTCATGAAAGCTAAGCCCGTTCTCCTCGAGCCCATCATGACCCTTAAGGTTACTGCCCCCGACGAGAACACCGGTGACGTAATGGGTGATCTCAATAAGAGACGCGGAAGAGTACTTGGTATGAATCCTGCAGGAAACGGTAAGACTCTTATCGAGGCAGAGATTCCCGAGAGCTCACTTTTCGGATATGGAACCATTATCAGATCCATGACCGCAGGTATGGGAGATTACTCCTTCGAGTTCGCAAGATACGAGCAGGCTCCTTCGGATGTTCAGGAAGCTGAAGTTGCAGCGAGAGCACAGAAGGTTGCTGAAGGAAATATAACTGAATAAATAGGCATGACATATGGGGACGCTACTGTTTTGTCACCGAAATCAGGTGACAAAACAGTAGCGTCCCCTTTGTCATGCCAATGGTTCACCCTCCACAATATATAGTGGTTAAACAGCTTTTTACCTTGCGTTTACGCACAAGGTGTAATAAAATTAAATAAATTATGGGTATTTATGCCCATTAACGGAATAATTATGAAATAGGAGTATAGAAAAAATGGCAGCCGTTTACGATCATCACAGTGTGGAGCCCAAGTGGCAGAAGGTATGGGACGATGAGAAAGCCTTCGCCGCAACAAATGATTTTTCCAAGCCCAAGTATTATGCGCTTGTTGAATTCCCTTATCCTTCAGGACAGGGACTGCATGTAGGACATCCTCGTCCTTATACCGCTCTTGATATTGTTTCAAGAAAGCGCCGTATGCAGGGATATAATGTGCTGTTTCCCATGGGCTGGGATGCTTTCGGACTTCCCACCGAGAACTATGCCATTAAGAATAAGATCCATCCCAAGATTGTAACCAAGAACAATGTTGCCCGTTTCAAAGAGCAGCTTCATTCCATCGGTTATTCATTTGACTGGGACAGAGAAGTTAATACCACCGATCCCGGATATTATCACTGGACTCAGTGGATCTTCCTTAAACTCTTCAATGCAGGACTTGCATATAAGACCCAGATGCCCATCAACTGGTGTACTTCATGCAAGGTCGGACTTGCCAACGAAGAGGTTGTTAACGGTGTCTGTGAAAGATGCGGAGCTCCCGTAGTACGTAAGATGCAGTCACAGTGGATGCTCAAGATCACCGAGTATGCCGATAAGCTCCTCGAAGGTCTTGACAGCGTTGATTACATTGAGCGTGTAAAGACCCAGCAGAGAAACTGGATCGGACGTTCCACCGGTGCAGAGGTTGATTTCAAACTTACGGGAACCGAGGATAAGCTCACTGTTTATACCACAAGACCCGATACCCTTTTCGGTGCTACCTACATGGTAATGAGCCCCGAGCATCCTTATATCGATAAGTACAAGGACCGCATCACCAACTATGATGAGGTTGTTAAATATCGTGAAGAGGCTTCCAGAAAGTCTGATTTCGAAAGAACCGAGCTTGCCAAGGATAAGACAGGTGTATGCCTTAACGGACTTACCGCAATCGACCCTGTCAATGACAAAGAGATTCCCATCTGGATTTCCGATTATGTACTCATGAGTTACGGAACAGGTGCCATCATGGCCGTTCCCGCACATGATGAAAGAGACTGGGAATTTGCCAAGAAGTTTAACCTTCCCATCATCGAGGTTGTTGCAGGCTCCGATAAGCCCGTGACCGAGCAGGTTTATACCGATGTTGCTGAAGGCAAGCTTGTAAACTCCGGATTCCTTGACGGACTTTCCGTTGCAGAGGCTAAGAAGAAGATCACCGAGTTCCTTGAGGAAAAAGGAATCGGACATGCAAAGACCAATTATAAACTTCGTGACTGGGTATTCTCACGTCAGAGATACTGGGGTGAGCCTATTCCCATCATTCACTGTGACAAGTGCGGATATGTTCCTCTCAAGGAAGAAGATCTTCCTCTCGAACTTCCCGAGGTTGAATCATATATGCCCGGAGATAACGGCGAATCACCTCTTGCAGCAATGGATTCCTGGGTTAATGTAACCTGCCCCTGCTGCGGCGGACCCGCTAAGCGTGAGACCGATACAATGCCTCAGTGGGCAGGATCATCATGGTATTTCCTCAGATATATCGATCCTAACAATGACAAGGAACTTGCATCACAGGAAGCTCTTAAGTACTGGCTTCCCGTTGACTGGTATAACGGAGGAATGGAGCATACAACCCTCCACCTTCTCTATTCAAGATTCTGGCACAGATTCCTCTATGATCAGGGAATCGTTCCTACCAAGGAGCCTTATGCAAAGCGTACGTCTCACGGCATGATCCTCGGATCAAACGGTGAGAAGATGTCCAAGTCCCGTGGTAACGTCGTAAATCCCGACGATATCATTGACGAGTATGGTGCGGATACTCTCAGAACCTATGAGATGTTCATCGGCGCATTTGATCAGGCTGCTAACTGGAGCATGGAAGGCGTACAGGGATGCCGCAGATTCCTCGACAGAGTATGGAAGCTTCAGGACATCGTCAAGGATGGTGATGAGTACAGCAAGGATCTTGAAGTTAAGATTCATCAGACCATCAGGAAAGTATCCGGAGATTTCGAGACTCTTAAGTACAACACCGGTATAGCTGCGCTCATGAGCCTTATCAATGATTTCTATAAGGCAGGCAGCATCACAAAGGCTGATCTTAAGACATTCCTCCTTCTCCTTAACCCCGTAGCTCCTCACATCACTGAGGAAATCTGGGCTGCTGAAGGATTTGAAGGCAGAGTATATCAGGCTAAGTGGCCCGAGTACGAAGAAGATAAGTGCGTAGAAAACACTGTTACCATCGCTGTTCAGGTTCTCGGAAAGCTTCGCGGAACCTTCGAAGAGGACAGAAATGCCTCCAAGGAGACCATGATCGCTAGAGCAAAAGAGACCGTTACATCCAAGATCGAAGGCAAAGAAATCGTAAAGGAGATCTACGTTCCCGGAAAGCTTGTAAACTTCGTAGTTAAATAAACTTAATGGGTAAGATCGTAATAATCGAGGGCAGAAAATTCGAAGGCGACAAAGAGATAGCTGCGGCAAACGCAGATAAAGCTGCCATAGACCGCATCAAGGCGTCTATGGACAATATGTCGCTTTCGGATCTTAAGCTCTTGTCTAAGAAACTACATAGCGGAAGGATCAACTTCGGTACGGTCCTGGGTCAGGATTTCATTGAAGAGGTAGACGGAATCATCTCTAAAATGGAGAGAAAAGAAAAAGCGGCCGAAGAAAAGCAGGATCTTCGCGTTAATGTCAAGCGGACTACCGTGAAGAAGACCCTTAAGCCTGACGAAGACCTGGATGCGCAGGCCAGAAAGATCCTTGAGCAGCAGGAGAGGACAAGGAAGTTCATTCTTTTTGCCTCACTTTTTGTTGCTGCAGCCTGCATTCTGTACATAGCAATCTATAATATCACTAAGCAAAGATCCGCCAGTACCACAGATCTTTTGGCCAATTTGAGAGATCAGGCGGTTAATGAATCTAATCAGTCAGCGGGAAATAACGGTTCGGATAACAGCGGAACAATCATCCATTATGTGGACGAGGAAGAGGCACCGGACATCCTCCCCGAATACATAGATATATATAATAAGAACAAAAGACTAATCGGATGGCTCGAAATAGCCGATATAGGTATAAATGGGGCTGATTTAAGTCTGCCCGTTATGCAGACCGTGGACAATGAGTATTATCTGACTCACGGATTTAACCAGGAGAATGATAAGAACGGCTGCATTTTCATGGATTGTAATTGTGACGCCATTAAGCCGTCCGACAATCTGATCCTGTACGGTCATCATATGATGAGCGGCAATATGTTCGGAAATCTGGTCAAATATGAGGATTATAACTTCTATCTGACCCATAAGACATTCAAGTTCGATACCATCTACGAGCACGGTGAATACGAAGTTATGTTTGCTTTCAGGACTTCGCTTAAGACCGATGATGATATTTCTTTTAAATATTATCAGTTCATAGATGCCAACGGAGCCGAAGAGTTCAATTCATATATGAACGAAATGGCATCCATGGCCCTGTATGATACCGGGGTCAGAGCAGTGTGGGGAGATCATCTGGTAACTCTTTCCACCTGCGATTATGAAGAAAAAAACGGCCGATTCGCGGTTGTGGCCAGAAAGATTAATTAGTTTTTCGTGCAAACGGAGGGCGACCTTTGATGAAAAAGACAACGAGAAGAATCAAGAGATCCGTACGCAAAACGTTGGGTGCTCTTTTCCTTGCGTCCAGTATTGTTGTTGCTGCGATTCCCACCGGATCATATGCCGGAGGTCAGGCAGAAGCAGCCAACTCCTGTACGGGTGTTATAGATCCCGAATATTACATCTTGCAGAGTGGAACATCTACCGACCCTAAAACTCCGGTAAGTGAGATTCCTGTCATTCAGGCGGGCTCCACCATATACACAACCGGTGATCAGACTTATTATTTCGCTTATATCAATTCTCAGGGTGTCGATGAAATCGGTAATGCCGCAAAGTTTGCTATTATCACCGGCTATAATGCATCCGGTGCTGTTGATGCAAACGGTAATCTTACCATTCCCGATACCGTTAGAAGCTTCCGTAAGATTTCCGATGTTGAAGGTTACTGCCTTACTAACGTTTCAAATGAGTTTCTTTTCTACAGAGATACGAACACTTTCATATCTCTTGAAATCACTGTTGATGTGGGCGATGCCAATCCTCTGGATGCCTACATTGGCAAATATACCGACGGCTCTTCCACTGTATATAATACAATTCAGCCTTATGTCCCTGATACATATAGAGCTAACCCCGGTTATTATCAGACTGTTGAACCCGATGAAATCGGTGTTTTCCAGAATAGTGTTGTTGAAAACTATGACAGTGATGATCCTGCAACCAGACAGCTTATAAGCCATACATATACATATAAGGTTGAGAACGTCAGGTATTATCCTTGTACTGCAAGTACAGAGTCTACATGGAAAGAATTCCCTAAAGATTCACTGTATTATCGCGAAGGAACTCCGGGAACTTATACATACAAGGCATGTGCTGATTCCGCTCATCAGTATGTTGATGACATTCCCGTAAAATACATCGCTAACCAGTTCTCTGAATATGATACTGCAACCAGTACTTATGTGCTTTCTACTCAGCCTATAGATGATACCCATAAGAATAATGGTGTATTTGCCGGAACCAAGGGTGCCAATATCAAGAATCTCTATATTCCCGAATCAATGGAAGGTATTGGAGACTATGCTTTCTATGGCTGCGTTGCATTGAAAGAGATTAATTTCTCAAATCAGCTGGTTGCTATAGGAAACCATGCGTTTGACGGATGCAGGGCTCTTACTTCTGTCAATATGCCCGACAGCCCCAGACTTGATACCATTGGTGCATATGCGTTTGCAAACTGTCCTTCACTTGCATCATTCTATGTTCCTCACAGTATAAAGCTTCTTTGTGACGGTGTGTTTGAGAATGACACAGCGCTTACTTCGATTGACCTTACCGGAGATATTACTCAGGATCCTACCGGTAACGGATCAAATCTTCAGTATATTGGATACCATCTGTTCTATGGTTGTTCTTCACTTAAGTATGTAACCATGGGAACAGCTTTGGGCTCCGGTTATTCCTTAAACAGCAAGAGAGAGATCGATATCAATATTTTTGAGGATTGTACTTCACTTGAAAGAGTAACGGTTCTCAGTCCCTTTGTTACTTTTGCGGATGATACTCATACAACCGCACCCAAATGTGAATATTCACTTGTTAATTTCCATGACGGACTTACAAATGATCAGTTCTATTTTGAAAGTGTGGATCCCGCAGGTGCGACCAGACCTAATATAGGTATTGGTGCGCTTCATAACACTTGCCAGAATATGCCTTCCGGAAAAGAGTTTACTTTCAAGTATTATGGGGAAGAACTCTATGAGAAGACCGTTACCGAACAGGGTGGCGGAAGAGCAATCTATCAGGTCAACGATAATAATACTCTTTGCGGATTCACTACAGTCGGAACCGTAGAATCACTCAGCTTCCCTGAGCATTTCGGACCTTACTACATTAATGAGATTCCGGATGAGAGGTTCATTGATCAGAGTGATCTGATAACGGTTAAGCTTCCTTCAACTATTAACATTATCGGAGACAGAGCTTTCAAAGGATGCCGCAATCTTCAGTATGTATATTTCGGCAACGACAATGTCCAGATCGGTGACGAGAGCTTCAGGACCCAGCAGGTTTCAGGAGCTGCTCCTTCATCTATTACCCAGCTTTACTTTGTTACGACGATAGGTGATGATTCCACTCCCTTCAGATATGCAATGAGTCAGGATGGAATGTTCAGCCACGACAATCAGACAAGAAGCTGGCCCATTATCTATTCGGGATTTCCCAGCCTTCTTGAGGTTAAATATAATCCCGATAAGGATTGCGCAGAGCTCACCAATTTCCCTACCGCTTCGTCTATTTCCGGATATGCAACTGCATGGTATCTGAGCGATGAGGAGAAGACCGCGATTTCGAATTATAATCCTTCCAGTCCCTCTACTGCATATGACTATGCACTTAAGGAGTGCTGTGAGACACTTAAGATTCCACGTGGCGTAAAGGCTATCAAGGACGGCTTGTTTGCTACCAATACTTCCGCTTCGAATCCTATCGCAGTAATCTCTGAGGGACTTACCGAGATAGATGTAACTGCTACACCTAATTCTTCATACAATGAGCTTTCATATGGAAGCAGTTCTATTGATGTCAACTTCAACGGTATAGTTAATGTAGATGAAACCAAGGGTGATTTTGCAAATTGTCCCGGACTTACCTCCATTACTTTCCAGGGAAATGAAAACATAACCATTCCCGATTATGCATTCTACGGATGTTCCGGTCTCGGAAGCGTAACCGTTTCCCAGCATGTTGATTCGATCGGAGAGCAGGCATTCTCTGAGTGCGACAACCTTACCAAAGTTGAACTTACTGGTGTCAGCCAGATCAAGGACCATGCGTTCCTTGGAGATGATTCGCTTAGCGATGTCACTATTTCCGCTGATACCACCTCACTCGGTCTTGCACCTTTCAGACTTTGCAAGAAACTCAATAATGTAAAATTCGGAGACAACCCTTACTTTACAACATCCAACGGAATCATTTACGCAATAGATTCCAACGGAAACAGATATTCAATCATCGAGTTCCTTGGCGGAAGAAGTTCCAAGACCGTTCAGACTGCAGAGGTTCAGGGCATTAACGGAATCTCTCAGGAGGCTTTCGCAGATACCGATGTACAGATAGTAAATCTTGAAAGCTCAAATATCACCAGCGTACCGGAGTATGCTTTTGATGATTGTGATAATCTGGTATCCGTTTATCTGCCCGACGGATGTGAACTTATTAAGAGTTATGCTTTCAGAGGTTCATCGCTTTCCAATCTTACTGTTAATGATTCCGATCTTGACTGGCAGTCAAATGGTATGGATCTGATCCAGACCACTTACGATTTCGGTACCGGTATTGACCACGGTTCAAGTGAGAGTGAGAACGACCAGCTTACCGTATTTGCTCCCGCAGAAACCGATGAAAACGGAAATGTTACCAATACCAGCCGAACTTATGACAGATTTAAGAATCATAAGTATCTTGTTGAAGCGCTTGTTCCCATTACTCATTACTATGTAACTTACTGGGATTTTGCTTCCGCAGATGCTACCAAGAGAACCGTTCGTACAGTTGAAGAGTACGTGGACGGTGATACCGTAACCGTACTTGATCCCTTACGTGCGGTCAGTGAAGGTTTTATTTTCAATTACTACGAGAACCGTGATGACACGGATGAAACTTACGGATACAGAGATAAGTTTGAGATTCATTCCGATCTTGTTCTGCAGGCTGTATATGAAGGTGTAGAGGAAGCTACTTATACCGCAACCTTCATGGATATCGATCCTGCTACCGGTGCCGATGGTTCCGTACTTGTATCCGGTATCCCCGTTGAGTCGAAAGTTGATGCAAACGGAAATACCGTTTACTACGTCAACGGAGCACTCATTTCGGGTATTTCACCTACCAAGACCGGATATACCTTTAAGAGCTGGACACCTTTCGATCCCAGAAACTCTTATGAGTTTGCCATAACCGATGCCAATATCAGCAGCACCGACAGCTCGGTTCTTGTATTCCGTGCATTCTATCAGGCTGACAACGGCGGCGGAAACGGCGGAAATCCGAGTGTTACTCGTTATGCTAAGTATTTTATGGCTGACGGTACTCTGTACAAGCAACTTGAATTGAATGATGGGGTTACAGCTCCTGACATTGCAATTCCTACGGGTTATACAGGATATGAATGGTCTCCTAAGCCATCAGAAACAGTTATGAATTCTGATAAATCATTTTACTTGGTCCCTTCGGAAGGCAACAATAACGGTTCGGCTACATCCTATACCGCAACCTATTATTATTCCGACGGTGTTACGATCTATCAGACTCTGACACTTGAGGCAGGAGCTACACCTCCTGACCTGATAATGCCTGCAGGATATAAGAATTGCATGTGGTCACCTTCGCCTTCATCGATTACCATTGATAAGAATCTCAGGTTTACGATGGTGGCTAATCCGAATTATGTGGATCCCAGTCCCAGCCCTGATCCCAATTACAACGGACCTTACTATACACTTACTGTTGTAAACGGATCGGGTTCCGGAAGCTATAAGCCCGGATCACAGGTAATCATTCAGGCTAACGATGCGAAGACAGGACAGCAGTTCTCAAGCTGGACAGTTTCACCTACAAATGTTCCAATTGCATCCAAGGTAATGTCTGCAACAGTTCTTACCATGCCTTCGGAAAATGTTACCGTAACCGCTAACTTCGTTGCTTCCACTTCCGGAAATAACAATAACGGTTCTAACGGATCAGGTTCCGGCGGAAATGGTAACGGAAACGGTAATACCAATTACTGGCCTTCAACCGGAAATGTTGCCAGAAGCAGCGGAACTACCGTTGTCATCGAGAAGAACGGTCTGTCCAATACAGGTGTTGTATCTGCAACCGTTAACGGATCAACCGATAACTTCACAATTAAGATCACTCAGAGCCAGACTGCCGAGAGACAGATTCTTGATGCACTGCTTAAGAAGTACGGAAGCGTAGATAATCTTATCTACTTCCCTATGGACATCAGCCTTTACGATGCGGCAGGAACTACTCAGATTCATGACACTTCGGGACTGACAATAACCATTACATTGCCTCTTCCCGATTCTATGATCCAGTATGCCGCAAATAACAAGGTTGCTGTTGTAACAAACGGTGAGATTGATGGTCTCAATGCAAGATTCACAACCATCAACGGAGTACCTTGTGTAACCTTTACATGTACACATTTCTCACCTTATGTGATCTATGTAAATACTGTTGAGCTTACGGCAGGTTCGGACGGATCAGGAAACGGCTATGGAACGGGTAACCTCGATAATACCCCCAAGACCGCGGATTTCATCCATCCCAAGTGGTTCTTATCCATCGCTCTCTTTGCGATATCGATTGTCCTGTTCCTTATGAAGGACAAGAAGAACCTTAAGCCTGTTAAGGCAAACAACGGCACTAACAGAACTGTAAGAAAATAAACGTATCTTAAGGGTTTAAGATGAAAACAATAAGAAAGCTGCTCGGAGTAATCCTGATAATAAGCGCTTTAGTAGTGGTGCAGCTTCCTCCTCTGGGGGCGGATGCTGCATCCGTCCCCGAGTTTTCTATATCGGGTTCGGGAACGCTCCTTTCTTACAACGGAACACGTACAGATGTAGTCATTCCTTCCAGCGTTATTGAGATAGCTACGGATGCATTCAGAGACAATGATAATATCCGTAAGATAACTATCCCCAACAGCGTTAAGAAGGTTAATGAGTATGCTTTCTGGGACTGTGATAATCTTGAGACTGTTGTTATCGGAACCGGACTGACCAAGATCGACGATTTCGTATTTGCAAATTGTATGGGACTTGTCTCTGTCAGCATCCCTGCAAATGTAACTTCTATCGGAATCTATGCTTTTGAAGATGATGTCAATCTTGAGTCGGTAACCATTACTGAAAAGACTCATATCATACACGATTCCGCATTTGACGGATGTTATAAGCTTGTTATTTTTGCACCCGAAGGTTCATATGCCTGGGAATATGCAAAGGGATTCTATGTAAGACAGGCACAGTTCCCCGTTTATGAGGACACAGGAATGATGGATGATCCCGAGCCTTCAAACACTGACGTCGAAGTGGTTGATAATGATGATGAAAACAATGAAACCGATTCTTCAGAGGATTCCGCACAGACTACGGAAGAACCCGGAGCGTATACAACTCAGTATGAGATAACTCAGAGACCTGACGGAACCTATACCGCGGTTGCGTATAACCAGAACACCAATGTGTACGGACAGACTCATGTAGTCGGAAATTCTGCCGTGGTATTTATGGATAATTCCGCTCTTCACGTAATAGAAGGAAGCCCGGCTCCCGAAGTGAGTGATGATGCACCTGTGAATATTCCATCCGATACGGTTATTTATTCTTCATCAATTCCCAAATACACCATAGTTGATTCCAAGATTGTTGCAGATAAAGCATATTACCTGTCCGATGATCTTGATAATATGAGTCTGCCCCAGGGCATTTCTGAGATAGGTCAGTTTGCTTTTTCCAGAACCGATGTCGTCTCTGTAACACTTCCCGATGGTGTTCAGAAGATTGATTACGGTGCATTTTATCATTGCCCCAGACTGGGTAGTGTAAGCCTTCCTCAGAGCATAATGAAGATTGAGCCTTATGCTTTTTCCGGAACTCCCTGGGTTGAAGGTTTCCTTTCAACAGTCGGAAATATCAATAATAACCTTGATGATAATCTTAATGCGTCAGGAGGAGATTTCCTTGTAAGCGGAGGAGCACTGATTGCCTACAGAGGTCACAGTACAAATGTAAGCATACCTAACGGTGTCAGGATAATTGCAGCGGATTGCTTTAAAGATGTAACATCAATGAAGACTTTGTCCCTGCCTTCATCTCTTATAAGTATCGGAGAAGAAGCTTTTATGGGATGCTCCAATCTTGAGGAGGTTTCTTTTGGCGGAAATGAGATAGAGATTCTGGACAGAGCCTTTGCGGGAACAAAAGTCAGTGTTAAGGATATCCCTGAAAGAATAGTAAATGTGGGTGTGGGTGCATTCGATGATCTTGCTGATGCTACCGGACTTAACATCACTTATGAAGAGACCACTCAGAGACTTTCAAACTCAGGTTTCAGATCATCCGTAGAAGATAAAGAGAATGCAGGAGTAACTGTAAGTGGTCCCCAGGGCGTCATGGCTTATCTTGATGGAGCAGACAGACCTTTTACACTAAGTGTCAGTGAGATTGCCACTTCCGAGAGTTTTGACAGAGCGCTTAACAGAGCCAATGATTTTCTCAATGGAAAATACAACGGTGAAAAGGCTTTATATGAGCTTATCCTTACCGATTCTTCCAATATCCCCATTACCAAGCTTGGAAATCAGGGGCTTGAAGTTGCTATCCCCGTACCTGAATCGCTTTCGGGTAAAAGACTGATCGCACTTACCGTTGACAGAAACGGTCAGCTGGAAGATATTCCCGTTACCATCGTTAATACCGAGGGTACGGATTATGCAAGATTTACCACTTATCATCTGAGTGTATTTGCGCTTTGCCTAACCGGAGATGAACTTGAAGATTCCGACATCATTACATCCGAAGTTACTTTGAAAGCTAATTCCGGCGGTCCTTCACAAGTTTCATCCGATAATTCAGCCATGGGCAGACTTATGTCGGTAAGCACTGCCAGATGGATTGTTTGCTGTATGCTTGTGTTATCCGGTGTATTTTTGATCTTTGTCAGGAAAAAAGCTCGATGAACAGAAATAAGCACTTTATAATCCTTGTATCATTTATCACGGCCGCATTACTTGCTGCCGTGATATTTGTCGTTTCGGGGATATATCCGGGAAGTGAAAGGACACTTCTTATATTCGACATGAAAGAGCAGTTTGTATCTTTCTATGCATATATGAGCAGAGTCAGAAGTTTCTCGGATCTGAAATATACCTTTGAAGGATCTCTCGGGACACCCCTTGCAGGGCTTATCGCTTATTATCTGGCTTCGCCTTTATCGGTTTTATATCTGCTTTTTGATGTGGCTCATTTACCTGAAGCAATAGCTTTGGTAGATGTATTGAAGGCCGGTTTTATTGCGGCTTCTTTTTCATGTTATGTACTTTTTAAAGGCGTTAAAGAGCCTGTTAAGGTACTTATTCTATCTCTTTGCTATTCTCTTTCTACGGCTGCGGTTACCTTTTTTATACTTCCCATGTATCTGGATTCTCTTTTCTGGCTTCCTCTTATAGCAGTATGTCTGGAGAAACTGCTAACCGAAAATAAAACTAAAAAGCGTATTATACAAGGCGCTGTTTATTCGCTTGTTTTATTTCTCTGCATACTGACACATTATTATTCGGCATATATGGTATGTCTATTTCTGATATTCTATGCGGCCTATGTTCTGACTTTGAGGAACTCAGACAATAAACAGACGGTGAAGTATTTTACGGTCAGTTATATAAGGTTCATATTTTATTCGATAATTGCTTCAGGATGCGCTCTTTTGATTTTGATGCCTGCTTTTAAAGAGCTCCTCCATGGCAAGGTTTACGACTCCGGCGTCTATTCAAACGGAGGGCTTATTGTAGCGCACCCACTTGTACTTCTTAAACAGTTCCTGTGCGGAAGCTTCGGAGGCTTATACAGCGAAGGCGGCCCCGGAATTTATTGCACACTTATATGTCTCGGGCTTGCGGTATTTGCTTTGTATCAAAAGAAGAGTAACAGAGCAGGCTTTTTGGTATCTCTGATCATATTAGCAATATTTATATGCAGCTTTCTTTTCAGACCTATGTACCGGATTTGGCATATGTTCAGGGATCCTGTAGCGTATCCGCACAGGTTTGCATTCCTTTTTGTTTTCTTTGTTATGGTACTTGCGACGGAAGGGATAAAAGATATAAAGACTAAGAATTCGATATCCGGAGTGGTTTTAGTTCTTGTATCGGGACTTCTTGTTTTCAACGGATACACACAGATTGATATGGATCTAAAGACACTTCCTTCAGCAACACGTTCCGATTACAGACTTTTTATTGATACTACAGCCGATCTGGTGGAAGAGGCTCAGGAATTATCCGGAAACTTTTGCAGGATATCCAAAGATTATGAATTCACATCCACGGATACTATGCTTCTTGGCTATAACGGATTGGATTATTTTTCATCATCATATGATCCTGAGATGCTCATGCTGTACAAAGAGCTGGGACTCCTTCAATACCATTACAAAGCGTGTGATGAAGGAACGACCATCCTTACGGATATGCTTTTTGGAATAGATTATATGATTCATAAGGGACATGCTGATTCGGGATATGTATATCAGACCTCTAACGGCTTTGCCACACTGAGCAATAATCCGTATTCGCTTGGTTTGGGATACATGATCAGTGGAAGCGAGATCTATTTTGGAAATGATCCTTTTGTTAATCAAAACAATTTTGTTAACGGTATTCTCGGGAGAGATGTAAATCTTTTGGAAGAGCTGGATTATTCCGAGGTTGTCACAGATGTTGCCGGGCTTGCGCCTGAACTTGATAAAAACGGTGAATATTTAATAAGACATCAGATCAACAGAGAGATCACATTTATTGCCCCCGCGGGTAAAAATGTATATCTGAATTTTGAGCTTTTAAACGAATCAGATCTGGATTATGAGACCAAGTCAGATTCGGATCTAATAGTTGTGACCATTGATGATATAGTTGTTGCGGTATTTACCGGATATCAGAAGGCTTATAATATCAGGCTCGGCTGTTTCGAAGAAGATACTGAGATCACCTTAAATATTGAAGGCACAGATGATTACAGAGAAGCTTATCTGTATGCCATGGATATGGATTGCTTTGAAGGTATATATGATGAGTTGAGTGAATCAAAACTGGTTGTTACAGGTTTGAGCGGAGATAGAATAGAAGGCTCTATTTCAGCCAAGGAAGACGAAAGAGCACTTTTACTGACAATTCCTTACTCGGATGATATAGAAGTCTATATTGACGGAGAAAAGGCGCATACAGAGAGATATGCCGGTGCGCTAATGATGGTTCCTGAGATTGAGGCGGGAGAGCATACAGTATTAATAAAGTTGTGACAAAACAGTAGCGTCCCCATTGTCACAAAAAAACAAGCCTGCGTGAGATTCACGCGGGCTTATTTATATGTTACGTATATTTCTCTTTCTGTTCCGAGTTCGAAGCATCCGATCCTGCTTGATCTGGAGTTCAGAGCCATTCCGCAATCAACGTCAACAACATCAATTCCGCCTCGTCTCTGCAGTCTGCAGATCTTTCCACGGCCTTTATCGTCCATGCAACCAAGTCTCTGGGTGAAAACATGACCTACTATGTATGTATCATCAGGATACGCAAACCAATCATGTTCAAGCATATCGATGGGGGGTCTGTCATCTACGAGAGAATCCCATACTACGGATTCGGCATCTACAAGGGCATCTTTGTAAAAGAGTTCCTTACCGAATTTGTAACCAACCGAGTAGGAGTGGGAGATGTGGTAATGCTTATCGCCCACCGTAACTCGTTTGATTAGTCTCAGACTTTTAAGATAATCCAGGATCTTATCCTGAGTTTCTCTGTCCAGTCTGCAAAATGCGTTAAATGTCGGCTTTCCGCCGTTAGCGGGATGGAACCAAAGGTCAACGGGAGTGAATGCTTCGCCGAGATCTTCCTTGGTTACTTTGCCTTCAGATTCGTTCTTACGAATGTAATCGATGGCTTCGATCATCATGTATTCATGATTTCCGAGGATCATTTCGGCATTAGGACGTTGCATGACATCAAGGATGATCTTAAGACCATCCCTTCCTCTGTCAATTACGTCACCAACAACATATATAAAGTCATCATCGGAAAACTTAAGTCTGTTGAGAAGCTTAATATATGTGCTGTAATGACCATGTAAGTCACTTATAGCATAAATGCCCATTACTTATGAAATCCTCTTTATGGAATCACTGCTGACACAAATAACCGGTCTGATTCCGCAACGTTTATTAAGCATCCAGTTCTCGGGGCCGTCACGACCAATCAGCTGACCAAAGCAATCTTCACTGGCCAGGAAAGACATATCCTTGGAGAATTGTCCTCTAGATCTTAATCCGAAGCAGGGAACGAAATCGGGATCCCTGGGAATGGCTGCAGTGTACTGAGATATGGGAGCAGTACAATACACGTTGTCTTTATTTTTCTTGGATCTGTCAATTCGATCCTTAGATGTATCAAAACCGTAATAAAGCTCGTCAAGTGAAGGTATATACACCTTGTCATTGGTATATCTGTCATCAAGAGCCGAGGTAGGAGTGGAGATCTTTGTGAAATGAAGCTTGATCTTCTCCTGAGCTGAGAAGGCCATGTTAATGAACGCGGAATTGAGCCATGCTCTGAGCTTTGAATCACCCCAGTAAATTCCGGTCTTAACCTTCACTATATCTCTATCTGAATACTTCAGATAAGTAGTGCCGTTAAAAGGCAGGTAATCAAGAATGTATTCACTGATAAGAGTTGTTCTGCCTTTGGATTCGTTGACGACTCTCCAGGGAATAGCATTGTACTTAAAGTATTTATAACCCTCTTTGATTCTGCCGTGCTTCAGATTAAATACACCTGAGAGGAAATTTGAAGACTCTTTGCTTTTGGCATTCTTATATACCGGAAGACGATAGTACTTTTCCTCGTTTACTACAGCTGTATTGTTTTCATCATATTCGGCACACTCGATGTCACTTGTAATGTTCTCGGGAGTGAGCTCGTTCATGGGATATGAACCGAACCAGACTCTGCCGTCGTGATCCATAACGATTACTCTGCGCTCTGCAACGGATTCCTGAGCATGGGACTGCTTGGAAGTACGCTTAATTGAGTACAGATCATAATACAGCTCATCGATAGTCTGCTGTCTGTCCTCGGGCTTCATGGAAAGTCCCTTCATAATGGACTCGCCGATACCGGGATCCAGATCTATGTTATAGCTGTTGATGGGTGTGATGAGATCGTTTTCTTCACGTTCGATGGCAGACTGGGGTATATCTCCGGTGCACAGATAGTAGAGAGTAGAGCAGATGCCGTAGATATCTGTCCAGGGACCCTGTTCCGAAACACGTGAAAACATCTGCTCGGGAGGAGCAAATCCCCATTTACCGAGGAAATCCTGCTTGGACTTGGCACCGTTCTTACGTGAACCGCCGAAATCGATAAGCTTTATCGATCCGTCTTTATCAAGCATGATATTGTCGGGAGATACGTCTCTGTGAATCAGACCTGACTGATGCAGGTCTCCGAGAATGTCGATGATAGGCTCAATCAGTGTGAGAGCTCGGTCGGAAGGAAGCCATCCCCCGTGATTATCAACATATTTGAAAAGGTTCCCGTTCTCAAGATATTCCATAACAATATAACCTGTATTATTTTCATAAAACAGGTCTTTGATGGAAACTATACCGGGATTTTTGGAATATTCGGCAAGGATCCTTGCCTCACGTAAATATGCCTGAGTTTCTTCCTCGTAGGAGTCTGTATTGACTTCATCCTGAACTACGAGAGTGTGGCCGTCTTCAGCTCTGGTAACGAGTTCTTCAGGAAAAAATTCCTTAATGGCGACCCTGTATTCAAGGAGCAGATCGAAACCAATATAGGTGATTCCGTATCCGCCCTTGCCCAGGATATTACCGATAAGTATTTTATTGTTTAATATCGTGCCGGGAGTCAGTGCATTTTGCCATGTCTTTTCGCCGATCTTGTTATGGCCGCAGAAGGGACAAATGTCATTATCGTCACTGATCCTCATGCAACGTAAGCAAAGTCTGCTTATATCGTATTTGTTCATGACTTACGTAGATGCTCCCGGAGTATTAAAGATCAAGCAGCTTGTTCTTGAAGTCTCCAAATTCGGAATCGTTGATGATACCTGCATCGTGAATCTTGGTAAGAAGTTCGATCTTCTTCTTGAACAGATCCATGTTTCCGTTGACGGGAGAGGTGATGTCAGCAACGATCTGATTCTTGGCAGCATCATATTCAGCCTCGGTCTCAAGTCCGCCTTCAACAGCGACCTTGTGAAGAGACATTCTGGTTACTTCATCGGGATTGCCGGAGATAGTAGAGATAATCTCAGCTTTCTTATTGTTAAGCTCGCTCTGGGAAAGCCACTCGCACTCTTTGAGAAGCATCAGCTTCTTGATCTTGGACTTAAGAGTATCGGTGTTGGTGGAATCAATACCGTCGAGATCTGCGATAAGTCTGGTGCGCTTTGCTTCGAAATCATCTGTGGTGATAACACCTGCCTCAACCATTGCAGGCCATCTGCCGAGCTTAGCCTTAAGGGCATCACGGTCGTCGGTGGACTTGGGATTGAGGGCAAGTTTAAGCCTGTTGATCTCATTGGAGTAGTCGCTCTCGGAAAGGATCTCAGCATCCTTAAGGATAGCCTGCTTCCTGAGATTCATAATGAACTTTTCGTTGTTGTCTTCGTCATCATAAGCGGTTCCGTCAACGAGACCGTCGGAAAGCTTATTAAACTCGGACTCGGTAATAAGTCCGCTGATCTTGATAACAGGGATCATAGCAACATTGCCTCTGAAATCATCAAGATCAGTGACAGCGGGATCGAAGCAGGGATCAACAATAGCGCGAACCTGCTTGTTGTAGTCATCATCGGTGATAAGTCCGGTACTCTTGGAGATGAGAACCTTCTGAATCTTCTCATAGAACTTATCAAGACCCTTTTCCTTGCAGATGAGCTCAAGCTTCTTGCTCTTATAGTCGTCATCACTCATGACGCCCATTTCATGCATAACTTCGATCTTCTTGAGCTTGTCTTCGAAGGATGCTGCATCAATGGGATCCTTTGCAGGTGCGGGAGCAGGAGCGGGCGCAGGAGCAGGAGCGGGCGCAGGTGCGGCACCGGGAGTATAAAGAGCATTTCCGAGATTGTCAGGCTGAACGGGCGCAGGAGTAGGCACGGTTCTGACAAGAGAACCGGGCTGCTGAGCCATCTGTGCAGCTTCTTCTGGTGAACCATGGAGAGGTCTCTGAACAGGAAAAGGTCCTGCAGGAGCTTCGGCTCCTCTGAGAGTCTCGTTCATTGCAACTGAAGGTGAAGGAGTAATGGTCCTTGCAGATATGGGACCGGTATATACATTTTCATTCGAAGGTGCTACGGGAGCGGGAGCGGGTGAAGGAGCGGGAGTAGGCACCGGAGTAGGAACGGGCTGAACGGGTTCGCCTACAGGACGAGCACCGTTGGATGTAGCTCTTGCTGCTGAAGGAGGAACAGGGCGGGATCCGTTAGAAATAGGTCTTGCTCCGCCTGAGATAGGTCTTCCGCCTGATGCCTGTCTTGCAAGATCGTTCTTCTGCTTGAATGAGAGGAGAAGATCGTATGCTTCGTTGGCATTTTTAAGGGTGGGAAGAATAACCTTGGTGGATTTCTTGCCGTACATGGTCTCTACGGTAGCATCGATAACGATAGCTTCAGAACCCTGATATTCTTCACGTCTGACATCCTTGATATCGGTAGATGCAAATTCAAATGTCTCACAGCTCTCAGTTGTAGACCCCGGTGCTTTGATAAATGCTTTACCATTCAGCAGGGTCTTTTCGTAGTCGCTGTCATCTACCTCCAGCTTCAAATCCTTGACTTTAGTAGCTCCCACAAGTCTTCTCATTGAAGTTCCGTAAGTTGAGTTAAAAACTTTCTTTGCCATTTGTTAATGACCTCCGGTGAAAATTTGTGAAACAAAAAATAAAAAACCAAAGCGGAGAATTTATAGAATGTTTATTCTCCCCCTCTTATATTTGTCATAATATCACATAATTCAGAGAATTGCACTTGATTTATTGGATATTTTTACTTAAATTGTATTATTATGTCAGAAACGTGCTATAATTCCAAGTTGTACCATCTAAATTTCGAAAGGATAAGGTTTTTTATGGCAAGAAATTTTAAAAGAGTAAGACTGGGGGAGGCTCTTGTTGAAGATGGTTTTATAACGGAGGAGGCCCTCGAACAGGCTCTGGAAGAGTCAAAAAAGAAAGGACAGAAACTCGGTGAATATTTTGTGGAAGCCGGCGTTGTATCTGAAGAGGAGATTGCCAAGGTTCTTTCCAGACAGATGGATCTGCCTTATGTAAGGATCAAGGATGTAGACATTCCGGAAAATGTTCTTAAACTTGTTAACTACGAACTTCTGAACAAAAAGAAAGTCATTCCTTTCGGATATGACGAGAATAACCCTAACATCCTGAATCTTGCTGTATCGGATCCTCTTGATTTCGATACTCAGGAAGATATCAGCATGCTCACTAACCTGGAGATTCAGCCTTATGTGGCTACCACTTCAGGCATTGTAGAAACACTTGATAAATATTACGGACAGAAGTCCAATACCGAAGACCTTGAGAAGTTCGCTAAAGAAAAAGGTCTTGTACAGGACGAAGATACTTCACAGCATGACGAAGACGTTGCTAATTCGCCCATCGTTAAGATCGTTAAGGAGATGATCGAAAAGGCGGTTCGTCAGAGAACTTCCGATATTCATATCGAGGCACTTGAGAGACAGGTTCGTGTCCGTTTCAGAATCGACGGTGTGCTCTATGAAAGAGCAAGATACGAGCTGGTATTCCTCAGCGCTCTCGTAGCACGTATCAAGGTTATCGGCGGCATGGATATCGCTGAGAAAAGAAAACCTCAGGACGGTCGTATCACTCAGATAGTTGACCATGTCGAGTACGATATCCGTGTATCCGTACTGCCTACCGTATTCGGTGAGAAGGTCGTTATGAGACTTAACTCCAAATCCGGTATGAAGAGAGAGAAGAGTAAGCTCGGTCTGAAGGATTACGAGGAGAAGCAGTTTGATACACTTCTTGCCCATCCTAACGGAATTATCCTTGTTACGGGACCCACCGGATCCGGTAAATCAACAACGCTTTATACTGCGCTTTCAGAGCTTAACTCCGAAGCGGTTAACATCATAACGGTTGAGGACCCTGTCGAGACTAATGTTGACGGTATCAATCAGGTACAGACAAATAATAAAGCAGATCTGACATTCGCGTCAGCTCTGAGATCAATTCTCCGACAAGACCCTGACATAATCATGATCGGAGAGATTCGAGACGAGGAAACTGCGAGGATTGCGGTTCAGGCATCTATCACCGGTCACCTCGTCGTATCAACACTCCATACCAACTCCTCGGCTGCTACCATCACCAGACTTGAGGACATGGGACTTGAGCCTTATCTCATTGCAGACTCTGTAATCGGAGTTATAGCACAGCGTCTTGTAAGAAGACTTTGCCCGCTTTGTAAGAAACCTCGTCTTGCAACCTATACTGAGAAAGAGGTTATGAATATTCCTCCCGAGCGCATGAATGAGGATATAACCATTTATGAGCCTAACGGATGCCAGCAGTGTGACAACCTCGGATATAAAGGCCGAATCGGTGTATACGAGATCATGGTCATTACCGAGCACATGAGAGAAACAATTTCCAGAAGAGCAACCGTTGGTCAGATCAAGGAAGAGGCTCTTAGCGAAGGAATGCATACCCTTCACATGTCAGGTACCGAATACGTTCTTGACGGTATTACCAGTTATTCGGAGATGTGCAGAATTTCCTTCGATTCGTAATTCTATATACGCTAAACGGCAGCTCACATCGAGCTGCCGTTTTATATTGCATAACTTTGGATTCTGTTAACCGAATGGATTAAAATCTTTTTCTTCAAGTATGTCCGCTATTCTTGAACATGCATAGCCGTCACCATACGGATTGCAGGTGTTTGACATTCTGCTGTATTCTTCTTCGTTTTCCAGCAGCAATTTAAATGCATCATAGATTGATTCTTCCGAAGTGCCTACAAGCTTTAATACTCCGGCATCCACTCCTTCAGTACGTTCGGTGGTGTTTCGCATTACAAGAACCGGTACACCGTATGAGGGACATTCTTCCTGAATCCCGCCTGAATCGGTAAGACACAGGAAGGATCTAGCCTCGAAATTATGACAATCGAATACGTTAAGCGGCTCAATTATGTGGATGTTTTCGCATCCCGATAATTCTTTATCAGCAATTTCTCTGACAACCGGATTCATGTGTATGGGATATATTGCTCTGCAATCCGGGTGTTCTTTAAGTACTCTTTTGATGGCTCTGAACATGGTGTGCATCGGTTCACTGAGGTTCTCACGCCTGTGTGCTGTGATGAAGATCATTTTCTTATCACCGACCCATTTGAGTTCGGGGTGATCGTAATCCTTGATTACAGTGTATTTCATTGCATCTACTATAGTGTTTCCGACGATAAATATCGTATTCGGATTTCTCCCTTCTTTTATCAGATTCGATTTTGAAAGGGAGGTAGGTGCAAAACTGTATTTGCTGATTATATCGATGGCTTCTCTGTTGAATTCTTCGGGATAGGGATTTTCAAGATCGTAAGTTCGGAGTCCTGCTTCTACATGTCCTACCGGAATCTGCAGATAAAAACAAGCGAGCGCGGTTGTGAAAGCAGTAGTAGTGTCACCGTGTACCAGAACCACGTCCGGTTTTGCTTCTTCGATAATGTTTTTTATCCCATTTAAAACGTTAGTGGTTATATCAAAAAGCGTCTGCTTATCTTTCATGATATTCAGGTCGTAGTCTGCTTTGATATTAAAAGCATCCATAACCTGATCAAGCATTTGTCTGTGTTGTGCGGTAACTGCCACAATCACTTCCAGCGATTCTCTTTTCTTCAGTTCCAGTACTAAAGGGCACATCTTTATAGCTTCCGGCCTGGTGCCGAAGACACACATGATACGCTTCTTCATATCATACCCTTCTTGACTTTTAATTTTATAGCTGTAGTCAGGCTGTTTTTTGCGGTTTTACCGACATTCATTTTGCTTTCACCCTTTTTGAAGTCGTAACGCAATTTAAAGCCTACTTCGGAAAACTTAGCGCCGCATATGTATATCTTGTAAAGTAATTCCATCATGCAGGCAAAAGATTTTTCATGAATTGGATCGTTTCCGAATTTGTCCGGTATTTTTTTTATGATTTCATATTTGTATAATCTGTAACCGCATGTATAGTCTCTGACGCCCGGAATACGAAGTATGAGAGTGTAGTAAAACCTTGCACAATCGGACATCATTTTTCTGTAACCTGCAAGACCCATCACATCTGCATTCTCTCTGTATCTTGATGCAATTACACAATCTGAATTTTTATCTTCAAGAGAAGAGAGCATATCATGAATGTATATTGGACTTTGAGTATTGTCTCCGTCCATGATGCATAATAGATCTCCTTCATTTCCATTCTCGGAAAAAAAGGAAATGGCAGTATTAAGCCCGCCACATAGATTTTTGTTGATTTCGTGCTGCAATAATTTTACGTTTTCCGGATATTCATTACATTTTGACAGAATAACGCCTTTTGTGCCGTCTTTACTGCAATCGTCAATGGGATAGACAAATAGTTCATATCCGTGCTCGTTTAACTTTGACTTTTGCTCCATCCATGTATCGATAAGGGTACCGATGTTTTCTTCTTCGTTATAACAGGGGATGATCGCAAATAATTTATTCATGTGTTTGATATTTTTATATGCTGCTCAAATTTTCGATTATATATTCTGAAATCTTTTAAACTTTTAATGCCTATACGGATGATTTTTTTGATGTTTATACTTTGGATTCCTTTTTCTCTGGCTTGAAAAGTAATCGGAAGAAATTTTACATTATCCTTGTTCTTTACATAAAAAGCTGTCAGAAGAATATTGGGAAGAAAGTAGTCTTTTTCAATGATTTCCAGATAATAAGGAAGTTTTTTGCCGTCAAACAATCTATATGGGGCGTTTGCGTCGGGAACAGAGACATGAAAACATACCTTTACTATCAGGCAAACTATTTTTTCTATGAAAGCTCTGGATTGGCCATCCCCACGAACAGGGCGGTACCCGAATAAAGCGGAAAAATCGTTTCTTATCTTCCAGAAACCTTCGAACTCCGATGGAAGAGTCTGCATATCAGAATCAGTTTGGAAAATAAAATCGGCGTTATGTTCTATGGCATATTGATATCCCGCATATACTGCAGAACCGTGCCCTCCGTTTTTCTTGTTTATCACTACAAGCTTTGGATGGTCGGAACTGATCTTTTGTAATGATTCATAGGTGCGGTCCGTGCTTCCGTCATTGATGATGACTAATCTTGATCCGGCACCTGTATTGTCCAAAATTGGATACCAGGCATTTACGACTGCATCGATATTTTCTTCTTCGTTATAAGCCGGTATTACAATAAATAAATTGTCCATTGGTTTAAATTTAATTATAAGTTGATTTGGTTTACATAAAATTTAAAAAATACGCTTTTGTAAATGGGAAACTCATATTCTTACCGTCTGATTATATATTATATCAGTGATTTTATGAATGATATATTGTAAAATGATAATTTGGTATAGCTTATACAAAAAGATTTGTGTGCATGAATTGATTGAAAGATGAAAAAATCAGTAAAACAATCATATATATATATCATTTCCCCTTTTATTACATGCTGCATATTATTGACGGTCTATTTCATGAAGGGCATTTTTCCTTTCGGTTCTCGAAGTGTAGCATATTACGATATGGTTCAGCAGTATATTCCGTTTTATTATAAGACATGGGATATATTACATGGTTTGTCTTCACTGACTTTTGACTGGTCTACCGGGCTTGGATCATCATGGGCAGATAATATTGGCAATTACATACTAAGCCCTTTTAATCTGTTTTTTTATTTTGTAAGTCGCGATGGCATTTTTAGCAGTATGTCATTTTTTTTGATGTTAAAACTTGCAGTAGCTTCTTTTTTTATGAGTTTTTATGTGCTGAAAAGCCATAAGAACATAAAAGAGATTTTCGCCTTGATTTTGGGCATTTCATATGCTTTTTGTGCATATAATCTTCAATATTATTCAAATATTCAGTTTCTCGACATAGTGGCTTTGTTTCCGCTACTGGTATATGGACATGATCTTCTTTTGAAAAAGTATAGGTATGCTTTATATCTTGTTATGCTGACATTGAGCATGATCATAAGTATATATCTTTCTTATATGATATGCGTTTATCTTGTTATAAGAACTTTTTTGATTATCAGAAAAGAAGAGCAGGTAAGCAGATTTAAAACAGCTTGTATTTTCTCCGTGATTTCTCTTGTTTCGTTTCTTTTGTCTTCTGTAGTATCTGTTCCTGCAATTTATGTTCTTCTTTCCTCTAATAGAAGCGATGTTTGGAATTCGCAGGGTGGATATTGGGATATTATCAGGACTCTGACTTCTGCGTACGGTGATCAGTATAAATATTTTATGCTTTTCGGATGCGAAGGCGCATTGGCAATTATTGTTTTTGTATTGATTTTCAGGCGTGATTATGCCGTAAAGATATATGGCAGGATAGTTTTGACTGCTTTGTTAATAGTTCCTGTATTTGTCGAAGGAACAAATCTGTTATGGCATATAGGTGGATATGTACATTTTCCTATGCGCTTTGGTTATATATTGTCTTTTGAATCGCTGTCTTTGATTGCTTCTTATATTTCGACTGAAGAAGAATCTGAATCGATAAAAACAATACGCAAAATTTCTTTATATTTTTCATTTGCCCTGATTCCGGTCGTGTTGTTTGTATTATATAAATTTATAACTCCGTTTTCAGTATATGGTATAAGGGATATTAGCCAATATCCAGCAACTGTATTTTGCATTTTATCTGCTTTTATATGTATTGTTTTTTGCTGCATATGTAATAGAAAAAATCATTTGATCATTCTCTTATCAGCGATTTTCATTTGTCAGTGTACCATCGGGACTTATGGATTTGTTGGTCCTGAAAAGGAGTGGTCTGCCGAATGTTCCTCTGAATTATTAGCTTCTTCAATTGAATTAGATGATTTAAAGAATTCTGATTCCGGTTCTTTTGTAAGATATAAAAATATTGGTAGCAGTTTAGTTACAAATTATCCGCTTGTCACAGAGCTGAATGCATGCTCCGGATGGTCCTCGGGAGTTAATGCCAATCTTTTGCATCTTAGAGATTCTCTCGGGTATTCAACGGCATATACCAGGATTCTGGATGAAGGGGGGACTGTATTTTCTGACGAACTGTTTGGCGTCGGCAAGATTATAAGCAGATCTTCAGAGAATACTTCTTTGTATTCTTATGAAAATACAATTGGGGATTATAATGTTTATTCATCAAATTATGTACTTCCGTTTGTGATAAATATTGATCATGTTCCGGAAATTCCTGTTGATTCCGATATTTTTGATTATCAAAATCTGATATTTTCGGATCTTACCGGAATAGATAAACCTCTGATCACAAATATATATTCCTATTTTGGATCTTTTGATGAATTTAATATGTCAGACAGGCTTCACTTTGATTTGGAGATAGACGGGGAAAAAACTCTTTATGTTTATGCCTGTGGCTATCAATTTGGAGTTCTTGTTAACTATGATATTAAAGCAATTCCCTATTTGAATGACTATGAAAATTTCATTTATCCTACAGCATTTACAAACGGTCTGCTGGAATGCGGAACATATAAAGATGAATATGTGTCTCTGGACCTGATACCGGATCCGGATTATTATGCTGAGGCTTCAGATTATTTCTGCATTATGGTTGGAGAAATGGATATGTCACTGCTTCGAGAGGGAAATGCTGCGCTTTCGTGTGGAAGCGTTTCGGACGTTACTCTATCAAAAAGCAGTTTAAGAGTGACCGGTATGGCCGATTCGGATGGTTATCTTTTGATGCCTGTGGGCTATAATGACGGCTTTGAATGTCTTGTTAACGGAAAAAAAATTAATTTGATTCCTGTATTGAATGATGCTTTGATCCTTGTTCCTATAACTGAGGGAGCATATGATGTACAAATTACATTTTTACCGAAGGGATTATACATCGGACTTATTCTCACTGCTTTGGGCGCTTTAGCACTAATTGTTTTTATTTTGTATAATCGTAAATCCTCAGATGAGAATACAATCATATTAAATCTTGGGAAAGCTTTTTATTATCTTATAGTTGTAGCTTGTGTCCTTATTGGTGTTTTTATATATCTGATTCCTGTAGCTTGCAACATATTGTTTCGAATAATGACATGAATAAGAAAACTTCGAAATTATATAATTCCATATCATATTTAATACTTGCCGGGATTGCGTTTCTGACAACTTGTGTTTCGCCTACACTCATTAAGGCGTCTGAATTTGAGAACCCGGACAGCTCAGCATTCAGATATATGGGGATGCTTATGGCTAAAGGAGGGGTGCCTTACCGTGATGCTTTTGATAATAAGGGACCTTTAATGTATTTTATCGAATTTGTCGGATATATTCTCGGTAAGAAAATCGGCCTGTATTTGGTTGAGTTTTTATTTGTATTTTCTTTTTTTCTTGTTTCGTACATTATTATTAAAAGGTTCGTTTCCGGTAAAATTGCTGTTCTTACTGTTATTGCAGCAGCTTCACCTCTTGGGGTTTTCTATATGGGTAATCTGACAGAAGAATATTCCATGCTTTTTCTGGCATTAGGAATTCTTGTTTTCATAGATTTTTTTCTGTTTGATAAAGATTCATTTTGGCGGATTTTTATATGCGGAACTTGTTTTGGCGCTGTATTACTTATAAGAGCTAATATGGCCGGGATGTGGCCTGTTTTTTGCATTTATGTGATTGTTGATCAATTGAAAAAGAATCATAAGCTTCCCGTAAAATATATTTCTGAATTTGTTTTGGGATCTGCCGCGATTATAGTTCCTTTTGTTTTTTGGTTATTTTCTAAAGGGGCGCTGCCTGAATTCTGGAAAGATTATATTGTTACTAATTTTGCATATGCAGGTGGTGCAGCATCTCTTAAAGGTGTCTTGTTTTGCTGCATTCATTTTGCCACGGTTTCGTATATCGAAATCTATGTCATATTTTTACTCTTTATAATATTAAAGAAAGAAAATATTGCATTTAATGTCGTATATATTGTTTTTATGCTTTTTAATTTGTATATGTCCTGCATGGCGGGGGTTGTATATGATCATTACGGTATGATTCTGATTCCCTCTCTTATATATCCTGCATCGGTGTTGGTCAAATATGTATTATCTTTAGATTTTTTCAAAACCGGGAAATACTATGTTGCAATTTTCCTGACGCTGATTTCCTTAGTGTTTTTTGTGTTTGTATATAAGAATCTTATTGTTTTTACCGAGCAAATCAAGAATGGCGAAAAAGTAAGCACGGAGAGGACTGAGGTATTAAATCTTATTAACGAGTATGCAGGAGAAGATGACAGAATTCTTGTACTTGGCTATGATCCGCAGTATTACATTGATGCCGACAGATTGTGCTCATCCAAATTTTATTATTCCTTTTTCTATGATCATTATCCCGATGGAACTGATGCGGTTATAGAGGACTTGAATCAAAATCTTCCGAAAGTGGTTGTCTGCTTAAATGCATCGGAAAATATGTTCCTTTTTGAGAATTATGACAAGTATGAAAAAGTATATCAACGTGGAGTATGGGTGCTGAGAGAAGAATGAAAACAATTATTTCAAAATATTTCAAGATAAAATGCTTAATAAGCATAGTTCTTGCTTTTTTCATGACAGCAGGCCATTGCATTGCGTTTTCATATACTTGCAATGTTCCTGTTCAAACGATTATTTTATTTCCGATAAGAACTATAATTGTATTTTTTGTGCTTTCGTTTTTGTATCATCTTTTTGATTTTTGTAGGCCTCATAAGGCTAAATATAATCTTAACTTAATCTATCTTGCTTCGTTTTTGCTTTTATCGTGTTTTTATATTATAGAGTTTCTGGCACTTTATCCCGGAATATTCGCCTATGATGCTCCTTATCAGCTGGTTATGTATCTGACTGATACAATCTCGGAGTGGCACCCCGCATTACATACATACATATTGGGTAAAATTATCGAACTTTCTTTTACTTGCGGCCTGGACGTTATTGCAGGAATAGCAGTATATACGATCGTTCAGTTTACGGTTGTTGCTCTTTGCTTTTCATATGTTTTAAGACTGGTTTATGCAAAGAGCGGCAGCATTATCCTGTGGCTGGTTTCGATTGTATTTCTCGGTTGTTTCCCAACCATATCGTTGGAAACCATGACGGCATCCAAGGATACATTTTTTATGGGATTCTTTGTGCTGTCTATTGCTTTGACGATTGAACTGCTTTCGGATGTGGAATCATTTAAAAAATCCCGTATAAAATGCATCTTCTGGGTGATTTCTGCTCTTGGAATGATAATATTCAGAAACAATTGTATTTATGCCATACCTGTTCTTTTTATTCTGCTTATATGCGTTTCAGAAAAGAAGTTTTTTGTTATAAAGCTGATAATTGCGGTTTTGATAGGTTTTGTTTTGTATAAAACCGCTTTTGTCGGTGCGGTTGTTAAAGCTGAAGAAAACGGTGTGGAGACTTTATCACTTCCTGCACAACAGCTCACCAAGATATATCTTGATCCGGACTCTGATATTTCCGATGGTGAAAGAATGATCATTGAGAGATTGATAGGAGAGGATGGAAGAACTCACTTTATTCCTTCGTCCGCAGATGTTGTTAAGGGCGCTGTCGATGTTGCGTTTTATCGCCAATATAAAAAGGAAATTAAGAAATTGTGGCTGGATCTGGTGCTCAGAAATCCCGGAAAGGCTACAAGGGCATTTGCTGACTTAACATGTGGTTTCTGGTATCCGGTTTATGATCTGACATTTCTAAACAATGGTGAAAAAGCATATTGGTGCGTTTACAGCCTTTCTCCATATTATATAGAATCAAGAATTCCGGGTTTGCTTAAGTTATACCTGTTCTTTAATCATACTGATTTTTCTGACTTAAAGATGATACCGGTATACTTGATATTTGCTCCGGCTACTTTTTTCTATATTTTCATCATTATGCTCGGATATGCTTTGGCACGGAAAAACAAAGCTTTTATTTCAGTCTTTATATATACTTTTGCCTATTGGGGAACGTTTCTTTTCGGCCCTGTTGCACTGGTCAGATATACAACATATATGTTTGCAATGTTACCGTTGTATTTTGTTCTGATTTCGAATAAAACTGATAAAGTTGAAGAAATACCCGACATTTTCAAGAATAAGAACAAAATTTGTGATCTTGCCTCAGGTGCAGCTGTATTTTTATTATCTTTTATTTTCTCTCTTCAGAGTAATTCCAATATCTTTGTTTATAGGGAGCAGGGGGTTGATTCTGCCGTATTTCAGTATGTGGCAAAAATGATGATGAAAGGATATCTGCCTTACAGAGATACTTTTGATCATAAGGGGCCTTTGCTTTACTTTATTAATCTTGCCGGAATACTTATAAACGAAAAATGGGGTATTTGGCTTATAGAACTTATTTTCCTTACTGTTTCATTTGCTTTTATGTACAAATCGTTCAGGCTGTGGTGCGGCAGGATGTTTTCCGTACTTATATTAATGATTTCTTTTGTTCCTTTGAGTAAGTTTTTCTATGGTGGAAACTATTCCGAGGAATATTCGATTACGTTTATTGCGATTTCGCTGTATATTTTCCTTGATTATTTCAAGAATAATAAAGTGAATAATCTTAGGCTCATATTATGCGGATTGACCTTTATGGCCACATTTCTATTGAGACCCAATAATGCTGGCATGTGGGTTGCCATGATTCTTTGCGTTCTTATCAAATTGTTTAAGGAAAAAGATTTTAAACCTTTGGTGAGATTTATACTTTTGTTTACTGCCGGATGCGTTATTTGTGCCGCTCCGTTCTTGATCTGGCTGTTATCAAAAGGGATCTTCAAAGATTTCTATGATTGTTTTGTTTCTTTCAATACCTTATATACGGAAACAGGATTCCTTGATAGGGTCAAAAGCTTTGCTGCCTTTCTCAAGTATTATCCGGTTATTATTTCTGTTATTATTTGTCTTTATTTCAGTTTCAGAAGGAAGAGCTTGCATGCGTTGGGATATCTGTTCCTGATAATGCTTAATTTGGTGTTTGTTGCGATATCCGGAGATACATATGTGCATTACGGTTTGATTCTTGTACCTGTTATAATGCTGCCGTATGCGGTGCTTTTCTCTAACCTTAAATGCGAGGGGAAAACACTATATAGATACGTTATATATACTCTTGCTGTTGTTTCCTGTATTTTTGCCATTATTTCTGCCCCGGTTTATCTGGATGTATTTTATGATGTTGCACATGCCGGAGAGGAGTATTATCCCGAGGGCTATGCTTATGTAGAAGCATATACTGATTATTATACTGACAAAGATGACAGAGTGTTGTATTTTGGTAATTGCAACAGATACTATCTTCTTACGGACAGACTGGCTTGCTCTAAATACTCTTATCAGTCTCCCATATTTGATGTTTCCAGGGATTTAGGGTGGCCTGATGAGTTTTTTGAAGAATTGGATGAGGCACCTCCGAAACTCATAGGTGTACTTACGCCTGCTGCATATATTTGCGACAGAGACAGGATGGAAGAGTTCCTGACAGAGCATGACTATCAAATGATACTTGTTACCGACGATATTTCACTATACGTTTACGGCGAGAATAACAATGAAGAAAAATAATTCTAGAAATTTTATTGTTTATGTTCTTTCTTTTATTATTCCAATAATAATTACTTTTGGGGCGTATTTTGCACTTGAGATATATCCCGGCGGATCCGGAATACTTTTGCTGTATGATATGAAGTCTCAGCTTTTGGCTCTCTATGGCTATCTGTCCAATGGAGGCAATGGATACGATTCTATTTTTCATAATATGTCGGGCGGACTTGGCGGTGGCTTTTTCGGGACTTTTGCTCTTTATCTGTCTCCCTTCGATCTGGTCTATACTCTTGTGCCAACCCAATATCTGCCGGATGCAATTTATGCAATGACTTTGCTTAGAATCGGTTTTTCGGGACTTTTTTGTTCTGTATTTATCAAAAAGTCCAATATCGAAAAAGCTTCGGATTCAAATGCTTTATGTGTGACTTTATCCTGCTGCTATGCTTTGATGTCATACGTGTTTATGTATGCCATGTCACCCATGTGGCTTGATTTTGTAATGCTGCTTCCTTTGCTTGCTTTGTCCTGCGAAAAGATTGTCGACGGCAAGTTTGGAACCTCTTTTGTTCTTCTTTTATCTTTCTGCATAATAAGCGATTACTATATTGCATATATGGTTGTTATAGCGATAACCATGTATTTTGTGTACAGACTTATCGAAAGCGGTAATGATTTTAAGCAGTGTTTGAAGAGGTTTTACATATTTGCCCTCAGCGGTATTCTTTCTGCGGGATTGTCTGCACTTTTGATTCTCCCTGTTCTTTTAGATTTTCAAAGAGGCAAATTTTCTGAGGATAATTCCGGACAAAGCCGGATTTTATTTAAAAACACTTTGTTTGATGTACTTGGCGCTTTTAAACCTTCAAGCTATGCGACTCTTGACTATTATGCGTCTCCCAATATATTCTGTGGATCCATTGTTTTGATTCTGGTACTGATCTGGCTTCTTTTTGGAAAAAAGCATATAAAAGAAAGAATTGTATCATTTCTGATATTGGTTATATATTTTCTTTCTTTCATCGTTGCACCTCTTGACCGAATTTGGCACGGATTCAGAGATCCTGTAGGATTCCCTGTAAGATATGCTTTTACTTTTGTTTTCTTTATGATCTGCTTTGCTCTCAGGGGGTACAGAACTCTTACCGGTTTTGAACGTAAAGAATATAAGAGCTTGTTCAGCCTGATTTTCACTTTGTTTATCGGATATACATACATTGAAATGTATATTAACGGTTCGTATATACTTTCCAGGTTGGCGATAGAGGATCGCTTTTCCAATAGGGATGAGTATGTCCGCACTGTTGACAGTGTTGAGACTGTTCTTGATTATGAAAGAGAAATTAATACATTTGATTATTCAAGAACTTCGAAAAATTTTAATTATTCACGCTTTGACGGGGCTTTGTTTGGCTATGACGGTATAGAAAGGTTCAGTTCCAGTTATAATTATGCTCTTTCTGAATTCCTTAAAGATATCGGTTTTGGAACGTCACGCCATACCATAAGCGATCGTGGTATCACACCGCCTGTGGCGTCACTTCTTGATGTGGGATATTTTATGTCCTGGCATAAAGATATTTCAGATTATTATGACTATGCCGGGGAGTATAGAGGCTATGGATTATATATCAATAACAACAGACTGCCTCTGATGTTTACTACGAGTATTGAGAATCCTGATGATTATGAAGAATTAGGGGAAATACCTTTTGATAATATAAATACTGTGTTTTCCGATATAACCGGTATTGATGATGTCAGGATTTTTGACAGACAGGATTATACCGAAGTTTTCAGAGATCCGGCTGATTATTATGAAGAAAATACTTTGGGGTTTGCAGATTATGTTCTTTCACCGGAAGAAGACGGATATTATTGGTTTTATTCGGAATATGTATATCCTGACGAGAGCAGATATAAAACAAATCCTAAAAACGGTGAACTGAATTCTGTATATCCCTATGCATATTATTATATAAATGATTTAAAAACAGGAACTTACAGAAATGATGAATTCACCTATTGTAATGATCTTGGATTTTTTAATGCGGGTGAGAATTATCTTGTTTCCTTAGACGCTTCTATCGCTGAAATAGGAACTACACATTTTTATAAATATAATAAAGAATTTGCGGAATCTGTTTTGTCAGATTTAAGATCCGGTGGTTTTACCGTGAACAGCATAAACCGCAGCGGAATAACTGCTTCCGGATATGTTGATGAAGATTCATATATACTTGTCACATTACCTTATGAAGACGGTTACCGAATTTACATTGACGGAAATAAGACTGATTATACTTCATACAGAAATTCATTAATGCTTGTAAGGGTTCCTCAAGGACAGCATGAAGTTGTTATTAAATATATTCCGCCCGGGTTTCCCCTTGGTTTGACAATCAGCATTTTATCTTTATTGATTCTTATTGTGATTGTTTTGGTCAATAAAAAGAAAATCCATGATTAATGGTTTTATAAAAAAAGAAAAAGCTAACATTTTGGCGATGATCGTTACTCTTGTCATCTCCGTGTTAGCTTTTGCTTATAATGGCATTTATTTTGGCTCTGATAAACTGATACTTATATTTGATATGGGAAGTCAGTATGCACCATTATTCTCTTATTTGAGACATATAGGAGAGGGGTATAACAGTATTTTCTACCAGACTTATTCCGGGTTTGGAGGGGGATTTTACGGTAACTGGGCCTATTATCTTGCAAGCCCGTTTTCATGGATTGTGCTTTTGTTTGATCAAGCTTCATTACCTGATGCTATTTATCTGATAACTATCCTTAAGATTACTCTATGTAGTCTTACCTTTTCTATATTTATTAAGCATTGTCATTTGAAAGTTGATAATCCTTTTATTATTGTTGTTTCATCGGTTTCATATGCACTTATGAATTATATGTTTGTGTATTCAATGTGCGTTATGTGGATGGATGGGATTATCCTGCTTCCGCTTATTGTGCTCGGCGTTGACCGGATTCTTGATAGAAAATCCCCTATCTTATTCATTCTTACGCTGTCGGCTTCGATAATATGCAATTATTACATTGCATATATGATTGCTCTATTTGTGATCCTGTATTATTTCTGGCGTGTTTTATCTCATGGGGATTCGCTTGCTCTTGTGATAAAAAAAGGAATAAGTTTTCTGATTTATGGATTGATCTCAGGCATGATTTCAGCCTTTGTATGGCTTCCCGTCCTTCTGGATGCGAGAAACAGTATATCAGGAGATAAAGCTGATTCTTTGCTGTGGGTGTTTAAAAATCCCTTAATTGTTCTGAGATCATTGCTTCCTTTTTCTTTTAACGGATATTTAGTGGAAGATTATCCCAATGTTTATTGCGGTATTCTGATTGCGATATTTGCTTGTGCTTTTTTCTTTACAGGTAAAGTATCTATGAGAAAAAAACTTGCCACATTGGGCGTTTTTACAGTGTTTGCTGTTTCTTTTTGCTATGAAGGCGCTGACAGAGTCTGGCATGCATTTTCTGTTCCTGCAATGTTCCCTGCAAGATATTCCTTTTTGTTCTCGTTTTTTTTGCTCATAGTTTTTGCTGAATCGCTATTGGTTTATAAATTTGATAAGAAGATTTATTATTTCTTTTTATGCTTAACCATAATTGACCTTAGTATAAATTCCTGCTGGCTGATTGCTTCCGTTGATGGGGATGAAATAGCCGGAACATACATAAGTAGAGAGTATTATGATAAATGCCTTAATGAAATGGAAAAAGTATCGAATTACATAGATGGCGGATCGTATGTTGCAGATTATGATTTTTCATATAATGACGGCTTGATGTTTGGAGTAAGTTCTCGGGATTATTATCTTTCATCATATAAAAAGGGGTTGATTGTATTTTTATCAGGGCTTGGCTTGGCTTGCGAAGACAGGGTTATTCGTGACGGATATATTACTCCTGTTACCGGGGCGGTATTTGGCATTGATAATGGATTGCTCCGGAATACATCTGAATTTACTTCATCGAATGTTTATATGCTTTGTGAGTATATGGATGAAAGCGTGCCTGTAGATGAGATGCTCATATTTAGAAATCATGATAAGACACCGATTGGATATTATGTTGATTCTGATGCTTTTGGGCCTCTGTTTGGTGATGATGCTTTTGAAAACAACAATATACTTACAAGCGACTTGACAGGCGTGTACTCTGTATTTCAAGAGTGCGAGACTGTGCTTGTTGAGAACGTTGAAAAGGAATCGTCAGGTTATTTTGTAAAGAGATACAATGTATATCCTGCAGAGCGGCAGCATTTATTGTTTTATATTTCTCCAAAAAATTATAGAGAAGGGGAGGATCTCAAGAACTATGATGCACTTTACTTGAATGGCGATAGCATAGCCACATATGAAAACACCGGTATGGAAAGCATTGTTGATCTGGGAAGAGCAACAGAAGAAATGTATGAGTTTACTTATGTTACCGACTCGCCTGATAATAATGTTTACTTTTATTCCTTTGATGAAAACGCTTATGCTGAATTGCGTGAAAGCTTGAGAACTAACGGTATAAACGACTGGAATTCATCTGAGAAAGGGTTTTCTTTTGCTGTTGATAAGGCAGAAGAGAGTGATATTCTGCTTATGCTGCCCTATGAACGGGGCTATTCCGTTAGTATAGACGGTAAAAACATAGATTACGAATCATATAGGGATGCGTTTATCCTTATAAATGTTCCTGCAGGCCGGCATTTATGCAGTGTTCGATACATTGTTCCCGGCTTGAAAACAGGCGCGTTCACAAGTGCTTTAGGCATATTATTGGTAATTATATATATGTCTTGTACCAAAAATACTGGTATTAATGCACAAAAGAGCGGGTCGTAAAATGTAACTATTTCCAAAAAGTTAAGAACTTCTTAA
>JAGAYR010000027.1 GCA_017940415.1 Lachnospiraceae bacterium
AGTAGTCAACAAGCAGACCAAGGATAATTATGATGGCTACAACCATCAACATAGCAAAAGGTGATCACTGATTATGTGACCACCTTTTCTATTGATCATATTTTGTTTATTTTGTCTGTCTACTTGACAGACCCCAGATCAAAGAGAGTGCCGTAAGTTTGTACTAAATTATTTTTCCTGATTTGATACGGATATGTAGGTGTATGCCACCAAAAGACCGACCGTAAGTGCCATCACACCCAGCAATGTCACTATGAACATAGCGGAATTCTGCTTGAAGAACAGGAACGGGATTCCCAGGATTTCATAGATAAACGCGTAGACAAACCACAACAAGGCAACCTGATGATTGTACTTGATCGGGTCCTTAACCTTAGGAGCCTTGACTCCGGCAAAAAATCCCACTTCCGTCTGTGAAAACCACGCCCATACGCCGATACCGGCAAACATGAGCGCGACAATTGTCCAAATGATAAATGCGACTATCATACGTGTTCCAACCCCTTCGAACAACTTAAGTCAACACATATATTCTACTCTTTTGCAGCGCACATAACAATCATTTATTATGCGGTGAAATGCACTTCCCAAGCGATTATCCACAGAAAAAGAATGATAACCGCCGCGGATACGGCATTTTTAACTTTAGAAGCATATATCCGGTTAAGTCCGGGCACGATAAGTTTCATAAAAAGAAGTGCCATAATTCCAAAAAGGCAGCTGCTTATGGCGCTTACCCTGCCCTGAAATTGCAGCGGCCAGTCCCTGTAAGTCCAAAGAATCCTGTGAAATCTGTATTCCAAAACGATCGCAGCTATATATTCGACCGTTGTGGTGATGACCACACTTCCCGTAAAAACGATCAGAGGATTTTTCACCTTACGAAACAGGAAATATAGGATCAGCATCCCGAATCCGTAGATAGGACAGCAGGGAATATGAAGCACGCCCCTGTCATAATATGTTTTGTACATAACATACACGCAACCGATCTCATACAGCCATCCTATAAAAGATGCCAGAAGAAACATCAACATGTATTTGGTTACGATCAGCGGGTTCTTCTCAGTCATCACTTCACATCAAAATAACGTTCGTCCTCTACGACAGGGATCGTCTTTTTCTCGATATTATCTATCTGAATGAATCTTCCCCTGTCGATAGTTTGGATCATTTCGGCAATGCTTTCTTCATCACCCTGAACTTCCATTTCAACGGACCCGTCCCATGAGTTGTACACCCAGCCGGTCAGCCCCAGCATATCCGCAGCTCTGGTGGCGGTCCATCTGAAACCTACACCCTGAACGCGTCCTGTGAATCTGAAATAATATCTGATCATTTATAATAATCTTCCACCGCGGGAGTTACCACTTCCATGTAGAATTCACCGATATAAGGGAATCTCATGTAAAGCTTCTCTTTTATCTCGGATAAGACATTTTTCTTATTCTTTCCGTTAAGAGAAGTACGTACCGTATTAATAACAAAGTCGAAATCCTGTCTGGGGATTCCGCCGCCGTATTCATACAAAGCTTCTTCCACTTCCAGCAGGCACTTTGATAGCTTTCCGTTTCCTGTCATGACAGTATTTTTCGCAGAAGCTGCGGTATTCTTTTTCGAAGCGGGAGTTCCGATCTGTTCTTTTCTCTCCGCATTTATAAGGTCACTCATAAAGGCTATGACATTATCATATCCCTTGTTCCTGCTGATGATATAGACCTTAAGCGATTCTTTGTCATAAACTCCCGCAAGGTATCCCATGTATGCGGATATATACTTGTCTACGGATTCCATACCCTCGGGGATATTGTCGAATATCTGGCAATCGATATCCTTCTTCTTGGGCTTATCCGAATCCGTCAGTTTATCCTTGGTGGTAAGAAAGAAAATGACATTAGAATTCTTGGGAATGCCGGAGTAAGTGAGTGTTACTCCGGCAAGTTTGATGTTCTCATAATCGATAAGATAATACGTTTCCAAAGCAGTAATTCTCCCTCATATTGATTTCCCTCATAGAGCGATTATACTATTTAAGCCCGGATACGTCCATACCGTGCCTTTCTTCACGCCCTCTCTTCGAAATCCTCCCTTATCTCCGCGAACATATCCGAATCTTCAAACATGTTGCTCATTGCCGCAGAGGACTTGCAGGCTCTGGCGCATCCAACCACCTTCGAAAGAACATCGTAGTTGAGCTTTACTCCGCCGGCGTCACACTTGAAATTCACGGCCCTGTTTTCTTCCACTCCAAATCTTCCGGCAACTTCGATGGCGTCGATATTGGCTCCCAAGAATATAAACTCCCAACCGTTCTTCGCCTTCTTCTTTTCAACCATCTTCTTTACTTTGTCAAAAGAATACTCTCTGCTGGCATTCTCCATACCGTCGGTGGTGATGATAAAGAGTGTCTTCTCGGGCTTTTCAGCTTCCGGCAGTGCTTTCTGAATCTTTCCGATACGGTGGATGGTTGAACCCAGAGCATCGAGAAGTGCCGTATTTCCTCTGACGTAATAATCCTTGTCGGTTATGGGCTCCATTTTTTTCAGATCAGCCCTGTCATGAAGGATCTCAGTAACCCCGTCAAACAGGATTGTTGAGATAACCGCATCTCCGTCTTCCTTCTGCTGTTTTTCAAGCATGGAGTTGTATCCGCCGATGGTCTCATTTTCAAGACCTCTCATGGATCCGCTTCTGTCCAGTATAAAAACAACCTCTGTTAATCCCTTCTTCATATCATTTACCTCTCTTTCTTTAATACCGGTCATCCGGTGTTTTCTTTGTTGAGATAAATATATGGGATAACAGGGGTTTAAAGGTCGCCTGTGAAGCGACATTTATCATCCGCCTATGGTCGGCTGATCATGTTCAAAAAGTGCAAGGTTTATACGGTATATATCAAACACCTTATTTTCTATGAAATACATAATGATAAGGTCGAACACGCTGCTTTCGGAAAAGGCATATCCGGCTCTTGCGATAAAATCCCTGGATTCATCGAGATTCAGTTCCAGTGCAAGAGCAAATGCAACCGCGGTTATTTTCTTGGGCTGATATGAGGGATTCGATCTGATCTTGGAAAAAAGCTTCCTGTCCACATTAGCCTTCTGATATACTTCCGCATCCGTAAATCCCTTTTGATCTATGGTATTAAGAAGCAGTTCCTGCCAGGTATCGGAGAGATGTTTAACTCTTTCATCAAGTGTCATTCCGGCTGCCGCGCAGCTCATGGCAGCCATGGGCGCAGAGCCCATCACCGCAAATTCCGCATCATCCGGCTTATCATACCTTGCGGCCGACTCGCAGGGTTCGGCTGCCCCCTTAGCCCTTGCAGCTCTTTTCAAAAACGGCACGGAAAACTTTGCGGCCTTAGGAGCACTTTCGGAAACAGAATCTTCGGATACCATATCATCTATGGAACATTCTTCTTCCTTGAGAGCAAAGTTCATGGACTCAAAGCTGTCCAGCTTGCTCATCAGATACTCGTCTATGCCTGATGAGATGTCTTCCGGCAGATCCGTTTCATGATCATCATCGGCTGTCAGAATAACCCGGATATCAGAATCACCGGAAGCATTTGTGATAAACGATATCGCACCTGAGATGGAAACATCTTCCGAAACCGGAACACACACACTTTCAAGTCCCAGCTGCGAAGCGGTTTTGATGCATTCGCTTAACACATTTTCAAATTCACATTTCTCATCGGCTGTGAAAATATACCTCGAACCCGGCTCATCCGAAAGAGCATAGATTATCTCGGAAGATCCGGTACCCGCAAATCTGAGAACAGCATCAGCATAAATTTCCGACATTCCGTTTTTGATTATCTGATATGTCATGTTATTCCCTCCGATTCAGCCTTCAGGTTCGAATTCAAGTATCTCGTCCTCGGTCTCGTGAATCCCGCTTTCGTGAACAACGCTCCCGATTGCTTCAAGGATCCTGTCATATTCTTTGATAAATCCCGGATGATCCACCGTGATATAGTCTTTATCCCCTTCGTTCGCCGCTTTTTCAAGAAGAAGTGCTTTAGACGAAAGAGCCATTGCACCGATGGTTGCGGATGTACTCTTGACGGAGTGTACGATAACGCCGTATTCCTTCAGGTTTTCTTTTTCCAGATGAGCGGTCATCTTCTCTTTCTTATCGGAAGACGAGGATATAAACTCCGCAAGCATCTCCATATAAAACGATCTCTCACCGCCGCAATGTGCTATTCCTTTATCAGTATCTATCCCGGCAGTTTTTAGTATTTCAAGTTCATCACCTTTTAGCTCTTCAGCATTCACTTCTTCATTTCCTTTTACGATGATAACCTTATCACTCGGAAGATACTTTCTGAGCATTGCTTCGAGCGATGTACTGTCGATAGGTTTGGTAAGGTAGTCATTAAAGCCCTTGGCAAGATATCTTTCCCTAGCGCCGACAACCGCATCCGCGGTCAGGCATATTACGGGAGTATCAATATTGGGACCGTCCTTATGAGCCTTGATATTACTCAGAGCCTCAGCTCCGTCCATTTCCGGCATTCTCTGATCCATAAGTATCACATCGTACTTATTACTGAGAGCCATCTCAACGGCTTCTTTGCCGCCTCCGGCAGTGTCAGTCCTGATCTTGGTATCCTTGAGAAATTCTGTAGCAACGATCAGGTTCATTCTTGTATCATCGACGATAAGTATCCTTGCGGAAGGAGCCCTGAAGCTTTCATGATATGCTGCTCTCAAATCGAAGCTCTTTTCAAATTTCTCTTTAAAATTCCCAACAGGCTCGCCGGATCTCACTATCTGGGGTATGGTTGCAATGAAAGTGGAGCCTTCTCCATACTTACTGCTTACGGCAATTTCACCGTTCATCATCTCCAGAAGCATCTTGGTTATCGCAAGCCCGAGACCGGTTCCTTCTTTGGTACTGTTTCTCTCAAGATCGACTCTTTCGAACTTGGCAAACAGTTTACCCAGGTTCTCATCGCTTATTCCAATGCCGGTATCCCTGACTTCTATAACAAGGTCCAGAACTTCCCGGCCGTCAACCATCCGGTTTTCTTTCACGCCGTACATCTTCAGCAAAACGCTTCCTTCATCGGTGTACTTAACCGCATTGGTCAGAAGGTTGGTCATGATCTGTCTTACCCTGACCACATCCCCATAGAGATTGTCGGGAAGATTCTTATCGATATCGGTTATAAATTCAAGATTTTTTTCTTTTGCTTTGAAGCGGATCATGTTGCTGACATCATTCAGTAGTGAACTCAGCTGATACTCCACTTCGATGATATCCATCTTGCCTTCTTCAATCTTGGTGAAGTCGAGAATATCATTAATGATCGACAGCAGATTAGTTCCCGCAGAATCTACGTTGCCGGAATATGTCCTGATCCTCTTAAAAGCGTCGCGAAATCCCGCAGAATCACTGTCTTCAAGTCTCTCCGCCTTGGCCGTCTCCCTGAGGATCATTTCGTTCATTCCAAGAACCGCATTGATAGGGGTTCTGATCTCGTGACTGGTATTTGCAAGGAAGTCCGTCTTGGCTTCACTTGCCTGTTTTGCAGACTCCAATGCAGCATCCTGTTTGATCTTAGCCTTAATGGTCTCATACTGGGCTATGGCGCACATAATGACGATGGCCAGATACATCATTGGCATTCTGGAATAGTAACTGTCGGGAAATCTGTAACCGTTCTTGCAAAGAGGCGAATGCATATATACGGTCATTATGATGAAGAAAATAGATGTGAAATATATTCCGTAGAACAGATTGAAGAAAAAGTAAACCACCGGCACGGCAACAAATATCAGGAAGATACTGGTACCTTCTGTTCCGCCGGTGTACAGAAAAAAAGTAAATGTAACCCAATAGACGACGCACTGGATATTTATCGCAACATGCATAAGCCAGTTACGTTTTTTCTTACCGAATTTACAAACAGAGAAATTAACTATGGCAATAGCCGTGAACAGAGCGCAGAAGAAAGCATAGATTGCCACAACATAATCTTTGCGGATGTAATTATCCACGCACAGATAAATGCAAAAGGGGACAACTACAGAATAGATGATGATGGATAATGTCAGATTGACCGATACATATCTTTCATCAAGTTTGAATCGTTTCTTTTTCGGCATATTCCCTCCCACCCTCAGGAACCGGGAATCACGGAACGTTTATCCACGAATAATCATAATTCATGTAATACTCTTCGACAGCCTCAAAATACTCTTTGTAATTATCAAGTGTAAGCTCGTGCTCTCCGCTTGCCATGGCACGAAGTATCATATCCGACACATCTCCGCTGTAATGCTGAAGATCGGAATAATTATCAAGATTCGTTATGACATCAGTGTCATCATAGAAGCAGAACACATGTCCGTTATCGTATTTAAGAACTTCTTCCGTAACAAGTTCCATTTCCTCGATAAGTGCGGGGATATCGCCCTTTACATAATGATTGGTGTACCAGTCCGCTATGCAATAGGGCGGGAAGAAATAATAAAACTGAACATCCGGATATGCGGCGATATTGGCGGTAAGATTTGCACGGACATTTGCGGTAAGCATATCCCTCTCTTCGTCCGTCATGTGAATCTCATCTCCGGATACGGAGGCGTTTGTTACATAGGGGAGCACATATGCCGCGCCAAGAGGTCTGTCTTCGGCAAATCTCATATATGTATCGAAATTATCGGAAGGAACTCCGCTCACCGTACGGCCGATACCGCCGTTTACATATTCGAACAGCACATCGGCATTATAAAGATATGCCTCATCGTTTAAGATGTTATTGTCGTACAGGAATGTGGGATCTGCAGCCTGGGGATTTCTATAATCGACTTCCGTCATGGCAAAATACATATCCATGCTTCGTATGACAAGTCTGATATTATCGTTATACTCAAGCGCTCTTCTTTCTCCGTCTCCGATCTCCTTGTAGTATCCGCCGGCATAGGTTGCTTTAACGCTCTTTACGCCAAACAGTTCATCAACAAGAGTTGCCCTGAAATTCTCCGATACGGAAGTTCCTGTTATGAGTGCATCATATTCGAAGTTTTTGGTGATGCCGTTGTTCTGATATCTCTCATTATCCATGATATAAGAGAATCCTTCGACAGGCGCATGATAATGAAAGAAAGGATCCACATATGCAACCATCGCCCCCACTGCAATCATCAAAAGTGCCGTTATTGATAATTCCTGTATAAGAAATTTTTTCCAGACTTTTTTGTCTTCCATTTATTCTCCGTGATCAGAACTGGAAATATATAAAGCTCGAAACACCGTTTGCATACAGGAACGACCAGGTAAAAAGAAGTCCCGTTACGATTGCGGTAATCAGATTCGGCTTATATTTCTTTTCATAAATATTTTTTGTGCCAAGCAGGCATATGTAAGTTACGACATAGAAAAGAGGTATCGCGATATTTAAGTGATACCTGATAAAGGGAATCGTTCCCATGTCGAAGGTGTCATAGAACTGCACTGCAGGCATAATGTTATCGAACTTAAACATCTCACGGATCACATCCACAGCCATGGTAAGAGTGGGAGAAGCAAAGAACACCCATCCGATATTAACCAGTGCGAAGGTCACCGCCACCCTTATAAACTTCGGTATCTTCTTAAGATGATCCCACGCAAGTCTTTCGATCACCATAAGAACTCCGTGAAGAGCACCCCAGATAATAAAGGTCCAGTTTGCGCCGTGCCAGAATCCGCTGATGATGAATATGGTCATCATGTTGATATAGGTTCTGACTCTGCCTTTACGATTACCCCCGAGAGGAAAATAGATATATTTTCTGAGGAAGGAGGTAAGGGAGATATGCCATCTTTTCCAGAAATCCCCTATAGATTCTGCCTTATAAGGTGAATTGAAATTCTTCGGGATATCGATGTTGAGCATCTTGGATATGCCCGCTGCCATATCACAGTAACCGGAGAAGTCCAGATAGATCTGGAAGGTATATGCTACCGAGCAAAACCAGGCTTCAGTCAGTCCCAGACCGCTTCCCAGGCCGAGTCCGTAAACAGACGCCCCCGAAAAACGTGTCGCAAGAAGAAGCTTCTTACTCATTCCCACCGTAAACCACACAAATCCCGTAGCTATATTCTCGGGATCGGGCCTGAATTTTGCGGGATCGTTTAACTGAGGAATAAATTCGTCATGTCTGGTAATGGGGCCCATGACCATTCTTGGGAAAAACCATACATAAGCCAGATAATCAAGAACAGTGACTTTGTCCGTCTCTCCGCGATAGGAATCAACGCACCAGGTTATCATCTGGAAGGTGTAATAACTGATGGCTACCGGCAGAATAAGCGAAAACGGAGTGTACTCCGTGCCGGCTATCTTCGATATATTTTCCCCGAAAAAGTTCAGGTATTTAAAAAGCAAAAGAGGAAGAATGTTAATAATGATCCCGGTCGCCAGAAAGACGGGCTTTTTGTTTTTGCGGATAAATACCGAGAACAGATAATTGACCGCGCAGGAAGCGACGAGCATAAGGAAAGAAGGAAGTCCGTAAAGGACAAAAAACAGCATCGATGCCGCTATAAGTACCCCTTTTGCAAGCTCGTTCTTTCCGCTTTTTCTTGCGGCATAATAAAGTACCAGTACAACGGGTACGAATAATATGAATTTAACAGATAAAAATCCCACCTGATTTCAGTTCCTTTACTGTCCGAAACAAGATAAAAAACCAATCTATATTATAGATTATGAACCCCACAGGGGCAAGGAAAAGGAATGTTTTACAAGGAACCTTATTATGATATATTTAGTTGTTGTAAAAGCTCATATTTTCGAGGTGGAGAGATGATTTTCAGGGACAAGATCAAAAATCTGTTACGCAAACCCGTTTCAGTGATTTTTCTTTTAATCCTTTTTGTTGAATTCCTTTATCTGATCAAATTTAATCTGGTTCACACTTATGCCGTCATGGATCAGGATGCAGCCAAGCTGATGACCCATGCAATGGAGATGGTAAGAACCGGAAAGCTTCTTATACCTGATTGGAGCTATATGACCACCCACGAGATTGATTCTGCCATGCTCCTTGCCCTTCCCGTTTCTGCGGTCACAGGCAAGCTTTTCTTCTCGTTTGCGGTATCAAACATAATCTTTATGTTCGTGCTTTTATATGTGCTGATGGGAATTTTCAAAAACTGTGGAATACGTTCCGAGATTTCCCTTCTCATCTGCTGCCTCGTATATATCCCCTACAATTTCGGCATGCTGGACTACATGAACATGATGTTTATCAGAGGCGCCCAGTATTCCATAAAGGTTCTGATACCTCTCCTGGCCATCCTGATCATCACATTCCCGAACGTAAATAAAAAGAGAGATTATGCATTGTCCGCAGTATGGATCTTCCTGTCCTTCCTCAGCGGATTCTCCAGTGGACTCTTTCCTCTTATCACAGGTATCCTTCCCATCGCGGGTGCATACTATGTCAATTATGCTTTCAGAAAAAAGAACACCGGAGCCATCACTCTTTTCAGAACTCTGCTTCTTGCTTCCGGATTTCTTGCAAGCCTCATAGGATTTGCTTTGCATCAGCATTACGGAATAAGTGCAAGCGGAATTAATGCAACCCTTACCTATTCGGAAGAATTCGGTCCCAGAATGTTCCTCAATATCGGTAACTTCTTCAATCTTCTGAACGCACTACCCTCCAAATACCTGAATATATATCCCATCGTTTCTTTTGAAGGCGTAGGATGTATCTTCAGATTTGCACTGGCAATATTCCTTTTGATCAGTACCTGCCACTTTGTGATCGTATTTTTCGGCGGAAAAGAAAACCATCCCTCCGGCGACAATGCGCATGTAGCCACCGGATATATGACCGCCATAATCATAGTAAATGTCATCATCCATCTTCTGTGCTCCTATGACGAAGCAAGATACTATCTGGTTGAGCTGATATGCATGATGATCCTTGCGGGAATATGGTTATCAAGGCTGACCACCGATATACGTAAAGATACCGGAATCCGCGTTTCTGTTTTATTGATACTCTTTACAAGCTTTACCTGGTATTCATCCAAGAAATTCGTGGACACATGTCAGGTGACTAAAGATTATTTCGGTTTTTGTTACGGAATATGTGATTTCATAAGAGAACAGAATGTAGACAACGTGATAATACTGGATAATTCAGCTGTAGAAGAAACATGCAGAGTTATCTTAAGAGACGTTAAGTTTTCGAACTACAACTCCGTTGACGGAGTATTTATATCCGAGGACTGGTACACCACCACGGATGAGCGTTCCTATTACGGCGATACATCCATTATCGTCACCCAGTACCGTGATGATCTTGAGCCCGTCTTCGGAAGCGAAGTTGCTTCACACTATGAATTCATCGGTGAGGTAAACGGATTCAATCTCTTCAGAGCAGATAAGTTCTGCCTTCCATTAGACTAATACAAAATAACAAAGTGACGCCCCTTCATTCCTGGGTCCTGTCGCGGTACATAATTTTCTCGCTTTTCGGGATCAGGCGGCCAAAGCACAATGAGTGCTTTACCTCATGCCGCAGACCACCGAAGTCTCGAAAATCATGTATCCGCGCCACCCGCGAAATAAAGGGGCGTCACTTTTTATATGCTTAAATAAGACTCATGAATGCTGTGATGGATATGAATGAGAAGACTGTCGTAACGATGATGCCTCTGGACAGGATATCCGTTCTCTCTCCGGTCTTCTCTGCCTGGATCATGGGAAGATTTCCCACGGGCACGGCACACATAAGGCAGAATGTTCTGACCATCTCATCCGCAGCACCCACTGCACGAAGAACGATCACCGCAAGCGCAGGAACGACTACAAGCCTGACGAGTATGAATATCCAGAGCTTGGCATCTTTCATATCCTTTATAAAGTTGCTTCTCGCAACCGATGCTCCCAAAAGTACCATAGACAGGAATACCGTAGGGCTTCCTATATATTCGACGGTCTTTACAACCACCTCAGGAAGCTTAAGGTCGAACCAGAAGATCAGAAGCGCCAGAATGCTCATTATTACTCCGGGGCTGAATATCTTTTTTATATCCATCTTCTCTTTGCCCGAAGACAGCGTGATTATGCCGTGAGTATAGAACAGCAGGCAGTAAAACACGTTGCAGATTATGACGTAAAGCATGGCATTTTCGGAAAGAAGCGCCTTCGCAACGGGAATTCCCAGGAAACCTACATTTCCGTATATGGACATCAGTGAATAAAACTTACGCTCATCCTTTTTGATACCTATGATCTTCGGAAGAAGCGTTCCTATCAGGATAAATACTGCATAGATTACCGCAGCAACCCCTACTCCGCTCAGGAATTCTTCGTGAGTCACGGTTATATTGCCGGTAAGTATGGTGGAAACTATCAAAACCGGATTACATATATCCACAACAAGCTTTGATATAGCCTTAGTTCCCTGCTCATTCAGTACTTTCTTTTTCTCAAGCCCTATGCCTATGATCACCAGAACCGCGATCATTGCCATCTGCCTCAACACTATAAGTGCTCCCATTTTCACTCCTGTTATAATCTTTCATCATCTTCCAAACGGACAATTCTGATTATAGCCTTGATGGCATCTTCCGGAAAAGCGAAAAATCATATTTGTACAATTTTATTATAGGTATCGTTTTAATCCTTAATATTCCTATAATATACAAATAAATACTACCTGTTATTAATGGTTTTTGGTATAATATATTGGGTAAATTGCTTAAACTCGGGGGAGTTGAATTATGGCAAGAAAAAAGATAGCCGTCTTTGCTACAGGATGGGCTTCCGACATTCTTTTCCACTTTATGGAAGGAATGCGGGATCAATTGAATGATTACAACGCCGATATGTATCTCTTTATGAACTACGGTACATACGGAGAGACTGAAAACAGCAGGCACGGAGAGCTTAACATCTTCAAGCTCCCCGATCTTTCCAAGTTTGACGGCGTTATCATAATTACCAATCTTATCGATTTTCCCGGATTTGCCGAGGACATCGTGGAACGCGCTCAGAAAGCAGGCGTTCCCGTTATCAGCCATGGCCGCACCATCCCCGGAATCCCCAATGTACTCACCGACAATACCGCCGGAACCAAAACCCTTGCGGAGCACCTGATCCGCGAACACGGCGTTAAGAAAATAATGTTCTTTGCGGGAACCGCAGATAACGACGACTCCAACACCAGACTTAATACAGTCAGAGAAATCTGTCTGGAAAACGGACTGGAGTTTACCGACGATAATATTTTCTACACCAACTGGGATCTTAATACCTCTCAGGTAAAAGCCCAGGAAATGATCAAAAACAATAACATTCCCGATGCATTCGTCTGTGCAAACGACGAGATTGCCATGATCATCAATGTGGCATTGGAGAATCATGGTCTTTCCTGTCCTAAAGACGCCATCGTAACAGGTTTCGATCACATTCTTGAATCTCAGATATTCTATCCTTCCATCGCATCCGTCGATCAGGATTGCTATAAGCACGGACAAGTCTGCGCAGAAACCATCGTCTCACTCATTGAGGGTGAGCAGGTAGATGAAAAGATCATGATTCCCTGCAAATTTATCCCCGGTGAGAGTTGCGGATGTAAGAGCAGTCAGCGTATCCTGGATCAGAGACTCAGATCCGGTGCCATCGCATTCAGGAAATCACAGCTTTCAAGCAGTGGAACCTGGCATATTCTCAATCTGGAGAGACTTGTCATGGACTGCGAATCATATAACGATATCAAGCGAGTTATTACCGACTATATTACACGCGACCATCTCTTTGAGGGTGAAAACTTCCATATCCTCTTCGATCCCACCGCATACAGGTCGGAGATTGAAACCGGAGTATCACTTACCGATACGGACACTTACAGTGATAAACAGGATGTTATCTATTCCCTCAGAAATGGTAAGGTTCAGAGCATACGCTCCATCCAGACCAAAACTCTCATCCCCGGAATTTCCGAGGAAGACGACAAGCACCTGTATGTCTTCCTTCCCATTCACGAAAGAGAGATCCGAATCGGTTATCTGTGCTTTGTTGACTGCTATGACAAGATCGAATCCAGAGCAGTCAGGGAATACTGCGAGCGATTCAATTCCGCGGTTGAAAAAGCCAGAAAAGCTATGTACCTGAAGGCAATCAACGATTCCATCAGAGAGTTCTCACACGTAGACGCCCTCACTCACGTAAAGAACCGTACCGCATACGAAAGTCGTCTTGATGAGATCCGTAAGAGAGCCGCAAGAAAAGGTTCCCTCGATTTCGGAATCATCCTCTTCGACGTCAATAATCTCAAGAAAGTCAACGACCAGCTGGGACACTATGCGGGTGACGAATACATCAAGAATGCATGTAAGCTTATCTGTATCGCCTTCAAGAACAGCCCCGTATACAGGATCGGTGGAGACGAGTTCGTGGTTCTCCTTGAGGGAAAAGCGTTTGATCAGCGGGATGAACAGCTTCAGAGTTTCATAGATGAGATGACCGATGTGATGAACAACGAAAATCTCTCTCCCGAAGAAAGAGTCTCCATCGCTTACGGAATGTCCGTATACGAAGGCGCCCCCGAAACAATCGATGATTGTATCAAGCGCGCCGATGAAACGATGTATGAAACTAAGAAAAAAATGAAGGGATCAGTCAGGTGAGACCGTAGTGTCCGCAGGATCTGCAGGATCCGGGAAAACAAAGAGTTCCGGTAAAACCGTCTGAGTTCCGTCTACAGAGATTACAGTTTGTATCCCGTCGGGTGTGACCACAAGTTGCGATCCGTCGGGATACATTGTTACTCGGCTTCCGTCTTCGGCAATAATGGTAACACTGCCGTCTTCATTATATATGATCTGATTTCCTTCCGCGTCGGTAGGCACAATGTCTCCGAGTTCATCCAGGAATGAAGAAAATCTCGAAAGTGAGCTGGAAACAGCTGCGTATCCCAATTCCTCAGTAAGAGTTCTCTGATTGGTATAAAGACTTGTTCCGAGTCCCAGTCTGCCGCCGGGAATCGTGACTCCAAGAGCTGAGAGAGTCGTAGGGAACATATCCAGAGTAGAATAAGACCTGTATGCCGTGCGAACCGGTGAAACAGGCGCATTTATAACGCATGTATATACTCTTCTGACATAGTCATTATCTATATTTCTGCAATATGTGGCATCCATGGTAGGATGGTCACCCATCAGTATGATCGTTGTATTCTCGTAGAAATCCTGCTGTTTTATCCAATCGATAAACTCGGTTACTTGTCTGTCCGAGCATGCATATACATTGGAGTATCTGTTTTCAAACTCATCTCCGCAAAGCTCGCAGGTATAGCCGCCGGTCATGTGAGTATCTACCGTAAGAAGAGTAAAGTTAAAGGGCTCATCTCCCGCGCCCAATTCCTCGAGAGTTTCTCTTGCATAGGTAAAGAGCTTCTGATCTTCATAACCCCACCATACATAATATCCTCCGGGAAGATGGCCCGTGCGCTTAGCCCAGTTCAGATCCCTGAATTCGAACTCACCGTGATTGGTGAGATAAAGCTGTCTTCCGCCGAAGATTGCAGAAGACCCTATCATGAAAATCTGTCTGTATCCTGCATCGTGCAGAATATCACCCAGAGTTGTTATTGTAGGATAGAAAGCATCCTGGGTATTCATATCATTGTGATCCGCAAGGCCACTGGTCTGAAGAGGGATACCCGAAGTGGATGAGAATATCGCGCCTATGGTCCAGGTTCCTCCGCTGTATGCATAACCGCCGTCCAGCATAGATCCCGCTCCGTATGTTCCGGAGAAGTTCTCGTTCTCTTGTGACAACAGTGTCAGATTTTTGATGACGTTTTCATCAAACGCTCCGCCCACTTCTCTGTCGGCAAAAGTCATCTCCATGGATTCCAGATATATAAAAATAAGATTTCTTTTCTCGTCGGGAAAAACCAGATCCACCGTTGAGGGATCCACATAATAGCTCTCAATGAAATCCCTTGAAGTGCCCTTTTCCCAGGGAGTATCCTCGGCAGCAAGAGCCATTCTGAAATCGTTCCACTCACCGGTATCCTCTGCGGATGCAGCAGATGATATGATCACTGTCTCGGGAACTATGGTTTCGATCTCGGGAGGAATATATTCTTCAGCAGTGCTTCCCCTGAAGCCCGCAAATCCGAAATACTCATCAACCTTCAGCCATTTTACGCCAAACAGAAATACACACCACAGTGCCGTACTTACTATGATGAAGCTCCACTTAACCAGGGCAGGTATGTAATCTTTTTCTTTTTTGGTGAAAAATATGAATAAAGCTACAGGTATGGCAGTGATGATAACTGCGGGAAGAAGCGCTCCGAAAAGGTACTTGATGACCATCTCGTTACCGGTTCCTTCCAGCATCTGTACCTGAAACAGAAAGTCGTTGATGGAAAGATTCTTACCCCAGACGGAGTACATCCACAGAACGCTGCATGAAAGCAGGCTTAGTACGAAAAATACGATGCCCCCCAGCACAAGAGCAACTATCTTCAGAATATTCGGATTTATCTTAATGTCGGGACGTTTCATTCAGATACTGTCCTTTCAAAAAAATCCAGCATTCCTTTATTGGCTTCAATGCTTTCCTTCCACTCGGGATGGCTTATATTAAATACATGAAGAAGGTGTATTCCTTCTTCTTTGGTCCAGTATATATCCTCATGACTGCAGGAATTCTCATCCAATATCTTCTTCAGATAACCTGTATGTGTATTAAGAGAATCCATTTCCGAATCTATTATGTATACGGGAGGAAGAACAAGACCGGGAACAGTCTCCGATGCGGCCATATGCCCGTTCCAGGGTGCATCCTTGCCTTTTTCCCCGAGCATCATGTCAACGTAGGCTTTGGCAGTACCTTCACCGAGATCTGTGCCTTCTTCTCCGTTTATATAAAGCTTGCTTGTCTCCACAACGGGAGAGCTGACGGAGACGGCGCTTATCTTGTAAGAAAGTGCCTCCACTCCGTAGATTTTACGCAAATTTTCACTTAATGTGACGCAAGTGGTAAGAATGGACAGATGTCCGCCTGCAGAATCACCGCATACGAGCACCTTATTAAGATCAAAGCCTCTGGCCGGACCGTATTTTCCAAGCCAGTGCATGGCATTAAAGATTTCTCTCACAATAACAGACAGATCTCCGTTTTGAAGAAGGGTATAATTCATGGCCATAACGGCATAACCGCAGGACGCAAGATATCCCAGATATCTCTCGGAAATATCCGCACTTCCGTACATCCATCCGCCGCCGTGAATATAGATTACAGAAGGGAGCTTGGTTTTTCCCGTAAAATCTTCGGGATAATAAAGATTAAGCATATGCGCGGGATCATAATCTCCCATATACGCAATGTGCTTCTCGGCCCTGAAACCTGTGGAATCTACACCGTTTTTGTAGTCCTCGGCATTGGCCTTATCAATCATATTCCAATTATCGATCAGATATTTTCTGTAATCCATAATTCCCCCTTAACCAATCTATTATACACCTTTTTTCTATTTTCAAGAAGTTTCTGCCATATTCGCTCCAAGATGGTATAATTACACATATAATGTTGTTTTTTGCGAGGGAAACACATGAAAAAGAAAATAGCTGTTTTTTCAACAGGCTGGTGCTGCGAGATTCTTACGCAGTTTTTGACCGGACTACAGGAATCTCTTAGAGAGGAAAAGGCTGACATTTTCCTGTTCCTCGGCTATGCAATGTATGGTGATTCGCAGGGAAATAAGCAGGGAGATCTGAACATCTTCAGACTTCCCGACATGAGCCGCTTTGACGGAGCAGTGATCTTCGGCAGCGGATTGTATTTCAGAGGAGAATGTGAATACATACTCGGAAAGTGCAAAGAAGCGGGCATTCCCGTTCTTGTTCAGGGCGCCGAATTCGAGGACACCTATTACATAGGTTCCGACAACTATTCGGCTACCATTGACATGTGTAAACATCTGAGTGAAGTTCATAACGCAAAAAACATCGTATTTCTCGCAGGTTCGGAGGATTCCCTCGATTCGGAACTCAGATTAAAAGCAGTAAAAGAATATCTCCAAGAAAAGGGCGAAGAAAGCTCTTTGATGGAAGTCTTTTATACCAAATGGGAAAATGCCGCGGTAACCAGATATATCCGCGATTACTGCAAAAACGGCAAAAAACTCCCCGATGTATTCATATGTGCAAATGACGGTCTCGCAATGCAGGCCTGCATGACTTTGGACGAGCAAGGTGTAACCGTTCCTGACGATGTTTATGTCGTCGGATTTGATCACATAGAAAACGGACAGACATTCTACCCTTCCATAGGTTCCGTGGACCAGTGCTTTGTCAAAATGGGAAATGCCTGCGGAGAAACCTGGAAGAAACTCCTGAAGGGCGAAAAGTGCCCTAATCGCACCATTGTACAGGGAGAATTCTTCCCCGGTGAAAGCTGCGGATGCACCGAAGACGGAAACGGCGATCTTGCAAGACGCATCATGGGAAGAAATAACTTCTCCAAGAGATCGGATTCTACATACTTCAACATAAAACTCAACAAAATAGATTCCGCAGTCCTTTCCAGTTTCTCATTTGCGGATTTCTGTTCACATCTTCATGATCTGTACGTACGAGATCATTTTATCGAAGGTGATTCTTTCCACATCCTATTAGAGCCCAACTTTAAGCTTTCGTTAAACGATCCGGGGATATCCCTTGTGCGAACCGGATACAGTTCTCATATGGATGTTCTGTATTCCACCGAAGACGGTGTGGAGCTCACCGAAAACGTATTTGCCTCCGAAACTCTTGTGCCCGGATATAATCCCGAAGGCAGCAATCATCTGTATGTTTTTATGGCTCTTCATGAAAGCAGCGATGCTTTCGGATATGTTGTGTTCAGAGACTGCATGGACCGCATCCTCAATCACGATCTTCAGTCATATCAGAGCAGGCTCGGTCTTGTTATCGATAAATTCAGACACGCTTTGAGTCTTGATCTTATCAACAAGAGACTTCTCGATATAATGAAGAAGGATGCTCTGACCAATGTAAGTAACAGAAGAGCTTATGAAGATAAGGAGATGTTCCTCCAGTCCAAGATCAATGCAAGAGACGGTTATGAATTCGCCATTGCAATGTTCGACGTCAACAATCTGAAAATGGTCAACGACTCTGAGGGACATGAAGCCGGCGATGAATATCTGATAAGAGCCTGCAGACTTATCTGTAACATATTCAAGCATAGCCCCGTATACAGAGTGGGCGGAGATGAATTTATCGCCGTTCTTACGGGTGATGACTATAAAAACAGAGGTAATCTGGAAATCGAACTGGAAAAATCATTAAGCCCCTTCTCCAAGGAATTGCCTCTTCCGGATGACTACGTATCGATAGCATGCGGAATATCCGAATTCAATCCTTCCAAGGACGACCTGGTACAGGATGTAACCAACAGGGCCGATGAAAAAATGTATAACAACAAAAAAATGATCAAAGGGATTAAATAGCGAAAGGAGTCTTTATGGATTCAGGCAAGCAGACAGTAAGTATCTCTTTTAATGAGCTCCCCAAAAATCTGGCGCAGCTTCAGGCACTTCCCGAAAGCAGTCTCGATACACCTTTTAAGACCGCAGCCCTTACCGTGTGTGCACTTTGTGCATATCCTTCGGATAAGGATGCAGCTATAGAAATGCTGAATTTTCTCAAAGGTCCCCAGCCCTTAAGCCCTTATGATATCCAATTTTTAAGAGACAGATTTATGGACGGCAAGACTTATGTTCCCGTTTCATACTTCAAAGGAGCCGTTCCGGGAAATAATTACGTTCCCTCCGAGCCCTTCACCATAGAAGTTTTTTCCAATCCCTATTCATACGACAATGAAGGATACGCAAAGCTCTACATCAGATCCGGAGGAGCGGATACAGAGCGCCCCATAACACTCAGAAAGCGCGGAAGCGACGGCAAGTGGTTCTTATGGGAACAGATGCTTCTTGCGGATATAAGAAAACCTGTGGCAGCTGACCCCTGGGCATAATCTAAATAATTAAGATATAAAAAAATAAACTCCCGTTGCATTGCAACGGGAGTTTTCTGTTACCTTACATCAGTCTCTTTCGAGATAGATATATACATCAAATCCGCCTGAGTAATCAGGATCGTAATAATCATAGGTGAAGGTGATGTAATCCATTTCGGAAGATGTCCACCACAGATAGGCGGAAGCACTTGAAATATCATCATCGTCAAGGATCCATGCGTTATCGGTGGTATTTGCGGTCATCTTATCCTCGGTGAGTTCTACCCAGAATGAGAATACTGCGGTTCCTTCACGGGACCAGTCGCCGCCCCAGAGATCCATCTCATTGGAATATCCTTCAAAGTAAGGTCTTCCGTCGCTGTCTCCGATTACGGCATAAAGGTCATCAAACTCATACTCCTCATCTTCCCATGAGCCGTTACCTACAAGTACAATGCTTCCGCTGTAGGTTCCGTACCAGTCATCAACATCTCCGGTAGGAGTTGTAGTTGTGGTGCTTGATCCGCCACCGACCTCAGTATCGGTCATGTAAGATTCATCAACGGCTACGCTGTTAACGAGGGCCATGAAATCGTCATTTACTGCAGCATCATAATCATCACCGGTGGTGTGGATATAAATGCATACCATTGAGGTGTTGCCGTTCTGATGGACATACTCAAGAGGAAGGAAGAATTCAACAGCGGTGTCACCGAAGAAATCTTCATAAGTGCACAGATATGCCTCATATCCGTCAACGGTCATTTCTTTCTCATCGTAATCGTACTCCTCGATCTCTGCGTATGCATACATTGCATCATCCATATCATCGAATGCGGTTACATATACGGTCTGTGATCCGTCGGTTGCTACGAGATCTCCGAGCTCGGAATTCTCTGCTTCACGATAGAATCCGGAATACTCAACGGTATAGAGTCCGTCTCCGTATGTGAATGTTCCTCCCTTTGCTCCGCCGATCGCTACAGTCTCCGCATCGGATTCAACCTCAAGTGAAGCAAGAACCGCAAGGGTAATGTCATCATCAACTTTGAATCCTTCGGAAGTAACAAATACGGTCTTCTTTCCAACCTTGCCGTAAAGAACATAATTCTTCTTATAGGAAGCTCCGGTCCACTTAACATCTGCAATAGTGAACTCTTCTTCGGAATAATGATCATCCTCTTCCATAAGAGTCTTTACATACTCTTTAGCCTCATCCTTCTCTGCTACCTGAATGCGGATGTACTTGTCTTCATCCTCATCATCGGTAAGAAGTACGCAGCTTTCGCTGCCGTCTTCATCAGCAGACATTCCCTTGGGAACAAGAAGAGTGATAGCACCTACACTCTCTTCCTTACCCTTTACCTCGGGAACCTCAAGCTCGTCGTCATTTCCTGCTTCTACGGTAGGATCCTCGGGCTCCTTGCCGGTACATCCTGAAAGTGCAGAAACTGCCATAGCAAAGGTCAGGAAAATGGCAAGAGTCTTCTTTCGAAACGTCATTTTCTTTTTCATAACTTCTCCTTCTTACTTCTCAATGTAAAAAAAACACACTTTATTGTACAATAAAATGCTTGAAAATTAAACAATTTATCCACGTAAACTACTTTAAGACCGTAAGTTTCCTGATTGTCAGCCTGTTTGGGAGCAATAATCCCCCGAAAACACTGCCGGTTTCCTTAAGATCGGAGAATATCACATAGAAACGATCAGTTGAGACGAATCGTATCAACCGATGAAGATGTTGAAAGAACGTATCTGTAGGCCTTGTCCGTGGGGATCATCAACCTTACACCCGTTCTGAAAGAATCATTATATTTTTCTTTGCCTCTGTATGTATAGATCAGGCAGGTAGATTCGTTATATATAACAAGATCACTGTCCTCAAACAGAACATCGGTATATTCAAAGTCAATATCATACTTGCCTACCAGATTATCGGAGGTATTGTAAACATCCATCCTGTATCTTACTTCAGCATCGTTTGATCTGAAAACAAGACCGAAATATCCGTTACCGGTAAACACGGATCTGATCTCATCGGAAATAAGGTGCTCACCCACAGACTCCGGCTGTTCGGCACCCTTATAGATCATGAATCTCTCGTCTCCGACAGCGTAGGCAGTGGAATCATCAAGGAAACCTACCTCAGGGACTACCAGATCGGTGTAGTCATAACTGCTCACCAAAAAGTCGGTGTAATTGTCTCCGACTTCGGTAAGGTTATAGAAAGCTATGGTGGATTTTACGGTTCCCGCATCAACATAGATAAAGCTTACACACAGAAGATTTCCCGCAGGAGAAAGTGCCAGACTCACGGGGTATCCGCTTCCCGACATATGCATCTGACCGCTGTAGAGCATGTCACCGGAGGGTGAATAAGTATTGATGAGAGTACTGTCTCCTCCGTTCAAAACAAGAGTCACTCTTCCGGTCTGGGATACTGCAACGTCTCTTATGGGGAAATTGGTCTTGAAGCTTCCCAGTTTTTCTTTTTCATTGAGGATATAAACTTCTCTTCCGTTGTAGGAAGCGATAGCAACGGTTCCGTTACATTCGGACACCCTTATATCCTGCATCTCGTAACCCTGATCCCACACAGTATTTCCGTCGGCATCGATACAATGTGCACCGTCATGGCTGTACGAAAGTATACTGTGACCGATTCTTATATCAGTCTGAGAATCGGGAACATTTCTCTCACTGGATGACAGAACTTCGTAACCGGTATAGACATGGGCCTGAAATCTCGCATAGATGATCAGAATAAGCACGAGAATCAGGACAATGAATATCATTGTCCTGTATGCGTTCATCGCTCTGTGCTTTTTTAATTTGCTTCTGTAATCATCCGGCGACAGATCGTCCGACCTGCCCCCCTTGATCGTGCGAAATTTAGCCATTTTTCGGATTATTTAAATGCGTAGATTGTGGTAGTATCGAGACTTCTCTCGGGTCCGAATACGGGACTCTGGAAGTTCTCGTGATGAATTGCATCGGGATAGAACTGGGTCTCAAGGCAAAGACCGTATCTCTTGTTGAATACGGCACCTTCTTTTCCGACCTGTCCTTCTGCAATGAAGTTTCCGGCATAGAACTGAACTCCGGGAAGATCGGAATAAACTTCCATTACTCTTGAGCTCTTTGCTGCCCATACCGTAGCAACCTTGCGAAGAGTTCCATCATAGCCTCTTACACAGAAATTGTGATCGTATCCGCCGGCATAGTTAAGCTGCTCATAATCATCACCGATATGATCCTTGATAACGGTGGGAGAAGTAAGATCCATGGGAGTTCCCTTTACGGATGCAATCTCACCGGTAGGGATTGACTCGTTATCGGTGGGAGTGAACTCGTCAGCTTCGATCTGAATCTTCTCATCCACAATGCTTCCGGACTTGAATCCGTCAAGATTGAAGTAGGAATGATTGGTAGGATTAAGAATGGTATTCTCATCGCTGCTTCCCACATAGTGAAGCTTAAGCTCATTGTCATCTGTTACGGTATAAGTAACTGAAAGTCTCTTATTGCCGGGGAATCCAAGGGTAGCGGGATCTTCGATGGAGAAAGTTACGCTGTTCTCATCATTGTCAACATCCCATACTCTCTTGTGATATCCGTTCTCAATATGCGAATGGAGATTGTTTCTGTCATTATCGTTGATATCGAGTTCATAATGAACTCCGTCAATCTCATACTCGGCATTTCCGATACGGTTTGCATTGGGACCGATGGTTGCTCCGAAGAATGAGGGATTTCCGTAATAATCGTCTGCCTTGTCAAATCCGAGAACAACGTCCTCTTTATTTCCCTGAGCATCGGGAACAATAAGGCTTACAAGGATGGCACCGAGATTGGTAACCGTTGCGGTCAATCCGTTTTTGCCGGTGATGGTGTAGAGCTTCAACTCTCTTCCGTCACGGCTGCATCCGAATTCTTTTGAAGTAACTGACATAATACTTCCTCCTTTTAAACTTCAACCCTTCCGTCCAAAGCACGTGTAAGGGTGATCTCATCAATATATTCCAGGTCTCCTCCCACAGGCACACCGCTTGCGATACGTGTGACCTTTACGCCGAGAGGTTTAATGAGCTTGCTGATGTACATCGCGGTGGTTTCACCCTCGATGCTGGAATTGGTTGCAAGTATGACTTCGCTGACAGGATTACTTTCGTCAGAGCATCTCGCCACCAGCTCCTTGATCTTGATATCGTTGGGACCGACACCCAGCATGGGAGCAATGGCTCCGTGAAGAACATGATATACACCGCCGTATTTCTGGGTTTTCTCATACGCCGACATATCTCTGGTATCTTCTACCACCATTATCTGAGCATGGTCTCTTGCGGGATTTGAACAAACCGGACAAGTCTCGGTATCGGTCAGAGTATAGCAACACGAGCAGTATTTAACCCTGCTCCTTGCCTCGATCATGGTATCGGCAAGCCTCTTAACCTTTTCGGGAGGCATGTTGATCATATGAAAAGCAAGTCTCTGTGCCGACTTATCCCCGATTCCGGGAAGTGCGGCCAGCTCCGAAACAAGCCTGTTAACATATCCGCTGTAAAGTTCCATTTAGAATAATCCCGTGGGCATTCCGCTCATTCCCATGATCTTCTCGCCCGCTTCGTCAGCCTTGTCCATTGCATCTTTGATCGCTGCGAGAATAGCATCCTGAAGAGTCTCAACATCATCGGGATCTACAATATCCTTATCAAGTGAAATGGAAAGGACATCGCGTGCTCCGTTTATTGTTACCTTAACGGCATCTCCGCCCGCAGAACCGGTGAACTCGGTGGACTCAAGTTCTTTTCTGCCCTCTTCCATCTGACGCTGCATACGCTGAGCCTGCTTCATCAGATTAGCCATGTTTCCGGGCATTCCGCCGCCGGGAAATCCTCCGTGTTTTGCCATTTAAAATTCCTCCGTATCTTCTTCTGTATCTATCGGTACGTTTACTGTACCGGGTTTTACCATATTTCTGAGATCATACAATCCGGATTCGAAGATTTCTTCGCTCTCGGTCTCTTTAATGGAAAAATCAACCGATGCTCCTGCATGGTTCTCAAAAATCTCATTCAGGTCATGTCGCTGGGCTTCGTTGTTCATGATCCTTGCGGACATATCCCCCGCAGGAAAATAAAGAACCAGCTTTCCGTCATCTCCCAAAACAGGCTTACAGATCTTCATTCCCGGCATATCATTGGAACACTCGGTGATTATCTTGGGCCAGTTTTCTATGAGCTTCCTCACATCGTCGGGAAGTGCCTTGGGGGCTTCCGGCATCTTTATGTCTTCACGTATCACCGTAGCCTCGCCGGGAGCAGATCCCTGAGAAGGTCTGAATGCGAAGTTTCCGTCTTCTATCCTCTTTTCAAGGGCCAGGACTCTGTCCGTGAGCGACTCGGGATCCTTGATCGCCATTCTCGGCTCGCAGCATCTGATGAATGCAATCTCCACATATACTCTCTTTTGCGAAGCGTATCTTATCTGTGAAGTCAGCTCCGAGAAGATCCTTATATATCTGATAACGGGATCGAGTTCGCTCATTCCCGCATCTTCGCGCAGCCTAACCATATTCTCCGAAGAGATATCTATCATTCTGGCTGTGTCCGGTGATGCGACCACCAGCATGATGTTTCTGAGATACCATACAAAATCCGTAACGAACTGGGTAAGTTCCTTGCCCTGCATGGTCATCTCATCAATTATGCTGACACACTGCAAAGTGTCTCTGTTAAGGATTCCTCTGTAGAGTCTGCTGAACACTTCCGTATCCACCGCACCCAGAACCTCAAGGGTCTTGTCATAAGAAAGCGGACCGTCGGACTGGAATGCTATTGCCTGATCAAGGAGCGACAAAGCGTCTCTCATGGAACCGTCGGCTTTTCTTGCAATGTATCTCAGTGCCTTATCATCGGCTTCTCTTCCTTCAGCCTCAAGGAGCTCCTTCATTCTGCCTACGATGGTATCGATCTTGATACGTTTGAAATCGTATCTCTGGCATCTGGAAAGGATGGTTGCGGGAAGCTTATGTACTTCCGTGGTTGCCAGAATGAATATTGCCCATTCGGGAGGTTCCTCCAGTGTCTTAAGGAGTGCATTAAAAGCCGACTCCGAAAGCATATGAACCTCGTCGATGATATACACTTTGTATTTACCGAGAGTAGGACGATATGTGATACCCTCGATGATATTTCTGACGCCGTCGACACCGGTGTTGGATGCGGCATCGATCTCATAAACATTCAGTGACGAACCGTCCGCTATGGATCTGCATGAATCGCATTCACCGCAGGGACCGTCATCCGTCGGATGCTCGCAGTTAACAGCTCTTGCAAGGATCTTGGCTATGGAAGTCTTACCTGTTCCTCTCGTTCCGGTAAACAGGTACGCATGACCGATCCTGGAATTCTTCAGCTGATTGCGCAGCGTCGTTACTATATGATCCTGACCTCTAACCTCAGAGAGGTTGGTCGGACGAAATTTACGATAAAGAGCAGTATAGGACATTTATCAATCTCCGAAAGATATTCCCGTGAGCTTTGCCTCTTTGATGATACTTGCATCGGGATCGAGATATTTAAGCTTGCCGGCTACCTTATCGAGAGGAACCTTTACGATCTCACGATTCCTGTAACCGACCATGAATCCGTATTCGTTGTTGAGTATGAGCTCGCCCGCCTCGGCTCCGAGTCTGGTGGCAAATACTCTGTCGTAAGGGCAGGGACTTCCGCCTCTCTGGGTATGTCCGGGAACGGTGACTCTTACTTCACGCCCGGTTTTCTCCTGAATCTGGGCAGCTATCTCATAGGAAACCGAAGGATACTTGGATTTCTCCGCCTGTTTCTTCCTGTCCTTCTTGGACATTGCGGCAACATCTTTGGATATTGCGCCTTCCGCAACGGCAATTATGGTGAATTTACTGCCGCCTTTTTCTCTCTCCTCGATCTTGGCCACTATCTTCTTGATGTCATAGGGAATCTCGGGGATCAGAATGATATCCGCGCCTCCTGCCATTCCGGCATTGAGGGTAAGCCATCCCACCTTATGTCCCATGACTTCAACGATGAATACTCTTCCGTGGGAAGCTGCGGTGGTATGAATGCAGTCGATGGCCTGTGTTGCGATATCAACGGCACTCTGGAATCCGAAGGTCATATCGGTTCCCCACAGATCGTTGTCTATGGTCTTGGGAAGTGTAACTATATTGAGTCCTTCTTCGCTGAGAAGGTTTGCGGTCTTATGAGATCCGTTTCCGCCGAGAACAACAAGGCAGTCAAGCTTAAGCTTGTAGTAGTTCTGCTTCATTGCTTCGACCTTATCAAGGCCGTTCTCATCCGGTTCGGTTATGGTCTTAAAAGGAGTTCTGGAGGAGCCCAGGATGGTTCCGCCCTTTGTAAGGATTCCGGAAAAGTCCTTGCCCGTGAGCATGCGGAAATTTCCGTAGATAAGTCCCCTATATCCGTCTATAAAGCCGTAGATCTCTACTTCCTGGCCACTGTGAGCTATGGTCTTGACCACACCTCTCATTGCCGCGTTAAGAGCCTGACAGTCACCGCCGCTTGTAAGCATTCCGATTCTCTTCATATCCGGCCTCCTATTCAATCCCCATTTGTGTTTATCCTGCACAAAAAACCAACTTAAATAATACCACAAAAGCCCCTTTCTCTCAATGAAAAAAGGAAGGCAATCCCGCCTTCCTTTTAAGCATTTTCATGTGTTTTCAGTGCCAATAGGGCTGCTGGTCCTTATGGGTATACCCCTTGAGTTTCAGACCGTATTCTTCGACCTTGGCCTCATAGACCGGCTTTTCTTTGGGCTTTAATCCGTTCCCGGAAACAGCCTCCGAAAATGCGTCCGTCAGCTCCTTGTAATTCAGCTGAGCCGCATCCTTGTAATTATTGGACATGTTCATATCGATACGCGCCATGATCATATCCAGGTTCGAAGCTGCTTTTGATTTGAATAATCCCATATGGGTCTCCTTATTTCCTGCTGAACAGAAGTCCGAATGTTCCCGGTCCGCAGTTTATGGCTATTGCGGACGTTGCCTTCTGACAGTATACCACCTCGAAGGGAACTATCTTAAGTACCCTTTCCTTGATCTCATCAATCTCAGCCTTCTTCATTCCTACATAGGTGATGAACAGTACCGAAGTATCGATATCCGAGGGATTGCTCAGAGTTCCGGTTATGTATTTCTCCCTGGATCTGTTACGTCCGCCTATAATGACCCTTCCGACCTTCATATATCCGTTCTTCATCTGGATGACGGGATGGAACATAAACGCATTGGTGATCTTATATGCGGTTTCGGACAATCTTCCGCCGCGGTACAGATACTCGGTGGTATCCATGATAAAGCCCGAATTGATCTTACTCTTTTTCTTTTCAAGCTCTCTTGTTAATGCCTTGATATCGGTCATTCCGCCATCCACCAGGGCTTTTGCGGCAAGCGTCATTATGCCGGCTCCGCTGGACAAGCTTCCCGAATCGAATACGAATACATTGTAAAAAGAAACCGCCGCCTCGCACGCCTTCTCGTAACCGCGGCTGGTATTTTTGGACGTAGAGATGTGAATTATGTTCTGAGCGTAGGAAAGCTGCTCCGCAAAGAAAGCCTCATAATCCGCGGTGTCGGGAGCTTCACTTCTTGCAACAACATCCTTTTTGTCCAGATATTTCAAGATGACATCACCTTCAGCCTCTACCCCGTCATAGAACACGCCCTTTGCGGTATAGACCTTGTAAGGCACAATGGGTATTTTGAGAGACTTTAGCAGGCTTCTGGGAATATCCGAGATACTGTCCGTGGTAACAAGGATCGGTATCTTTTTCCTGGATGCCCTGACTATCTTATCGGTTTCGGAGCGAAGTCCCTCATCCTCGATGGTAACGATATCCTCGGGAAGAAAATCAATGATGGTCTTCTCCAGTTCAACAGCCTCGAAAGGCTTGAGAAGATATCCGTCAAAACCTTCTCTTCTGTATAGAGCCTGATTTTCGCTGCCCGCATTTGCGGTCATGGCGACTATGGGAACCTCCCTGTTAAGTCCGCCTCTTTGTTCCCTGATGGCATGGAGACATTCGATACCGTCCATATCCGGCATCATATGGTCCATAAGGATCACATTGAAATGCTCCTCTGCAGTAAGCCTGAGTGCTTCCGCACCGCTTTCTGCGGCTGACACCTGAACCTTGGTATCCCTGAGAAGTTTGGTTGCAACCATGAGGTTAGCGGTATTGTCGTCAACCAGAAGAACCTTGGCGGAAGGAGCTTCAAAGGTCTGATGATATTCATGCTTACGGGCGCCCTTAAATCTGGCAGGTTCGTATTTACCGAGGGCTCTTTCGTCTGCAATCTCCTGCTCAAGGGTAAAGACAAACGTTGATCCCTTGGTATATATACTGTTGACGGATATATCACCGCCAAGGAGATCCGCAAGCTGTTTTACGATGGAAAGACCGAGGCCGGTTCCTTCGATATATCTGTTATGATTTCTGTCTTCACGTCTGAATGCATCAAAGAGGAGCGGGATACTCTCTTTGCGGATACCGATTCCCGTATCTTCAACCGAATATGTGACAAGCACCTTATTGGGCTTTGTCTTATTGCAATGGATCGAAAGAGTTACGCTTCCTTCTTCCGTGTACTTAACCGCATTGTTCAGAAGGTTGATGAGTATCTGCTTTATTCTGACCTCATCGGATACAAGGCTGGAGGGAAGTGCGGGATCCACATCGATGGAGAATTTGAGCCCTTTTTCACTTGCCCTGATCCAGATCATATTAACGATGTCCGAGAACATCGCGCCCACATCATAGGGCTGAATTACGATATCCATCTTGCCGGATTCTATCTTGGACATATCAAGTATGTCGTTGATAAGGGAAAGAAGTATCTTGGATGCGGAGCGAACGTTTCTCGCATCATCAGCCACTTCGTCGGAGATGTCTTCCCTTAGGATCATCTCATTAAGACCGATGATGGTATTGATGGGAGTTCTGATCTCATGGCTCATGCTGGAGAAGAATCTGCTCTGAGCCTTATTGAGTTCCTCTATCTCTTTGGCCTGTTCTATGGCACGCTCATTCTCCCACTGGAAGATCTTAGTCATGATATAGACAACGGCATATACCAGGAAGCCTACCAGAAGTACCGATACCGAAGAGTCCGCATACCAGACAGGACGCGTATGTGGCACGGTCAGTTCCGGACACCAGAATTCCACGGTATACTCTGCAATGGTCAGAAGAGTAAGCATGATCATCATGATTCTTCTGGGTACGCTCTTAAGCAGAAGGCCTATATACAGGAACGAAACAACGATCCAGATATTAGAACCGCCGGTCAGACCTCCTCCGTAGAAATATGCTATGGGCAGCAGTATGAACACTATGCTCATTGCCACAAACAAAGCACCTATATCCGTTTTCTTTTTGCGGACCGAGATCACTATCACAAAAGGGGTGAGCAGGGATGCTGCAAATAAGGACAGGGTCTCCTGAATACTCTCACCGATAAAGAAATCGCAGATAAGGGCAAGGACAACCGCAATCTCGGCAAGCCAGGTGAGAATGATAAACAGTTTCTCCTGGAAGCTTCTGCCGGGGCTTATTACTTCGTCATATAATTTCTTGGCACGTTTTTTCATTTTTCGCCCTCCGGTGCAAACTCCATGATCTCGTCGTCATCATCGGGTGAATTATCCGTATCGCCGTCTCCGCGTCCCGCAGCAGGGTCGCTGCCCTCGGCTCCCAGGCAGGAATTGATTTTGCGCATAAGTGTCTCGTAGCTTTCCATGAAGGAAGCATGCTTTTCTTCTATCTTTTCACTGTCGCCCGCCTTGGCAACCTCTTCAAGATATTTGGCAAGTCCGGACAAGTCGGCCGCACCTATCATCTTGGAAGTACTCTTAACCGCATGAACTCTTATGGAATAATCATTCCAATTTTCGGTTTCGTAATACTTTTTAAGCTCCGCAATCTTCTTGGATACATTCTTGGCATATTCAAGAAGCAGGGTTTTGTAAAATTCTATATCGCCTCTGCAGTATTTAAGTCCGTCCTCGGGCTCGACGCCTGCTTCCCTGAGTTGCATAAGTTCGCCGGGAAGTGAGACGGATGAAGCAGGTGATGAGGCGGCGGAAAGACTCATGATGCCCTTTTCCTTTTTAACCGCAGCCTGTTTGACGGAATCCTTCTTGCCGGGCAGTTCGACCTTTTCAAATACGATGGCAGACTTGGGAAGAACTCTTCTGAGCACTCTCTCAAGTTCACTTATCTCTATAGGTTTGGGAATGAAACCGTCGAAGCCTTCCGAAAGGAACATCTCCTTAGCGGAAGAGATGGCATTTGCGGTGAGTGCAACGATGCAGATCTCTTTTCTGAATCTGGATGCGTTGAATCTTATTCTCTTCATCGCCTCAACGCCGTCCATCTCCGGCATCATGTGATCCATGAAAACAAGCGCATAATCTTCCGAACTGCACATCTCGATGGCTTCGGGACCGTTTGAGGCAGTGGAAACTTCCATGCCATATGTCTCGAAGATACCTCTCGCAACCAGAAGGTTCATGGGCTCATCATCGACAACAAGCACCTTAAGTCCGGGGCAGGTCATTCTCTCTTCGCAGCTTTCTTCATTTCCGTCGAATGTATGATTCAGGAAATTGACAACCTGAGCTCCGTAGAAAGGCTTCGGAAGAAGCTGTACTCCTCTTCCCACAGCTCCGTTGAATCCTCTGTCGGCAACGACCGCAACGTTCATCTCTGATGCAATCTTGTCGATGTATTCTCTGTTTTCGAGATACTCACCGGTTCCTACGAAAAGATGACTTACATTTTCACCTCGGATCACCTTCTCAAGCTCTTCTCTTGACTGCACTCTCTTAAAGCTTATTCCAAGGCCTCCGGCAAGATGATTTACCATCTCCATATGGAAGTCTCTAACGCTTTGATGTCCGGTAGTCATAAAGCCCAGGAAACCGACGACAACGCAGTTATCTCTGTCTTTGACAGCAAGGCAGGGCGTCTCATTTTCCACTCCCTGGGGGATACTTACTCGAACCGTGGTGCCTTCTCCCAGATCGCTTTCTATTGCAAGAACGCCGTCCATGGCTCTGGTAAATCCGCTGATGATGGGAATGCCAAGTCCCAGTCCGCCCGCAGTTCTGGTCTTGCCCGCGTCGGACTGATAGAACTTCTCATAAGCACGCTCTATCTCCAGCTCCGTCATTCCGATACCGGTATCTTTGACTTCCAGAACCAGATTGATTCCGTAATCTCTTTTTACGTGATAGATATGTACGTATACTCCGCCCTCTTTGGTGAACTTGTATCCGTTACCGATAAGGTGCCAGAGTATCTTCTTGATCTTGCTTCCGTCACCCACAAGTTCCGACGGAATATGTGTGTCCATGTCCACGATAAGATCCAGACCGTAATTTTCCGTAAAGGAAAGCTGGACCAGCAGATCGTTGACAAGAGAATCTATCATGTATGTTTCTCTTGTGACCGCAAGCTTGCCCATATCGATCTCGGTGAAATCCAGAATATCGCTTATCTGCTCGCTTACTCTGTGACCCGCCTCGGATATGGCACGTATATTGGCCTGAGCACCGTCGGGAAGTTCATCTTTTTCGATGACCGCAGTGAGTCCTATAACCGCATTGACGGGAGTTCTGATCTCGTGCGACACATTCGCAAGGAAATTGTCGAGTCTTTCAGTCGCTCCTTTGAGTTCTTCGATCTCTTTGCTCGTGCGCTTGGTGACCCCGGTCCAGTTATCGATGATCATCCTGCCGATCCATCCGGCCATGGTAACCACAAGAATATGAAGACCCGCTCTCGTTACGGAAAGCGCGTCAAATTGTTCTCCTTCTGTTAACAGCACGAGAATATCGTAAGCGAATGTTACATAGAAAGTGGCCTGACAGACCCATATGAGCTGTCTTACGCAGGTGATGGTATAGATCATTATGACCACAACCATGATAAGAGCAGCATCAAAAGTGCTGGTCAGATGTGTACCGTAGAAGAAGTACACGATCATCATCATTGCAGCATATATCCACAGTCTTGCAACAGGTGCAAGAAGCTGCTGGATATGCATTACCCATGCGCCGATCAGTCCTGCCACAACAAGGACAAGTGCCCATCTTTCCCATCCCAGCAAAATAGATTCGCCGATGAGTATAACCGCAAAGACGGTAAAACACAAAAGCAGCGTCATGTGTGAGGATTTAAAAACCTCATTTTCTTCATTCCCCCGACTCATAAGAATCCCCTTATAAAACTTGCGACTCACAGGTCATCTGACCTGCTCGTCTTTTTCCCTCATATTGTACTGCGTATCTTCGTCGATCATCTGGACCATGATGTCCGCAAAAACAGGATCAAACTGTGTTCCTCTGCCCTTGATGATCTCTGCCCGGATAACGTCCTGCGCAAGGACGTCCCTGTAACTTCTGTGGCTGCTCATTGCATCATAGGAATCGGCAACCGCGATTATCCTTGCTTCCTCCGGAATAGCTTCTCCCACAAGTCCGTCCGGATATCCTCCGCCGCCGAATCTTTCGTGGTGCCATCTGGCTCCGGTGGCAAGAAGCGGCATTTCTTCGATGGTCTCGAGTATCTTGGCTCCCTTCACGGGATGAGTCTTGATGATCTCGAATTCCTCATCCGTAAGCTTCCCGGGTTTGTTGATTATGGCATCCGGAATTCCTATCTTGCCTACATCGTGCAGAAGCCCCAGCATATAAATATCTTCCAGCTTCTTATCACGGTATCCGTATCTCTTGGCAATCTCTCTGGAATAATAAGCAACTCTTCCGGAGTGACCGTTCGTATATGTATCCTTTGCATCGATGGATTCGGCAAGTGCCTCAACGACATGCAGGAAAAGCGTGTTGTTTTCCCTGGTCTTTCTTTCGACTTCGTTTGAAAGAGATCTCTGCAGTCTGACAAGTTCAATGATGTGTCTGACTCTCAGAAGAAGAATCTCCGGAACAAAAGGCTTCTTGATAAAATCCATCGCTCCCAGTGAGAGTCCCTGTTTTTCCGCTTCTTCACTTTCATCCGCAGTCAGGAATATGACAGGAATGTCGTAATACTTTCTTTCCATGCTCCGAAGCCTTCTCATGGTTTCAAAGCCGTCCATCACAGGCATCTTGATATCAAGAAGTATGGCATCCGGAATTGTTTTTTCCAGATAATCCAAAAGTGCCTGACCGGATTTAAGAGCAGTTACATAGAAACCGTTCTTACTCAGGATATGACCCGCAACCTGAAGATTAGCAGTGTCATCATCAACAACTGCGATCCTTACTTCATGATCGTGCTTATCACTTTCTTCCGTTCCGACAAATTCGGTCTCATATGAGATTGTGAGAACATCCGGATGTTTTGTGTTCCATTCTCTTATAAGTTCTCCGACAACCTTATCGATGTAGTCTTCACGGATATCGGACAAAAGAACAAAATATCTGTTAAACCTGCTCTTCATGAACAGGTCGGATTTTCTCAGCGATTCACCGATATGCTCTCCGAAACTCTCGCACAGTTCCCTGAAAGTATCGTCCGAAATATCACCGGCATGCTCCAGGTCAATGAGAACCTTACATGCGGTACCCTGATTACGCATCAGATAACGCATGATGTAACGGTATACATAGAGGAACGAATCCTTATCAAGGCAGAGTGCATTGTTTGGAATGGAGCGCTCATCAAGGATCTTGGAAACCGTATGGATATCCGTGGCCGCAGCATCGTCATCATCGTCCGTTCCGGTACCGGAATATATAGAATAGCCGTGCTTCCCGTGCTGCTTCACGGTGTAAACGGCCTTGTCTGCAAGCTTTTCAAGAGTGTCATAATCTCTGCCATACTCGGGCACAAAGATCACGCCAAAGGAAGCACCGAGGGGAATCTCCATGTCTTCGCCCATCATTTCCTTCGCTTCCCTTATCATTTCCGCATTTATGGCTTCGGAAAAGCCCGCAACCGACGCTTCATCGGTAACTCCGGGGACGAAAGCTTCGAACTCATCTCCGCCCATTCTCGCACAGACACTGCCTTCCGGAAGTACACGTGTAAGGATACCGGCAAAGCTTATAAGCACTCTGTCGCCCATGTCGTGGCCGTATATATCGTTGACGAGCTTAAACGAATCAAGGTCAATCATAAGAAGAGTACCATCATTCGTCTTGCAGATCTTGGTATATTCGGTTTTGCCGGACATCTTGTTCAGAAAGCCCGTAAACTTATCCGTCGATGCCTCAGCCTTAAGGTTGAGCATTTTCTCACGATTGGAGAGAATGTTATTGATACGCCTGAGAAGAACCTCAGGGTCGAAAGGTTTCTTGATATAGTCGGAGACACCCACCTCAAATCCCATGGTCTCGGTATCGGGTGTGTCATCCGCAGTCAGGAATATTACGGGAATCTCTTCTCTTCCGAGCTCGTTCTCATAACCGCGAAGTCTCATCAGAGTTTCGAAACCGTCCATTTCGGGCATGTTTATGTCCAAAAGAATAAGATCCGGAAACCCCTTCTCGCTGACATAGTCAAGAAGAGCCTGTCCGGATCTGAGCGCAGTAACACGCATATTGGCCTTACTTAAGATGTGACCTGCCATCTTAAGATTGCTGGTATCGTCATCAACTACAATGATCCATTCCGCCATGTTACTTTGTCCCCATAAACATAAGAAAAAACTAAAAAGCCATACTTAGGACAATTTTACGATATACAGGCGGATTTGGCAATCAGATAGGTGACACGCCGATGGTCATTTCCTCAAGAACATCAAGGAGAACCTTGACGGTATCAAGGGATGTAAATGTGGTGATACGGTGTTCACTCGCACATCTTCTGATTGCAACACCATCTTCGTAATGTACGCCCGAAAGAATTGCTCTGGTGTTGATTACATAACTTACATAACCTGCACTGATGGAATCCAGGATCTCGGTGCTTCCCTCGCTGAGTTTATGGCGAAGTCTGCATCTGATGCCGTGATCTTTGAAATAAAGTGCGGTCATTGTGGTAGCTTCGATATTGAAGCCCATGTCATAGAAACGCTTTGCGAGAGGAAGTGCTTCTTCCTTGTCCTCATCAGCAAGTGTGAAGGTAACTGTTCCGTAATTCTGAAGCTTGATGCCGGAAGCAACAAGTGCCTTGTACATAGCACGGTGAAGGAGCTTATCGTATCCGATAGCTTCTCCGGTGGACTTCATCTCGGGTGAGAGATATGCATCCATTCCCGAAAGCTTGGAGAATGAGAATACGGGAGCCTTTACAAACCACTTCTCTCCGGGTGCGGGGGTCATGTCGGTGATACCCTGTTCCTTAAGAGAGATGCCGAGGCTTACTCTTGTGGCGATATCGGGAAGAGGGAATCCGGTTGCCTTTGAAAGGAAAGGAACGGTTCTGGAAGATCTGGGATTAACCTCTATTATGAATACATCTTCGTTCTTATCACAGATGAACTGGATGTTGAAAAGTCCCTTAATTCCGATTCCGAGACCCAGCTTCTTGGTGTAATCCTTGATGGTCTCTTTGACCTTATCGGATACGCTGAAGGTGGGATATACGCTTATGGAGTCTCCGGAGTGGATACCGGTTCTCTCAACCAGTTCCATGATTCCGGGGATGAATACGTCTGTTCCGTCACAGATAGCATCAACCTCAAGTTCCTTACCGCTGATGTATCTGTCTACGAGTACGGGTCTGTCCTCATCGATCTCAACCGCAGTCTGGAGATAGGTTCTCAGATCCTTTTCCTTGGATACGATCTGCATTGCTCTTCCGCCGAGGACGAAGCTGGGGCGGACAAGAACGGGATATCCGATGGACTCGGCAGCTTTTACGCCGTCTTCGATATTGGTAACCGCAAGTCCCTTGGGCTCGGGAATCTCAAGATCCTCGAGAAGTTTTTCAAAACTGTCGCGGTTCTCTGCCTTATCGATGGCATCGCAGTCGGTTCCGATCAGCTTAACTCCGCGGGCATGAAGAGGCTCGGCCAGATTGACCGCAGTCTGTCCTCCGAGAGTAGCGATAACTCCCTCGGGTTTTTCAAGCTCTATGATGTTCATTACGTCTTCCACGCACAGAGGCTCGAAATAGAGCTTGTCGGAAGTTGTGTAATCGGTGGAAACAGTTTCGGGGTTGTTGTTGATGACGATTGCCTCGAAACCTGAATCCTTGATGGTCTTAACGGCATGAACGGTTGAGTAGTCGAACTCGACACCCTGTCCGATTCTGATGGGACCTGCTCCGAGTACGATAACCTTAGGCTTATCAGAAATCTTGGATTCGTTCTCTCCCTCGTAAGTGGAGTAGAAATAAGGTACATAGCTTTCAAACTCGGAAGCACAGGTATCGATCATCTTGTAAACGGGGAAGATTCCGTTTTCTTTTCTCAGATCGAATACTTCCTTCTCGGTAATGCCCCAGATATAAGCTATCTCCACATCGGAGAAGCCCATTCTCTTGGCTTCTTTAAGTGCCCCCGGGTCATTCTTATGATCAAAAAGAATACTTTCTTCGTCGATAATATTGGAGATCTTATCAAGGAAGAACATGTCGATTCCGGTTCTTGAAGAAATCTCGGAAGGCTTAACCCCTCTGCGAAGAAGTTCCGCAATTGCATAGATACGGTCGCCGGTCATCTTAAGAACGGGCTCCCAAAGCTCGTCTACGCTCATATCGGAGAACTTGCTCATGAACAGATGAACGGTTCCGCACTCAAGGCTTCTGACTGCCTTAAGAAGGCTTTCCTCAAAGCATCTGCCTATACTCATGGTCTCGCCGGTAGCCTTCATCTGTGTGCCGAGGCTCTGATTTGCATCGGTGAATTTATCAAAGGGGAATCTGGGCATCTTGGTTACGATGTAATCAAGTGCGGGCTCGAAACATGCAGGAGTATTTGCAAGCTGAATCTCTTCGAGATGATATCCGACACTTATCTTGGCAGATACTCTTGCGATGGGATATCCGGATGCCTTGGAAGCAAGTGCCGAGGATCTGGATACTCTGGGGTTAACCTCGATCAGATAATACTGGAAAGACTTGGGGTCGAGGGCAAACTGAACATTGCATCCGCCGCATACTTTCAAAGCTCTGATGAGCTTGAGAGCTGAGTCACGGAGCATGTGATACTCTTTATCGGTAAGGGTCTGGGAAGGACATACAACGATGGAGTCACCGGTATGGATTCCTACGGGATCGAGGTTTTCCATGTTACATACGGTGATGGCGGTATCGTTCGCATCACGTATTACTTCGTACTCGATCTCCTTATAGCCTTTAACACTCTTTTCTACGAGAACTTCGCTAACGGGTGAAAGTTCAAGTCCCGCTGCAAGAAGCTCAACAAGTTCTTTTTCATTATCCGCAAATCCGCCGCCGGTTCCGCCGAGGGTAAATGCGGGACGAAGTACTACGGGATAGCCAATCTCTTCTGCTGCGGCTTTTCCCTCTTCGATGCTGTGAACGACTATTGAAGGAAGAACAGGCTCTCCGAGTCTTTCGCAGAGCTCTTTGAACTCTTCTCTGTCCTCAGCCATCTCGATACTGTCGGAATCGGTGCCCAGAAGTTCGCATCTGCACTCTGCAAGGATTCCTTTTTTCTCAAGCTGCATCGCAAGGTTAAGTCCGGTCTGTCCGCCGATTCCGGGAAGAATAGCATCGGGACGCTCGGTTCTGATTATCCTCGCAACATATTCCAGATTGAGAGGCTCCATATAAACCCTGTCCGCAACTGAGGTATCGGTCATGATGGTTGCGGGGTTTGAGTTGCACAGAATGACCTCATAGCCTTCTTCCTTGAGTGCAAGGCAGGCCTGGGTTCCCGCATAGTCAAATTCGGCAGCCTGTCCGATGACAATGGGGCCTGATCCGATTACAAGTATTTTCTTTATATCTGTTCTCTTAGGCATCTTTCAGTATCCTTCGTCATTAATCCATCAGTTTAAGAAATTCATCAAACAGGTATGAGCTGTCGTGCGGTCCGGGTGAGCTCTCCGGGTGATACTGCACGCTGAAGATCTTATCCTTCTCACACTTAACTCCCTCTACGGTTCCGTCCAGGAGATTTTTATGTGTGACAACAAGACCCGTTCCGTCCAGCGAATTCTCATCCACTGCGTAGGAATGGTTCTGCGAAGTAATATCTATTTTACCTGTTTCCAGATTTTTAACGGGATGGTTTCCGCCGCGGTGTCCGAACTTAAGCTTATAAGTCTTGGCTCCGCAGGCAAGAGAAATGATCTGATGACCGAGGCAGATTCCGAAAATGGGATATTTTCCGCGAAGGGTCTTTACAAGCTCAATGGCTTCCTTAACATCCTCGGGATCCCCGGGACCGTTTGAAAGGAAGATTCCGTCGGGCTTTACTGCCTCAACTTCCTCAGCGGTTACATTCCAGGGGAATACTGTGACACTGCAATTTTTTCCGAAGAAAGAACGTAAGATGTTTTCTTTCATTCCGAAATCAATTGCGGCAATATGATATTTTGCGTTTACCGAAATATATTTCTCAATGAGAGGACGGCTCACTCTGGGAACCTGATCGTGTCCCATCTGAGTCTCTTCCAATATCTTAAGTCCCTCTTCAAGGGTAGTGGATTCGTCTGTGATAAGGGCTTTTCTCGTACCTACGTCTCTGATCTTACGAACGATCTCTCTGGTATCGACTCCGGTGATGCCGGGGATTCCCAGTTCTTTGAGAGTCTGTGAGAAAGTCTTGTCGCTCCTGAAATTGGAAGGAAGATCGTTATAATCTCTGACTACGAAACCACCGATGGTAGGACGCTTGGTTTCGTAATCGTCTTCGTTGATTCCGTAATTACCTATAAGAGGATAGGCCATGGTAACGAACTGATCGGTGTATGAAGGGTCGGACATAATCTCCTGATAACCCACGGGAGAAGTATTGAACACGAGCTCGCATACTCTGTTGCCCGTATCTTCTCCAAAACCGTATCCGACATATTCACTGCCGTCCGACATTATCAGTTTTCTTATCTTCCCCTTGTAAATCATTACCTGACCTCCGAAAGTTTTTTCTCGAATCTGTCCTTCCTGGGATCCGACGGGATCTTTGTAGGATAATCTCCGTCAAAGCATGCGCTGCAGAAAGACTTAACACCACTCATTTCTTCCAAACTCTCTATAGGAAGAAATCCTATGGAATCGGCTCCGGTAAGAGCGGCTATTTCATCGGGTGTATGATGGTTTGCGATAAGCTTGTCCTCGGAATCGATATCTACTCCGTAGAAGCAGGGATGTCTGAAGGGCGGTGATGAGATTCTTAAATGAATCTCCTTGGCGCCGGCTTCCCTGAGGAGATTAATGATCCTCTTACTGGTGGTTCCTCTTACGATGGAATCGTCTATAAGTACCACCCTTTTTCCTTCAAGGACGCTTTTTACGGGACTGAGCTTTATTCTGACCGTATCGGTTCTCTGATCCTGTGAAGGAGCAATAAAGCTTCTGCCCACATATTTATTCTTAACAAGTCCGATCTCGTAGGGGATTCCGCTTTCTCTCGAATAACCTATGGCTGCATCAAGTCCGGAATCGGGTACTCCGACTACAACATCGGCTTCTACGGGATATTCTCTGGCAAGGATCTTTCCTGCCATGACTCTCGTATCATGCACCGCTATACAATCTATCACAGAATCGGGTCTTGCAAAATAGATATATTCAAAAATACAGGGACTTTTTTTGCCACCGCAGTTATCTTTGTAGGAAACGGGCTCAGAAAACGGTTTATCAGCCTGGAAGACCAACATCTCACCGGGCTCTATGTCTCTTACAAAGTCAGCACCCACCGCATTCAGGGCACAGCTTTCGGAAGCGACCACAAAGCTTCCGTCCTCCCTCTTACCGTAGCAAAGGGGTCTGAATCCCTGAGGATCCCTGACTGCAAGAAGTTTGGTAGAAGACATCATGACCAGGCTGTATGCCCCATCAAGATATTTAACCGCACCTAAGACCGCTTTCTCTATGCTGCTTGTCTTAAGTCTTTCCCTGGTGATCATGTAACAGATGGTCTCTGTATCGCTGGTGGAATGGAAAATGGCACCGGAAAGCTCCAATGAATCGCGAAGATCCAGTGAATTTGCCAGATTTCCGTTATGTGCAAGAGCCAGATTTCCCTTCTGATGGCTGACCACCATGGGCTGGATGTTGCTTGTGATATTTCCTCCGGTGGTTCCGTATCTTACATGGCCGATGGCCATGCAGCCCCCGGGAAGAGAATTAAGTTCAGTCTCGGAAAAGACCTCGCCAACCAGGCCGAGGTCTTTGTGAGTAGCAAACACTCCGTCATCATTTACCACGATACCGCAACTTTCCTGCCCTCTGTGCTGAAGGGCGTAGAGTCCGTGGTAAATGTCACGGGATATATCATTATTCCTGCTTCCGACTATTCCGAAAACTCCGCATTCTTCATGAATTGCCATTTCGTTTACATGCCTCCCTTACGAATCCTTTGAAAAGAGGATGAGCTTTGTCGGGTCTTGACTTGAATTCGGGATGGTACTGAACTCCCAGATAGAAATCTTTTTCGGTGATCTCCATCTCCTCAACGAGTTTGCCGTCGGGGGACATACCCGCAAATGTTGCTCCGGCTTTCTCGAAAGCTTCCTTAAAGTCATTGTTGAATTCATATCTGTGGCGGTGACGCTCGGAAATCTCTTCTTCGCCATAGAATTCCTTCATCTTGGAGCCTTCGCTTATCTTACAAGGGTATGCTCCGAGTCTTAAGGTTCCGCCTTTATTTATGGTATCGCTCTGTCCGGGCATGAAGTCGATTACCTTGTGAGCACAGAGCTCATCAAATTCTCCGGAGTTTGCATCCTCAAAGCCCAGTATATTTCTTGCATACTCGATACATGCGATCTGCATTCCCAAACATATCCCGAAATAAGGTACGTCGTGGGTTCTGGCATATTTTGCGGAAGTGATCATTCCCTCAATGCCTCTGTCGCCGAATCCGCCGGGAACGATTATACCGTCAATTCCCTTAAATGTCTCTTCAGCATTTTCCTCGGTGATCTTCTCGGAATCGATCCACTTGATCTCAACCTTGGCATCATTCTCATATCCTGCGTGGCGAAGAGCCTCAGCTACAGACAGATATGCGTCATGAAGCTGGACATATTTTCCTACAAGGCCGATGACTGCGGTCCTCTTAAGATTCTTGATGCGGTCTACCATCTCTCTCCAATGGTCAAGATCGGGTTCTCCCGCTTCAATACCCAGTTCTCTGCATACGATCTTGGAAAATCCGGAATCCTCCAGCATAAGAGGAGCTTCATATAGGAAAGGAAGAGTAATGTTCTCGATTACGCAGTCTTCCTTAACATTACAGAAATGAGCGATCTTCTTGAAGATCTCATCCTCAAGAGGCTCATCGCATCTGAGGATCAGGATACCGGGATTAATTCCCATTCCCTGGAGTTCCTTGACGGAATGCTGGGTGGGCTTGGATTTGTGCTCCTCGGATCCGTGAAGGAAAGGAACAAGGGTAACATGTATAAACAGGCTGTTCTCTCTTCCAACTTCAAGAGAGATCTGACGAACTGCCTCTATGAAGGGCTGTGACTCGATGTCACCTACGGTTCCTCCGATCTCGGTTATGACAACATCAGCCTCGGTCTTTTTGCCGACGCTGTAGACGAAATTCTTGATCTCATCGGTGATGTGAGGAATGATCTGAACAGTCGATCCCAGATACTCTCCCCTTCTCTCACGGTTGAGGACGTTCCAATATACTCTTCCGGATGTGAGATTCGAAAATTTATTGAGGTCCTCATCAATGAATCTCTCATAATGTCCGAGATCGAGGTCTGTCTCCGCTCCGTCTTCGGTAACGTAAACCTCACCATGCTGATAAGGGCTCATGGTGCCGGGGTCTACATTGATATAAGGGTCAAGCTTCTGGGCAGCGACCTTGAGGCCTCTTGCTTTAAGAAGTCTTCCCAGTGAAGCTGCGGTTATTCCTTTTCCTAGGCCGGATACAACACCGCCTGTAACAAAGATATATTTCGTCATATATTCCTACCTGCCTAAAAATTTAACCCAAGATGTTATACACCACTTGCCCCGTAGTTGGAAAGTACTCTTGCGGAAGGATCGTTAACATTGCATCCCTCCCACTCCTTGTTGGGCATCCAGAAGTCTTTAACCATGCGGGATTGACCGGGATAGAACTTCTCAAAAATTTCTCTGTAAAGGAGAGATTCTTTGGTGAAAGGACGTGCATGAGTGTATTTCTTGGATTTTTCCAAGAATTCCTCTTCGGTATACTGCTTTTCTGCGTATTCCTTGAGGTGATCCACCATGGAATGGCCTACCGCATCGGAGAAAGCTGCCTTCTCACGCATAAGGATCTCATCGGGAAGGTAATCTCCGCCTTCGAAAGCGTGACGAAGGAGATATTTACCCTTGTTGTAATGGTTGCGTTTCATCTCGGGATCGATGGACATGCAATACTTTACAAAATCCAGATCTCCGAAAGGAACTCTTGCCTCAAGTGAGTTTACTGAGATACATCTGTCGGCGCGGAGTACGTCGTACATATGAAGCTCGCTTACTCTCTTCTCCGCTTCAGCCTGGAAAGCCTCTGCACTGGGTGCGAAATCGGTGTACTTATATCCGAAGATCTCATCCGAAACCTCACCGGTCAGGATAACTCTGATATCAGTCTGCTCGTGGATTGCTTTGCAGAGGAGATACATTCCCATTGAAGCTCTTATGGTTGTGATGTCGTAAGTTCCAAGAAGATGAATTACCTTGGGAAGTGCTTCGAGAACGTCTTCCTTGGTAATGATGACTTCGGTGTGGTCCGCACCGAGGAAATCAGCGGTCTGCTTGGCATATTTAAGATCGATGGCATCTTCGTTCATGCCGATCGCAAATGTACGGATGGGCTTATCGGATTTTCTTGCGGCAATGCTGCATACAAGGGATGAATCAAGTCCGCCGGAAAGGAGGAAACCGACTTTAGCATCCGCGATAAGCCTTTTTTCTACGCCTGCAATAAGCTTTTCTTTAATGTTTGCACAAACGGTCTCAAGATCGTCGGTGATCACCTTGTCAGACTTAGCAATATTGTTGAAACAGGTAAACTTGCCGTCTTTATAATAATGGCCGGGAGGGAAAGGATAGATCTGCTCCTCGGTCAGAGGCATAAGGCTCTTGGGTTCACTGGCGAAGATTATGCTGCCGCCCTTATCAAATGTGTAATAAAGAGGTCTTATTCCGATGGGGTCTCTTGCAGCGATCCACTCGTCATTTCTTCCGTCGTAGATCACGCAGGCAAATTCCGCATCCAGTTTCTTGAACATCTCCGTTCCGTATTCAAAATACATGGGAAGCAGGATTTCACAGTCGCTGTCACTCTTAAATGTATAGCCCTTTGCTTTAAGCTCATCTCTGAGAGGACCGAATCCGTAAATTTCTCCGTTACAAACAACAGCGCAGTCCTTCAATTCGAAGGGCTGCATTCCTTCAGGTGTAAGACCCATAATGGAAAGTCTTCTGAATCCGAGAAGACCTCCACCTGTTTTGATCACTCTTCCGTCGTCTGGTCCTCTTGATGTCATCTCATCAAGTGCGGCGGTAAACTTTTTATCATCAGCGGCTTTTTTACACCACGCCATTATCGAACACATTTTTTCATCCTCCGAATTAGTTCACCTGCACCTTTCGGTGCAGGTGAAAAATATTATTATCTGACTCCGAAGAGAAGATCGCCGTAGGAAGGAAGAGGCCAGCACTCTTTGGATACGAGTGTCTCTGCTTCATCCGCACGTGCTCTGAGCTCTCCCATCTTGGGAAGAACGGTGTCGCGGATCTGCGCGCTTTCTTCGATAACATCCTTAGCGTCTGCCAGTTTAAGGACCGCGCTCTCAAGTTCGCCGGTTCTTGCATAGATCTGATCTGCAAGAACTGAAAGTCTTGAAATGACGCTCTTTTCATATTCACAAGCGATTCCTTCGCAAGCTGACTTCTTGGCGATAACTCCGGATGAAAGCTTGTCGGCATAGCAGGTGATAGCGGGAAGGATCTGCTTGAGTGCCATGTCGATCATGGTATTTGCCTCGATGTGAACCTGCTTGCAATAGTTATCAAGCATGATGTCGCAGCGGGACTCGATCTCTTTTTCGGTAAATACTCCGTGAGAAGTAAGGAGCTTAACGTTCTTCTCATCAAGGATATGAGGCATGCAGTCGGGAGTGGTTCTGTAGTTGCAAAGTCCTCTGACTTCAGTAGCTTCCTTAACCCATGCATCGTCGTATCCGTTTCCGTTGAAGAGGATTCTCTTGTGATCCTTGATGGTCCCCTGGATCATCTCGTGGAGAGTCTTCTCGAAGTCTTCAGCGCCTTCAAGTCTGTCAGCGTAGATCTTAAGTGACTCAGCAACAACAGTATTGAGCATGATGTTTGCACATGCGATAGAGTTGGAAGAACCGAGACTTCTGAACTCGAACTTGTTACCGGTGAATGCGAAGGGTGAAGTTCTGTTACGGTCGGTATTGTCTCTGGGGAATGCGGGAAGAACATCAACACCCAGCTTCATGATCTTCTGCTCTGTTCCCTTGTAAGGCTTATCCTCTTCGATGGCATCGAGGATTGCTGAAAGCTCATCACCGAGGAATACGGAAATGATTGCGGGAGGTGCCTCGTTAGCGCCGAGTCTGTGATCGTTTCCTGCGGTTGCAACGGAAAGTCTGAGGAGATCCTGATAATCATCGACAGCCTTGATTACCGCACACAGGAAAAGAAGGAACTGAGCGTTTTCGTAAGGGGTATCTCCGGGGGAGAGAAGGTTGATACCGGTATCTGTTGCCATAGACCAGTTGTTGTGCTTACCTGATCCGTTTACTCCTGCGAAAGGCTTCTCATGAAGGAGACAAACAAGTCCGTGCTTGGAAGCAACCTTCTGCATGATCTCCATGGTGAGCTGGTTCTGGTCGGTTGCAATGTTGGTGGTTGAATAGATGGGAGCTAGCTCGTGCTGAGCGGGAGCAACTTCGTTGTGCTCGGTCTTTGCAAGGATTCCCAGTTTCCAGAGTTCCTTGTTGAGGTCATTCATGAATGCCTGTACACGGGGCTTGATAACTCCGAAGTAATGATCGTCCATCTCCTGTCCCTTGGGAGACTTTGCACCGAAAAGGGTTCTTCCGGTGAACTTAAGGTCAGGACGCTTCTCATACATTTCCTTTGTGATAAGGAAGTATTCCTGCTCGGGACCTACTGAAGTTCTTACGTACTTTGCAGTGATGTTTCCGAAAAGAGCAAGGATACGAAGAGCCTGCTTGTTGAGAGCTTCCATGGAACGAAGAAGGGGAGTCTTCTTATCGAGAGCCTCACCGCTGTATGAACAGAATGCGGTGGGAATGCAAAGGGTCTTATCTTTGATGAATGCGTAAGAGGTGGGATCCCATGCCGTATATCCTCTTGCTTCGAATGTTGCGCGGATACCGCCGGTAGGAAATGAAGATGCGTCGGGCTCGCCCTGGATGAGTTCCTTTCCCGAGAACTCCATTATGACACTTCCGTCAGGTGAAGGGCTTATGAATGAATCGTGCTTTTCTGCGGTTACACCTGTGAGAGGCTGGAACCAGTGTGTATAGTGAGTTGCGCCTTTTTCGAGAGCCCATTCTTTCATGGCTTCCGCTACATATTCCGCAACCTTGGGGTCAAGTTTCTTACCCTCGTCGATGGTCTTTCTGAGGGATGCATAGATCTTGGATGAAAGTCTTGCTCTCATCTGGCGATCGTCAAATACGAGTTCTCCGAAGTAATCAGGTACTGAATGTGTTTCCATAGTTTTTGTTCCTCCTAGATTAATTTTGGAAACAGAAAAAGACAAAGGTGCCTTTTCTGTACGTTTACAGAAAAGACGCCTTTGCCTTTTCAAGTGATAAATTACTACTGTAAATTTAAGTTGTCAAGAAATTAAATACGGAATTTTCAAAATTACGCTCTGAGCATGGAGACAAGCCATTCGGGATCGGGAGCTTTCATATTCTTGTCCGCAGACATCTCCTCCATGATTCCCTGCAGGGAAGCCCAGAAGCACCTGGCCATGGTATCCGCATCTCCTTTGCGGAATATTCCTTCTTTCTGCCCTTTTTTGATGATCTTCACAGTGGGAGTCACGGCATCCACAGACTGTGCGAGACGCCTTGCCTCTTCCGGCATTCCGACTCTTCTTACCTGTCCCATGAAAACAAACATATTAAACACCCAGGGCTGTTCTCCCGCAAAAGAAAAAATCTGCTTAAGAAACATTGTCAGATATACATCGGGAGCCACTCCGGGCACCTCGCCGACAGATCCCGGCCCCTGCAATCCCATTTTCACCAGCTCAAGAAGCAGTTCCTCCTTGGATGCAAAATAGTGAAACATAAGACCGGTACTCATGGGCACCGCTGCCGCTATATCCGCGATCTTGGTATCGTAATACCCTCTTTCCACGAAAAGAGTAAGCGCCGTCATCAGTATCGCGTTTCTTCTTTCTTCCTTCTGTTCTTTTCTGGTCATATATTATCCTCAGATAAGGATGGATTTTCCCGCTTTCTTAAGTATCCTCTGAACCGCGAATTTTCCGGATACAAGTGCGATCGGTAATCCGCCGGGGCTCATGACCCACTGTCCTGCGATGTAGAGATTATCCACTCCCTTTACAATTCCTTTGAATCTCATCTGCTTATTTCCCACGGTGGTGACAAATCCCATGTAAGATCCGTGATAAGCATTACAATATCTGTTATAAGTCAAAGGAGACCATGAATCAAGCAGTTCGATCTTTCCCTCAAGCTCGGGGAATTCTTTTACGATCCTCTGAGTTATCTGCTCTGAAAGTTCTGCTTTCTTGGCAGCATATTCTTCCCTGGTAAGACTTGCCCAGTATTCGTAATCCGCATCGGTCTGTATGAGGTTTGCCTGAAGGACTGCTTTTCCCTCGGGAGCAAAGCTCTTGTCGTAAGCATAATTCTTAACGGAGATTCTGGAAAATGTTCTTGCTCCCACCTTCATGGGCTCGCAGTCAAAGAAGATGGTATCTTCTCCGGAAAAGCCGTCATCGATTGCATATGCAACCTGGAAGCCTGTGGTAACGGGATAAGCATCTCTCTTATCATATGCCTTTGCCAGGTCTTTAGGCATGTACTTTCTGTCTATAAGTTTTCCGAAAAGAAAACCGGTGTCTACGGCGCTGATGACGTACTCCGCGGGAACAAAGGATCCGTCTTCGAGCTTGATGCCTTCTGTCTTCTTACCCTTTATCACTATCTCGCTTACGGAAGTTCCGGTATAGATAACTCCTCCCATTTCCTTGAATCTGTCCGCAATGCGGAGAGACATTGCAAGGGATCCTTTCATGGGGATCTTGCCGTTTCCGCTTGTCATGGTGGCATATGAAACGATCAGAGAATATGCAGTGTACTCGCCGGGGAGATAATCGCTCATCATTTTTCTGATAACGGGGGACTTAAATCTCTTACCCAGTTCAAAGCAGTTGATCTTGCCGTATTCTTTCATGACCTTGGGCATATTCGCCATGTCCTTGCCCATTTCGATATAGTCACGCACACCCATCATATCGAGAGGCTTGTGGGAGGGGATGATGCAATCCTCCGCATATCTTACATGCTGTATGAACTTTTTGATCTCTTCCTCATCTTCGGGAGACTCGGCGATAAGTTCCTTTTCGGTCTTATCAAGATCGTTCCAGAGAGTTACTTCTCTTCCCTCCGCTCTGCTTGAATAGAATTTGGAAGTATTGGCATACTCGGTATTTTCATCTATCGCACCGACCGTCTTCCAGTTTTCCCAAAGTCCGGTCTTAGGATCGGTACCGGTGAGCCAGTGAATGCAGTTATCAATGTGATAACCCTTTCTGCTCCAGCCCATGCACTCACCGCCGACAATGGGGTTCTTCTCATAGATTTCTGCCTCGTATCCTGCCTTAAGCGCATATATTCCCGCTGAAAGTCCTGCAATTCCGCCGCCTACAATTATAACTTTTGCCATTTCTTTATCCTCACTTTTTGATTTATTGTTTTATTCCGCTGAATTTGCGTTCATTGAATCTGTATTCAATATAATTGCAAAAATAAATTCCGTCAACACTTTTTTTCAAAAAAAATAAAACCGGAGGTTTTACCCTCCGGTTCATAACGCTTTATCCGTATGTTTTAAGTATGTTCTCAGCGGTCTCTTTTTTACTCAGGCACAGATCCATGGCCTGCTTTTGTATGTACCTGTGAGCATCCTCTTCCGTCATATGGCAGGATTTGATAAGAGCCCATTTAGCCCTGTTAACGAGCCTGATCTCTTCCATCTTATCCTCCAGGCTCATTGTCTTCTTCCTGACGCTCTTAAAGCGCTCACAGACGCTGCACATGATTCCGATCAGCTGATCCACCATCGAATCGTCAAGCGGCCTTTTTGCCACCATTACGCCCCTTGGGATCATGCTCGATGAGATCTCGTCGTACATATCACTCTTAACAAGCAGAAGTGATACTCCGCCGCTTTCTGCCACCACGTCAACCGCAAGTTTTTTTCCGAAGTCATCGGGAAGAGGCGAGTTGACGATGACCAGGTCATATTCCCTGTTCAGCAGTCTTCGCTGCGCCTTTGCAACACTGTCTACGACCGTTACCGGTTCAAATCCCCCTCCGGAAAAATAGGCCGACAGTCTGGTATTCATTTTTTCCGCTGCAGATACAAGCAGCACGCTGTATACTCTTTCAGCCTGCATTTAAAGCAACCCTTTTCCACTTATCTGTTCAGATCAAGATATGATGCAAGAACCTCGGCGGGAAGATATTCCTTAACAAAGCTTCCCTTTCCGGTAACGGATACCGCATCTTCCAATGTCATGGGAAGTTTTTTAAGATTCTTTGTAATATCTTCTCCTGCTGTGGAGAGATTGGTGCTTACGGGTTCGGGAGCCTTAAGTCCCCTTTCAAGTCCGGAAAGCCCCGCATAAATAAGCATTCCGAAAGCAAGGTAAGGATTGGCCATGGTATCGGGAGATCTGAGTTCTCCTCTCTTATATTCGCCGAATGCTGCAGGAATCCTGATAAGAGCGGAACGGTTTTCTTTGGCCCAGGTTATATATCCGGGAGCTTTGAGCGCACCTATCCTGTCATAGCTTTCCCTTGCGGGATTCAGGATAAGAGTCATCTCTGCGATGTTTTCAAGAATGCCTGCGATAACGGGTTCAAGACTGGCATCTTCGTTTCCTTTTTTAACGGAGAAATTGATGTGCATTCCGTTGCCGGGCTTACCCTTAAAGGGCTTGGGTGAAAATACTGCGGTTGCTCCGTTTCTGTTTGCGATGGCGCCTACTACGCTCCTGAAAGTCATTGCATCATCCGCAGACTTAAGAGCATCACAATATCTGAAGTCGATCTCGTTCTGTCCGGGGCCCTCTTCATGATGAGAACTCTCGGGAGTTATTCCCATCTGCTCGAGAGTAATGCAGATCTCTCTTCTGATGTTCGCACATCTGTCATCGGGTCCCACATCCATATATCCCGCATTGTCATAAGGAATATCGGTGGATTCGCCCTCAAGATCATTTCTAAGCAGATAAAATTCCTGCTCGGTTCCGAATCTGAATGTGTAGCCCTTCTTCTCCGCAGCTTCGATCGCACCCTTAAGGAATGTTCTCGAGTCGCATTCAAAAAGAGTTCCGTCGGGCCATGTTATATCGCAATACATCCTGATAACCCTGCCGTGCTCGGGTCTCCAGGGAAGGATTGCAAGGGTATCCGGATCGGGATGAAGGAAGAGGTCGGACCTGTCGAAGCAGTCAAATCCGGCTATGCTCCATGCATCGATGGCTATGCCCTCTGAGAAAGCACGGTCCAGTTCCGTGGGCATGATAGATACATTCTTTAATTTTCCGAACACATCGGAAAAAGCAAGACGTATGAATTTGACATCTTCTTCTTCGACAAACTGCTTAACTTCCTGAGTAGTGTAATTCATATATCCTCCAAGAAATCAGGTTGGTTTTGGATTAATTATTCTATATGCGAACACAGGTTGTCAATCAGAGTTCGCATGCATTTTTCAGCCGTTGCGGTATCCCATGAGATATTCGTCAACCTCTGCGGCACACTCTCTTCCCTCGCTCAGTGCCCATACAACAAGGCTCTGTCCTCTTCTCATATCTCCCGCGGAGAAGACGCCGGGAACATTGGTGGAATACTTTCCTTCGGGTGTGGAAACCACGCCTCTTGCGGTCATTTCAAGGCCGAAATCCTCGGGTACTTCGGACTCTGCTCCGACGAATCCTGCGGCAACAAGAAGAAGATCGCACTTAACCTTTCTCTCGGTTCCCTTCTTGGTGCAAAGCTTTCCCTTGTCAAAATAAACCTCGGAAAGTTCTACTTCGCTTATCTTTCCCTTCTTGGAGAAGACCTTGGTGACGGTGGTCTTAAACACTCTGGGATCTTCACCGAATACTTCGATTGCTTCCGCATGACCGTAATCGGTTCTGAGAGTCTTGGGCCATTCGGGCCAGGGATTGTTCTCAGCCCTGCTTACGGAAGGCTTGGGCATCATCTCGATAGCGGTAACGGATTTACATCCCATTCTGATAACAGTACCGATACAGTCATTACCGGTATCACCGCCGCCGACGATAATTACATTCTTACCCTTGGCATCAAAGTGAGCGGGAAGCTTCTTGATACCGAGTACGTTCTTGGTTGCTGCGGTAAGGAAATCCACTGCGAAGTATACTCCGTCTGTTCCTTCGATTCCTTCCGCATTGAGTGCTCTTGCTTTCTTGGCACCGCATGCAAGAACGATGGCATCATATTTCTTACGAAGTTCGGAAGCCTTGATATCGACACCGACTTTGACACCGGTCTTAAACTCGATACCTTCCTCTTCCATGATCTGCTGTCTTCTGGAAATGACACTCTTGTCAAGTTTCATATTGGGGATTCCGTACATAAGAAGTCCGCCTATACGGTCTTCTCTTTCGAATACGGTTACCTTATGTCCTCTTTTGCGAAGCGCATCCGCAGCTGAAAGTCCGGAGGGACCGCTGCCTATTACCGCAACACTCTTTCCGCTTTCTTTTACCGGAGGCTGAGCTTTCATCCAGCCGTTCTTATAACCCGACTCGATAAGGAACAGCTCATTGTCCCTTACGGTAACAGGGTCATCATACTGTCCGCAGATACATGCCTTCTCGCAGAGTGCGGGGCATACTCTTCCGGTGAACTCGGGGAATCTGTTGGTCTTGAGGAGTCTTGCAAGTGCATGCTCATCCTCACCCTTATATATGGCATCATTCCACTCGGGGATCAGATTATGAAGAGGACATCCCACAACCATTCCGGAAAGGCTCATGGCCGACTGGCAGAAAGGAACTCCGCAGTTCATGCATCTTGCGCCCTGTTTTCTTCTGGTATCTTCGGTTTGAAAGGTATGGAATTCTTTGTAGCCTTTGATCCTTTCTTTAGCCGGGATCTCTTCGTTCTCTGTTCTTTCGTATTCAAGAAAACCTGTCTGTTTACCCATTTTATTTCCCTGCCTTTTAAACCGCTTTGTTAGTTACTTCTTTGAACGCTTCGAGTTCGGCTCTTTCTCTTGATGCGCCTTCCTCTTCGTACTTTGCTATAGTTCTGATCATTCTCTGATAATCTCTTGCAATGACCTTCTTGAAGCAAAGAAGTTCTTCGTCGAAGTTATCAAGTATCTCTTTACCACGCTTGGAACCGGTACTCTTTACGTAATCTTCAAGGATGGATTTCAGTTCTTCTCTGTCAACCTTCTCGGATACTTCCTCAAGTTCGATCATATCCTTGTTGATCCTGCGGTAGAGGCTGTGATCCTTATCAAGGACGTATGCGATACCGCCGCTCATACCTGCAGCAAAGTTCTTACCGGTGCTTCCGAGTATTACGACTCTTCCGCCGGTCATATATTCAAGGCCGTGATCTCCGCATCCTTCCGCAACAGCTGTTGCTCCGGAATTTCTTACGCAGAATCTCTCACCCGCAACACCTGTGATATATGCCTTACCGGATGTAGCACCGTACAAAGCTACGTTACCGACAATGATGTTCTCGGAAGCTTCAAACTTGCTTTCCTCGGGAGGAGTGACAACAAGCTTTCCGCCGGAGAGACCTTTACCGAATCCGTCGTTGGCATCACCTTTAAGTCTGATGGTGAGTCCATGAGGGATGAATGCACCGAAGGACTGGCCACCGCCACCTTCACACTCCACTACATATCTGTCCTCGGCAAGTTTAGTGCATCCGTCGCCGTACTTTTTAACTATCTCGGATCCGAGTATGGTTCCCATACTTCTGTCGGTGGAGCTGACCTTAACGGATACCTTCGATGATGCGGATTTAGTCTTGGATGCTTTCTCGAACCAGGGAAGAAGCTTATTTACATCGAGAGTCTTCTCAAGTTCAAAATCAAATGCCTGCTTGGGATCGAATCGGTTCTCAGCGATGTGAGCAAATTCAGGCTTAAGTACCCTCTCAAAAGAAATCGTATGTGCATGAGGCTGATCGAAGCTTTCTCTCTTTTTCAGACAGTCGGTACGTCCGATCATCTCATCAACGGTCTTAAATCCGAGGTATGCCATGATCTCACGAAGCTGCATTGCCGCAAAGGTCATGAAGTTCATTACATGCTCGGGCTTTCCCGCAAATCTCTTTCTGAGCACCTCGTTCTGAGTTGCGATACCGACGGGGCAGGTATCTTTGGAGCAGACTCTCATCATCATGCAGCCAAGGGATACAAGGGGAGCGGTTGCAAATCCGAATTCCTCTGCACCGAGAAGTGCTGCAATTGCAACGTCACGACCGGTCATAAGTTTTCCGTCGGTCTCGATCCTGACTCTTGAACGAAGTCCGCTTTCGATAAGTGCCTGATGGGTTTCTGCAACACCAAGCTCCCAGGGAAGACCTGCGCCATGTACAGAGCTGTAAGGAGCTGCACCGGTACCTCCGTCATAACCTGAGATAAGTACTACCTGAGCACCTGCCTTGGCAACGCCGGATGCTATGGTTCCTACGCCTGCTTCCGAAACGAGTTTTACGGATATTCTCGCATTTCTGTTAGCGTTCTTAAGATCGTAAATAAGCTGTGCCAGATCCTCGATTGAATAAATATCGTGATGAGGAGGAGGGGAGATCAGCTGTACACCGGGTGTTGAACATCTGGTCTTGGCAACCCAAGGGTATACCTTGGCTGCAGGGAGGTTTCCTCCTTCACCGGGCTTTGCGCCCTGTGCCATCTTGATCTGAATCTCGTTTGCACTGAGCAGATACTCCTCGGTAACACCGAATCTTCCGGATGCAACCTGCTTAACCGCGGAGTTTCTCTCGGTACCGAATCTGTCGGAAGCTTCTCCGCCTTCTCCGGTATTTGATCTTCCGCCGAGTCTGTTCATTGCAGTTGCAATAGTCTCGTGTGCTTCTCTTGAAAGTGAACCGTAGCTCATTGCGCCTACCTGGAAACGCTTAACGATCTCGCTTACGGGTTCTACTTTGTCTATATCAATGCTCTTACTCGCAGGGACGAATTCCAGAAGTCCCCTTAAGGTATGAGGATGTTTTGCATCGTCAACAAGTGAGGTATACTCTTTGAATTTCTCGTAGTCTCCGGTTCTTACAGCCTGCTGGAGAAGAACGATGACCTTGGGAGAATAGAGATGATCTTCCTTGCCGTTTCCGCTTCTTAAGTTGTGATAGCCCATGCTGTCGAGTACGGGATCAACGGGAAGTCCCATGGGATCGAAGGCTCTGTCATGTCTGTATGAGATTCCCTCTTCCAGTTCCTTAACTCCGATTCCGCCGACTCTTGATGCAACTCCCGCAAAATAATCCCTGATAACTTCATCGGAAAGACCGATTGCTTCAAAGATTCTTGCGGACTGATAAGACTGGATGGTTGAAATACCCATCTTGGCTGCAATCTTTACAACACCTGATAAAAGTGCCTTGTCGAAATCATCGATGGCGGTGTGAAGATCCTTATCGAGAAGTCCTAAGTTAATGAGTTCTCCGATACACTCATGTGCCAGATAAGGATTTACCGCACGTGCACCGAAACCGAGAATACATGCGGTCTGATGAACGTCTCTGACCTCAGCGGTCTCGAGGATGATGGATACAGCTGTTCTCTTTTTGGTGTGAACCAGATGTTGCTCAACTGCGGATACTGCAAGAAGAGCGGGAATGGGCACGTGGTTTTCATCCACTCCGCGGTCGGAGAGGATTATGATATTTGCACCCTGTGATACCGCACGGTCTACGGAGAGATAAAGCTGCTCGACCGCACGGGACAAGGAAGTATGCTTGTAGTAAAGAAGCGAAATGGTCTCGGTCTTAAAGCCCTTGCGCTTCATGGAACGAATCTTCATGACGTCAACGCCGGTAAGAACGGGATTGTTGACTTCAAGCACGGTGCAGTTATCACTCTTTTCACAAAGAAGGTCACCGTCGGATCCGATATAAACAGTGGTGTCGGTTACGATCTTCTCTCTGAGTGAGTCGATGGGAGGATTGGTAACCTGTGCAAACTGCTGCTGGAAGAAACGATACATCAAAGGATAATTATCGGACAGCGAAGCAAGAGGCACGTCATGGCCCATTGATACGGTGGGTTCCGCACCGTTTCTTGCAGCTTCAAGAATATATGCCTTAACCTCCTCATAGCTGTATCCGAATACCTTGTAGAGTCTGTCTCTCTCAGGCTGGGTGTGTACGGGCACCTGATGATTGGGAATGGTAAGATCCTTAAGCCTGATGAGATGTGCATCAAGCCACTCGCCGTAAGGGTTCGAAGAGGCATAGAACTCCTTGCACTCTTCATCGGAAATGATCCTCTTCTTACGCATATCAACAAGAAGCATTCTTCCGGGAGTGAGTCTTGATTTCTTGATGATGTGCTCAGGTGCGATATCCAGTACACCGACTTCGGATGAAAGGATAAGCCTGTTATCGTCAGTGACATAGTATCTGGAAGGACGAAGTCCGTTACGGTCAAGGGTAGCACCGAAGAGTTCACCGTCTGTGAAAAGAATTGCCGCAGGACCGTCCCAGGGCTCCATCATGGTTGCATAGTAATGATAGAAATCCTTCTTGGATTCGCTCATGAATCTGTTGTGCTTCCAAGGCTCGGGGATCAGAGCCATCATTGCAAGAGGCAGATCCATTCCGTTCATATAGAGGAATTCAAGAGTGTTGTCCAGCATTGCGGAGTCGGATCCGCTGGCAGAGATAACAGGATAGATCTTACTCTTTTCGGACTCGAGAAGTGCGGAGTGCATGGTCTCCTCACGGGCAAGCATTCTGTCGGCGTTACCTCTTATGGTATTGATCTCACCGTTGTGCGCGATGAATCTGTAAGGGTGAGCTCTTTCCCAGCTGGGAAGCGTATTGGTGGAAAATCTTGAGTGAACAAGAGCAACCGCGGTAGTGTACTCTTTGCTCTGCAGATCGTCATAGAAACGTCTGAGCTGGGAAACCAGGAACATTCCCTTATAGACTATTGTTCTTGATGAAAGCGAGCAGATATAAGTATCATCCGAAGACTGCTCGAACTCTCTTCTGATGACATAAAGCTTCCTGTCGAAATCTATTCCCTTCTGAACATTCTCGGGTTTTTCAACTACGCACTGCCAGATGGAAGGCATGCATTCAACAGCCCTCTCACCGAGGATAGAAGGATTTGTGGGAACTTCTCTCCATCCCTTTACCGTTGCACCCTCTTTATCAGCGATAACTTCAAAAAGTCTCTTCGCAAAAGTGCGCTTAAGTTCATCCTGGGGAAGGAAGAACATACCGATACCATACTCTCCCGCATGACCGACCTTTATTCCCGCCTTCTTTAATGCTGCGGAGAAAAAAGAATGAGAGATCTGAAGCATGATACCTACGCCGTCTCCGACCTTACCGCTCGCATCCTTACCTGCTCTGTGCTCGAGCTTTTCTACGATGGTAAGAGCATCATCGAGAACGGAATATTCGGGCACGCCGTCAATCTTGACTACCGCACCTATTCCGCACGCATCATGTTCTCTGTCATATGAAAGATTATTATCCATGTCTTCTTCCTTTCATCAAAAGCCTTTAGTGATCAATATCTGTCCGGGACAGATATACATTTCAACCCTTAGAAAAAAAGAAAAAGACGCCTCTAATGTCATTAAAACATTAGAGACGCCTTTGCCTCTTTCTCAATAAAATAGACTTTTGAAAGTCATTTGTCAATAAAAAACTTTATTACTTTAATGCGATACACTGCGCAAAGTGCAAAACCGCATTGACCTCATCTATACTGTGAGGAAATTTTTAAGCATGGCTCTGCCTTCGGGAGTAAGGATCGATTCGGGGTGGAACTGTACTCCGTATACCTTGTAGTCCTTATGTTCTACAGCCATTACTTCGCCGTCATCCGTACGTGCGGTAACTTTTAGGCATTCGGGCATTGTGTCTTCATCCGCAGCAAGAGAGTGATATCTTGCAACCTCGGTTGTCTTACCGAATCCCTTGAAAAGCGCTGAGTCTGTATCCAGAGTTACGACAGAGCTCTTTCCGTGCATAAGAGTCTTGGCGTAGGTTACCACCGCACCGAAGGCCGCACATATGGACTGATGTCCGAGACATACTCCGAGGATGGGGATTTCTCCCGAAAGTTCTTTGACAACATCGATACATACACCCGCATCCTCCGGTCTTCCGGGACCGGGACTTAAGATTATATGAGAAGGTTTCATTTCCCTTATCTCGTTAACGGTATACGCATCATTTCTTACAACGCGAATATCGGGATCTATCTCTCCAACAAGCTGAAACAGGTTATATGAAAAGCTGTCGTAATTATCTATAAGCAGGATCATCTTACACCTCCTCAGCCATAGAGATGGCTTTTACAACCGCAGAAGCTTTGTTGATACACTCGGTAAATTCGGACTCGGGTACGGAATCGGCTACAATTCCCGCTCCGCTTCTTACAAATACTTTGCCCTTCTTCTTATACGCAAGTCTTATGGAGATGCAGGTGTCCAGGTTGCCTGTAAAGTCGATGTAACCGATGGCTCCGCCGTATACACCTCTCTTATTACCCTCAAGTTCATCAATAAGTTCACACGCCCTGATCTTGGGAGCACCTGACAAAGTACCTGCGGGAAGAACCGCTCCTATTGCAGACATTGCATCCTCATCATCTCTTATCACACCTCTTACGGTAGATCCGATATGCATTACGTGCGAGAAGAACTGAACTTCGCGAAGCTTCTCAACTTCAACGGTTCCGAATTTGGATATCCTTCCGAGATCGTTTCTACCAAGGTCTACAAGCATGTTGTGCTCCGCAAGCTCCTTGGGATCCGCAAGAAGGTCTTCTACAAGAGCCTTATCTTCTTCCTCATCCTTACCGCGCTTTCTTGTGCCCGCAAGAGGGAAAGTATGAAGCACTCCGTCCTGAAGCTTTACAAGTGTCTCGGGAGATGCACCCGCAAGTTCAAGATCGTTGGAACTAAAATAGAACATATAAGGCGAAGGATTGATGGTCCTGAGCATTCTGTATGTATTAAGAAGAGATCCTTCAAAGGGAGCGCTCAGCTTATTGGATAAAACTATCTGGAAGATATCTCCCTCAACGATATGATGCTTTGCTTTTTCAACCATCGCGCAATATGCATCTTTGTCGAATGCCGGCGTGAATTCTCCGGTTGCCCTTCCGGTGATATCCTTGCACATCTCACCGTTTTCGATAAATTCCTTAAGCTTCGTAAGCTCAGCCTGAGCCCTTGTATACTCAGCATCGATATCATCTAAATGAATGTTAACGATAATGATGATCTTCTGCTTTAAATGGTCGAATGCAATAACCTTATCAAAGAGCATAAGATCCATGTCATTGAACTGCTCCTCGTCTTCTTCGGTGAGGTGCAGGGATTTCTCCGCATACTTGATGTAATCGTAAGCGAAGTATCCGACAAGTCCTCCGGTAAAGGGCGGAAGATTTTTGACCTTAGGACTTCTGTAACGAGAGAGAAGTTCTCTTATTGCCTTCTCGGGACAGTCGGTTTCAAAGGAATCGTCACCGATCTTCATCTTTCCGTTCAGACATGTGATCTCAAGCTTTGGATCAAAGCCCAGGAAAGTATATCTGCCCCAGTTGTCGTTGTCTTTGGCGGATTCAAGAAGATAGCAATGATCCGATACATTCTTAAGGATCCTGAGAACCTGTATCGGAGTTCTCATGTCCGAAAGCATCTCGCAACTTACCGGAGCAATGTCATACTTGCCTGCATTTTTTAAAGCTTTCAATTCCTCTATAGTCATCTGCTTTCCCTCCTGCCTGATCCGGGCGTCCCCGGCGTCACCTCGTCATCATATAAAAAAATCCCTGACAGTACTGTTATACTGTCAGGGACGAATATATAAATTCGCGGTGCCACCCTGTTTCATGATTTGACTCATGCTCTCGCGGGATACCTTCATATCCCCGGCAACTTACGTATGCCTTACGTCATGGTATTTCCTCCATGCCCTCCGAAGTCCATTCACATAAGCCTTTACTGTCCGGATCACACCGCCCCGGGCTCTCTCTGAGCAAGCGTCCTTTGCTACTCCTCTTCGTCATCGGTTTATTGTTAAGTTTTATTCAGAATAATATATGTGGAAACTCTTTGCAATCTTTTTCTGTAAAATCACAGAAGTTTTATCAGCCTGTCACGAACGGAATCCAGTCTTGAATCAGTAAGTCCGAAATCCATCTCCCTGTATGACCAGGCAGCTCTTCCTATATTATATTTGTTGAAAGAAGAGGAGATCATCTCATACCACTTGAGAGTATCCTCAGCCGATGCACATTCGATGACTCCGTATTCTCCGCAGTAAAGGGGAACATTTCTCTCCTCAGCAACCGCAACGGCTTCGGCAAAGCACTTATCAAAATATGCCGAATTGAATTTTTCATTCGGATCAAGAAGTTTAAGATCTCCGCCTATACCGTTTGTCTGCTCTTCAGATGCCTTTGCCATTTCTCCGTATGTGGAATCCACAGAGATTCTGAAGTCATGATCCATTTTATCTACCCAGCCCGCTCCCTGATGGGTAAAGATCAAAGGATCATAGCAATGGAAATTGTAAATGATATTCTCGTCGTAAGGAGCTTCAAGATCTTTGAGTGCCACAATACTGTTGTTATAGTATCCGCCGATAAGAATCTTGACATCGGGAAGAATGGCACGGATTCTTCTTATGCATTCTTTTGCGATCCTGTTCCAGATTTCGCAGTATTCTTTTTTCGTAACCTCATTAAGAAGCTCGAACGCAAGAGCATCGCCGTATCCGCCGAATTCCGAAGCAAGCTTCTCCCAGAGTTTGTAGAATCTTTCCTGATACTTCTCGTTTTCGAAAAATCCGCTCTCTCCGTATCCTACGTCAAAAGAATACCCGAAGGTCTTGTGAAGATCGAGAACCGTGTTCAGGTTATTTTTTCCGGCATATTCGAGAGCTTTTCTGATGCGATCGATGCCGTCCTGCCTGTATTCGCCGTTTTCATCTTCCACAAGCTCATAATCGATGGGAAGCCTTACGTGATCAAGGCCCCAGGATGCGATACGTTCGAAATCTTCTTCCTTTATAAAGTTGTCATAACGCTCGGCACTATGGTCGCACTGGGAAAACCATCCTCCCAGATCAACGCCGTGAACATAACCTTTAAACTCTCTCATACCGTTTTCCTTTTTTGTCAAAAACGTTTTCTGTTGCTCTCTAATTATATCAAAGAGATATCGATATCCGTCAATTAAAAATAGTTAAAAAAAACCTTCAAAAAGGCTTTATAAAACGGACGTTATAATGTAATATATGCTTAATAATGTTGGTAATTACCAGCATTGTCATTGACTGTTTTTTAAGGATAGGAATATGTCTTTTTCAGAGCGTTTGGATTCATACTTAAAAGAACTTGGTGTTTCTGCCAAAGAACTGTCACTTGAAAGCGGCGTATCTCAGGTTGTTATAAGCCGCTACCGTACCGGTCAGAGAGTACCCTCCCTTGATAACAGAGGAGTATTGGAGGAGCTTGCATACGGCATAGAATCTCTGTCTCATAAAAATGACCGTGAGCCCATCAACGCCTCGGATGTGCTGGAGGCATTCGATTCAGATCTTTCTCTTCTGAATGTTCCCTTTAATTATGAAAATTTCAACTTCCTTATAAGAGAGCTCTCTCTTAACGCTTCCGAAATGTCCAGAGTCATGAACTATGACCCTTCATACATTTCCAGGATAAGAACAGGAAAGCGTCGTCCTCCCGATCCGGAAGAATTCGTAAATACACTTTGTAAATTCATATATCCATCACTGGGAAAGAACGTATCCGTTACGGCTTTCAAAGATCTTTTAAGTGTGCCCGCTTCGGAGAAGTTTGATTCCTATGATTCTTTCTGTACTCTTTTGAAAGGATATATCTTAAATAACGATAACATCTCAGAAGACAAGAACGTATCCGTCTTCCTTAAATACGTGGATGAATTCGATCTCAACGATTACATCAGATCAATCCATTTCGATGAGATAAAGCTCCCCAATGTTCCCTTCTCCATCCCCAAGACCAAGGCATATTTCGGACCCGATGGACATAAACAGGCAGAGCTGGATCTTCTTAAGATGGTCATCTCATCCAAGTCCAACGATCCCGTATTCCTATTCTCTGACTTCGAACTGGCAGATCTTATCAATGATGTTGAATTCAGCAAGAAGTTCATGACAGCCCTTGCAATGATTCTTAAGAAAGGTGTTAAGATTCAGTACGTACTTAATCTGGATTCCACCCCCAAGGAAATACTCTTTGCACTTGAGGCACTTCTTCCACTTTACATGACCGGACAGGTTGAACTTTATTATCTGCCCGAAAGACATAATGATATTTTCAAACATCTGATCAGAGTATCGGGCGGTGTTGCCATGATCGGTGCAGGTATCTCTGGTGATCCCAAGGGATACTGTTTCCGTACCACCACATCCAAGAACTTCGTTAACGGAATCAGACAGACCGCTAATTCCATACTTGCAAACGCTTCTCCTCTTATGGAGATGTATACGGATTATAATCAGCCCGAGTTCGTCGAATTTCTTAAGCTGAATACCTATCAGAAGCGCCCCAGATACAATAAACTGGCAAGCCTTCCCATGTGTACCATCCCCGAGAAAACGCTCAAGAACGTGCTCAAGAGAAATAACGTTCCCGAGGATATCATCTCCAAAGAGGTAGAATATCTCAGAGCCCTCAAAACCATGATGGAAGTCTGGCTCAGGGATCTTGAAGTCGTGGATGAGGTTCCCCTTATCACAAAAGAGGAATTCGAAGAATGTCCCATCTTCATGCAGCTTCCGGGCGGACCTCTGCCCTTCGATATCCCTTATACATATGAAGAGTATGTTGAACAGCTGGAGATATCCAGGGAGTATGCAAAGAAAAATAAGAACTACAAACTTGTTGAGAATCCCAACAGCCCATTCAGGAATATCAACATAATAATATACAAAGGCGAATTTATCTGGATCTCTAAAATGAGAGCTCCCGCAGTCCAGCTGATCATAAGGAACGCCGAACTACGGGAAGCTTTTGAAAAGATGTATTTTTCTGTAGAAGAATGATCTTAATTCAGATTAGTTGCTGAAGAGGTCGGTTGAGTAATATCTGTCGCCGCTGTCGGGAAGAAGAACTACGATGGTCTTTCCCTCGAACTCGGGACGCTGAGCAAGCTGAATTCCTGCCTTAATTGCGGCACCTGAAGAGATACCTACCTGGAAGCCCTCTTCTCTGGAAACTTCTTTTCCGCCTTCAAATGCAACTTCATTTTCAATAGTTATAATTTCATCATAGATCTTGGTATCAAGGGTATTCGGGACGAATCCTGCTCCGATACCCTGTATTTTATGTGCGCCTGCGGTTCCCTGTGAAAGAACGGGGGATGATGCAGGCTCTACAGCGATGATCTTAACGTCTGATTTCTTTTCCTTGAGGAATTTACCTACGCCGCTGATGGTTCCTCCGGTTCCTACACCTGCAACGAATGCATCAACTTCTCCGTCGGTATCGTTCCAGATCTCGGGACCTGTAGTCTTATAGTGCGCTGCAGGGTTTGCGGGATTCTCGAACTGTGCGGGGATGAAGCTGTTCTCGATCTGCTCGTGAAGCTCATTAGCCTTGGCAATAGCTCCCTTCATACCCTTGGAACCTTCGGTAAGAACAAGCTCTGCACCGTATGCCTTGATGATGTTTCTGCGCTCTACGCTCATGGTCTCTGGAAGAACGATGATAAGCTTATATCCCTTGGCTGCTGCGATGGCTGCGAGTCCGATACCGGTATTTCCGGAAGTGGGCTCGATGATGGTTGCACCGGGCTTAAGGGTTCCGTCAGCCTCTGCTGCCTCGATCATTTCCTTGGCGATACGATCCTTAACGGATCCTGCAGGGTTAAAATACTCAACCTTTGCAAGAAGTCTTGCCTTGAGGTCATACTTCTTCTCAATATGTGTAAGCTCCAGAAGAGGAGTATTTCCAATCAGTTCAATTGCACTCTTATAAATCTTAGCCATAATTATCTCCTTACCGGATCCGAAGATCCATTAAATTCATTTTTTAGGTTTTTGCGAGGTCGTAGCTTTTCTTTTTCTATTAAGAAGTTTTACTACATCGAAATCCGCTTGTAAACATATTGCCTCCTCCTAAACCTTAAAGAGCCTTTACGGCTTCAAATCCCTGTTCAAGGTCCCAGATGATGTCATCGATATGCTCGGTTCCGATGGAAAGACGGATGGTAGCCTGGCTGATGCCTGCTGCCGCAAGCTGCTCGGGAGTCATCTCTGCGTGTGTGGTGTCATAAGGATGGATCACAAGGCTCTTAACATCCGCAACGTTTGCGAGAAGTGAGAAGATCTTAAGTCCATCGATAAATGCGTAAGCCTCTTTCTGCCCGCCCTTGATATCGAAGGTGAAAATAGAACCGCCGCCGTTAGGGAAGTACTTCTCATAAAGATCATGCTGAGGATGATCCTTAAGTGAAGGATGACTTACTTTCTCTACAAGAGGGTGATTTGCAAGGAACTCAACTACCTTCTTGGTATTCTCCGCATGACGCTCAAGTCTTAAGCTGAGGGTTTCAAGTCCCTGGATAAGTGCCCATGCATTGAAGGGTGAGATAGCTGCTCCGGTATCACGAAGAAGAATTGCTCTGATGTAGGTTACATATGCTGCAGGTCCTACGGCTCCTACGAAGGATACTCCGTGATAGCTTACATTGGGCTCTGTGAATCTGGGGAACTTTCCTGATGCGGCCCAGTCGAACTTTCCGCCGTCAACGATGAGTCCGCCGAGAGTGGTTCCGTGTCCGCCGATGAACTTGGTAGCGGAGTGAACTACGATGTCTGCGCCGTGCTCAAGGGGACGGATGAGATAGGGAGTTCCGAAAGTATTATCAATAATAAGAGGAATCTTATGTGAGTGTGCAATCTCCGCAATCTTCTCGATATCGGGGATGTCAGAGCCGGGATTTCCGAGAGTCTCGATGAAGATTGCCTTGGTCTTGTCATCAACAGCGGCGGCAACTGATGCGTGATCGTGAATATCAACAAACTTGGTATTAATGCCGTAGGTAGGAAGCGTATTATCAAGGAGGTTGTAGCTGCCGCCGTATATGCTGTTCTGAGCTACGATATTATCGCCTGCGCCTGCGACTGCAAGGATTGAATAAGTTACTGCTGCTGCACCGGATGCAAGTGCCAGTGCTGCGACACCGCCTTCAAGTGCTGCGATTCTCTCTTCGAGAACGCCCTGGGTTGAATTGGTAAGTCTTCCGTAGATGTTACCTGCGTCTCTGAGATTGAATCTGTCAGCTGCATGCTGAGCTGAGTGGAATACATAGGAGGTAGTCTGGTAAATGGGAACCGCTCTGGAATCGGTTGCGGGATCAGCCTGTTCCTGTCCTACATGAAGCTGTTTGGTTTCAAATTTAAATTCGTGGTTGCTCATACTGTATACCTCCTGAAACTTTCTTTCTGATCTTTCTTAGCTGTGTAAGAAGCTTTTGTTTTGTTTGATGATGTTAAGATACACCATTTTAAAAAGGCTGTATAATTCATAAAATTAAGAGCGGGCTATAAGAAAAAATTATAGCGCCAAACATCAGATTTCATCAGGGTTACAGCCGTGCTCGCACTAAAAAAGGAAGGCATATGCCTTCCTTTTTTCTCGAAAATTACCGATATTACTTTTTTCTTTTATCCAGTTTCTTGGACATCTTCATTCCTATTATCTGGAATAACTGAACCAACAGGATCAGTAAGATTACAGAAGGCCACAGGATCTGAGGCTGGAATCTGTTATAGCCGTATCTGATGGCGATACTTCCGAGTCCTCCGCCTCCGACCGCACCGGCCATAGCTGAATATCCAAGGATAGTTCCGAATGCTATCGTCGCTCCAACCAGAAGTGAAGTTCTTGCCTCCGCTATGAGAACCTTGAAAATAATAGTCATGTTTCCCGCACCAAGGCTTTGCGCTGCTTCGATAACACCTTTATCAACTTCCTTAAGAGAGCTCTCTACCATTCTTCCTATAAACGGAGCCGCTGCGAAAACAAGAGGCACTATGGTAGCTCCGGTTCCGTAGCTTTTTCCGACTATTGCTCTTGTTACCGGTATCAGGACTACAAGAAGAATTATGAAAGGAAAACTCCTGAGTATATTGGTAATAAGATCAAGTGATTTGTAAATTAATTTATTGGGCTTTATTCCTTCCTTATCGGTAACCGCAAGGATTATTCCGAGTGGAAGTCCCAATACATATCCGAAGAATGTTGAAAAACCAACAATGATAAGAGTGTCTTTAAGGCCTTCAATTATCATCAGTATTTCCTGCTGCGAAAGCATCTGCACTCACCTCCTCCGGATCCAAGCCTTTTTCTTTGAAATACTCAATTATATGATCTGCTTTCTCATCATCCGACGGGAGCTGCAGAAGCATCTCGCCCTCCGCATTTCCGTTAACGGTATTAGTATTAGCATACAGAATATTGATCGGTGTCTTAGTCTCAAGAACGATGTTTCCGATGGTGGGTTCATAAGCACTTCCGCCATGGAAGCGTACTCTTACTATCCTTTCGGAAGTCATCTCAAGAATATGTTCGCTTCCGCTGAAAACAAGACGCTTAGCTTCGGGAGTCTTGGGATTTCTGAACAGTTCCTCGGTAGTTCCGCTCTCCACAAGCTTTCCGTGCTCAAGAACAGCGACATGCTTACATATCTCCTGGATAACGCTCATCTCATGAGTAATGACAACTATCGTGATACCGTATTTCTCGTTGATCTCTTTCAGAAGAGTAAGGATGGATTTAGTTGTCTGAGGATCCAATGCGCTGGTTGCCTCATCGCACAGAAGTATCTCCGGCTTAGATGCAAGGACTCTTGCAATAGCAACTCTTTGTTTTTGACCTCCGGACAACTGAGCGGGATAAGCTGATGCTTTCTCGGCCAGGCCGACGGCATCGAGATACTGCTCAGCCTCCTTGCGTGCCTCTCTCTTGCTCTTTCCTGCTATTTCAATAGGAAAAGCGACATTGTCTAAGACGTTGCGCTGCATCAGGAGATTAAAATGCTGGAATATCATCCCGATCTTTCTGCGCTCACTTCTTAACTGTCTGTCGCTCAACTCAGTTAATTCTTTTCCGTTTACGATCACCTGCCCGGAAGTCGGTCTTTCGAGCAGGTTCATACACCTGACGAGAGTGGATTTGCCCGCTCCCGAAAGACCTATGATACCGTAAATATCGTTTTTTTCTATCTCAAGACTTACATCCCGAAGAGCTTCTACCTCACCTTTCTCAGAGATAAAAGATTTATGTAGTTGTTTGATCTCGATAATGTTCGGCATAGTGCTCTCCGTGAGTGTCTGTTATTTATGATTTAGTTGAAAGGTACAACTGCTCCGTCATAGGTGCTGTTGATAAACTCTTTGATTGCATCTGACTTGAGAACTTCTACAAGCGCAACGATGCCTTCATCATTCTCATGACCTTCCTTAACTGCGATTACATTAACGTAAGTCTGAGCTGCGGTGGAATCGTTGGACTCATATGCAAGTGCATCCTGTCCTACGGAAAGGCCTGCTTCAAGTGCATAGTTACCGTTGAGGATTACAAATGCCGCATCGGGAATAGCATCCTTTACGCTCTCTGCTGCAAGCTCGATGATCTTAACCTGTACATTGTAGGTCTCGATATCGTTAACGGTTGCGGTAAGTCCTGCACCATCCTTAAGTGTGATGATTCCGTTATCCTGAAGGAGAAGAAGTGCTCTTGCTTCGTTAGTGGTGTCATTGGGAATCGCAATCTCATCGCCGTCTGCGATATCTGCAAGATCTGACTTGGTTCCTGCATAGATTCCGAAAGGCTCGTAGTGAATTCCGCCTGCATTTACAAGATGAGTACCCTGTTCCTCATTGAATGACTCAAGATAAGGAATGTGCTGGAAATAGTTAGCATCAAACTCTTCTGACTCAACTACATTGTTGGGCTGTACATAATCATCGAATACGGTTACCTGAAGATCCCATCCCTGCTCGGCAAGAATCTTTGCTGCTTCTGCAAGAATCTCTGAATGAGGGGTCTGGCTTGCTGCTACGGTAATGGTTCCTTTAACATCTGCATCAGCTACTGCACCGTCTCCGTTTGTCTGTGCTGCAGGAGTAGATGCTGCACTTGCACTTGACGCATTTCCGCATCCGGTAAGAAGGCTTCCTGCAACTGAAGTTACTGCTACTAAGCTGACGAGTTTCTTGATCAAATTCTTTTTCATAATATTTTTCCTCCGTGTGACTATATTACAAATCAGTCATCTGTATTTGATTTGCTATGTGAGGATTATCACACCGACATGGACTTCTGTAAAATACCCATATCTTATTACCTGTTATAGCCTGTGCTTATATCGGATTACTTTACCTCTTTCAGTTTCTTTACGAAGTACTTGCCCATATCGCTGAGCTCGATTCCCTTTCGAACGAGATATCCGAAAGTCAGAGTCTCCTGCTCTTTGAGTTTTACAACGGTAATATCCGATGCATTCAAACTGTCACCCAGCATTGCCGCACCGACAGCATAACCGTTAAGACCCAGCATAAGTTCGATGGAAGTAGCTCTTTCATTGGTGCTTATGGCCTTCTTATAATCATAAGTTGCCAATGCTTCCTCTCTGTAATAGAACGAATTATAGTCGCCCTGATCGAATACCATGCAGGGATAATCCTGCAGTTCTTCCAGAGATATTACCTTCTTCTTTGCTAAAGGGTGATCCTTTTTCAAATACACATAACTGTTTCGTGTAAATAATTCGTGAAATTCCAGAGAAGCATCCGTAAAAAGCTTCTTGAAAGGTTTCTTATTAAAATCACTGAGTGCGATAACTCCTATCTCACTCTTCATATTTTTGACATCTTCGATAACTTCGCCTGTCTGAGTTTCTCTGATTGAGTGCTGATACTCCTCTTGTTCAAATGCATTTACCGTATCTATAAATGCATTAACCGCAAATGTATAATGCTGCATCGAAACCGAAAAGGACGGCTTTTCTACTTTTGAATCCAGATATTTGTTTTCGATGATCTCAAACTGCTCAACCGCCGTTCTTGCATAAGCAATAAATGAAGCACCGGCTGCAGTGGTAACCACGCCGTTATGAACTCGTTCAAAAAGCTGAATACCCAGCTCATTTTCCAAATCTCTTACCGCGCAAGAAAGCCCCGGCTGAGAGACATACAGTCTGTCGGCCGCTTTTCTGATGGAGCATTCTTCATCGATTGCTATTACATATTTAAGCTGAAGTATAGTCATATATGAAACCCTCCCGGGGAATCATCATATCTGTGCTCTTATATATTCTTCAAGCCCGTCATTATCATTATCCGCTTTGGTTATGACATTTGCGGACTTTTTTACAATATCCGTAGCGTTAAGCATTGCTATTCCAAGTCCTGCCGCTTCAATCATAGAAATGTCATTCTGCTCATCACCTGCGGCAATGGTATTTTCGACAGGGATATCAAGGTGCTTGGCAAGTCTTACAACTGCAGATCCCTTACCTGCTTCCTTCATGAAAATCTCAAGGTAATTGGGGTTGGAATAAACCGTAGTGACCGTATCGGAATACTTCTCCATAATGGCAAGTCTGAAACGCTCAAGCTTTTCGAGATCATGCAGCTCAATTGCAATGACTTTGCAGGGTGCCTCGGGAAGTGCTGAGACTATTGTCTCCGTTACTACAACCGGCCTTTTGATAACCCGGTTATAATACTGCATCTCTTCTCCGTTATCGGGTGAGATAAGAGAATCCGTAGTATATGTGTGGGCGTGTATTCCATATTCCGAAGCCGTTTCGAATATTCCGGGGATCAGATCAAGAGGAACTCCTATCCTGAATATGTCCTTGCCCGCATCCACGTCATAAATCTGCGCTCCGTTGTAGCAGATCAGATACATTCCGGGATAATCAAGGTCAAGTTCCTTAACTACATCCTGAACATTGTCCAAGCCTCTTCCGGTGCATATGGCGAAATGATTTCCGGCTGATACGAAATCGTCCAGTGCCTTTTTAGTTTTATCCGAAATCTTCTTTTCTTTTGTAAGAAGAGTTCCGTCCAGATCGGAAAAGAATATCTTTTTATTATTCATAACAAACATATTTTATCAGGGAAAATTTAAGTGTCAACAAATTAATACGGCGCCCGCGCTCAGGGGTTAAGCGCAGACGCCGTGAGGGCTAACTGTTTAATGCCGGTTTTGTATTAAAGCTGGTTTACGGTTCCAAGGAATACGGGAAGTCCGGTTGCATTGTCAACGATTCCGTATACGAAGGGACGATCGAGATATACATATACGGGCTCTTCAATCATAGGTGCTACACATGCATCAAGAGTTTCAATTGCGGTTACTGCAGCAGCTCTGGTTCCCTCTCTGTTAACATCGATGAAGGTCTTGTGAAGAACTCTTCCGATGTACGCATTATAATCTACATCCTCTGTCGCACGTACCATTCCGGTAAGATCTGCGTTATCGGGATCAAAAGGAAGTTCCATGCCCATCTCCTGAAGAACACTGCTCATCTCGACAAAGTACTCTGATGTGAACTCGGGAATCTTTACATAGACGTTCTCACTGCTGTACTCGGGATGTCTGACTGCTACTGCAAACTGATCTCCGTTTGCTGCAAGTTCAGCAACAAAATCCTCGACAGAAGTTCCCTCTTCGGGAAGAATTCCTACGAAGGAATACTCTCCGCCCTTGTAGGGACGTATAAATCCGGTTCCGCCCGCAATTTCAAAATAATTATTTTCTACGCTGAAAAGAAGTGTTACTTCAGTAGTGGAATTATCATAATTGGTGAAGATCTGTCCTTCCATGATATCCGACTCTTCATATTCATTCATCCACTCGCCTTCAAAAGCCATGGCATTGATCAGATACATACGCGCATCTTCAGGGATATTATCCAGAATACCGGGAATCATTCCATGGGTCTGATCGTTAACCCATCCGTTGATATCATTAAGAGTGGAATCATCAAAAGGTGCCATCCATATATCGGCGCCATAGTAGTTCTTTACTGCGGTTGCAAAATCGGGAACCACCTCTGCAAAACCGTCATCCTTGAACCAAATGGAGTTTGCAACGTTCCAATTTACATCCTCTGCACCGTTAAAACGCTGAGCCATCTGATACATGATAGGATTCATTTCGGATACAGGGATCTTTCCGAATACGTTCTCAATCTGAGAGAGTGTCTCACCGCCGGCTCCGTTTTCAAGCATTCCGAATGCCATCATCATTGATGTAGGGGATATAAGGACGTTAGAGCCTGCGCCTTCAGCTTCTGCGATCTTCTGAAGAAGTTCCAGGGATGATGCGGACATGGATGAGATCTGTTCATCTCCCATATCTCCGGTTTCTATTTCAATCTCAGGTGCATCCGCGGTTACATTTCTGGCACTTGAATTTCTGTGAGATGCAGATCCGGTGCTTCCCGTACCCGAACCGGAAGCTGCTCCGCAACCTGCAAGCATTGATAAAGCGAGTAATGATGCTACGATCTGTTTTTTCATAATATATATGCCTTCTTTCTATTATTTGACTAATCTGTACCGCTTTTTAGCGGTTCTTCATTGCCCTACACCATACATGACGGAGGGATATCCAAGAAGGTCACAAAAAATAAAAAAATCCGGCTGTTTTGGGGAAAACTCCCTAAAATCGCCGGATTTATGTGTATTCGATATTTACAATTTGAAGCCTGTTCCCGTAAAAAGAGCTATCTCCCTGCCCGTCTCATCAGTAACCTTCACCTGAATTATCGTGCTGGAACGTCCGCTTTTGATAAGTTCGGCCCTTGCCTTAAGAGTTTTCCCCTTAGGCGCTGCCAAATAGTTGATACTTACCTGCTGTGCAACGGTAGGCCTGTGGATATTATTGGAAAGAGCCGCAAAAGCCAGATCCGCAAGCGTAAATATAACTCCGCCCATAATCCCGCCGTTTGCATTCAGATGTCCTTCCCCCAGTTCCATGGAACAAAGAGAGAAGTCTTCTCCCAGATCTTCCAAAACCATTCCGCTGTTATAAGTAAATTTATCATTCTTAAAATATTCTATTGCTTCCTGAACAGATGTGAAAGTAGCCATACATCACTCCAACGACTGGGTTACGGGAACCTCGTTCTTCTTATTGTAGCAACTGAAGATCTTATCTACATCTTCCTTATCGGGCTTCTTGGTAAGAAGCGAAACAACAGGAACTATTACAAGTCCGGCAAGCATTGCAAGTGCACCTGCGTTGATGGGGGACTTGAGAAGTGCGGGGAAGTACTGTTTTCCGAAGAACATGTTGCAGATCATGAAGCCTGCACCAAAGATGAAGCTTGCCATGCAGCCTGCCTTGGTTGTGCCCTTCCAGTAAAGGCCATAGAGGAAAGGAGCAAGGAAAGCGCCTGCCATAGCTCCCCATGAAACACCCATGAGCTGTGCGATGAAGGTAACGCTGCTCTTATACTGAACTATTGCCAGGATGACTGAAATGATAATGAATACAACGATGAGAACTCTGATCCAGAGAACCTGTTTCTTGTCATCCATCTTCTTAATGATATTTCCCTTGATAAAGTCAATGGTAAGAGTAGAGCTTGAAGTCATTACCAGTGATGAAAGGGTGGACATTGATGCGGACAGTACCAGGATTACTACAAGTCCGATAAGTGCAGGACTGAGATTCTTGAGCATTGCGGGAATGATAGCATCATATCCTTCGGTAGCTACGTCTACGGAATCAGAGAAAAGTCTTCCGAATCCTCCAAGGAAGTAGCATCCGCCTGCTACAACACCTGCAAAGAGAGTTGAGATGATGGTTCCCTTGGTGATGGACTGCTCCGATTTGATGGCGTAGAATTTCTGAACCATCTGAGGAAGTCCCCAGGTTCCGAGGGAAGTAAGGATCACTACTCCGATAAGGTTAATAGGGTCGGGACCGAAGAATGAATTGAACACACCGGGAGTGGTGCTTACAGTCTCATCGGAAACCTTGGCAAGCTGATCGAGAGCTGCGAGGAATCCTCCTTTTGAGTTAAGAACCGCAAGGATGACCGCAACGATTCCGAAGAGCATTATGATTCCCTGAATGAAGTCATTGATGGCAGTTGCCATGTATCCACCGGCAATTACATACACACCGGTAAGAATGGCCATGACGATGATACATACAGTGTAGTCGATATCAAACGCCATTCCGAAGAGTCTTGAAAGTCCGTTATAGAGCGAAGCGGTATAAGGGATCATGAAGATGAATACGATAAAAGAAGCCGAGATCTTAAGTCCCTTGGAGTGGAATCTTTCTCCGAAGAATTCAGGCATGGTAGCGGAATTAAGATGCTGAGACATAATTCTGGTTCTTCTACCGAGAACTCTCCAAGCAAGCATTGATCCGAGAAGCGCGTTACCGATACCGATCCAGGTAGAAGCGATTCCGTATTTCCAGCCGAACTGTCCGGCATATCCTACGAAGATAACGGCGGAGAAGTAACTGGTTCCGTATGCGAAAGCGGTAAGCCAGGGGCCTACGTTTCTTCCGCCGAGAACGAATCCTCCAACGTCGGTCGCATTTTTACGGCAATAGAAACCCACGCCCAGCATGACCGAGAAAAACAGTAGCAGCATTAAGATTTTGATAAGCATATACGACCTCCGTTTAGTAAGCGTTCCGACGAATAGTTTATCACTTTAAAGCGTTAGTGTAAATAAGTGCCTGCCAAATTATAATAGAAATATACATAAAAATACCCCGTCTTCCGACGGGGTATCCTATATCATTCAGTCAATTGGAATTCGCTGTCGTTAAACACCACCCTTACTCTTCCATGAAGAATCTCAACTCTGTCTTTGGAAATATAATCTTCAAGATTCAGTGCCGTATTGACTTTGGCTGTAACGTCAGAATCCTTGAAAGAAATATCCGTATCTCCCGAGAATCCTCCGAAAGGAAGAACGCTTTCTCCATGAGCATAGATCCTGAGTGCTCCTCTTTCGAAAGTCAGGCCGGTCAATCCGTCAAGTGCCGCTACTCCGGAGCACCTGTCATTCTGAATATTCATTATAACACTGGCGTCATGCACGTATACGTCACATCGCTCGCCGGACATAGTGCCCATTGCAACAGCTTCTTTTCCGCTGATATAGAGCTTAACCGAAGTATTTGATATCGTGACATCGGCATTTGCACCGAAAGATCCGAATGCAACGCCTTTGATGGTATTCATTTCTGCGGTTATATCGGAATTATCGACAGTAACTATTCCGTCTCTATACAAAGTACCTATTCCCAGAGCTCTGTCTCCGTTCATCTCAAGGACAAACTGACCGCCTGCTATATTTATACCGCCTCCGAAACCGGATCCTATACAAACACCTATCTTACCGTTTGTTTCTATCTTAAGAGTTCCGGAATGTTCAAATACCAGATTTCCGTGTCCGGAATTTATTCCGTTTCCGATTCCAAAGTATTCGTCACCGTCCAGTATTATTTTCAGATTGCCGTCACCCTTCAGGATGAAACCTGTTCCTTCGGGAACGCATATTCCGCCCAGATTCAGCCTGTTATCACCCTTGACGATAAGTAAGACTTCACACTCTTTTCCTATATCAATACAAGGAAGTTTCTTTTTATTAAGAAGTCTTACATTCTCAATGGTAATTTCTGCTTTGACGTTATCAGCTATCTCTATGTCGATCTCAGCCTCAAGTCCGGGCTTTCCGCTTATATAATAATCGCCGTCGCTTCCTATAAGGATGCTTACGGTCTCGTTCTTAACAAGACGTTCAAGTTCTATATGTTCTCCGCTGTCAGCGACATAGATCTGGGACGCCTCACCTTCCTGACGCTCATGACAGTAATTTTTTATCTCCTGTCTGATATCAAACGGTATATCCTCTATGGGTTCAGCGGAGGGTCTTGCTGTGTAATAACCTTGAATCAGATCTGCGCCCAGAAGTATTACGCTTCTTAACTCCTCGCTTGTCTCTACACCTTCCGCAAGAGCCATGATTCCGTTACTGTGGCAGAACTCTATGATTTCTCTTACGAAGTGTCTCTTCTTGGGATCGTCCTGCATTCCGCTCAGGAGTGAACGGTCTATTTTGACATAATCCGGCATGTACCTCAAGAGATTCTGTACATTGGAATATCCTGTACCGTAATCATCAATGGCAGTCTGAACATTCATGGTACGGTAACGCTCTTTAAATCCTGCGAATTCTTCTTCATCGAGCTCCGCTCTTTCGGTGAGCTCAACAACAACCGATCTGCTGTGTCTCATCAGAAGCTCATTTACTACCAGCTGATCCTCTTCAGTGAATCTGGTCTTGGGAATACTGTTTATGAAGATTTTCTTACCATGGAAAAACTTTGAATTATGATCGATGATCTTAAGGACATTCAAAAAAGTAGCTCTTTCAATGTCATTAAGCCTGTTTCTGAGTTTTGCGTATTTTAAGATTTGAAGTGGACTTACCGGAATATCGCTTCTGGGGCGCATAAGAGCTTCATAAGAAAAAATCTCTCCGGTAGAGACACTGACGATAGGCTGGAAATGATATCCGAAGAGGTTATCGTCAATTATTTTGTCTGATTCTTTTAATTCTTCGCGTTCGGTATCGCTTAAGGTGGCAAGAAGGCCCCTGCCCATATCATCATCTGTTCCGGTCTTGAGATAGACAAGCTCTTTACCCAGTGTCACGGAATCTTCCCACAGAACTGCCTCGACTTCGTCGAGGTCTCCGAGTTCTTCCCTGTAACGGGCAGTGATTTCCTCGAGCTTATCAAGCGAGGGAACACTCATTATTTCTTTGAGATATTCGTGTACTGCTAAATACTTATCCTGTATCATGCCCAACCCCCCGGGACAGATTTCTATGTAGTATTTAAGACTATATCATTTTATCACAATACGGGAAAAGGTGCATAGAAAATTAAAAAAAGCGGTCGCCGAAGCGACCGCTTTCCAAAATTGTCATAAGACAACTTTTAAATTATTTCCACTCGTTGTACTGGCGCTGAGCCTCAGCAAGAACTTCCTGGTATCCTGCCTCGTCAAGAGCTGCCTGGTACTCTTCAAGAACTGCGGGAACATCTGCAGATGCATATCCGCCGTTCTCAAGTGCGAATCCGTAGGTCTCGAATACAGTCTGGCAAGCAGTGTACTGAGCTTCAACAGGGGTCTTGTCGAACTGGAATCCGTTAGCGCAAGAAATAAGAGCTGAAGAGTTGAAGTCGATGTACATCTGAGCAGTGTAAGGGCTGTCCTTCTCACAGGTAACTACGGTAGCGTTTGCAGACTCCCACATTGAGTGGTTGTACTTAGCATCAGCAATCTTCTCTACATAGCCGTCAGCGTTGTAGTTGAAGTCTTCGCCTTCGATACCGTAAGTATAGAGGTCAGCAAGCTTGCTGTCGGTGAAGAGGAGTCCAAGGAAATCTACACAAGCCTGAGCTTCTTCAGCGGTGCAGGTAGCAGATACGCAGAAGCAAGAACCAAGCATTGAGTCGGTGTGCATATATCTGTTGGAAGCAGGCTGCATAACAACTTCCTGTCCGTATCTTCCGTTAGCCTCACCGTTGTTGGGAAGGTCGGTCCACCATGAGATAGCCCAATCCTGAGTCTGGGTAGTGGTGTCATCGGTGGTCTTGGTTACATCGTCCTCAGAGATGTAGCCTTCCTCAGCCCACTTGCACATAAGAGTTACGAACTCTTCGTACTCGGGAGTGAGAACGGTATCTACAACTTCGTTGGTCTTTCTGTCAACAGCGATGAAGTTTGAAGTAGCGTCGCCGGTGAAGAAATCGAATGAATCGATGTACCATCTGTAGAACATAGCGGTTCTCTGGGTAAGGAAGGGATACTTAAGTCCTTCTGCTGCAGCATCAGCGAGCATGGGCTCGAGATCAGCAAGAGTCTTAACACCAGCGGTGTTCCATCCGTACTTGTCAACAAGCTCCTTACGGAACATGAAGTCGTAACCTTCTACGTTATCCTTGTAAACGGGGATGAAGTAGTTTCTTCCGCCGTACTTGGAAGCTTTCCAGGTGTTAGCATCCATTGAATCATAGAGAGCTGATCCGGGAAGAAGATCGGTAATATCATAAACTGCGTTTGAAGCATAGAGATCCTTGGTTCCGATGGTGCTCTCCCAAGCAGCGGTCCAAAGGAGATCGATCTCTCCGTTGTTGAGTGCAAGGTTAGCCTTGTCCTCATACTCGGATGCGATATCGTGAAGCACGATCTGAACGTTGATCTTATCAGCGATGTAAGCGTTGATAGCATCCTCTACCTTCTTAACCTGTGCATCATCAACTGCACCAAGGTTAAATGTACGTCTGTAGACGTCGATAACGACTGCGCCGCTATCAGATACGGTGGTGGTACCGGGCTCTGATCCGGTATTTCCGCCCTGCTGTGAAGTTCCGTTTCCGTTGCCGCAAGCGGTCATGGAAAGTCCCATCACGGTTGCAAGCGCAAGGGCTGCAACTTTGTTAAGTTTTTTCATAACTTACCTCCCTAAAATGGTTGTGTATATTCAAAAGTCCGGGCGTTATGCCTGTACTCGAATATCGAATTGAGATTAACCCTTAACGGATCCGACTGTAAGTCCCTTAATGAAGTACTTCTGGAAGAAGGGATATGCTACCATGATGGGTCCGATAACTACGATAACCGTTGCCATGGTCGCAGAGTTCTGAGGGATTGCTCCACCCATTGCCGCTCTTGCGGAAGCAGGGACGTTATTGTTGTTAAGAAGGAACTGAATGCTCTTCTGGATGTTTACGAGAAGGAGCTGCAGAGGCTTCTTGCTGTTGGTGTCGATGTAAAGGAGTGCATTCTGCCAGTCATTCCAGTATGCGGTTGCCATCATGAAGCCTACAGCTGCAAGTGAGGGCTTAAGAAGAGGCAATGTGATCTGGAAGAAGGTTCTGTATTCTCCCGCTCCGTCGATCTTAGCTGCTTCCATAAGCTCGGAAGGAATGCTGTTTACGATGTAAGTTCTCAGAATGATAACGTTCATCGTAGATACGCAGAGTGGAAGGATAAGGAGAAGCAGACTGTCCTTAAGGTGATACAGTGAAGTAAACACGATATATCCGGACAACTGCCCTCCGTTGAAGAGCATAGGGATCAAAAGGAAGATCGCCAAAAACTTGGAAAGTCTGAAATCTTTTCTGCTCATTGCATAAGCATACATGCTCATGATGAGAAGTCCGAGGAGAGTTCCCACAACCGTTACGAAAATAGTAACGGCATATGATGTGAACAGCTGCTTTCCGTACTTAAGAACGGCGTTCATACCTGACATGGACCACTTCTCGGGGAAGAATGAGAAACCATGCTGGGTGATATAGATCTCATCGGTAAATGCTGAGATGAATACCAGAAGTACGGGTGCAAAACAGAAAACTGTAAATATGATCAGGCAGATAAGCAGTATGATCTGACCTGTGCTCATTTTCTCTTTTTTTGAAGGTGCCAGATCGGCATTCTTGTCTTTACGCGCCATTTCCTTAACCTCCTTAGAATAATGCGTTCTCAGGCTCGATCTTCTTAACCATCCAGTTTGCAAAGAGCATCAACAGCAAACCGACAACGGACTGGAAGAAGGAAGTAGCTGCCGTAAAACCAAAGTTTGAATTCTTGAATATAGCGTGCAATACGTATGAGTCGATAACCTGTGTGGTTGAGTAGAGCTGACCGGAGTCTCTGGTTACCTGATAGAAGAGACCGGTATCGGATCTCATTACGTTACCTACCGAAAGAAGGAGCATAACGGTGATCATGGGGATAAGACTGGGAAGAGTGATGTGCCAGATCTTTTTCCATCTGTTTGCACCGTCGATCTCTGCTGCCTCGTAAAGCTCAGTATCGATACCTGCAAGAACTGACATGTAAAGGACCGAGCCGTATCCGGTATCTTTCCAGATCTTGGTGATGGTCAAGATAGTGGGCCAGTACTTAGCTTGTGTATAGAAGCTGGTGCCTGTTCCGAGTGCGCTGTTGATAAGTCCGGTGTCCTTGCTGATGAAAGCGTAGACGATGAACTGAACAGCTGCGTATGAAATGAAGACCGGGATGATCATGAGAGTCTGCATCGCTTTGGTGGTCTTCTTGAAGATACACTGATCGATTGCAACTGCGAGGGTGACATTCAGGAAGGTTCCGACTGCGGTGAAGATCACGTAGTACATGAGAGTGTTCCTGGTCATGGTAACGAAGATGTTCTTGGATGCGATAAGGAACTTGAAGTTATCAAGTCCGCACCAAGGGCTTCCGTAGATTCCTTTCGTAACGTCAAAATTCTTAAATGCAAGTACGAGACCCGTCATGGGAACGTACATAATGAAAAACAGAACCAGGAATACGGGAAGTGCCAGTACCACGTGTGCTCTGTGTTTCCATGTGTTGTGTAGGAAATCCTTCATTTCGCGCCCTTTCTTATCCGTTAAAAAATTGCCCGTATAAATTAAGCAAAATTTTTACTTAATCGATTTCCTTAATCGATTTCGTGGTTAAGAATATATTATTTGCCCCATCAATGCAACCATTTTTTTGCATTTTTTGTGCAAAAATATACTTTTGGTTAAAAACTACCGATGGGGTTATGTTATTTTTGTCGAATTTTCAAATCGCAATAATTGATATTTTTATTGCAATATTTGGGGATATGTGTTCCAGCGGGGAAATCCCGCAATGAATAGCAAAGAACCCGGTGTTTATGCGGCTTTACTCGTCCTTCGACCAGGCGATTGCATACTTAACAGCCTTATGCCATCCCTTTAACAGCTCCTCAGCCTCGGTTCTGTCTTCGGCAGGTTCAAAAGCTCTTCCGAGCTCCCACTTCTCTTTGATCTCATCTTTGTCTTTGTAATAGCCCACAGCAAGGCCTGCAAGGAAGGCTGCTCCCATGGCGGTCGTTTCGATGCATTTGGGCCTGATGACTCTGGTTCCGATAAGATCTGCCTGGAACTTGACGAGGAAATTGTTGGCTGAAGCACCGCCGTCAACTTTAAGTCCCTGAAGAGGCGCACCCAGATCTTCTTCCATGGCTTTCATCACGTCATACGACTGATATGCGATGGATTCCAGGGTGGCTCTGATGAAATGCTCCTTGGTACATCCTCTGGTAATGCCGAATACTGTTCCGCGGGCATACTGGTCCCAGTAAGGCGCACCCATTCCCGTAAAGGCAGGTACCACATAAACGCCGGCACTGTCCCTTACCCTGTCCGCGTACTCTTCGGTCTGGGAAGCACTCTTGACCATTCTCATGCTGTCGCGAAGCCACTGAACCGCAGCTCCTGCCACAAATACGGAACCTTCCAGCGCGTACTCGGGCTTATCCGATGTACATGCAGCCATTGTAGTAAGCAGTCCGTTGGAAGATGCAACAGGCTCGCTTCCTGTGTTCATCAGTATGAAAGATCCGGTTCCGTATGTATTCTTAACATCACCCTTTTCAAAACAGCACTGTCCGAAGAGTGCGGCCTGCTGGTCTCCGGCAGCTCCGGCAATGGGTATACTTCCGCCCATTACCTTCTCGCTTGTATATCCGTAGATTGTACTGCTGGGCTTGACATCCGGAAGCATACTTCCGGGAATATTGAAAAGACTGAGAAGATCTTCGTCCCACTTAAGTGTATGTATATTAAAAAGCATGGTCCTTGCGGCATTGGTGTAATCCGTAACATGGACTTCCCCCGCCGTGAGATTCCATATGAGCCAGGTGTCTACGGTTCCGAAGAGAAGCTTTCCATTTTCCGCCTTCTCTCTTGCACCGTCCACATTATCGAGTATCCATGCAATCTTGCTGGCACTGAAATAAGCATCGGGAACAAGGCCGGTCTTCTCGGATATCATATCGGAACGGCCGGCAGCCACGATCTTATCTATCATTGGAGCGGTTCTTCTGCACTGCCATACGATGGCATTATATACAGGTTCACCGGTTTCTTTGTCCCACACAATGGTGGTCTCTCTCTGATTGGTTATGCCTATGGCGACGATATCGGATGCATCTATGCCCATGTTTGCCATTGCTTCTCTGGCAACGGATATCTGGGATGACCATATTTCCCTGGGATTATGCTCTACCCATCCGGGCTGGGGATAATACTGATCGAACTCTTTCTGTGCGATCCCTTTTATGCGTGCATCTTTATCGAATATGATTCCTCTTGAACTGGTTGTTCCCTGATCAAGTGCAAGAATATATTTTTCGCCCATATGCTTTCTCCGTATCAATCGTCATTTGAAGTAACGATAACATTAACTCCGGTACCTGCTACATTCTCTGCGGCTATATCGCCTATTTTTACAGGTGCGGTAAGTTCAATCTCTTTCAGCGCCTTTACCACATCCATCATCTTTTCCCTGGGCACATCCGACTGAGTCTTGACGGACACAACGGGTCTTTTTCCGTTCTTCAGTCTCACAAGGCTTGTGACCGTTCGCATGGGATGAGTAACTTCGTTTGATGCATACTCCTCACCGCGTGGGCATGAATTGCCGGTCACACTTTGAACTTCTCCGTTTTCAAGTGTAACGGTTATATGGCATCCGATGGGACATCTTATGCATGTAAGCTCACGTGTTTCCATGATCAGTCCTCCACTCTAATAACGATTTCATGTTCGGATACATCCGAGTCTTTAAGGATCTCATTTACCTTGGCCTTAACCAGGATTATCTGCTCCATCTCACCGGGTGCCATTACTCTCTTGGGAAGTTTCATCAGCTGCTTTCCGTCCAGATATACCGCCAAATTGGTGTCGCGGTATTCGTTACCCACTCTGAATCTTACGGTAAGTGTATCCGGCATATTTCCGGTTCTTACCGTAGTAGGCACGCTGTATCTCACACCGTTTTCGGTTTTGATGTTTATGAGATATCCGTCCGAGCCGCTCTCGCCTCGTATATATGCAGCGGCATTCTTACCTGCAAGAGAAGCTTCACCCGATACATAATCAACAAGATCGTGAACATGAAGTACATTGCCGCAGGCAAATACTCCGGGCACGGAAGTCTCTAGGCTCTCGTTAACAAACGCTCCGTTTGTCACGGGATTCATCTTAACTCCCAGTTTGTTCGAAAGTTCATTTTCCGGTATAAGTCCGCAGGAAAGCAGAAGCGTATCGCACTCGTAGAAAACTTCGGTGCCGGGTATGGGCTTTCTGTTTTCATCTACTTCGGCGATGGTTACGCCCTCAACTCTCTTCTTGCCCTTGATATCCACAACGGTATGGCTGAGGAGCAGGGGAATATCAAAGTCATCAAGGCACTGAACAATATTTCTCTTCAGACCTCCGGAATAAGGCTGGAGCTCCGCAACACACAATACCTTTGCACCTTCATATGTCATTCGTCTTGCCATGATAAGTCCGATATCGCCGGAACCTAAGATGACAACTTTCTTACCGGGCATGCGGCCTTCGATATTTACGTAATACTGAGCCGTTCCCGCAGAATATATACCCGCAGGTCTGTAACCGGGAATGTTAAGAGCACCCCTGGGTCTTTCCCTGCATCCCATGGCAAGGATTACGGCTTTCCCTTCTATCGTAAAGAGACCCTCTTTCGGATTCATGGCGGTAACGATTTTAATGCCGCCCTCACCCTCAGATATATCGATGACCATGGTATCGAGCATATAGGGAATCTTTTCATCCTCTATCTGTTTGATAAAACGGGCTGCATATTCGGGACCGGTGAGTTCCTCCTTGAAAGTATGGAGTCCGAATCCGTTATGGATGCACTGATTAAGGATACCTCCGAGTCTTGTATCCCTTTCAAGTATGAGTATGTCCTGCAGTCCTTCTTTTCTCGCGGATGCCGCAGCCGCAAGGCCTGCAGGTCCGCCGCCTATGATTATCAGTTCTGCTTTTCTGTCAGCCATATCCGCTCCTTACAGACTGTCTTTAATCTTACCTTCGATGTAATATGCACCATTTCCGCTCTTTACGATCTCTTCTTCGTCAACTCCGAGAGCTTCGGCCAGAAGAGGTATCGTTCTTGCAAGGCAAAAGCCTGTCTGACATCTGCCCATTCCCGCGCGGGTCCTTCTCTTGATTCCATCCACGGTTCTTGCACCAAGAGTCCTGTTGATCGCGTTTTTGATCTCACCCTCCGTAACAAGCTCGCATCTGCAGATAACATGGGCATACGCGGGATCCGAGGCGATAAGCGCTGCTCTTTCTTCGTCGCTTGCAAGGGCCATGGAAGGGATTCCTTTTCTGGTATCTATGAAATCCTTCTTCTCCGAAGCGCCCAGAATATCCTTCACTATTCCCGCAACATACGCTCCGACGGCTGGTGCGGCGGTAAGTCCCGGGGACTCTATTCCCGCAGCATCTATAAATCCGGGAGCATCTTTTACTTCGCCTATTACAAAGTCGCCGCCGTCTTCATGTGCCCTGAGTCCCGCAAAAGAAGTAATTGTGAGTCTGGGAAGTTTTTCGACGGACATTGCTCCCTTATCAAAAAGTGAAGCAAGCCCTTCTGCGGATGTCGATGTATCCTCGGGATCTTCTACCTCTTCGGCGGTGGGGCCGACCATAAGATTGCCGTGTACCGTAGGTGTTACCAAAACGCCCTTTCCCAGTTTGGAAGGAAGCTGGAAAAGAGTGGCCTTAACAAGGTCTCCTGCCATTTTATCCATCAGCAGGTATTCACCTTTTCTCGGAGTGATGTGAAGTTTATACTCCGAGACCATGTTGTGGAATACATCACTGTATACGCCTGCTGCATTGATCACAACTTTCGTATCGATAATCCCGCCTGAGGTTTCGAGCCTGTAATAGTTCGTGCCGTCCTCCGAAGTTTTCTTTTCAATATTTTTCACTTCGGTATCAAGCTTAAATGTGACACCGTTGTCGGCTGCGTTTTCAGCAAAGGCTATGGTCATATTGAAGGGGCATACTATTCCGCCTGTGGGTGCATAAAGAGCACACACTGCATTTGATGAGACACTCGGTTCCATCTTAAGAAGCTCATCTTTTTCAAGTATGCGAAGACCGGGCACGCCGTTTGACTTGCCCCTTTCATACAATGCTTCGATTCCCGCTCTTCCTTCTTCTTCGAGCTCAAGAACAATAGACCCGTTTTCCTTAAAGGGAAAATCCAGAGTCTTCGAAAGCTCATGTATTAACTTATTTCCTTCAACATTGAATTTTGCCTTGAGAGTTCCGGGCTTTGCATCATAGCCGGAATGAACTATCCCGCTGTTTGCTTTGGATGTTCCCTCGCAAACATCGGATTCTTTTTCCAGCACGAGAACATCAAGATCAAGTCTTGATAATTCTCTGGCTATGGCACTCCCCGTTACGCCGGCTCCGATAATCGTGACGTCCTGCATATGTACCTCCGATCCGGAAAACAGAATCAATATAGAAATATCTTGGAAACTAATTATATTTTATCAGTTTCCAAGACATTTTCAAGAAGACATAATTATCAAATTAAGAGTCTGTTTTTATGAACTTTGACGGTCTGCCTTTTTTATCTCCTTCATCAAACGGACTGCGGTCTCATATTCTTCCGCGGAGATCTCATGACCCGAGAATGCAGCTTTTCTTATGGTCTCGGCAACCTCCATTATCTTACTTCTTATCTCCTCGGATTCATAGTTTCCGCTGAGTTCCTCACCCACACTGACACTGTCGGCATTGGATGAAGCGATGAGTTTCTTCCTAATAAAAAATGTGGTATAAGATTTGTACCTTACCAGTATCGCTTCGCTGTATTTTCCTTTTCTTCGGTAGGACATTACTCTGAATACGGTGACGAGTCTTCTGATCACAGGTATCAGGATAAGTATGAGTATTATGACGGCAAGCGAATAGCCTACAGGCTTAACCAGGAACTCAAGACTCTTCGCGATCTTTCCGAATGCGTCGAAGTCCTCATCATCCAAACCGTTCGAATCCGCTCCTTCAGCATCTTCTCTTTCGGCTGCGGTAAAGAGCTGTGACAATATTCCGAACAGGCCGCCCGCATTAATGGGTTCTTCTTCGTCAAAAGAAGGAGGAGTCATCTCATAAGGTATCCATCCGTAATTTTGTATATAGATCTCTACCCAGGCATGTGCGGAAGCATCGGTTATCTCTACTTCTACGGTAGTTACTCCGTCTTCTTCCGACACGATAAGGCCCTGTTCCAGATCCGAAGCCTGAATCACATATCCTTCACAGTATCTTGCTGGTATTCCCACATATCTGAGAAGGAGAGTTGCTGCGGATGCGTAGTGCATGCAGTATCCTCTGTCCTGCTCCGTCAGGAAGTATCCCACAACATCGGTGCCCATGGGAGTTCTTCCGGGACGAAGGGAATACTTGTAATTCTCCGCAAAATACTTCTGCAGTTTGTAGCAGCAAAGAAGCATTCCCTCACTGCCTCTTTCCGATACGATCATATCCGCTCTTTTAACGGTATCATCAAGTATCGGTATCAGACTCTCCGGAACATCCAGATAATTTGAAAAAGCATACAGAGTATAATCTGTCATTTCTCTGTCATCTATCGGGTATGAAACCGCCACAGGATCCGGAATATATTCGATTGCATAAACCCCTGCGGAATCTCCCTCTACACTTGCGGTATGGTAGGGAGTGTAATAATAGTCAACATCCGCATCCACGTTTTCGACGTTCATCACCCTTAATTCCTCGTCCTCACCCATATGGAAAGGTTCAGAAGATGTGGGATAATCCGTATTTCTGTCTTCCGCAAATCTGTCTCTCTGATATTGGTTACCGACAAATGCTCTCAGATATATTGTATCCGTCGATTCGGGGACATAGGTTACTATGAGGTCCGTTTCATAATCGGGAGCAACGGAACCGATACCTCCCAGCTTGCCCCTTGCAAGTCCTCCCGTTGCGGCATAACGGTTAAACAGTGATGAAAGTCCGTTCATTACAAGAACTTCGACATAATCATCCGTTTTGTTTTTTAATTTATTGGATACATATTTGGTTGAATACGTATCGCCGAAAACCAGACCGGAGACTGCGAAAAACGCAAGTGACAATATAAGCGATACGGCAAATACCGAAAGCATTCCCTTGGCAGACAGAATATATGAATCCTCGGATCCTTTTTTCGTTCGTCTTCTGGAGAAGGATTCGTATTTTTTGTACCTGTAGGGAAGCGCATAGTAACCCGCTCTCGACAGGACAAGTACCGATGCATAGCACATGATGAGCATGGTCATGCACAGAAAGTTGGGATATCTGTCAATATAGAATACGGTCTGAAGAGGAAGGAAAGTTATGATAAAAGTCAGAACCGGATTCATGTAGCTGGAGATGGTCACATTGAGCATTATGCAGTAAACCCATCCCAGGAATATGCACATGATAGGAACAGACTGATTTCTGTCCGCGATGATCTCCTCCGAAACTCTCAGAGCAGGCAGGGAGAAATAATCGACATACGCCTCGTTCAGTTCATTCATAAATGCCTGGAATCCGGAGTTGATGTATGAATACATCGCCACGGAGAAAACAAAGAATGCGATGAACGTCACAATATATCCGACATAGAATGTAAAGCGGTTATAATATATCGCCGCGGAAAACAGTGAAAGCAGAAGTATCCATGCAAATACCCTGCCCTGTCCGTATCCCAGATCAAAGGAAGAAACAAGCCCCCATACGGTTCCGTATGCGGCAAGGAATATCATAAAGCCTCTCAGGAGCACGGAAATAAACTTGGCCGGCATATTCTCGAGTGAGACGTCTTCTTTACAGACTCCTCGCCGGGCAAGTTCATCATCTCTCTTTTTCAGTTCGATCTTACCCATAAAGCCGGGGTGCGGATCTGTCCTGAGAGATTTGATTTTTAAATTGTGTTTTAACCCAGTATTATCCTGTCCTGACATATCCTTATCACGCCGTAACTTGCAGGGTTTTGATTCATATATGTTGCAAAGACATCTTCATCGGAAGATCTCTTTCTCATTATCTCAAACATGCTCTCATCAAGACTTCTGTCATCACTTACGTTCATATATGAGAAGATCTTGGTATCGGGATCGTAAACAGCAACGCGAAATCCCATTCCGGAAGATATCATTTTTTTACCGAGGGAATAATAATATACCAGCGCGCCCTCTTCCTTGCCCTTGTTTATCTCGGGAAGAAGAAGGTACATAAGATCCACGCTTCTTTCGTATTCTTTTACCATGAGTTCACCGGTTGATGCGGAAGCTTTCCAGTGAATGTCCCTGAGTCTGTCGCCGGCCCTGTATTCCCTGAGCTGTCTTATATCCCTCGTGAGTTCTCCCTGTTCGGAAATAATATCGTCGAAGGGCTCTCCCTCGAACTTGGGAAGATCCTTATCGGGAAGAGGTATGACCTTTGGCATTACGGGAATGGTTATATGAATATTTACCTTGCCGGTAAAAGTATGAAAATGCAAAGGATCGCTTATCAGGATCTTGTCCGCATCAAAAGTAAACATCCCGGGCATTGATGTTTTAAAACTCATGGAGATTTTTTCTGAAGCAAAGCTCTCTCCCGCCAAAGTAGCGGAAAATTTTTCGTCATCTTTTCTGTAGAGATTGCAAAAAGAATACGGAAGAGTGCATCTGAGAAGTGGAACGGGTGAAGTGTTCCTGATGTGAAATCTGATCCTGAATTCATCACCTGCGGTTATAGCTTCCGTGGGTGCGGTTGCGGTAACGGAAATATGCTTGTAGCCGTATGCACCTGATGCAAGTGAGATAAAAGGCAGAATGATCAGAAAGACCAATAACACAGAAGCAAGCGGTTGTCTGTAGAATACTGTTACCAGTAAAACAACCGCCACCATCATTACATATGAAATAATATACAGAGCATTTTTGATATGTTCCATACTTAGCTGATCTTGGGAACGGGAACGGTTTTAATGATATCCGTAAGAATGTCCTCGGCAGAAAGGCCCATGGCTCTTCCTCTGGGAGATACTCTGACTCTGTGTGCCGCTACATACATCCAGGCAGTATATATATCCTGAGGGGTCATATAATCCCTTCCGATCATGTAGGCAAGCGCTCTCGCAACTTTGTAAAGAGCGATACTTCCTCTGGGAGAAAGACCGAGAGATAATCTCTCATCGTTTCTGGTTGCCTCTGAAAGAGCAACAACATAATCGTACAGTGACTGATCTACATGAATCTCCTCAATCTGTTTCTGAACGGATACGATCTCATCCGCAGAGAAAATAGGATTGATGGTGTCGATTTTGGAATGAGAATCATTCATCAAAACCTCGACTTCACTTCCGTGGTCGGGATATCCGACCTTCATGCATGTCATAAATCTGTCCAGCTGTGATTCGGGAAGCTTCTGCGTTCCGCTGGAACCGAAAGGATTCTCCGTAGCTATTACAAAAAAGGGATTGGGAAGTTCTCTGGTTTTACCCTCAACGGTAACCTGTCTTTCCTCCATTACTTCAAGAAGCGCAGACTGGGTTTTGGGTGATGTTCTGTTGATCTCATCCGCAAGAAAGAGATTGGTATAGACGCTTCCCTCACGGAAAATGAATTCTCCGCTCTTCTGATCGTAATAGGTAAATCCCAGAAGATCTCCCGGTACTACATCGGGAGTAAACTGTACTCTTGCAAATTCAAGTCCCATTGCTTTGGACAATGCAACCGCAAGAGTGGTCTTACCTACTCCGGGAATGTCTTCGAGAAGAACATGGCCTCCTGCCAGAAGTGTGGCAAGAGCCATTGTTACAACGCCTCTTTTTCCGCGAACGACTTTTTCGATCTCTTTTATTACATCATCTGTTTTCATAGATCAGTTTCCTATCTGTCCGTTTTTGAAAAGGTTGAAAGTTTCCATGTCATCCTGGGTGAGCTTTATATTTGATACCGATACTTTTCCTTCGGGTGTAGTCACCTTTACTTCTATTACGGTGCCTTCCCTGAGATCGCCTTCGGATACTGATTGTATGAATGCAATTGCTTTGGGATGCTGCTCTTTGAATATCTTTATTCTTCCGGCAGCCTGCATCATTGCTATCGGATTCATTTCCATTTAATCTCCGTTATCTGCTTACTTTTCCCTTTACATAAAGAATCTCGGTCTTAAGGGTTTCGGGAACCGTCTGCCCTGAAGCCACAACCTTCTTCTCCAGAGTCTCGAGCCTGTGGAGCCTCTGTGCCTTCTTGATGTCGCTTCTTTCGATGATCTCGGTGTAAATGGGATTTACTTTATTTTTGGCCGCAAGTACAGAATCAAACGGGCAATAGGTATACATTATCTGTCTTGCAACTTTGTTCAGTCTGGGCGAACCGTTTCCTTCGTACATTACCCAGAGAGTGTAGTCTCTTATGAACATCTCTTTGAAACTGTTCTTCGCTCTCTGAAGTGATGATTTGATCTTCTCTTTGATCTCGGGAGAAAGATCCCTGTTCTTGCGGTAGAACTGGACATAATCGAAATAGTCACTGGTAAGTGAATGATCGCTTACATCGTTCCATCTCGCACCCTGGATTCTCTTGCAAAGCTCCCATCTGAAATCTCCCGTAAGTCTGATGACCGTATTCAGAAGATCTTCAACATGGAATATGGAGACAGCCATTCTTGCAGGTGAATTTCGAACCTTTCCTTCTATCTCCTGCCACATGACCGCTCTGGTTCCCATATTGGGCATCAGTATAAAGTCCGGAAGATATTCCACATGTATGGGTTCCTTGGCCATGATCTCATGATTTTCTTTATCAAGAGTCTCACGGTAATATGCAGTGAAGTCAATCTTCCTTACGTGATCGAGAGCGGTGGATATCTTATCCAGATCCACAAGACAGTTCTCGGGATCCTTAACACAGGTCTTTTCCATGAATACGGGGCAGAACGTAGTGATTCTTCCGTATGTGACCTTGTTAGCATTCCTGAAGAAATTATCCAGCTCGAATGTAGCTTTAGCCACACCGTCTGCCATTCTCTTCTTTTCCTCTGCGGCATCGATCTTATTCTGGACTTTAAGTTTGTGAACGGTATCCGTATAGTCGGTATCGAACTCATCACGGCTGGGATCTTTTTTGCCGTTATATATAGCCTTCATCCAGTCATAGAATGTATATATTCCCGCAAAAGAATGATCTGACATTGCAGATGCAAGCTTTGCCAGATATGCGGTGTACTTTTTGCCCGCAAGGGTTTCATCCGCGTATCCGAAATACAGGAACATAAGTACAGGGAGAGGCGGCGTTTTCTCAAGCGACTTGAAAAATACCGCTTTATATACATCGTAAAATTCCTGAGCTATATGTCTTCTCAGTGTTGATACATCATCATCGATGGATTCGGGATCGTCGACGTTCTTAAGATCTATCAGATGAGTCTTAAAATCCGTGATCTTCTCGGAATCATCTTCAAGAAAGTCAATGATCGTATCGAGGGAATTCTCAAGTTCCGACAGGGAAACATTAGCATCTTCGTTTTCTCCGCTTTCCTCTTCGGGAGGATTTTCCGGAAGATTGTCAGCTTTGTCCGCAAACTCATCGATACGGGTCTTGTAGATATCCTGATCAAGACCTGCCTCATCATAGTAGGACTCTTCTATGCGGGTGATGGTCCTTCTCAGCTCGAACATCTGGGAACTGCCCTCTTTAAGCCTGAAGAAAAGCTGAGTCAGATATCCGTAGAGATCCTTGCCGTTCGGCTTGAAATAAAGGTTTCCCAGTTCCTGTCTGAATGAATAGTAATTGTCCAGAAGGTAATATGCCTTCCTGGAATCCAGGCTGCCCTTTCGGATCATGCCCATGGTGATCGACAGATCGGTTATCACCGTCTTGCCGGTTTCGGACTGATAGAGTTTCATAAGGCCCGCATAATAATCCGCAAGCCATGTGTCTGATGTTTCCTCCATCATATCCGTATCAAGTTCCGAAGCTTCGCTCAGATCCTGAGCTTTGATCCTGAACTTCCTGCACATCTCGTTATACAGATCTATGTCTTTAAGCAGCTTCTGATACAGGTCACCCGTATGGATCTCCGAAATCTGACACTGTCCCACAAGACCTGTAATCTGCTTAAAAAGAGAACAAAGAGATACTCTCGCAAAATCACTGTGTTGCGAAAAGAGCATCTCTAAGTTTTCAAGATTCGTATAAGGGTAAGGAATGACAACGGAGTCTGAAACAGCCTTGTATCCGAGGAAGTGCACCTCATTAACAACCTCGGTGATGCCGATGACATCACCTCTTTCGAGCATCATCGCACCGCCGGGGTAAACAGCGCAGACACGCCCCGAGATAACAAGTCCCAGGGACGTCATTGCGCTGCCTGCTTCAACAATTGTCTGTCCTCTTGTATAGCTTTTGTTTTCAGCCATTTATCTGTCCGTCAAGTTCCTGTGCTTTGCTTTCGTTCAGCTTCTTACATGCTGCTACGAATGCATCAACGGGTACATCGTGGAGCTGTTCTTTCTGGCCTCTTACCGTGATGGAAAGAGTCTTTGATTCTACTTCTTTATCACCGATGACTACGATATAAGGATCCTTCATGGTCTTGAAGAACTTGATCTTCTCGTTCATGTTCTTATCGGCGTAATCAACCTCTACACGAACACCTGCATCTTCAAGCTTCTTCTGAAGTTCTTTGGTGAAGTCATTGTGCTCGGGCTTAATGGGTACAAGCGCAACCTGGTAAGGTGAGATCCAGAAGGGGAATGCACCCTTGAAGTTCTCGATGATGATTCCGATGAATCTCTCGAAGGAACCAAAGATTGCTCTGTGGATAACGATGGGCTGAGTCATGCTTCCGTCGGCATCCTGATAGGTAAGTCCGAAATTGTGAGGAAGCTGGAAGTCAAGCTGGATGGTTCCGCACTGCCATTCTCTTCCGAGTGCGTCCTTCATCTGAAGGTCGATCTTGGGTCCGTAGAATGCGCCGTCACCTTCGTTGATCTCGTATCCTCCCTCTCCGTACTTCTTATCAAGGATCTTCTTAAGAGCTGCTTCCGCTCTGTCCCAGGTCTCGATCTCACCCATGAAATCTTCGGGTCTGGTTGAAAGTTCTGCTCTGTAGGTTACTCCGAAAGTGGAGTAGATCTGGTCTGCGATCTCCATGATGTCGGCGATCTCTTCCTCGATCTGTGACTCCATTACGAATGTATGGTCATCATCCTGACGGAACTCCTGTACACGGAAGAGTCCGTTCATCTGTCCGGATTTCTCCTTACGGTGTACAAGACCTACCTCGTTGTAACGGATGGGAAGTTCCTTGTAGGAGTGAATGGTTCTCTTATATGCGTTCATTGCGTTGGGACAGCTCATGGGCTTTGCAGCCATGGTGTCGTCATCGTTCTGATCGTATACGGGATTAAGGGTAACCTCTGACTGTGAACCGTCTTCCTGAGGGATAAGTGCCTTGGCATCTATATTGCCGAGAACCCCGGGCACGATGAACATGTTGTTAACGTAGTGAGCCCAGTGTCCGCTGATGAGCCAGAGCTTCTTGTTGTTGATGATGGGAGTCTTGATCTCCTGATATCCGTGCTTGTCGTGAATCTCTCTCCAGAACTCCATGAGGGTTCTGTAGAGTCTCCATCCTCTGGGAAGCCAGTAAGGCATTCCGGGAGCTGATTCGCTGAACATGAACAGGTCGAGCTTGGGTCCGAGTTTCTTGTGATCTCTTTCCATAGCTTCTCTGATCATATTGAGGTGAGCCTTGAGTTCGTCCTTGTTGGGGAATGCATAGACATAGATTCTCTGCATTACATCCCTCTTCTGGTCGCCTCTCCAGTATGCTGCGGATGCGCTTCTTACTTTGAATGCGCAGCCCATGAGCTCTCTGGAATTTTCTACGTGAGGTCCGCGGCAAAGATCTACGTAATCATCACCGGTGTAATAAACGGTGAGTTTCTCATCTTCGGGAAGGTCATTGATGATCTCGGTCTTGAACTTCTGATCCTTGAACATCTCGAGAGCATCTGCCTTCGAGATTTCCTCTCTTCTCCAGTCTTCTTTTCTCTTGATTATCTCGTTCATCTTATTTTCGATGACCTGATAATCCTCCTCCGTGACCGCACGGGGAAGCACGAAATCATAGTAACAACCGTCGGAGATCTGAGGTCCGATGGCGTACTGTACGTTTTCTTTTCCGTAGATTTCGATGACTGCTTTTGCCAGAACGTGGGCAATAGAATGACGATAGAGACTTAAAAACATTTCCTGATCCATAAAATTTTTCTCCTTTCATGCGTCCTGCTACCGGCAGGAATTCGCTTAAAACAAATAGGGCAAGCCTAAGCAAGGCTTACCCTATATTCTATAACGATTGTTTGGCATTAGCAAGGCAAAAAAGCCCCGAAACGCCTTATTTTTCCGAAGTTTTTGTGCCTCCGGAAGTTCGTTTGACGGAACGTGACGCTTTAACAATGAGTGCCACCGCTCCGGCAAGTAAAAGAATGGCTATTGCCGCATATCCCGCATATTTGAGTTTTTCGTCGGGAGTCCGGGTTATGGCATACATGGCCACGGCAGAATCCATGGTCAGCTGAGCATAGCTTCCTTCCGCGGAAAAATCAACCGCGGTCCATGTTCCGTTTTTGCGAGTCCAAACGCTGTACTCTTCATAAGGGCTGTAAAGTCTGAGCTCTCCCGAAAAAGAATTCAGGTCCCCGCTGCCTTCAAAGCACACACTGTATATTGTGACATCGGTATATGCGCTTCCGTCATCAGGTTCAAAAGGAGCGTCCGTGATTGATGCGGTAAGTACGTCCGTTGCTTTGAACTGCCCCTGCATCAATGCAACAGGTTTGCCCGCATCATGATATTCTTTCTCGGTCCTGATGACTGCGACGTGGGATACATATTCCGCTTCGATCATGAGATTGCCGGTAACCCTCACACCGGACAGATCCGGCCATATTCCGTAGCTTCCATCCTTATCGGGTATTGAAGGGAGATTCAGATTCTCCACTCTGTCTCCGTATGATGCCCTGACCTCCGACAGTATCTTACCGTCTGCAACAAATATGACTTTAAAATTGCTGAATTCATCGGGAATCCCTTTAAGGAGAAGAGAATCCTCATAAGCCAGCTCGGAAGCGATACCGTCGTAGCTGATATCATCTATTCCGTAATAGTCACCGGAAACATAATAATTTCCGTAGAAATCTGTGCTGTCTATACTCTCCGTTTCGGAATCCCTGAGAATCTGACCTGCTACGGCTCCGCACTTTCCGTCTATATCCTTGAATATGGGCATCGATACGCAGTTCTTTACTTTCTCCGCATATCCCGCTATTCCGCCTGCAAATCCTTTTCCCGAAAGAGTACAAAGAGCATAGGACGAAACGATGCTTCCATGGGAGGAACCTGCAACTCCTCCGATGTATTCTCCTTCTTCTGAGATAATTCCGCCGTATCCTCTGCATCCCTTGATACATCCGTGTTCCATGTTTCCGGCTATTCCGCCGCCACATGTACTTCTCAGTCTGACCACTCCGGAATTTTCACAATCCTGAACTATGCTGGATATGGCATAGCCTTCACCTGCACTTAAGTCAAATGTCATGATGACACTGCTTTCAAGATTTTCATCATCTACCGACAGATTACCGGCTATTCCTCCGACGTTGATATCGCCGGATGCGGAACCGTAATTGATGCATCCGATGGTCCTTCCGTTTATCATATCCGGATTATCCGCTTCGGAAACATCGGAGAAAAGATACTTTATTCCCTCATCCTGAGTTCCGCTTATCAGGTCGTCTATCAGCCTGTATGTATCGTTGATACTTGCATTCACAGCCATGATGTCATTTGACAGCTGTGTTGAATACATATTTGCAACACTGATAAGAACATCGCTTGCGTATCTTACCTGCTGCAGGTCATTTGCAATGATCTCACTGTTTTTATCCAGATTATCGAGAGCGGAATTCCACCTTCCTATCTCACCGTTGATGGAAGAATTAATCTCGTTACCGATCTGCTCTCTTTCGTGCTGAGCTTCCTCACGGGCTTCTTCATTTTCTTTTTCCGCTTCCTGCTTAAGTTCATCGGCTTCTTCCTTAAGCTCATCCGGGATCACGGGATCGTCATAGTGCTCTATCAGCTCCATCAGTTCATCGTAGGAAGGAATATCCTGCGCGGTAAGTTCATCGAACAGCTCACTATAGCTTTCACGAACGGAATCCGCCGCAGCCTTGCCGGCATTTTCCGCCTGCTGTTCTATCATGCCTGACCAGTCACGATTGTCATCGAGTTTATAATCCGATGCATTTCCTGTCATAGACTGTGCATCATCCATAGCCTTTCCGGATGCCGCCTGAAGTGCCGCAAGTGCTTCCTGAATATCGGGAGTGGCGCCTGCCGCATCCGATGCCACATGGTTTGTAAGCGCGTTGATCCTTGCTATTGAATCGGTTATGGACTTTGCTTTATCTACTTCAATGTAGGGTTCCTGCTGACCGACTATGCCGCCTACATCTTTCTTGCCCTTTACGGGTCCGTAGTTGGTGCATCCGTATATAATTCCGGATTGCCTTCCGCAGATTCCACCCACGTTGTATCCGACTCTCTCGTAGCCGACAATACCTTCGTTTCCGGAATCAGTGATTATTCCTCTGGAAAAACCGGTAATACCTCCGATATCAACTCCGGGCTGATAAGAAACAATGGATACGTCTCCGGTTATCTCGGATATGATATCAACCTGTCTTTCGTCATTTTCGGAAACCCACTCGGGAGTAGAATCTATGCTTCCGTAGTTTACACAGTTTCTGATGGCACCGTAATTTCTTCCGCTGATGCCGCCCGTATAATAAAATCCCGTTATCTCGGCAAGATTCTTACAGCCCGTGATAAGGCCGTCTCTTCCGTTGATTCCGCAGATTCCGCCGGTTGAAGTATCACCATTAACGGCGCCCTTGGCAAAACAATTCTTGATAACACCGTCATTTACTCCGGCTATGATGCCGGTTACGTACCCGTCACCCGCAGCGATGATATCAGCATCCACAGAAAGGTTTTGTACTATTCCCGTTTTTCCCACATACCTGAAAAGACCCTGTACATATCCCGTGCCTTCGTTATTGTATCCGTAAATAGTATGTCCGTTACCGTCGAAAAGTCCCGAGAAAATAGGGATGCCGGTAAATTCATCACTCGTAAGTTTGATGTCATTTTTAAGCACAACATATTTATCGTATGACCAGCTCTCCGAATGGCAGTTTTCCGCAAATTCGATGAGCTCGGCCTGAGTGCTTATATCTATCTCGGTAAATCCGCTTAAGGGACTTTCGGCAGCGCGGACCGTTCCCGAAAAGGCGACTGCAAGGGGACATACCGTAAGAATCCCCGCCAGCACAAGTGCAGTGACAGTTTTGAACGAAATATTATTTCTCATCACGCACCTCCTTATTTTCCTCTATTTCAGGCGCATCTCCACCCGGAATCTCCTGCATGGATCCCATGGTGACAACCGCAGCAACTTCGCCTCTTACCAGTGCATGCATCTCACCGATGACGGTTCCGTTTATCTGTCCTCTTACAAATCCGTCTACTCTTACTGTTCCGAATCCGCGGTTAAGCTTAATGGGAACAGATACTTCGAAGGATGTCTTCTCGATTATCTTCTCACCGACCATAAGGATCTGAGGAAGTACAAACATTACCAGGATTATGGATATGGTGGTTCCTCGTCCGAGACACTGACCGATACCGCATATGGTTGCATCTGATGAAAGACGTCCTATGGCAACACCGGACAATACCATCATGGATCCCGAAGTGATAATTGTGGGGAATGCGAAATTCAAAGTCTCTATAACGGCTTCTTTTTTACTCATGATCTTACGAAGTTCCGTATATCTGCCGGAGATAACGATCGCGTAATCGATGTTTGCACCCATCTGAATGGAGCTGACTATCAGGTATCCCATGAAAAAGAGATAAGTATGCTGGATCGTAGGGAATGAGAAATTGATCCAGATAGCTCCCTGAATTACCAGTATCAGAAGAACAGGCATGCCGGCGGACAGGAATGTGAACAGAAGAACCGCAAGAACCGCCAGTATGGACACAACGCTTACAACCATGTTATCGCGTGCGAAGGTCTTCATAAGATCGTACTGGCTGGTGGATTCACCCGCGATCAGTATCTTATCCGCACCGTCATAATATCTGCCTGCGATCTGATGCATCTCATCCAGGAATGCAAAAGTCTCATCACCCTCTTCGGGAAGAGTCAGGTACACGAGGATTCTGCTGTATTCCTCACCTTGAAGCTGATCTTTGGCCATCTGCATCTGAGCATCGGCTTCCCTCAAGGTATCCATAAGATCGTCATCAAGGGTTACATATCCTTCTTCAACCTCGTCATACAGGAACATGACAATATCGATGAGAGGGATCTTATATCCGGAAAATCCGTTGATTATCTTGGCGTAATTTTCATCGCCTATGGCGTATGCCATATACAGAAGTTCGGACACTTCGTAATCCACATTGAAAAGTTCCGAGAACTCTCTGGCACTGAGAGCATCGGTAAGCATATAACCGTCCATGGCTTCCGTATTAGCAAGTCCCTGGCAATGATCGACTTCCGGCATGGATTCCAGTGTCTTCATCAGCAGGGCTTCTTTTTCATAATTGCCCGCAGGAACCATCATAGCCACGAAATTCTTATCGCCGAATGCGGAAGTGATCATTTCATCCGCAATCTGAGTTTCATTTTTGACCGGAGTCTCTATCATGGAATATCCGTATACGTAAGGACAGTTACTTGAAAGATGGAACGCATATATTACCGCAAGTACAAATATCGGAGGAATGATGATCCTCGTCAGATAATCGAACTTTCCGATAAAAGAAATCTTCGGAATAAAGCTCTTATGCCTTGTTTTATCCATGGCTTTTCCGAATACAATGATAAGTCCGGGCATAAGCAGGAACACGGACAGGAGTGAGAAGAATATGGCCTTTATCAGACAGATGGCCATATCCTTACCTATTCCGTACTGCATGAACATCATGGCTATAAGTCCGCCTACGGTTGTGAGTGAACTGGAGCAGATCTCGGGGATTGCTTTGGAAAGAGCGACGATATCCGCCTCTCTTATGTCCAGAGTCCTGTGTTCTTCTTTGTACCTGTTACAGAAAATGATTGCATAGTCAACGGACAGAGCCAGCTGCAGGACTATGGTAACGGAATCGGATACAAAAGAGATCGTTCCCAGGAAGAAGTTTGTTCCCGCGGCAAGAACCGCTGAAGCGCCGAAAGTAAGGAGCAGCACGGGAACTTCCGCATATGTCGATGATGTAAAGATGAGCACGGAGAGAACAACCACAACAACCAGAGCAGATACTACCTTCATTTCCTGTGCGATTATCTCCGCTGCCTGGTCGCCCATGGAGGTGCTGACATAGATATCGTATCCCGAGAGTTCCTCCTTGATCTCATCAAGACCTTCAAGGCATCTCTCATCATCTTCGGGATATGCAAAAGTAATATCATACAGCGCGGAGAAATCATTATAATGATCCGATCCGTCGCCGAATGATACCATCGTTACATCATCACGCGCATCAATTATGTCATATATATCTTCTGCTTCATCATAGGTGATGTTTGTCACCATGAGCGAAGCGCTTCCGTATGTGATGAACTGATCATCCATCAAGTCCAGCGCCCTGCGGGTTTCGGTGGTATCGGGCAGATAAGCGGCCAGATCATTTTCTACTTTGACCCACTTTGAAGCTATGGCACTGAAGATAAGTGCAATTCCTATCAAAAGAAAGAACAGGTTCCTTCTGTCTACTATAAATGTGGCAACTTTCAACATGAATGAGTTGTCGGTTTCTTCTTTTCGTTTGTTTTTCGTATTATCCAACCCTTCACCTCCGAATTCGTTTCCAAATCCCTTAAAAGCACATAAACCGCAGACGTCCCCTGCATTTAGGAACTTCTGCGGTCAATAATTCTTATATCGAAACCGTATTATACCACTCTCTATAAATAATGCTCGTGAAAAAGTGAAATTTTAGAAAAATAAAAGATTTGCCGAAGCATTGGAATACTCCGGCAAATTTTAATATCAATATTCTTCAAATACCTGATAGATAAAAAACTTCAGATAAAGCGATTCCGGGCATCCCATCAGATAAGGATGATCCGGTGACTGAAGTCTGTATTCTACCTGACGAAGCCTCTTTCTGGCTCCCTTTGCAGCCTCCAGAATTGTCTTTTCCAGAAGCTCCGGTTCCATAAAATGCGAACATGAACAGGTGCATAAAAAACCGCCGGGTCTTACAAGCTTCATTCCGCGGGTATTTATCTCACGGTATCCCTTAATGGCGTTTTTGACAGCAGATCTTGTTTTGGTAAATGCGGGGGGATCAAGGATCACCACATCATAGCTTTCTCCCTTTGCCACAAGCTCCGGCAAAAGATCGAACACATCCGCAGTCATGAACTTTACTCTGTCGGACAAACCGTTGAGCTCCGCATTTTCTCTTGCCTGATTTACCGCAAGATCGGACGCATCGACTCCCAAAACGCTTTCAGCCCCGGCCAGACCTGCATTGAGCGCAAAGGATCCGGTATGTGTAAAGCAGTCCAGAACCTTCTTGCCCTTGCAAAGTTTTGCGGCAGCCGCCCTGTTATATTTCTGATCCAGGAAAAATCCGGTCTTCTGACCTTCCTCGATATTTACCTTGTACTTAACTCCGTTTTCGGTAATGACAACATTCGTGTCGAAGGGCTCACCTATGAATCCTTTTACCTTCTCAAGCCCCTCCAGCTTTCTTACGGAAGCATCGCTTCTTTCATAAATGCCCCTGATCTTAATGCCGTCCTCTTCAAGAACCTTCTTCACCAGATTGCAGATAACTTCCTTGTGCCTCTCCATTCCGAGGGTTTCACATTCGCACACCAGCACGTCTTCGAACTTATCAACCACAAGTCCCGGCACATAATCCGCTTCCGAGAAAAGAATACGGCAACTTGAAGTATCCACAACGGACTTTCTGTATTCCCAGGCATCACGTACTCTTTTTTCCCAGAAAGCCTGATCGATCTCATCGTCATGGTATCTTTCAAGCATTCTGATGCGGATCGTACTGTTGGGATTAATATATCCTTTTCCCAGTTTATATCCGTCAAAATCATGAACGTTTACGATATCTCCGGGTTCATACTCTCCGGATACATTCTCTATTTCATTGTCATATATCCACTGGCCGCCGCTTTTTAAATATCTGCCGCCGCCCTTTTTAAGTGTAACTTCAGCCATTATAATCTCATTTCCATAACAGTCTTAAGGGGTTCAAATCCCAGTGCATCATAGAATGCCCTTGCACCCGTATTGAATTCCCACACATTAAGAGTTATTCTCCGGTATCCTTTTTCTTTAGCGTACTCTTTTACATGCTCGCACAGGATTCTTCCCACATGATGTCCGCGATATTTTTCATCCACACACAGATCGTCGATGTATAACATCTTATCGGGATTGGTGGAATGATTTCCCTCATAGGTCTTATCCATGCAAAAAGCATATCCCATGATCACGCCGTCATCATCCGTGCACACAAAGATAATCGTATCGTCGCTTTCGATAAGTGCTTTCAGTTCATCGGCAGTATATTTCTTTTTACCCGGGATGAACAGGTCGGGACGAGCCTTTGCATGAACGTCATGAACCTGATATAGGATCTCTTCCAAACGGGGGATGTCTTTTATCTCAGCCCTTCTTACCACCATATTTTTTCATCTCCTTTATAAAGATCTTGGCAATGTCGCTAAGCTTTGCATCACTTCTCTTTATATAGCCGATATGCATTACCTCATCACTCTCGAGAGGAATTGCCGCATATCCGGTGCCGTTCAGCTGCTTGCAGATGACACCGCTGCAAAGAGTATAAGCATTGAGAAGTGTCATCATGTTAAGAGCCGTAGCTCTGTCGTTAACGTGGATCAGCTTCTTATAGGGATATGTACTGAGAACTTCCTCCGCATAGTAGAAGGAATTCTTTTCACCCTGATCGAAGGAAAGACAAGGATACTCGTCCAGTTCCTTAAAAGAGATCTTTTTCTTCTTGGCAAGGGGATGATCCGCACTCAGGTACACATAGGTATTACATGAAAAGAGTTCGGTAAATACCAGATTATTCTCTGAAAGATCGTTCTGAAGGATTCTCTCGTTGAAATCATTCAGGTAGAGAATTCCCAGTTCACTTCTCATGTTCTTTACATTCGAAATAACTTCGTGGGTTCTGGTCTCATATATAGCGAAATCATATTCATCGATACCTGCCTTGAGTACCGCATTTGAGAAGGCCTCAACCGCAAAGGTATAATGCTGTGCGGAAACATAGAACTTCTTCTCGGGATCGTTTCTTCCGTGATAATGATCTTCCATCAAAGCATACTGATCGAGGATCTGTCTGACATATCCCAGGAATTCACTTCCTTCGGGAGTAAGCTCGATACCCTTGTTGCTTCTTCTGAAGATGGTTATGTCTATCTCATCCTCAAGATCCTTGATGGATGCTGAAAGGCTGGGCTGTGACATGAACAGATTCTTGGCCGCTTCGTTCATGGAACCGCGCTCTGCTATCTCTATCACATATCTCATCTGTTGAAGTGTCATGACTTTTGTTCCTCCGATGATTTACGTCCGAACAAATCTTTATTTGAAAATACCGATGCCAATGCGATCAGCAATGCAATACACAGCTTGGTTGACATTTTATGAGAAAATCCGGTGGAAAGAATATTTACACCCTCAGGCCCGAACACAACAAAGGGATCATCGGGAGTTGTGGTTGCGCATACTTTTTCTCTGGAAGCTATGGTATCAAGGTTCATCCCGTTTACCATAAGATAATCGTCAGAGTTGAATAACTCGGGTACAGAGATTCTCTTTTTGACTATACCGCCGGAACTTACGCTCACACCATCAATGACTGCCATGTCATCCGCAGGGGGATAATCAAGGCGGATTCCCGTGATACTTCCTTCTAAAGATGCATCCAATATGAACGTGATATTTCCCGTGCGTTCATCATATGTAGAATCCACATGCTGTGCATCCGAGAAATTCGGATCAGTCACAGTAGCATAATAAATCCTGTATCCGTCGGTACTTCCTTCGCAGATGTGAAATCTCAGATAAAGATCATCCGCAGGTAACGGAATCAGGATTATCGCCAGCATACATATGCATGTTATGATGGTTTTTGTAAAGCCCTTCATTGGTTTACCCGTCCGAAAAACTGTGATAACATAATGGTTGTCGCTGTTTGAACCTATCAAATGATATCATAACGCATTAATTCTAGGCAAACATGAATCCTTCAATAACAGGCAAAAACACAAGGTCTTTATCTGACTGTCTTCCCATATTCGGATTTGCTCTCGCTTTATGCTATTTCATGTACGGAGTGGCTATCCGCGAACTCCCGAGAGACCTGTCCGACTACAGCGGTCACGTGTATGTTTATATCGCTACATTCACAGGGGAGAGCGCCCTTAAAGGCTGGATGATGTCCCCTTATTATCTCTGGCACGCAGTTGTTCTGTTCTTCAAAACAGTACTGAAACTTCCAATAGAAGTCTCCGCTGCCGCATCAAGCTGTATCTTTTACCTTGCATCTTATTTCGTAACCGTATTCATGACGGAAAAATGGGGATCACATAAGGGCTTATCGTTCTCCGCTTCTTTCACAGGTTTCTTTTCATTTGCACTTACAATGATCCAGCCCATATGGCTATCCTATCTGGATGCGGGTGCATCAAGATCCGTGGGAGTCTTTTCTTTTAATCCCCTCTACAGTCCCACCCACATGGCTGCAAGGCCTTTTGCACTTTTATGCTTCATGCTGATGATCGACCTGATGGAACTTGCCCGTGAACGCGAATCGTTTTTCTTTGGCCTTGGCCGCATAAAAACTCTGGTGGTTCTGTCGATACTACTATTCATATCTGCAGCTGCCAAACCCGTATTTGCGGAAATGTTCATCCCGGCTGTGGGAATAATGATGCTTACCGAGTGCGTTGTCTCTTTTGTACGTAATAAAGAATGCGGAAGAAAATATCTTAAAGAATTCCTGCTACCCGCATTTTGTGCGGCAGTTCCAACCATAGTATTCATCCTGGCCATGTTCTTCCTGTTCATAAATATGGGCGGAAGTTACACGGATACGGAAGGTGTTGTGATAACTCCCTTCCTGCAGGTCTGGTCGATATATTCCGAAAACATTCCTCTGTCCATGCTCTTCATGATGAGCTTCCCCATATACATACTCATCATCGACAGTAAAAATTTCCTCAGATCCGGCATAGGAAAGCTTGGAACCGTCTCATTTATCATCGGATTTCTGGAAGCTGCTTTCCTGGGAGAAGGCGGAGACAAACTGGGGCACGGCAATTTTATATGGCCCATGATGTTCGGAATACTGCTCCTTTGGGCATCCGCAATGCTCCACTTCCTGACCATGGAGAAAAAGGCAGACTCCAAATTCACGAGATTTCTCATCTGTATCGGATGGATCCTCATTCTGATCCATGTCCACTACGGATTCCAGTACCTGTTCGAAGTATTCGGATGGGACTTAATGATATTTTGACAGATCATAAAACAGATAAAAAACCCGCAGGCTTACACCTGCGGGTTTTAATTATTTAAGCTTTGATCATCCCATTACAACTTCAACCTTAACGGTCTTCTTGGATGCATCGTAAGGGATTACGGTTCCGTCTACCTTGACGCCGTCAACGATAAGCTCCTTAACGCCCTTCTGTGCGCCGTTCTGCTTAACGCTGATATCATACTCAACACCTCTGTAAACTCTCTTTACACTGAAATCACCGAAATCAGCGGGTACACAGGGATCAACGGAAAGTCCCTTGAGAGTGGGATATACTCCGAGGATGTACTGAGAGATATTTACGAATGTCCATGCTGCGGTACCGGTGAGCCAGCTGTTCTTGCCTTCGCCGTGGAACTTCGCATCTGCACCTGCTACCATCTGGCAGTAGATGTAAGGCTCGGTTCTGTGAATCTCACTGATCTCTTCGGTATATGCGGGACAGGTCTTCTTATAAACTTCGAATGCTCTGTCTCCTCTTCCGATAACAGTCTCTGCGATGGAAACCCAGGGATTGTTGTGGCAGAAGATACCTGCGTTCTCTTTGTACCCGGGAGGATATGAAGAAACCTCACCAAGTTCTTCGTGATAAACGGTATATGCGGGCTGAAGGATCATGACACCGTACTTGGTATCAAGATGTTCCTTAACGGAATCGAGAGCTTTCTGAGCCTGTCCGGATTCCTTACCTACGCCTGCAAGTACGCAGAAGCCCTGAGGCTCGATGAAGATCTTTCCTTCTTCGCACTCTTTGCTTCCTACCTTGTTTCCGTAAGAATCATATGCTCTGACGAACCATTCTCCGTCCCAACCTGCATTGGAATCAAGAAGGATCTCATTCATCTCGGCAACGGATGCACGAACCTTGGCAGCCTCATCGGTAAGTCCCTTGAGGTCGCAGAGATCGGCATACTCATTACCGTACTTAACAAACATACCGCCGATGAATACTGACTCGGCAACGGGTCCTTCGCTGGGCCCGAAGGTCTGGAAGGATTCACCGGGCTGGGTTGAGTGGCAGTTAAGATTCAGGCAGTCATTCCAATCGGCTCTTCCGATGAGAGGAAGTCTGTGAGATCCTCTGTGGGTATCGACATAGCCGAAGGATCTGCGAAGGTGCTCCATAAGAGTCTGAGCAACCGATGCATCGTTATCGAAAGGAACCATCTCATCGAGAATGGTAGCATCGCCGGTCTCTCTGATATACGCGCTGGTTCCTGCAATGAGCCAAAGAGGATCGTCACCGAATCCGGATCCGATATCGGAGTTACCCTTCTTGGTAAGAGGCTGGTACTGGTGATAAGCACGTCCGTCCTCGAACTGGGTTGAAGCGATATCGATGATTCTTTCTCTTGCTCTGTCGGGAATAAGATGTACGAATCCGAGAAGATCCTGGCAGGAATCTCTGAATCCCATTCCTCTTCCGATACCTGACTCGTAGTATGATGCGGATCTGGACATGTTGAAAGTAACCATGCACTGGTACTGGTTCCAGATATTAACCATACGATTTACCTTATCGTTGGAAGAATCAACGGTGTAGATGTTAAGAAGCTTGTCCCACTGATCGTTAAGTTCTGCAAATGCTGCATCAACCTTAGCGTCGGTGTCATATTTTGCAAGGAGAGCCTCAGCGGGCTTCTTGTTGATAACGTTGTGAGCTTCCCACTTGTCCTCTACGGGATTCTCGATGTATCCGAGTACGAATACATAAGACTTGCTCTCGCCGGGCTTAAGGGTTACATCAAGCTGGTGAGCAGCAATGGGGCTCCATCCTGAAGCCATGGAATTGGTGAGCTTTCCGTTAAGAACAGCTTCGGGATTTGATGCATAGTGATACAGTCCGAGGAAAGAATCTCTTGCGGTATCAAATGCGGTGATGGGAGCATTTACGGAGTAAACAGCGTAGTGATTTCTGCGCTCTCTGTACTCGGTCTTGTGATAGATTGCGGATCCCTTTACTTCAACTTCGCCGGTAGAGAAGTTTCTCTGGAAGTTTCTGCTGTCATCGTCCGCATTCCAAAGGCACCACTCAACATATGAGAAGATGCTGATATTCTTTTCTTCGGAGGAGTCATTGGTAACAACAAGTTTGGAAACTTCGCAGTTGTCGTTAACGGGAACGAAAGTGAGAACATCAGCTCTTACGCCGTTCTTAACGCCCTTGAACTTGCTGTATCCGATTCCGTGACGGCACTCATACTCATCAAGATCGGTCTGGGTAGGCTTCCAGCCGGGATTCCATACGGTATCTCCGTCCTTGATGTAGAAATACTTTCCGTTGATGTCCATGGGAACATCATTGTAACGATATCTCGTGATTCTGAGGAGCTTAGCATCCTTGTAGAAGGTATAGCCTCCGCAGGTGTTAGAGATCAGTGTGAAGAATTCCTTGCTCCCAAGATAGTTGATCCAGGGCAGAGGAGTCTTCGGGGTCTCAATGACATACTCTCTGTGCTCGTCATCAAAATGTCCGAATTTCATGTTGACTTCTCCTTAAGTGTTTATTTATTGGTTACAGGTGCATTGCACCGGTTTTTATATCCTTGCTACGGAACCGCCTTCGTAGATCCTTCCTTTTACGATGACCTTCTCGATACGCGTCTCCGCAGGATTTTCTATCAAAGAAATAAGTTTCTGGGCTGCGGTTTCACCGATCAGCTCCGTGGGCTGTCTCAATGTGGTAAGCGAAGGAGTAAGATGTCTTCCGACTCGTATTCCGTCGTATCCGACTATTGAGATATCCTTGGGAATCTCAAGTCCCGCTTCCTTAATGGCCGCGATTCCTCCGAGTGCGGAAAAATCATCGGGACAAAGAATACATGTAGGTCTGTCTTTCAGTGCCAGAAGCTTTTCCGTCGCTCTTCTCGACCCTTCTGTCTTACGATACTCCGCTACGGGAAGATAACTCTCGGGAACGCTCAGTCCGAGGCTTTCCATGGTATCTTTGAAAGATCCCACACGGTCCCTTGTTACGGCACTGTCATTATCATCGTGGATATATGCGATCTTTTTATGCCCCATCTTGGCACAATACAGAACGAGATCTCTTATTCCGGATACATTATCCGAACCTACAGACATTCGATCTTCGAATGAATAGTCGATGGTGACCAGAGGAATGTTGCTCTGGGCAAGCTCGATGACCTCCGCATTATGGAAATCCATACATGCGATAAGGACTCCGTCAAAAGCCCTGTATCTTGCATGAGCCAGATAATTCATGTTGCCCATGCTTCCCGAGGAGATTCCTCTGTTTATGAAGGTAATGTCATAGCCCTTGGAATCTGCGACATGTTTGAATCTGTCGAGAAGAAGAGCAAAGAATTCATTGGTAAGACCATTGTGAGCTTCATCAACGAATAAAACGCCGATGTTGTTGGATCTGTGAGTACGCAACACCTTTGCAGCGGAATTGGGCTGATAGCCCATGCTGCCTGCAGCTTTCTTGATCTTCTCGCGTGTTGCCTCACTTATATCGGGTTGTCCGCTGAGTGCCTTACTTACTGCCGCTACCGATACGCCACATTCCCTGGCGATATCCTTCATAGATACCATATGTCAAACTCCCCTGTGCCCCTCGCATACACAACTTAAACCATTAAGTAAAGTTAATATATCGTATTTACGGAAAGCTTACAAGTCTCTAAATGACAAAAAAAGTGCAACATAGTGTTGCACTTTTACTAATTTTAAAATAATTTTTTCTTTTTTGTGGGTTTTTCTTTGGTTTCCGTACCCGCGGAAGCTTTTTCCGCGGCATGAAGTGAATCCCCTGTGAGAGCGTCGAATTTTTTGAGAAGTTCCTTCGCCTCGCTTGAAAGTTTCTCGGGCGTTTCCACAACAAGGGTGATGTAATGATCTCCTCGCTGGTTCTTATTCCTCCAAGAAGGAACTCCTTTGCCCTTTAGCCTTACTCTCATATCGGTCTGAGTTCCGGCTTTGACATCATAGATGACCTTGCCGTCCACGGTGTCCACAAGAACGGGACCTCCGAGAGCGGCTACCGCATAGGAAATGGGCACGAAGGAATAAATATCGAATCCCTCTCTCTGGAATACGGGATGTCTGTCGACTATTGCTTCAACCCTGACATCGCCTCTGGGACCGCCGTTTGTTCCGGGATCTCCGAGTTCCGCAAGGCTTACTGCCTGACCGTTGTCGATACCTGCAGGGAAGTCAACGGAATATCTCTTTTTCATGGAGATATATCCCTGACCCTTACAATCGGGACACTTGTCTCTTATGATCTTGCCGGTTCCGCGACAATCGGGACAGATCTCGGCACTTCTCATAAGACCGAATACGGAATTTCTGGAAATGAATACCTGGCCCTTACCTCCGCAGGTAGAACATGTTTCGGGAGCGGTACCCGCTTTGGCACCGGTTCCTTTACAGGATTTACATTCCTCTTTGACGTTAAGCTCGATCTCTTTTTTGCATCCGAATACGGCTTCCATAAATGTAAGCCTTACACTTGTACGGATGTTTGCTCCCTTCATGGGACCGTTATTCGCAGACGAATACCTTCTTCCGCCGCCGAAGAAACTTCCGAATATGTCACCGAAATCACCGAATATATCGGAGAAGTCCATATTGTTGAAGTCAAATCCTCCGCCACCGCCGGCGCCGCCTTCGAATGCGGCATGACCGTATCTGTCGTATTTAGCCCTCTTATCTGGGTCGCTCAAAACGGCATAGGCTTCGGAGGCCTCTTTGAACTTGGCCTCCGCTTCCTTATCGCCGGGATTAGCATCCGGGTGGTACTTTTTGGCAAGTACCCTGTATGCTTTTTTAAGCGCTGCCTCGTCGGCAGTTTTGTCTACTCCGAGAACCTCGTAGTAGTCGCGCTTACTCTCTGCCATATTTATTAAACCTCACGGAAATTTCCGTCTATAACATCATCGTCTGCAGAACCCTGTGAAGACTGGTCTGCGCCTGCGTTTGCTCCGGAGAATCCTCCCATGTCGGGACCTGCACCCTGACCTGCGCCTGCTGCAGCACCTGCCGCTTCATACATCTTGGTGAATACAGACTGTGCGGAATTTGTGAGCTGCTCCTTAGCTGCTTTGAGTGCATCGATATCGGACTCGCTTGCATTTGCTTCGTTGCCCTTGATCTTGGAAACAAGCTCCTTAACCTTATCAAGGTCAGCCTGTACCTGAGACTTATCGGAATCGGAGATCTTGTCTCCTACTTCGTTAAGAGCCTTCTCGGTCTGGAATACGAAAGCATCTGCATCGTTGATGGTCTCAACGTTCTCTTTTCTCTTCTTGTCCTGAGCCTCAAATTCCTGAGCCTCTTTGATAGCCTTCTCGATATCGGAGTCGGACATGTTGGAGCCTGCGGTGATGGTGATGTGCTGCTCTTTGCCGGTTCCGAGATCCTTAGCGGATACGTTAACGATACCGTTTGCATCGATATCGAAAGTAACTTCGATCTGGGGTACTCCTCTGGGAGCGGGAGCGATGCCGTCGAGTCTGAACTGTCCGAGGGACTTGTTGTCGCGGGCAAACTGTCTCTCACCCTGTACTACGTTGATATCAACTGCAGTCTGGTTATCAGCTGCGGTAGAGAATACCTGGCTCTTCTTGGTAGGGATGGTGGTGTTTCTCTCGATGAGGTGAGTAGCGATGCCTCCCATGGTCTCGATTGAAAGAGTAAGAGGAGTTACATCGAGGAGAAGGATGTCACCTGCACCTGCATCGCCTGCGAGCTTACCACCCTGGATGGAAGCACCGATGGCAACGCACTCATCGGGGTTGAGGTTCTTGGAAGGCTCTTTGCCGGTAAGCTGACGAACCTTATCCTGAACTGCGGGGATACGGGTTGATCCGCCGACAAGAAGAACCTGTCCGAGGTCTGCATTGGTAAGTCCTGCATCCTTCATTGCGTTCTGAACGGGGATAGCGGTTCTCTCAACAAGGTCTCTGGTGAGCTCATCAAACTGTGCTCTTGAGAGGTTCATGTCGAAGTGCTTGGGTCCCTCGCTGGTAGCGGTAATGAAAGGAAGGTTGATGTTGGTGGTCATGGCGCTGGAAAGCTCCTTCTTAGCTTTCTCTGCAGCTTCCTTAAGTCTCTGCATTGCCATCTTGTCGCCGGAGAGGTCTACGCCTTCAGCCTTCTTGAACTCGGAAAGCATCCAGTCGATGATCTTGTTATCGAAGTCATCACCGCCGAGGTGAGTATCGCCGTTGGTTGAAAGAACTTCGATGACGCCGTCACCGATATCAATGATAGATACATCGAAGGTACCGCCGCCAAGGTCGTATACCATGATCTTCTGCTCTTTTTCGTTATCAAGTCCGTAAGCAAGAGCTGCTGCGGTGGGCTCGTTGATGATACGCTTTACATCGAGTCCAGCGATCTTACCTGCGTCCTTGGTTGCCTGACGCTGTGCATCGTTGAAATATGCGGGAACGGTGATAACAGCTTCGGTAACCTTCTCACCGAGATAGCTCTCTGCATCATCCTTAAGCTTCTGAAGGATCATTGCGGAGATCTGCTGAGGTGAGTATTTCTTGCCGTCAATGTTACGGCCTCTGTCGGTACCCATGTCTCTCTTGATGGAAGAGATGGTGTTATCTGCGTTGGTAACTGCCTGACGCTTTGCAGGCTCACCTACTAGTCTCTCACCGTTCTTGGTGAATGCTACGATTGAAGGGGTAGTTCTTGCACCCTCTGCGTTAGCGATAACGGTGGGCTTTCCGCCTTCCATTACGGATACGCAGCTGTTTGTTGTTCCAAGGTCAATACCTATTATCTTGCTCATATTGTTTTCCTCCTTAAGGAATAATTCTTAGATTTATTATTGAACCACCGATACCATGCTGTGTCTCAAAACGGTATCGTGATATGTGTAGCCTTTCAAAAGTTCCTGAGCGACAAATCCGGATTCGTATTCATCACTCTCGGTCTGCATTACCGCATTGTGAAAGTTGGGATCGAATTCTTTTCCGACAGCTTCGATAGGCTTAACTCCTATCTTGTCAAGCTCATCCATAAGCTGTTTGTAGACCTTATCCATTCCTACGACGAATGCATCATCCTTATCAGCTTCGTCTACGGTTGCAAAACCTCTTTCAAAATTATCAACGACGGGAAGGAGTTTTTCCAAAACCGATGCAGCTCCTCTGTCAAAGGACTGTGCTTTTTCTTTTTCGGAACGGTTTCTGAAATTCTCGAACTCCGCAAGCTGCCTCTTGGTCTTATCTTCCAGCTCTTCTACCCTGGCCTTCAAGGCTTCTTTTTCCTTGTCGGCTTTCTGAGCTTTCTTCTCGGCCTTTTTCTCTGCCCAGGATTTCTTGCCTGCAGGCTCCTCTTCTTTCTCACCTTCGGAGCTTTCGGCTTCTTCGGATTCTTCCGCAATCTCTGCATCCTCTGCCTTAGCATCCTCTGCAGCAGCTTCTACCGCTTCTTCGAGTTCGGAAACATCTTCCGCCTTTTCCTCAGTCACGGTCTCACCCGTATCCTTATTTATCACTTTATCTGTCTTTTCTTCACTCATTTACCAAGCAGATCCTTTCTAGTTATCTTTCTTATAAAGATCGTCGAGTCCGCTTCTTAAGGACTTCAGTGTTCCGACTACCTTGTCGTAATCCATTCGCTTGGGTCCGACGATACCTATAGTTCCTTTCATTCCGCCTTCAAGTTCATAAGTTGCGGTTACGACGCTGCAGTCTTCCATGCCGCTCACCTTGTTCTCGCTTCCTATATAAACCTTGATGGCTTCATCTCCGTCCTCGCCTCCGATTATCAGTTCCTCCAGACCTTCTCTTTCTTCGAAAGTATTGATCAGGTGTCCTGCCTTCTCGGAATTATCGCTGAGTTCGGGATATTTCAATATGTTGTTTGCACCGCTGGTATAAACCTTGAGATCTTCTTCCGCGGAGATTGCCTCGGCTACCGCATCGATAACCTCGGAGATAACTCCCGAATGGGATCCCGCCTGTGCCTTGAGTCCCGTGATCATGGAAAGTGATATCTCATCCATGGTCATGCCCGAGAGCTGTGTGTTGAGCATCAGGTTAAGCTTAAGAAGTGTTTCTTCATTAATCGGCTCGGTGACATCAACCACCTTGTTCTTGATGACATTTCCTTCCTTAACAACAACCGTCAGAAGGTGTTCGTCATCTATCCTCGACAGCTGAATGAACTTCAGCTTATTGCGGTTTGCGCTGGGTGCTGTGATCAGGGATGCGTACTGAGTATCCTTGGCAAGGAGCTTTACGACTCCCTTGAGCATATCCTCGAGTTTGTCCTGACGTTCCATAAGGACTTTCTTCATCTCGGATATCTCTCTGTCCTTGGCCTCCATCATGGTATCGACGTAAAACCTGTATCCCTTATCGGAAGGAATACGTCCTGCGGAAGTGTGAGGCTGAAGAATATATCCCATTTCCTCAAGATCCGCCATCTCGTTTCTGATGGTCGCCGAGCTCAGGTTAAGATCGGTGTACTTGGATATGGTTCTGCTTCCCACCGGCTCACCGGTTTCAAGATAATTGCGGATGATTGCCTGAAGTATAGTGGCTTTTCTCTCATCCATTTCCATATCCGTACCTCCCTTCCCAATCTGTTAGCACTCGTTTTAAAAGAGTGCTAACATCTACAAAAACTAAATTAGCACTCCTCACCTATGGTGTCAACATATCATTTATGAAATATCATTAAAGAAAAATAAAAAAAGACCGCACCGGATATCCGAAGCGGTCCTTTATATTTTTATGGATAAGATTAAAGGTTGAAATCTCCCTCAACATCGTTCATTACATAATAAACTTTGTTATCTTCGGGCTTAACATAGAGCTCAACCTTAGTGAGATCTGCAGTCTTCTTGCCAAGGTCATACTGCCAAACATTCTTAGCATTGCCTATAAGATCTGCTTCAGTATATTCTCTTCCGTCACTAAGCTGAAGAACTACCTTAGCCTTAAGCTCAGCCTTCTTGGCTGCGGGCTTCTTAGCTGCGGTTTTAGCTGCTGTAGCCTTCTTGGCTGCAGGCTTTTTCGCTGCCTTAGCTTCTGCCTTTACAGTTGCATCAGCCTTAACTTCGGGCTTAGCAATGGACTTCTTTTCGACTGCCATAATAATCTCCCTTCTGTCAATACCAATCCTTATAAAACTCCTCAGAGGACATATCCTCAACAAAGTCGAGTTTAATATAACGATTATTATTTGTCAACGAAGAATGCCCATTTTACGGGAAATTTCACGTTTTGGCAAAACTTATGTTTTGCTATTATGGCAACCTCAGTTTCCACTTTTATGACGCAGGTGTCACTTTACAGTCCGAAATATTCGACCAGTTTTTCGTAATTTTTCTCGGCCTCCGTATATCCCTCGTTATAAAGATTCTTCAGATGTTCGGGGTTTTTATCGATCCTCTTGGTATCACTTTTTTCCTGAGGACGTATCACAAAAGCCTTTCCGTCTTTTTCCATCCGCGATAAGAATTTTAATTGCTCATTATATCTTACGTCGCGATCCTGCATCAGTTTCCATACATGAGGATATGCGGCATATCTCAGCTTAAGTGCGGTCAGCTCATATGCGGGGATAGGCTTTCTTACATATCCGACTTCCTTGGTAAGGATAACCAGGTTCTTATCATTTCCCGACATTACGGATCTTTCGATGGGAATGGCATCGCTTAATCCGCCGTCCAAGTACTTCTTGCCGTTCACCTTGACCATGTTTGCCACAAGGGGAAGTGAAGCGGATGCCCTGAGCTTATCCATGTTCTTGCCCCTGCAGCTCTTTAAGCGCATATATTCCGGCTTTCCGGTCTCCACATCCGTAACCACCGCATATGCACTTCCCTCATATTTCTCATATGCTTCATGATCGAAGGGATTTAAGGTATTGGGAACGAGTCCGTAAGCTATATCCGTGTTGAACAGATTTCCGGTGGTAAGAAGAGATGGAATTCCACAATACCACCTGGTATCAAGATAATCCACGCTTATATCGAATGCCCTGCCTCTCTGACCGGAAATGTAACTGGTCATATGGCACGCACCGGCAGAAACTCCGTAGATCGATGAGAACATGATCTTCTTATCCATGAGAAAATCAAGGACACCTGCCGTAAACAGTCCCTTCATCCCCCCGCCTTCAAGAACAAGTCCTCCGTTTATCATCTCAAAATCTCCTTATTTGCCGTATTCTTCTTTTACAAACTTCTCGAGAACGGGCAATGATCTCTTAACCTTTTCGGTATCTATGCAGTAAGCCATTCTGAAAAATCCGGGTGCTCCGAAACTGTCTCCGGGCACAAGTACCAGATCGTATTTAAGTGCCTTCTGACAAAACGCAACAGAATCCTCTTCAAGCGCCTTCGGGAAAATATAGAAAGTTCCGCCGGGACGCACAACGGTAAAGCCCAGCTCTACCAGTTTATCATAGATAAGGTTCATGTTGGTCTCATATACGGAAAGATCCGCAGTAAGATCGATATTCTCAGCAATTGCTCTCTGCATTATGGAAGAAGGACAGTTGTGTCCGATTCCCCTTGAGATCTGAACCGCCATGTTGACCAAAAGATCTGCTCCCTCTGCGGCGGGATTTACAGCCATGTATCCGATTCTTTCTCCGGGAAGCGAAAGTGACTTGGAGAAAGAATAGCAGCTGATGGTATTGTCATAGAACTTAGGAATCACAGGGGCTTCTTTTCCGTCAAAGACGATCTCCCTGTAAGGCTCATCGGAAATGATATAGATGGCATGAGAATACTTATTCTGTGCCTCCCTGAGGATGTCGGACAGCCTCTTTATTGTCTCCTCGGAATATACTATTCCCGAAGGATTATTGGGAGTATTGATGAGGACCGCCATGGTCTTCTCATTTATCATCTTCTCGAATTCATCGAAATTGATCTGGAAAGTCTCAGTATCGGGACTTACAACCTTAAGCTCCGCACCCGTAAGATTTACATAGGGTCTGTACTCCGGGAAGAAGGGAGCAAAAGTGATGATCTCATCCCCTTCCTGAGCAACCAGCCTGAATGCATGTGCAAGAGCCGAAGCTGCCGCACTGGTCATGAAAATATGCTCTCTCTTGTAATCGATACCGAATCTTCTCTTTAAAGATGCCGCAACCGCATCCCTTGCTTCCGGAAGACCGGGATTGGGAGAATATCCGTGAAGAGACCTGGAATCCAGAGTCTGAAGAAGCCTTATCATCGTCTCATTAATGGCATCCGGAACCGGAACCGACGGATTACCGAGACTATAATCGAACACATTCTCATATCCGATCTCCGCACCCCTTGCAGCCGCCTTTCCCGCAAGATCCCTTATAACCGACTTTGCCCCCAACATATCAATATATTTCTGTACGAGCATACCTGTCTCCTCTCGAAAAATGCTTCAATAAACAACACTTTCTTTATCTTAATCTGTAATCCAATGTATATCAAGTAAATCACAGGATAACTCACATATATCTGCGGTGGTTTCAGGGCTTCGCCCTGAAATCACCATGGGCATATGGACTTATGCTTGACTTGCACGTGATTTATTTATAATATAGTTTCGTTGTGTGCAGAAAGCAGCTCATCATTCGGTCCTGCGCAGTGCGACACTGTGAACCGTGTCAGGTGGGGAACCAAGCAGCACTAAGCAGAACGTCCATGTGCCGCAGATCAGCCGGGTGGTGAGTTGCTTCCTGCACACAATTTGTCTTTTATGTACGCTATGAACTTGCTGGATACTACACAATTCTATAAAGATTGCACCCTGTGCCCCAGAAACTGCCATGCGAACAGATATACCCTTGCAAACGGATACTGCCGCATGAGCGCGGAACTTTCCGTTGCCAAAATCTACAAACACATGTGGGAAGAGCCCTGTATCACAGGCGAAGGCGGATCAGGCACGGTCTTTTTTTCCGGATGCAATCTCAATTGTCTGTTTTGTCAGAACGGTAAAATATCTCATGAAAACAAAGGCTTCGTTATGACAGCCTCTGTCCTCTCGGAATCTTTCCTCGAACTTCAGGAGAAAAAAGCATCAAATATCAATCTGGTTACCGGCGCATGTCATATCCCTCTGATAGTCAATGCTCTTATCATGGCCAAAAAGGACGGCCTGAATATCCCGGTAGTCTATAATTCAAGCGGTTATGAATCCGTAAGCAGCCTTAAGCTCTTAGGTGGACTCGTAGATATCTACATGCCCGATTTCAAATACATGTCTGAGGAACTGAGCCTTAAATACAGCAAGGCTGCAGACTATCCCGAAATCGCCAAAAAAGCCATAGCCGAGATGTATTCCCAGACAGGTCCCGCCGTTATGGGTGACGACGGCCTCATGAAAAAAGGCGTTCTCGTAAGACATCTGGTTCTTCCAGATTCCGTACCCGATTCCAAGAAAGTACTCAGATACCTTAAAGAAACCTATGGCGACAATATAATCATCAGCATTATGAACCAGTACACCCCCGTAGCTTCCGTCAAGGATCATCCCATCCTCGGAAGAAAAGTTACGGAAGACGAATACTCAAGGGTTGTGGAATTTGCAGATAAAATAGGCATAGAAAAAGGCTTCGTCCAGGAGGGCGAAGCCGTAAGTGAGTCATTTATTCCGAATTGGGATCTGGTGGAAGATTAAAGCTTATCTTCCATCCTCTTCAAATAGTTTTCAACCATAAGCGCGATCTTAAAGGTAACGGCATCATCGAAATTTCTCAGATCCAGTCCCGTTATCTTCTGAAGCTTTTCAATCCTGTAAACAAGTGTGTTACGGTGAATGAAAAGATGTCTCGATGTCTCCGATACATTCAGGTTATTCTCAAAGAACATCTTAATGGTGCCTCTTGATTCCTCATCAAGATCCTCAAGAATGCCCCCGTCGAACACCTCCTGTAAGAACATCTGGCAAAGGGGTATCGGAAGCTGATAAATAAGCCTTCCTATACCGAGGCTGGTATAAGCGGCCACTTCCTGCTCGGCATAGAAAATAGAACCTACGTCCATTGCCATTTTTGCTTCCTTGTATGACTTGGAAACATCCTTAAGCTCACTGACCACGGTTCCGTAAGAAACCTTCGCGGACAGCATGGCTTCCGTATTAAGGCTGGACACGATGGTTCTTGCCACAGACTCCAGTTCCTCATCACTCTGATCTTCTTTGAGACACTTTATAAGGATCAGGGTATTTTCATCAACACTGGTGATAACATCCCCGCCCTGAGGTGCAAACAATCCCTTAAGCAGATCTTTTACGATACTGTCATTATCCTTCTTAAAAGAAACCAGATAAACGCATCTGGGTACACTTACTTCTATCTTCAGCTTTTTGGCGCGGTTATAGATATCAATGAGAAGGAGATTATCCAGAATAAGATTCTGATAGAAATTCCCCTTATCATCCCTTTCCCTGTAAGCATCCATCAGATCCGTCAGCTGAGCCACACATATGCGGGCAGTCTGATAGGTATCATCCTTGGACGCATCGCACGCAAGGACATATTTGGTCTCATCGTCCTCCGTGACCTTAAGGAAATATATCCCCCCCGATTCCTGGGAGTCCGCCTGGGATCCCGCAAAATCTCTGACAATTCTTTCATCCGCCTCGGGGCCATCCACAGAAACAACCTGATTTCCCTGGGGATCATATAAAGAAATTCCGACCTTGGTTATAGCCTGAAGTCCGCTGATGCTCTTTAGTAATATCTGATTTGTGATCATTATCTTCTCCGAATCTGATATTAAAAAAACATCCCGGGCCTAGCATAAGCCCGGGATGAGGGTTCGTAAAAAGATTAGTTGGTGATAACCTTCTCGGTCTCCTTATCGAATACGTGGATCTTCTCGATATCGATTGCGAATCTGATGTTATCGCCGGGTCTTGCATTTGTACGAGGATCGACTCTTGCAGTGATAGGGAACTCCTCGAGATCGAAGTAAAGGAATACTTCTGCACCCATAAGCTCGTAAACCTTAACAACTGACTCGAATACGCTTGCAGGTGAAGTCTCGATATACATCTCTGAATCGTAAACATCCTCAGGTCTGATACCGAAGGTAACGATCTTTCCGTCATATCCGCCCTCGATGAGCTTCTTGCTCTTTGCGGGAGGAAGGGGAATCATGTGACCTGCGATCTCAAGGTTAGCAACATCGCCGTCAACAACTACGGTAGCATCAAGGAAGTTCATCTGAGGTGATCCCATGAATCCTGCAACGAAGAGGTTGCAAGGCTTGTCATAGAGATTCTGAGGAGAATCAACCTGCTGAACGATACCGTCCTTCATAACGACGATTCTGTCGCCGAGGGTCATAGCCTCTGTCTGGTCGTGGGTAACGTAGATGATGGTGGTGCCGAGTCTCTGATGAAGCTTTGCGATCTCGATTCTCATCTGTACACGAAGCTTTGCATCGAGGTTGGAGAGAGGCTCGTCCATGAGGAATACCTTAGGATTACGTACGATAGCACGTCCCATAGCAACACGCTGTCTCTGTCCACCGGAAAGAGCCTTAGGTCTACGGTCGAGGAGAGAGGTGAGGTCGAGGATACGAGCTGCCTCTTTAACCATCTTGTCAATCTGATCCTTGGGAACCTTACGAAGCTTAAGGCCGAATGCCATGTTATCGTAAACGGTCATGTGAGGATACAGAGCGTAATTCTGGAAAACCATCGCGATATCACGATCCTTGGGCTCAACATCGTTCATGAGCTTGTCGCCGATGTAAAGCTCACCGCCGGAGATATCTTCAAGACCTGCGATCATACGGAGGGTAGTTGACTTACCGCATCCGGAAGGTCCTACGAAAATGATGAACTCCTGGTCATTGATCTCCAGGTTGAAATCCTTAACTGCTTCGAAGCCGTTGGGATAAACCTTGGTGATATGCTTAAGTGAAAGACTTGCCATATTTTTTAATACTCCTTTCAGAATACCTGTTTATGACGGACATGCCGCCCAATACATGTATGAAGTATACTATCCAAGCCACTCCTTGCAAATAACCGAGATAAACAAACTTTTGCCCTTGGTTTAGTCATTTTGCCATGGAAAATAAAAAAAAAATAAATATATTGGCAAATTGTCCAAGCATTACCAATGGGCTTTCGTCGTTTTGACAGTAGTCAAAAAGACTTAATTAGTATCTCTTTTCATTGCCTCCTGCATTGCTTCCTCAACGGGATCCGTTTCGGGGGCAAGTTCGGGGTGCTCTTCATAGAACTTGGATTCAACCTGTTCGAATGCTTTTCTGTAAAGCATGGCGCTGACATATCCGGGACCGCTGATGCCGAACATTATGACTATGGGCACTACGGCGAACCAGTGTAATCCCACATAAATGGGAACTATGTACAAAACGCCCATGAGAATGGCTCTGGGAAGGATTGCAACAGTCATGTGAACTCCGCTCTTAATGGTTCCGAACAGAGTGTTGTCAAACCTGGCCAGCACGGGGAATATCATAATGCAGGCGATATATATGAAAAAGGCTATTCCATATATGATCGCACGGACTACATTGACTCCCGAACCGGATAAACCGAGTGCAAAGAGGATGTCTACAACGACAAATCCGAGTACAACCATCATCATCAGCCAGATCAGAGTTGCCTGCTTGAAATTCTGTTTAAAAGAATGAAAGAAGCCTTTGGTTATTCCTGCTTCCTCATTCTTGAGGATCTTATAGCACATATAGTCCTTGGCGGTAAGTGCCGCTCCCGCCGTTACAACGGGGATACACATGACCAGGGTGACAAGGTTGAGCCACATAAGATCCGCAACCTTGGTCAAAATGACCATTATTTTGGATTCGGGATTAAGAAAACGCACTTTTTACCTCTCTAAAAGATCAATTCCATGGTGGTAACCCTTATTCCGGATATATTTCTCTCGGGTTCAAGGGGCACAAAACCGATCTTCTTATAAAATTCCACGGCATATGGAGCCGCTTTTACGATCATACTGCTTTCGTGACAGATATCACGAAGATATCTGCACAGTCTGTCTATAAGTTCCGTTCCGATACCGTTTTTGTGACATTCTTTGGCCACAAACAGAAGGGAAAGGCGGTTTCCGCTGCGAACGGATCCCACACCGACTATCTTTCCGTCCAGTCTGGCTACCAGAACGGGGTAAGCCCCTCTCAGGAAAGCCTTGTGAAGGTCGTCATCCGTGATAAATTCAAAAAAATGACCGACCCCTTCCTCTCCGTAGTCCTGAGCCTCAAATTCCATGAAAGTCGACCATACCAAAGACATCGCTTCCGTCCAGTCTTCGGGTCCTGCCCATTCATAGCTGATTCGGGATATTAATGAAGCCTTGCCGTTATCCATTCAAGGATATCCTCTTTAACGGTTTGTTTATCATCCTCATTGAGGATCTCATGTCTGTCTCCTGGATAGAGCTTGACGGTTATATCTCTTACGCCTGCTGCCTTGTAAGTCTCCGATGCAGCTTTTACGCCTTCGCCGTATTCACCCACGGGATCGTCTTCTCCCGCAAGGAAGAAAAGAGGGAGATCCTTGGGAACGGCATCGATATTGACGTCTTTCTCCATTCGCTTTATAAGTTCGAACAGTGCCATATATCCATTGGCGGTAAAATCAAATCCGCAATCCGGATCTGCGATATAATCGTCAACATTCTTAGTATTTGCGCTGAGCCAGTCAAAAGTAGTTCTGGGGTTTTCTATCTTCTTCAGATAGCCGCCGAAACTCATCTTGGTAACCAGGCCGGGAACACATTTCTGACCTTTGAACAGCGCGGTCAGTTTGGTAAGTGCCATACCGGCATTAACTGCGCCCATAGCCGGGTGACCGGTACCCATAATTATCGCCATCTGAATTCCGGTTCCGTAGCGGTAGATATAATTTCTGGTGATAAAAGAGCCCATGCTGTGACCCATTATTATCACGGGAAGTCCCGGGAATTTCTCCTGGGTTATCTTTTTGAGCCTGTGAACGTCTCTTACGATAACGGTTGCGGGATCACGGTCGCAAAAATATCCCTTGGTCTGTCCTTCCGCAACGCTTCCGCCGTGGCCGAGATGATCCTCACCGGTCACGATAAAACCGTTTGAAGTCATAAACTCCGCAAAATCTTCGTACCTGCCGACGTATTCTTCCATGCCGTGGACAATCTGGATAATACCCCTGGCACCTTCGGCACCCTTGTCCGGCATCCATCTTACGCCGTGTATACTCGATTTTCCGTCCCTTGAATCAAAATAGAATTCTTCTTTTTTCATGGAAGTACTCCTTCCGCAATTATCCTATTTCCGCACCGGCAGGCATGTCCTTGTCTATGCTGAGAAGGGAAAGCTCTCCCTCAGCGTTCTCTGCACAAAGGAGCATTCCTTCGCTTGTAAGTCCCGCAATCTGACGGGGCGCAAGGTTTGTGAGTACAACGACCTTCTTTCCGACCATCTCTTCAGCAGAGTAACCCGACTTGATACCGGAAAGAATCTGTCTTGTCTTACTTCCGATCTTAACCTGTGAGCAAAGGAGCTTTTTGGACTTAGGAACCTCTTCGGAGGAGATTATCTGTCCGACCTGAAGCTGAAGCTTTGCAAAATCGTCATAGCTGATCTCTGCCTTGGGTTCAAGGTCGATACCGTCATCGGCTGTTTCCGTATTGTCTTCGGAAGTGATGCCGTTCTCCCTTTCATACTCCGCTCTCTGAGCCGCGCGGATTTCCTCTACCTTCTTCATTATATCCTCAAGGTTGAGGCGCGCAAAGAGAGTCTCGGGATCTGCGGTAACCTTCTTGCCTGATTCGAAAAGACCGAATTTATCGAGATCGTCGTAATCTCTGAGGGTCTCTTCTCCGATCTGTGCAAGGATGGCCTTTGCGGTCTCGGGCATAAAGGAATAAAGAAGGTTAGCTCCGACCGCAATGGACTCGGTAAGATTGTACATAACCTCCGCAAGTCTGTCCTTGCCGGCTTCGTCCTTGGCAAGTGTCCAGGGCTCGGTCTCATCGATATATTTATTGGAACGCTTGAAGATAGCAAATACTTCGTCGATCGCATCGGCAACCCTGAGGTCATCCATCTTGGCAGCAACCTTGTCCCTTGCGGCGGTAACGACAGCCTTGAGGTCCGCATCGACATCCGCCTCGGCACCGGTCTTGGTAACAACACCGTCAAAGTACTTATTGGTCATGGAGATCGTTCTCTTTACGAGATTTCCGAGGATGTTCGCAAGATCGGAATTGTATCTCTCGGTCATGAGTTCCCAGGTGATCGTTCCGTCATTTTCATAAGGCATCTCATGTAGTACGTAGTAACGAACGGCATCTACACCGTAAAGAGATATAAGGTCATCGGCATAGATAACATTTCCTCTGGACTTGCTCATCTTCTCGCCGCCCTGAAGGAGCCAGGGATGTCCGAATACCTTCTTGGGAAGGGGCTGTTCCAGAGACATAAGGAATATGGGCCAGTAGATCGTATGGAAACGGATGATGTCCTTTCCTATAAGATGAAGATCCGCGGGCCATAACTTTTTATACTGATCCGAATGATTTCCGTCGGCATCAAAGCCTATGCCAGTAATATAGTTGGTGAGCGCATCAAGCCAGACGTATACGACGTGCTTCTCATCAAATGTTACGGGGATGCCCCATTTAAATGACGTTCTTGATACGCACAGATCTTGAAGTCCGGGCTTGAGGAAGTTGTTGACCATCTCGTTCTTGCGGGATACGGGCTGGATAAAATCCGGATGCTCATCGTAATATTTCATGAGCCTGTCGGCATATTTGCTCATCTTGAAGAAGTATGCCTCTTCTTTAGCAGGCTTTACTTCACGTCCGCAGTCAGGGCACTTGCCGTCCACAAGCTGGCTCTCTGTCCAGAAAGACTCACAGGGTGTACAGTACATTCCCTCGTAAGCTCCCTTGTAGATATCGCCCTTGTCATACATCTTCTTGAAGATCTTCTGTACCTGGGCTTCATGATCAGCATCGGTGGTTCTGATGAATTTGTCATATGAAACATCGAGACTGTCACAGATGCCTCTTATGATGCCTGCAATACGGTCGACGAACTCCTTGGGTGAGATTCCTTCAGCCGCTGCTTTCTCTTCTATCTTCTGGCCGTGCTCATCGGTTCCGGTCTGGAAAAAGACATCAAAGCCCTGCTGTCTCTTATGTCTTGCAATGGCATCCGCCATGACTATCTCATACGAATTTCCTATATGGGGTTTGCCTGATGTGTAGGCTATTGCCGTTGTAATGTAATAAGGTCCCTTGTTCTGCATACCTATCACCTTCCTTTTAGGCGTTGCGTAACGAACGTCTGTCTTTTCAAATATAATAGATTAATCTACCACAAATGGCTTTATTCGTCCATTAATCGGTTGTACTCATCGCATATGGCATTGAAGATCGCTTCCGATCCGTTACCGTTATCCGGATGATAAACTTTGCAAAGATCCCTGTATCTTTTTTTAATAGCTTCGGGAGATTTGCATCCTTCGAAGAAACCGGTCGGAAGCTCCGGCATTCGTTCTTTTTCCTCTATATAATCTTCGTCGTCATATTCATCTTCGTAACGGGAATATTCGATCCTTTCTCTTTCGTAATAATCGATCTTCTCGTTTCTTCCGCGATTATAACCTCTCTCGTATCCGGCATCATAACCTTCATCATATCCGTGAACATTGTCATAGATATCATCGATCTTATCCCTGAATTCCTCGGACTCTTCTATGACCTCACGCTTCATGTTCCTGTATCTGATAAATCTGAGAAGATCCAGAACCGGTCCTCCGAGTATCATGATAAGGACGATTATGATCTGCTGATTTTCCGTAAAATTATCCCTGATGGTGTAAAGCGCATATGCCACAGCCGCGGCAATCACTATTCCGATCAGGTAATTGTGAAAAAGCTTGATAAAAAAGTACAGATATGAAAGAACTCCGTAAATTATCAAAAGCATTCCGCAGGCATAGACCGGTTTTTCCGTCACCTTCGCAAAGGTCTTCTCAAGATCGGTATCCCAAAGTATCGCCCCCACTGCCAAAACAGCAAGAATAAGCTTGGCGGGTATAACCGCAAGCTTAGACCTGAGCTCTGCTACTTTAACTACCTTTAATCCGTTCATCGATCCTCCGCTTTATCCTGCGATGCGGCCCATGCCCCGAATCCGAGAACAAGAGCCAGCTGTGATACATTGACCGAAGTCTGAAAACTGAAAATATTATTGATTATATACGCGAGGATGCCCAGTGAGCAAGCAAGTGCAACCGTACTCTTTTGGCGGAAGCCCTTAAGCATGACGCATATCATCAGTCCGTAAAAAGAAACCGTTCCCGCTATCCCTGTATTGACCAGCATGGTAAGAGGCTCCGAATGGGAATTGGTAAGTCTTGCCCCGCCGAAATATTCCGTACATTTTGCTGCGGTTTCATGAAGTCTTCCGCTAATCAGGAAGGAATAGAAATTGTCGGGACCTTTTCCGAAGAGCTTCTCAAAAGGAGTCATTCCCCTAAAGATCTCCATGCCAATACTCAGTGTAGCACCTCTGGAACTTCCCCATCCATAATCAAACCAGAAGATGGATCCCTCTTTGCCCAGATATCCGACACCGCTCAGTGTATTTGCAATGATAAGGAGTACGAATATAACGGAAGCTACAAGGGTCAGACAGGTCAGTATGATTCCCGGATTAAAATCCACGGATCGTTTTCCCTTTTTGATAAGTACATCCGTGATCAGATATAAGCCCAGACTCACTATAAGAAGAGCCGCCGTGAAGGCCGGTTTTTCAAGCATTCTTCCCGGAAGATCATTGGTTCTGCTGATCCCGCCGGATGTGATATAGATTGCATGCGCCAGTGCACATGTCATGCATATGATAAACAAAGCCCAAACCCTGCGAAGAGATTTCAGATCTCCGCCCGATATGATCATAAGCGAAAGCATGGCAGCCCAAAAAGCCGGATACGCCGATGCCGATCCCTGTGCAAACATCATGTAGAATACCGAGATCAGATAAATCACAATTACAGCAGAATATATCTTTTCCCTGCGGTGTTTTCCTTCTTTTCCGAGGAAGAATGCGGATACTCCGGTAAACATCACGGTCATCAGATATCCGCAGAACCAGTTGGAATTACCTATTGTGGATACTCTGGACGTATCCCAGCCTTCCGCGTTAATGATATTTCCGAAGAAGTCCATTAAGATACCGATAAGACAAATCGCAAATGATGCTGCCATGATAACCTGACAGAAATAATTCTTTACTTTTCCCAGCCTCGGAATGACCAGAACGCCGATTCCTATGGAGAGATATGCGATTGTTCCGGTATACCATCCTCTTTCCCCGTACAGGGCAATCTGTTTCTCATCGGAAAGAGCAAATGATATGAGAACACATATAATAAAGATCGCTGCCCATATATCGGTACGGTACACCTTGGGCTTTTTAACGGTGGCTTTGGCAGATTTTTTTAAGATAAAACAAAGAATATACAGAGCAATCGCCGGCAGCAGTACTATACCGCACAGCTTCAATTCTCCTATCCAGAACTTTCCCTTGTCTGTTCCGAGAGTGTCATATCCAGGAAGATATAAAGGCAGGATCACTCCCACCGCCACCGTATAAAAAAAGACTGCAAAGTAAAGGAGAATATCCGCCGCATATTTCAAGATGCCGGCTGCTCCTTTTACATTTGCATCTTTTTCGATTCCGGTTATTTTTTTGATAACGTTAAAGATCATAAATTTCAAATGCTTTGTTTTGCGAGCGGGTATCAAACTTTCGTATCTTGCCCGAAGAAACATCAAAGTACTCCAGATGGTCTGCGCACAGGGCAACCGTCTTTACGCCAGCCTGCGCAGATTTTTCCTTGCTCTCATCACTTCCGTATTTCAGATCTCCCAGAATGGGAAATCCCAGGTGTGAAAGCTGAGCCCTGATCTGATGGAAGCGCCCTGTTCCTATCTTCACATTAAGAAGAGTTGTTCCGTCCTTTGAAGCAAGAGGTTCATAGGAAAGCTCCGCTCTCTTAAAATCTTCTCCCTCTCCTATCTCACATTCTGAAGAAGCATTCTTTCTCATGTAACATACGTCGGTTCCGCTTTCCCTAACCTCTCCCGACACAACCGCTTTGTAGGACTTTTTGAGCTTTCCGCTTTGAAGCTGCTCACTCAAAGCTGCTGCAGTCTTTTTGTTTTTTGCAAAAACAAGAAGACCTTCAACAGGCTGATCCAGTCTGTGGATCACTCCCAGATAACCGCCCTTAAGATGATTCTTAAGCTTGCTGCATACATCTTCCTCGGATGCCCTTGCGGTCTGTACACTTAGTCCCGCCGGCTTATATATGACAATGCAGCCTTCGTCTTCATATATTATTTTTATGTCAGGTTTCATCCGACGATCCTCAATCCCTTGGGATAATGATTTTTTACTCTTCCTCCGGATGCTTTACCCCATCCGAGAGAATATCCGCACACTCCCACAAGGCACCATCCGCTTCCTTCACCCTCAAGCGTCATGCCACGGACATAGGACTCCGCAGTATCTTCATCCGTATCGATAAACTGCTTTACATCATCTTTGCCCAAAGTAAGAGCAAGAGCATGGGCTGGCTCAAATCTGTCCTTTTTAAAAGTTCCTATGCATAATCCGCATCTTAAAACCTTTAATCCGGAAAGTGAGGGTGTATCTTCCGGCATGATATACAGATTATCTCCGAAAAGCCTGAACCTTTCTTTGGCATCGAGTATTTTTTTAGCCGCTTCGGCAGTAAGAGTCTCCTTAAGAAAATTCTCAAGAGGTTTCAGATCTTTTATTTTCGAACAGTTTTCAAATCCTCCGAAGGGAAATGCATTTTCGGAATCACCCTCTTTGGACATAAGGGCGGAAAACTGTCCCTCTCCTTTAAAACCGGGAGGCATTAGTCTGACGGCCTTTTCACAAGGATTCACTCCGTCTGCGCTTCCTACGGTACTTTCTTTGATGTAAGAAATGTCTTCAAGCTTCATATCAGGATGGGAAAGAATAAGATCAATTACCCTGTCCTCGTTTTCACTCTTCTCAAACGTACATGTGGAATAAAGAAGTATCCCTCCGGGCTTAAGCATTCTGTATGCATTCTCGAGGATCTCTTTTTGCCTCTGCACGCATACGGCAACATTTTCCGTGCTCCACTGGGCGATCGCTTCCGGATCTTTTCTGAACATTCCCTCACCGGAACAGGGAGCATCAACAACCACCGCATCAAAGTATCCTTCGAATCTGTCTGCAAGTTTGTCCGTGGTCTCATTCAGTACTATGGCATTGGCAATTCCCATTCTCTCGATATTGCCTGCAAGCACTTCGGCTCTTGATCTGTTTATCTCGTTGGATACCAGAAGCCCTTTTCCTGCCATTGCTCCGGCAATCTGTGTTGACTTTCCTCCGGGAGAAGCACACAGATCAATTGCCTTAAGACCGTTTTCACAGACGTTTAACTTACGGAAAAGATCACTGCCGGTAAGCACTGCACCCGGAACCATAGCCCCGGGATCCTGAATATAATAAACTCCGGCATCGTGAAAAGGCCTTCTGCCGGGTGTCTTTTCGGGATCAAAATAATATCCGCTTTCTTCAAAGGGAATCTTTTCAAGACAAAAAAGAGTCTTAACATCCGCCGCATCCTCCGACTGTTTTTTCAGAGGATTTATCCTGAGAGCCTGAACGGATTCTTCGGAATATGAATTCTCAAGGAGCAGATATTTTTCTTCTCCCAATAACTCTTTCATATTCTTGATGAATTCTTCAGGCAAACAATTACTCATTCTTAAAAATATTTCCTTATTTCTTCAAGCAGTTTTCTATCCGATTCCGTGTTTTCGCTTAATATATCCCCGGTACATTCCGGATCGGTCTCCGAGATGCCGCCGCATATATCGGCACCCGTAAGATTCTTTCCGGCTACGCACAAATGTATCAGTTCGATCAGTTCAGCCATTGAAAGATTTCCCTGATCCCAGTTGGTGACACATTCTTCCATATCCAGAATGTCTTTATCAACAGACAGATAAACGGGATGGTCTCCGCTTTCAAAGCCCTTTCCCCGATATACTCTTCCGGAGACGGTTTTACCCATCAGGGTCACATCACATTTTTCGCCCTCTGCTTCGAAAGATCCGGGACCGTAAACATATAGAGAACTCAGGTTTTCATCCTTTTCAAGAACGTCCAGCGCCCAGCTTCCGCAGCTGAGTATCTCTCCGAGTCCGGCTCTTTGCATATCGTTATGATTGTCCAGCAGATACAGATCGTATTTTCTGTCAATAAACGATGTAAAGATACGGGACATGTAGTGATAATTTCCCGTATCGATAAAATGTATACCCGTTTCGGCTGCCGGATAAGACTTTAGTCTGTTTCTTATCTCTTCATATGCTTCATCATCGCAATACATATTTCTGCCGGGAATATCTTTGCAGGATATTCTGATGACTTCATCGCTTTCTGAAACCCCGAGCCTTCCGGGCATATCATCAGGATAAGTTTCACTTAAATCTGTAATGATTATTCTGATATCTCTTTCCTCCGTTTTTTCCTGCGGGTGAAAATAAGGATTACCGACTCTATGGATATCAGACTTATGATTTCGGCAAATCTCCATGCGGCCGGTTCCCTGAATCCCATCTTTAATTCTCCGGAAAATCCCTGAGGTATCAAAACCCTGATCCGCCCGTCGGATGACTGCAGAGTATCAAGTTTCTTTCCGTCTCCGCTCACCGTCACATATCCCTTGTAATATACGACGGGGAAGGTAAGACTTGCGTCTTCGGATGCTCCGCTTACGCTCACCAGCCAGTCACCGCCGTTTCTCGCATATGAATCAACCATGCAATTAACGGCTTCCGGATATTCCGCATATTCCGCTTCTCTGTTCCATGAAACGGGGAAGTACAATTCATCGCTTACTATTCCGATGTCTTCGCCTCTGACTATGGTTGCATGACCGTTCTCGGAGATTGCGCGCTTTTGCAAAATAACTCCGGGCAGCACGGCAAGGATCAGAAGCATGACAATAAATACCAATGACAGCTTAGGAGATGCCTCTTTGATATCCCTTATGAGATAAGCTCCGAGAACGCAGGCGCAGACCGTAGCAGGCCCTATATATCTCCAGGAAAACTGGATACTGCAAAATACGGATCTTAATACACCTCCGTTTTGCTCTATATAAGTCCAGGGGAAATACTTGCTTGATATGAAAAGAGAAAGACCGGTGACGACAAAAAGTATAAGCTCCGCAGATATAGAAGCAGGAATATTTTTATCACCGTCTTGGGATTTTCTGCCGCCTGCCATAAGCAACATAGTTCTTACAAACCATGCGGCAAGGATTGCGGTAACGGCAGGTCCGACGGCAGTGGGCATCCTGTTGTCATATGCTATGCCCGATCCGCTTCCGGAAGGTATGATCTCAAGAAGATCCCTCCATCCCGGATAAAATCCTCTCATGATATTCGACGATTCACTGACAAGATATCTGTCCGACATCATATAATCCGCCATGGGATACATCACATATGCCGTCAGTCCAAGGAAAATCAAAACCGACAGCATAAGAGTTAATATCACATTCTTTTTAAATGTCTTTTTGAAAAGAATGAGGGCACACACCGCCAAAAATCCCGCAGCCATCATAGTGGTCAGCACATGGGAAACGGCAAGCAGTGCCATTGATATGCCAAGGAGTGCGGAATTTTTAAGCACTTCCGTAAAACCGTCTTTTTTCTTTCCCCTGTAGATACGGATAAAACAGCAGATAACAAGAGGAAGAAATGCCATAGCCGTATATTCTCCGGCCGCATCCCTTATATAAACATCCGTCAGTCTGTACACGGAGAGCAGATAGATAAAGCTTATAACCGCGGAAATGATCTTCTCGCCTTTAAGTATTTCCTTAACCGACAGGTATGTAACTATTCCCGTAACCGAATTTACCATGATCACATAAATGTCATATGCGATACCCAGCGGGACAGATACATTTACAAGAAATGCAGGAAAGTATAAGAAAAAATCGGGATAAAAAACAGGCATCGCATATCCGGTGCCCTGATTCATAACAAAATATATCCTGGCGGGGAAATAACCTGACTTAAGAGTCTGCGCAAGAGCTGCCAGCCTTCGAAGATGGAACAGTTTATCATGATACTCCGGAAGAATATCCGAACCGAATATGGCAGTCAGACATGAAAGCAGGATTCCGGTAATGACGATGATAAACGCACATACCGAACCGGATCTGTTTTCCCCTGCTGTTTTTCTGTCAGCACCGGTATCAGTCACTTAACTTCCTCCGTATCTTTTACAGCGTTCTTTTTTTCCGACAATACAAATGCCATCATAACCGGAAGCGAAACGATGAAGGGATAAACATATCTGAAGTTGACCGTAGGTCCCAGCAGCATTGTAAAGAAATAAAACAAAGGATATGAAAATACTGCCATCGAATATCTGCTGCGCTTGTAAATTGCCGCAAAGATGGCAAGTATAAAGAGCCACATGTAGAATGCGGGTCGCATCAGATATGATACGAGCGGCCAGTTATAATATGAATTTCCGTTTACGATCTCGGAGTACATCTTCTCCACTCCGGGAAGATAGGAATGAGATGCTATTCCGTCGGGAACAACATCGTTGTAGGCTACGTTAAAGGTATAAAGCAGTCCCATGTCGGAATCCGCACCGTACCCAAGCATCTCGCAATGACTCTTGTCATCGATGAACCAGTAACCCAGAGTAAGTCCAAGGAATGCATCGAGATAATCATTGGGATATGCTTTTCCGAGTATCACATAATCTTTTAAAAGTGCTTTGTAATCACCGGTCCATGCCTCTTCATTGTAAAGAGATACCTGACCCTTGGGGCCGTCGGCGATATAAGGATTGTAATCTCCCCATATGAAATCGGTGATGTACTTCATGAGGATTGTATATTGTTCTTCGGTCAGATTCTCTCTCTGATATTTGATGACTCTGGTCATCTGAGTAATGGGAACACTGAACATCTCCGTCTTGGAACCGGGGATTGCATTCATCGTGGTTCTGATGAGAGTTTTACTGCCAAGTCCCGAGACGATCGTAACAAGGACCATGAGGGACATAAGAAGTTTTTTCTTCAGTCCTTTTTCGATGAGCAAAAATGCGGGGATCAGAAAGATCATTGCGTAGGGGGCGTTATTCCTGAACAGAATATTTACAATTCCGCAGATGAAAAAGAGTACACATGTAATACCGCGTGCTCCGTCCTTCATTTTGCACACAAGCAGGATCACGAATGCGAAGAACGCGGAGAAGATGATGTCCTTGGTCATGCTTATGGCAAGAACGGGATTAAAAGGAAGAAGGGCGAAAAGAACAAGCCAGAATATGGCAGGCTTCTTTCCGGTCTTCTTATATACGTAAACAATACCCGCAGAGATCGATGATGAAAGGATCAGGCTCTGGAAGAAAGCAAGCACTGCCATTCCCTTTGCAAGATCTCCCATCTTCAGTCCCAGCAGATATGCCATTCTGATGAGGAAAGTATGAGACAGAGGCTGATATTCGAAAAACCAGATATAACCTCTTACGGCTTCGCCGAACTGTCTGTGGAAATCATAGCTCATTATAGCGGGATAATAAGCGAGAAATGCAGGAAGCCAGAAAAGCTGGAGAACGATCAGACAGATGAAAAATGCCTTCAGGGGCTTTATCTTATTTTCCTCTTTCTTGGAAAGAGAAGGATACAGCCCTTCAACAAATCTGAATACCCTGTATGTTGCGGGAAGGAAAAGTGCAGAGAGCAAAGCTCCGGTAATAAAGATAATAAACTTCCCCTTAAGTCCCGGTAATGTCATCTCCGTACGGGCAAACTGATATCCCGCATCCGTGGCGATCCCGAAAAGAGTTCCGAATATGAGAGCGTACTTTGCAATCCTGCGGGAAACCTTACCGTCCTTAAGTATCAGATTATAAAGATCCTTTTCCGTAACAAACAGAAAAACAAGGATAAGAGGCGAATAAAGAGACCAAAACAGATCCGGCATATATCCGGAATCTTTCATGAGAATGCACAGTCCGGAAAATCCGGCTGCAGTCAGTATCAGCACAGACAATAGATCTGTTCTTTTTTCAAATTTCAAATTCAGACGCATAGAGAAATTATAGCATACAAGGCAATGTAATTATATATGATAGGTGGACAGCACCATTATCAGGCGCCATACACTGCACAGGCAAAAAACGGTTCCGGGAAGGAATCTGTTTAAGAAGTAATTCTTTTCGTCTTTTCCGGAAGTGCAAAAGCCCAGATAAGGAATCAGTGCGGTATATCCCGCCAGAAATCTTGTAAGTTCCGATACAGACGGCAGACAGATCCCCGCGATCAAAAGAACTGCGGATGTGATAAAGCATGAAACCTGCCTCGGAGCAGATACCAGTATGGACAAAGCAACCGTCAGGAATATTCCCGGGAGATATGAAAGAAGAGCATACATAGCATCCCATCTTTCAACGGTTCCGCCGGTAAAAAGAGAAAGTAATCTGTCCGGCCTGATATATACGTTAAGCGCACAATTACCCATAAAAAACAAAACCGCATCGACGGGTTTTCCTTTAAGGATAAATACCGGTATCAGGGTAAATGCGAAAACCGCAAGGATCAGTACGGCATCCACCAGAAGGTCCCAGAAAGTCCTGCCCGGTACATTAAGCTTAAGCAGAAACCAGTATCCCGTTCCGGTTGCGGTATTGGTATCATGTATTGCCAGGACAACCATTGCAAACACAAGCAACGCTTCGGCAAACACCAAAATATCCGTATTCTTTTTGGATGATAAGAATTTATCCATTATTCCCTATACCAAAACATATAACAAAACGGCGGACGCCGAAAGGAGCATCACGATGGTCACCGCCTCAAATCTGTTTTCCTTTTCATCCGAAAGTGCTCTTACCATAAGTGCGCCCGATGCAGCCTCGATCAGAACACAGGTGCCGAATGCGGCGCGATCCGGATAATGGGGCGACATGATCATTGCGCCGTATGATAAAAGTGCTCCGAGAAGAAGATAAAGCACAAATGCGGGTATCCTGTCTTTTACAGTCATTTTGTAAAGGATGATGGAAAAAACAAGTATTACAAGAGCAGGGAACAGATAATCTCCTATACCCTTAAGCATCTGAAGAAGCCTTTCGGGAAATGTCAGTGCAAGATCATCCACGCTGTCCATACTTCTGACCGAATTTCCGGGAGCCAGTATACAGATTGCGGATCCCGCAAGTGAGGTTATAACTCCCTCCAGCATCCATACAAGTCTTCTGCCCTTTGCGTTACCCTTTTTATACATCATGAATGTGATAAGAGCTGCTACCGCACAGGCTGAAGGCCCCATATTCTCGGTGCTCCATCCGGTGATAAATCCAAGGGGTACCATAAATACTTCCGACAAAGGAAGATCTTTTGTACCTTGATCCATAGCTCTTATATATACGATGTAAAAAGCAAGAATCCACACCGATGAATATACATAGTTTGCACAGCCCGCCTGCCAGAGCATGCTCATTCTGAGATTGGGACAGCATGCTATGAGAAGCCCAAACATCAGTGAGTAAAGAAATAACTTCCGGGATGATCTCTTTTTAAGAAAGCCGGCATCCGAAAGATGACTCATTTCCATAACAAGAACAATAGTAAGCACGGTATTTATTACATCCGCACCTCTTTCCCCACACATAAGAGACAGCTGCAGAAATGCATGGGTTATGGATCTTCCGCCCCAGTTAAGATAATGCCAGACCTGTGATTCGATCACATCGCCGAGGCCGGATAAAGTATTTCCCGTGGCCAGATTGGTGGAATACCATATATCATCCATCATAAACGGCACGGATATATTGGCGTAAAAGAGCATACAAACAGCCGCGACCGTAAGTAAGATCACTACGATCGCGGCTGAAGTTTTATTGATTTTTCCTGTGGAAATATCTTTCATATCCCTGGTCCGTCAGTAAATTATATACGCAGAAATATTATAAGATATCAGGTGAAAAAGTCAAAAACAGGCTTAGTAATATTCATACTGATCGGGATCCCAGCTCCATTTGTACTCATCATATCCCAGCTCATCCAAAAGCCCGATGGACCTTAAATCCTCTTCGCTCAGATACATGGTAAGAGTGGTTCCATAATAGGAATCATCATCACCGTAAGGAGCGGTCACCTCATATTCGCATTCAAGGCAATAAACATATTCGGAATCCCACGCCTCCAGATAGTCAACGGAATAGTTTTCCCTGAAGTCTTCAACCGTTGCATCGAAAACCTTCTCGATATATTCCAAGGGAATATCTTTCGAAGAACTGTATCCGAAATCTCTTATTACTCTGATAGATCTCGGATATCCGAGTTCGCCGGCTCTGAAGGGATAAGCTTTCTCCATACAACCGGGGCGTTCCATTATTTCTCTGATCACTTCATTGTCCCAGACGCAATAATTTCTGACAAAATCGACACCGGTATTTCTCTCCGCGCGTAAAGTTACATTGACGGAATAATGATCCCACATATCTTCTGTCATTTTCGTTTTTCTTCCTGTCATGGGATCAAACAGATAGGAGGTATCATTATCCCAGATTTCTCTTTCGGCTGTTATTAACCTGTAAGCCAAAGCCGGCGATATCTCAAACGAAACGTTATACTCTTGCGTCTCCATCAGCCTTCCCTCGTGCTCCGGATCCTTTTCGTACTCCGATCCCGAAGTGCCCAGTCCGTAGATATAGGAACTTGCCTCAGCTGATTTAATTGTGCTTTCCGGAATGATCCTGGAATCAAATCCGGTAAGATCGAATATAAATGTAGCAAAGATTATCTCCGTTGCTATGACAACCGCTATCATCTGCTTCCAATGTTTAAAGAAACCTTTGGCAGATCTTGACTGAATCATGTCGATAATTCCGAAGGTCACTACGCAGAAAAGAACGGAGAAGAATATCAGCCAGAAATCAAAGTATCTTCTGCGATAGAAAAACAGCTCGTCTATAAGCACGGCAACGGCCATACCACAAAGAGCGGAATTGAAACATCTGATGCAGAATCCGTATATCTTATTGGATACACCGTTTTCGGATTCTTCACTCTTTCTCCTGATATACAGAGTATATGCGATCATAATGTTCGCTATCGCGATCAGGACTGTTAATCCCAGCACCAGACAGAAAGAGGAAACCGATCCGAATCCGTAAATGATTCCTTCGAAGCCTTCGTCAAAAGGTAAAGCAGCTATGGTCGCACCCAGATATCCGCCGGAAATAGGTGCGGAAACCCAGCAAACATCCGAGAAGGATACGGGAAGATCGGAGAATGTGTAAAAGAAGCTCTGACACAGGCAAATCACAAGGGTAAATGCAATGATAAGGTCAAATCCGATAAATGCCGCATTTAGCAATGCATTGATTATGGTTCCGGACAAGGTGACGGCAAGGATCACCAGATTCATAACGCATGCGAAGGCTAAAGCAGATCCGACAAGGACAAATACCGCACTCTTTAATGCAGCTCCGGCAAATCCGTATGAAGCCGCTCTGATCAGGATTATGAGGGTGGTGATTATGGTAGAGGCCAGCTGGGGAACAAACCAGATAAGCCAGTTGTTGATATAGATGCTGTCAAACTGCTTACCTCTGGTCACGGGAACGGAATTGACCATATCGGTCATCTTCCTGTTAAACAGATGTCTGTATCCTCCGACTCCTACTATCACAGCTCCCACAACGGCTATGACCATCATCATCACCGGAAGATACGACTGAGTCATTCTCTCTACGGCGTCCTGAATGGCTTTATGCGCGTTCTGGCCGGCGTCCGTTCCGTAATAATAGTAATAACGTGATTCCATGTCGGAAAAAGTAAACAAGGCCGCCACGGGACCGAATAAAAACTGCACGAAAGCAGACAGGAACAGCATCCATTTACGATGCTTAAGATCTTCCTTCATCAAGCTGAACATGGTTATCTTATTTTGCGATTTCTGCGAAGTCATATCCAAGCACCTCCGTTTCACTTATAAATATCTCTTCAAGAGTAAGAGGCAAAACCTCGTAGAATACAGGAAGCTGGGAAGTGATGACCGTTTCAACCTCGGTCCTCAGTCCCCTTATGGTAAGGGTGATAAGTGATCCTCTGTGTTCCTCGGAAATGACTTTGCAATTTGCCCTGACCGCATCAAGTGATTCCTTATCCTTGAAAACAACCTGAACTTTGAATATCTCCAATTTCATATCCCCAAGGTCCTTGGACAGTATCACACCGCCCTTGTGAAGAAGGCCTACATATTCACAGATATCTTCCAGTTCCCTGAGATTGTGGGATGCAATGACAGGGGTGATACCGTAGTTATCCATATCATGGATGAACAGTCTTTTCACTGCCTGCCTGACAACGGGATCGAGTCCGTCAAAGGTTTCGTCGCAAAGAATATACTTACATCCGGAAGCGATTCCCAGCAGGATAGAAAGCTGCTTTTTCATTCCCTTTGAGAAAGTGTTGATCCTGCGCTTTTTATCCAGAGACAGGGCATCCATAAGTTTTTCGAATCTCTCTTTGGAGAATGTCTCGGGATACATAGTTGCATAATAGTTCATCATTTCAACAGGAGTACTTCCGGGAAAATAATACTGGTCGTCCGAGATAAAAAAGAGCTTTGACTTAACGGCAGGATTCTCATAAACAGGTTCCCCGTCCACCAGGATCTCTCCGGCATCGGGCTTACAAACGCCGCATATGCATCTGAGCAATGTACTCTTACCTGCTCCGTTTGTTCCCACAAGTCCGAAAACCTGACCTTCTGGCATAGCGAATGAAACATCTGAAAGCGCTTCTATCTCGTCGTATTTTTTACTTATTCCTTTTATTTCGATCATTTTCAGTCCCTCTCGAATACTTCTCTGACACATGTAAGCGCCTCATCAAGCTTTATCCCTGCGGATTTGGCTTTGACTACTACGGATCTTACTTCCGTGAGCATTTCCTTTTTAAGCCCGTCTTTCCAGCTTCCTTCTTCGCTCACATAATTTCCTCTTCCGGTTATGGTGGTTATATAACCCTTTTCCTCAAGAGTCGAATAAGCTCTTTGAACGGTATTGGGGTTAACGGAGAGGTCAACGGCCAGATTTCTGACACTCGGAAGTTTCTCTCCGGGACTTAATCCTCCCTGGGCGATCAGATTCATGATTTTTTCCGCAACCTGTTCATTCAGCGGACGTTTATCCCTGTAATCAAGTACGATCATATTCCCTCCGATTCGTAACTGTATTAAGACATTTAATACGCTCATGACAATAAAATAACACGGCCGCGCGGCCGTGTCAAATTTTCAGGCTTTATTCATTACAAATTCAACGAACTTGGCAGGTGTATTGATATCGTCCTTGGATACTTCCGAAGGGGAAATAGTTATTCCCAGCCTGGTCTCTATCTCCATCAAAAGCTCCAGATATGCCATAGAATCAAGGAGTCCCGATTCAAACAGTTCAACATCCTCTTCCTCTTTAACAACTTCATCCTCGCAAAGCTCGGCAAGGATCTCAAGTATATCTTCTTTCATAATGACCTCCGAATATTTTACGTAACACAGACATTATCCGACTATTTTTTCAGATATGCAAGAAGTGCCCTGCGGTCTGCTTTTCCGTTATTGGTCATGGGAAGTTCTTCCAGGAAAACAAACTTCTTGGGGATCATATATTCGGGAAGGAAGGACTTGGCCTCAGCCCTTAATGCCTGTCCTGCCTTAAAACTGCTCTCGGGCATTTCCTCGGGAATGATAAATGCGGTAAGGCTCACTATCTTTCCCTCTTTTTCGATGGGGATAACCGCTGCTCTTTCGACTCCGCTTAACTTCATAAGGTTGTTTTCAACATCTTCAAGCTCAATCCGGTATCCGTGAAGTTTTATCTGAAGATCTATTCTTCCCTGATAGAAAAGCTGTCCGTCCTTCAGGAAGCCTTTATCTCCGGTCCTGTAACCCCTTATACCGTCCTCTTCAAAAAATGCTTTGGCAGTCTGCTCGGGAAGATTTCTGTATCCGATACTTACAGAATCACCGAGGATCACAATCTCTCCGCTCTCTCCGTCCGGCAGGCTCTGTCCCTGCTCTCCCCTGATCACAAGCCTGCTTCCGGGCTTGATGCTTCCCACAGGGAGCGGATCATATTTATCGCACACTTCGGGACTGCAGAGAATATCGGTTACGGCAACGGTGGATTCCGTGGGACCGTATGTATTAACAACTTCGGATCCGGGGAATCTTTCGTGAAGTTTTCTTACAACGCTGACGGGGAGAGTCTCTCCGCAGAACAAAAATCTCTTCATCTCCGGAAGAAGATTCTTTCCGAAACACTCATCCGACAGACAGACTTCGGCAAAAGAAGGTGTGGATACCCAGATATTTGCGCCGCTGACTTTGAGGGATTCCATAAGCTTCTTCATATCGCCCTGAACCTCCTTGGGCAGGACGTGAAGCTTTCCGCCGCTGTAAAGAGAAAGGTACAGATCCATTACGGACAGGTCAAAAGAAAACGGAGCCTGATTTAAGAATACAGGTCTTTCGCTTTCATTAATTCCGCTTCCGAGAGTCATTCCCCAATGAATGAAATTATCGAGACAATCTCCGGTTATCTGTACGCCCTTGGGAGTTCCGGTACTTCCCGAAGTATAGATGATATAGCAGACATCGCTTCCGGAAATACTCTTACCTTCGTCGATGTTTTCTTTTCCGCCCTCGGTTATATCAAGAAGCTTTTCATAGGATAAGCTCTTGTCCGATTCGTATTCCTCGCCGGAACAAACTATCAGTTCCGGTGAAAGATTGTCGATTATCCCCTTAACCCTGTCTCCGGGAACCGAGATATCCACAGGACAGTATCCCCTTCCCGACAAAAGAGAACCGATAAAGCTGACGATCATGTAAGGATCTTTATGTCCGTAGATAACAACGGGAGTCCCCGTCTTAAGATTTTCATCCATCCAGGATGCGAGCTTTACCGCTTTATTCCAAAGTTCTCCCCAGGTAAGAGAAACACTGTCCCCTTCCCCGGTATATACTTCGTAAAAAACCGCATCGGGCTGCGTCTTTGCGTGCTGTTTTATTTTCTCCAGAAAATCCGTCATAAACTTACTCCAATATAAAATTATATTCCTGCAATCCTTTTTCGGGATCGATATGAAGCCAGTCCGAATAATCCTCACGGCCGATTCCGGACCGGGAAGGATCATAGGTTCCGTGCACCGTTACGGAATATTTCTCACAGGTCTCCCTGATCCACGCCTCGGATGCCTCAACTCCGGTGAAAAGCTCGGATCCGTCAATAAATTCATATATTGCGGGATAGATGGCCGGAAGATAAATCTCGACTTCGATGCCTTCCTCCGTCAGATGCCTTATCAGTCCTTCAAGGAGCTCACAGTTTTCGGGGGACAGTTCCGCAAATTCCTCACCCAGAGCATCCAGGTGTCCGCTTTCTATCAGCCAGTTCGCATCGCCGTCTATCTTGCCCTGGGAATCCTTGCTCAGACCGGTATGTCCGCCGTCAGGCAATATGCAGGGAAGTCCCGGCGCTTCTTCTGCGCTCACACTCCTTATAAGTTCGGGTGAAGGAGTCAGACAATACTTAAGTCCCCACTTGTGAATATATTCCACGGATGACTGGAAATATGAGAAGGATAAAAACTCCTTCCAGGAATCATCCTTTCCCGTGTCTTCCAATAAAGGCAATGCTTCTTCACGGGATACACCCGATATCATCGCTTCTTCGAATCTTCCGTATCCTGCGATGCTGTCGTGATGTCCAACGCCCTGGTCTTTTCTGAGGATCCAGGGGTCTACGCATATGACGATACGCTCCGGCATATCACCTTCCGCATCAAGAAGTCCCACAGCCGCAAGGTCGTCCCGGAGATAAGCTCCGGAAAGTCCTATAACCTGATAATCTTCATATTCCCAGGGAATATACAGAACTGAGCTGGATCCGATTATCACGGTCTCGGGAGATTTCGCTTCCAGAATGGTCTTCTGGAGAAGGCCCTCGTTGTAGTCACCGGGGCTTAATACTATCTCACCGCTAAGGAGCCTGTCGGCCATTTCCATTACCATACCGTCGCCGGCTATATTGGCAGGGTCCGCTATTAAATTGGTTCCGACTACGATCCCGTATACAAACAATGCAATGAGACCGCATTTTACCAGAAACTTTTTCATATCACCCGTTAAAAACCGAAATAGATAAATGAAGAAACACCGAATGCACCAAAACGGATTATCACAAAAACAAGCAGGAAATACAAAAACCATCTGACTGCGAGAGGCTTGCTCTTGATAAGTTCCGCATTACTCTTCTTAAGGATCAGTCTTCTGTCCAGGAAAAGCTGTATCAGGATTATGACGGCTACTACTATAAGAACCGGAACCCCTCCAAAGTTCGACCATGCAAGATCCTTGAGTCTCTTGGCAGGTTCGATGGGATTTCCGATCTTTACGATATTGCTCAGTATCTTAAGACCCTGAGGATAATCCGATGCCCTGAAAAACAGCATACCAATGCTGAAGAAGATATATGTTCTTATGGTCTGAAAAGCTATCCAGACCGGATTGTCATCTTTTATGTGAAGTGCGGCCTTCTGCTTTTTGAAGGTTCCCGCAAATGCCTGTCCGGTCACAATGACAAGCCAGTACCACCAGCCCTCGCCCAGAATGTACTTCCAGGAATCACCGTGCCACAGGCCCATTACGCTCCAGAGAATAAACAGAGCGGGGAATGTGGAGATCCTTGCTCCGTCCTTGCCGAACTTTTTCTTACAGACTTCTTTCAGTTTCTTAAAAGGTGCGGTCTTAAGAAGAGGATACAAAATGTAATCGTTGAGCCAGGCTCCCAGCGTGATATGCCACCTCTGCCAGAACTCCTGAAGAGTCCTTGAGAAAAACGGAGCCTTGAAATTCTCAGTAAGAGTTATTCCGAAACACTCGGATATACCCAGAACGATGTCCATACAGCCGGAGAAATCAAAATACAACTGCACCGAATAAATCATGGGCATAAGCAGCACCCAGATTCCGGTGAAAATATCGGGATTGGCAAACATGCTGTCCACGGGGTAGGACATTCTGTCCGCGACCACCAGCTTTTTGGCAAAGCCCCAGCCTGCTCTCCTTAGACCCGCAGTCACTCTGTCATAATCAAAACGGTGCTCTTCAAAAAGCTTTTTCCCGAGATCCCTGTGTCTGCTCATGGGACCCGATACCATAAGAGGGAAATAGCAGGTAAAAAGAAGGAGCTTTAACGGGTTGTGCTCAACCTCTTTGTATCCCTGATAACAGTCGATAAGATACGAAAGCAGGCTCATGGTGTAAAAGCTGATGGCAAGAGGAGCCGCAATATGAATATCGGGAAATATCCCGCCTCTGCCGAAAAGCGTGCTGAAAGTATTATAGGTGTGGATTCCGAGATTAAGATATTTCAGAACTATCAAGAATAAAACATTGGTCAAAAGCGCGGTCAGAAAAACGCACTTTTTGAGCCTCTTGTTATCCGGATTCTTCTCAAAGACCAGAGCCGCCGCATAAACAAGCAGGACAGCCAGGATCATATATGCGAATGTGTAAGGTCTTGAATTGATAAAAAAGAAAACAAGGCTTCCCGCAAGGAGAAGCATCCACTGAAATTTCTGAGGGAGGTTCCAATAGATGAGCAGCAAAACCGCCGTGAATATGAGAAATTTTACTGACGTTATCACCATGAACTCTATTTTACCAAATCATTTTTCCAATTCAACAATAAAATGATCCCGAAGCCGTGCTTCGGGATCATTGAATATATGCCGCTATGATCAGAGCTTGAATCTGTAACCCACGCCCCAGATAGTCTCTATATACTTGGAATCTCCGCTTACATCACCAAGTTTCTCACGGATCTTCTTGATATGAACGGTAACGGTTGCGATATCACCTACGGACTCCATGCCCCAGATGGTTCTGAACAGATCGTCCTTGGTATATACCTTGTTGGGGTTCTCCGCAAGGAATGACAGAAGATCAAATTCCTTGGTAGTGAAGATCTTCTCTTCCCCGTCTACAAATACTCTTCTTGCGGTCTTGTCGATCTTGATTCCTCTTATCTCGATAAGATCGTTATCGTTCTTACGCTTTCCTGCACCCACAAGTCTCTCATACTGAGCGAGATGAGCCTTTACTCTAGCAACAAGTTCTCCGGGAGAGAAGGGCTTGGTCATGTAATCATCCGCACCCAGTCCGAGTCCGCGGATCTTGTCGATGTCGTCTTTCTTGGCGGATACCATGATGATGGGGATATTCTTCTCTGCTCTTACTTTTCTGCAGATATCAAATCCGTCGGTTCCGGGAAGCATAAGATCGAGGACCACAAGATCGTAATCATTGTTCATTGCTGCCTCAAGGCCGTCATCCCCGCGATCGAAGGTTTCTACTTCAAAACCGTTCATCTCCAGATAATCTTTCTCGAGATCGGCAATTTCTTTCTCATCTTCGATTATCAGAATCTTAGCCATAATTGTCCTCCTTGTATTTCCTGATCACGAAATGCATACAGGTAGATTCGTTCTCCTTGGATGTGGCCCAGATATGGCCTCCGTGATCCTCTATGATCTTCTTGACTATCGAAAGTCCTATTCCGCTTCCGCCCTGCGCTGTGCTTCTTGCAGCATCCGCACGGTAAAATCTTTCAAATATTCTGGTGATATCGGCGGAAGCGATTCCTTTACCGTTATCCTCAATCTCGACGATGATGTCCTCGCCGCCATCGTAAACCCTCATGGATATGGTCTTGATGGGCTTATCCATGTATTTGACACTGTTTCCGATGATATTGTTGATGACTTTTCTGAGCTGCTCGGGATCGGCGATTATCATGGTATCGGAGGGAAGGGTATTTTTGTAATCAAAAGCTATACCCCTGGTCTCCATATCAAGTCCGACTTCCTCGACACAGTCCCTGAAATAATCCGTTACGTTAAGCTTCAGGAAATTATATTTGATCCTGTCATTGTCCACGCTGGAATAAAGCGTCAGCTCGTTGATGAGCTTATCCATATCGACAGCCTTATTGTATATGGTCTTAAGATATTTCTCCTGCTTCTCGGGAGTTGATGCAACTCCGTCCAGGATACCTTCAACATATCCCTTGATGGAAGTAATGGGGGTCTTAAGATCGTGGCTGATGTTGGATACCAGCTCTTTGTTTTTCTGCTCCTGCTCAGCGGTTCTCTCTTCATTCTCACGAAGTCTCATTCTCATGTCTTCGTAATTTCTGAGAAGTTCTCCGACATCGCCTCCGACTCCGTCATGTTCTATGACATAATCGAAATTTCCTTCCCTGACCTGGGTAAGACCTTTTGATATCTTACTGAGGGGATCAAGGATTCCTTTCTTGTTCCAGAAAGTTACCAAAGAAGCGGTGATGAGCATGATAAGGACCATGGCGATGAACATATCCAGTAGAAGCTTGCGGCCTACAATGGCATTTGCCTTAACCAGGATAAAAACGCTTCCTTCGCCTCCGTCAGAGAAAACAAAATCAAGCTGCTTAACGTATTCCTGAAGATCCCTGTAATAGATACTGGATCTTTCATCCTGTCCCTGTGAGCCGTATTCCGGAAGTCTGTCCCATATCTCGGATGCCATGGACTCGTTTCCGATGTAATACTGTTCTCCGTCTTTTCTGACGATAAGAATGCTGGATAATGCGAACAGTTCCTTATTCAGGCTTTCAAGGTAAGAATGATTTTCAAGAACAAGGCTGTTGGCATACACATCCTTCTCAATTCGCTCGTAGACAGAATCGACGCTCCCGACCAGTTCATGCGTATTATCCCCGATAACGTAGAAATGCTCGTTGAATGAATAGGGATCATAAAAAGGCCCGCACAAATAGAGATTGACGAGCATGAAGGTTACCACGATCAGCACAAGCGGAACAAATGCGACCGCGACGAATGTGATTATCATCCTTGTCTGAATCTTCATGAGAAAAAGTATAACATAACACTGCTTATTGATAAAAAACTCTGTATTAAGATTTTATTATATCTTTATAAAAAGAGGAACTCCCGCAAACCCGCGAAAGTTCCCTCGTTATGTGCACACTTACGATTCTTCGGAAAGCTCCGGTTCAGGCTCTTCCGCGTTCTTCTGCTCTTCCAAAAGCCCGTATACGTAGGGGAAATATGCGTTGTATATAACACTTCTGTTAAAGATTATCTTGTTGGAGACTATGGCGTTATGTCTCTGAATATATGCCTCTCCGACCTCTTCATATCCGGGATTGGGATAAAATACCCCGCCCCTGTAGGTACCGACTTCGGTCTTCCAGTTATATCCGCTGTCAAAATACAATCCTTCCGCATCCGAAAGCACATCTCTTCCGATGTACAGTCTTGAATCCCATTCACATCCGAACAGGTTCAGAAGTGTAGGAAGAATGTCCACGGGGGATGTGGGTTTGTCCACGATAATGGGATCCATGTCCTCCAGAACTCCGCACCAGATTATCGCGCGGTTCTTGTCCCTGTCCAGCTGTGTCTCAACCTTATATCCGTAGAGCTGGTCCAGATAAGGAAGATTTCCCAGATATCCTCCGTCGGTAAGTCCGTAAGGGAAATGGTCGGGAGCAAGAGCTATTACCGTATCATCCGCAAGATCGTTCTCTTCCAGATATTCAAGAAGATACTCCATGGCATATTCAAGTTCCATGTTGCAGGCAATATATGCTTTTACGGGATCCGAATACTCAAGTCCCTTCTCTTCGCACCAGTTCTCGACTACTTCTCTGTTTCTTACGGACATCGCATTTGAATGGAAATCATATCTGCTGTGTCCGCTCACCGTCATGTAATAAATATTGAAAGGGACATTTCCGGAATAAAGGGGAAGGGTCCCTTCCATCATCTCTCTGTCGCTCTCGGGCCAGGCTCTGGAAATAAGCTTTTCCATTCCGTTTCCGAATCCCATGAATCCCTCGCTGTATCCCAGGAGATTATGGGTGATGTTTCTGCTGTAATACAGATCGTCGTTATCATGGAACGCCATTCCGTAATAACCCATATCGGAACTCAGCATTGCACCCATGTTGGTATAGCTGCCCTGAGCAGTCATGGTGAGCATGGAATCTCCGCCCGCCATGGGGAGAAGACCGAATATAAGCTCAAACTCTCCGCCCGTGGTACCTGCGGTAGCCTGTTCATAGTAATCGGTAAAGTTAATTCCCTTGGTGCTGAGTCTGTAAAGTGCGGGAGTAAGCTCCGGATCTATTATGCTTCCGGAAAATGCCTCTGCACAGATAAGGATCAGATTCTTTCCCTCGAATAATCCGGTATATTCATTCTTCGATGAGGGGGTAAGAGATGCTACGTATGCATTAAGCTTGGCAAACTGTCCGCCCTCTGCGGCAAGCGCGGCAAAATCTATATCGTACGCATTTACTCCGTAAACGGGTTTTTCTTCGGCAATCTGCTCTTCATTTGCGCTTACATCGCCTACCGTAGTGTCAGCCACAGGTTCGGGAGTGGGTACGGCAAATCCCTCATCGGCGGCAACATCGATCATCATGAATTCTCCCTCGGTAGAAGGAGCCGTTCCTCTATGTCCCGCATCCAGAATAAGAGCATTAACAAGTCCGTATGAGGCTACTGAATTCTGGAAGCTGTAACGCTCACCGAAAGACTCTTTGTCCGTCAGTCCGGTAGCAAATGATAACACGATAAAAGAAAGACCAAGCAATGAAACGCCCATGACGATCAGAACCGCAACATAACGTCTTGCCCGGTTTGAAAGAAGACTTCCTGAGGGCTCTTCCGCTGATTTCTCCTCGGTCTCGGTTTCTTCCTCACTAAGATCGATCATCTCGATCTCTTCTGCTTCCTTGGTAATCGGATGATTTTTCTCAATCTTCCTTGTACGTGCGATACCGGCTACGATCTTTCTTCCGGCGATCAGCCAGAGTATAAGAGGAAGCGCAAACAATAAGATATGGGATATTCCGTCAACGCTTTTTACCATGAACATGATGTCCCCGCCAAAGCCCTTAAGGGCATCGGTGGCGGCATTGGTTATGGTATTGATGTCATATAAAACGCTGAACTGTCTCTGAATAAAGAACTCTATCAGGAAAATGATCGGGAAGATCAAAAGGATCAGAAAAGCAACTATATTGGCGGGTATCCTTGGAAGAACATAAACTGGGATAGCCGCTATTCCGCCGGCCAGTACCGAAAACGCCAGCATGTATGCTACAGAGTAATCCACCACCCTTGCAGAGACGGAATACTTAAACACCAATTCAAAATAAAAAAAGGATAATATGAAAAACAGTGCCAGCAAAGTTGCCGACACAGAGTAGGATACCTTTTTTCCGGTTTTTATACCTGTCTTACTCATTACTAAATGCTTATCTATTCGCTTTCACAAACCTACGCCGGACCAATTATCGGTCCGGCGTAGAATAATATACCATTTTTATCAGCCGTGCAAGCCTCTTGCCTGACGGTCCATATCTTCAACTACGATATCGTAGATCTCGCCGAGGGTTCTGCAGTACTCCAGGATCTTCCAAGGCTCGTTGGTATGGAAGTGGATCTTAACCAGCTCCTCGTCGCCTGCTGCCACAAGGCTGTCGCCCACAAAATTCTCGGTTATGTAATCCCTGATCTCATCCTCATCAAGATCTTCATTGGCGCTCTCAATGAGAAGCTGGGTATCATAGCGAAATTCAATTGACTGTTCCATGATTGGTTCTCCTTATAAACTAGATAAGTGTAAGCATATCGGCTACAAGCTTGGCACAATGTGCCGCTGCCGCCTTTTCAAATGTAGGATAATCTTCTTCCGCGGATCCGTCTGCCTTATCGGATATTGCCCTGATGATAACAAAGGGAATTCCGTTAAGATATGCTCCGTGTGCAATGGAGGCACCCTCCATCTCCGCACAGTCCGCTTCAAAATTCTTTATGATACGTTCCTTTACTTCGGAACTGGAAATAAACTGGTCTCCGCTGGCTACTCTTCCGATTCGGTAATTAAGATCGGGCTGTTTTTCCTTTATTGCTTTTTCGGCCGCCGAGATAAGGCCCTGATCTGCCGGGAACTCTCTGACTCCCAGCTGGGGAACCTCTCCGATCTTATATGAGAAGATTGTAACATCCACATCATGATGAACCGCGTCTTTGGATATCAGAATATCGCCGATATTAAGATCGTTATTGAGTGATCCCGCTACACCCGTATTGATAACGTGGGATACACCGAAATCATCACAAAGGATCTGAACACAAAGAGCTGCGTTTACTTTACCTATTCCGCAGCGGACAACTACAACATTAACTCCGCCGATGGTTCCTTCGCAGAATTCCATGCCCGCTTTCTTTTTAACGGTGATGCCTTTGATCTGTCCCTTAAGAGCACTTACTTCGAGCTCCATGGCTCCGATTATTCCGACCTTGACCATATTCGCCTCCGTTACTTGGGATATACCATCCTGTCTTCGGTTATTCCGTACAGAACTTCATTTAAGTATTTGTTTGCAAGGTAATTTGCCATGCCAAGGTTCTGGTCCAGGTAATTACCGCAGTCCTTGGGGCTTGCTCCGGGAATCTCATCATCGAAGTCTCTCACAAACTCAAACATTTCGGTAAGGAGAGGAACCACATCCTTGCTCTCAAGGTCACCTGCGAAAATAACATAGAAACCTGTTCTGCATCCCATGGGACCGAAATATACAACTTTGTCCTTCCACTGGGAATGATTTCTCAGGAAGGTCGCGCCGAGATGCTCGATGGTATGCATTTCAGCGGTATTCATAACCGGCTCATCGTTAGGGCTGGTCATTCTGATATCAAATGTAGTGACTGTCTCCTGTCCGATATGATCCTTTCTGGATACATAAACACCGGGCTTAAGCCTGATGTGATCTACAGTAAAGCTGGCTATTTTTTCCAAAACGATAACCTCCTGCGTGTTTTGAAGCGGTTAGTCTGACAAAACCGTCCATAATTTTATCACAGATACTTCTCTTTTTGAATATCCCTTATTTATCAGCCTTTTTTTCCGCTAACTTCTTTACATACTCGTCTGCAGGCATAGGCTTAGCATAATAGAAGCCCTGAATCATATCACAGCCATGCTCGGCCAGGAAATCCACCTGCTCCTTGATCTCAACGCCCTCAGCAACAGTGCGCATATTAAGGCTTCTGGCAAGTTTGATGGTCTCTGATACAACGATCTTGCCTCTTTCGCCCTGTCCGTCACCGCGGAAGAATTCCGCATCCAGCTTCAGAATGTCGAGAGGCATATCCTTAAGGGAGTTAAGTGACGAATAACCCGAACCGAAATCATCCATGGAAACGGCAAATCCGTATTCCTTAAGTTTGGAGATAGTCTTGATAAGCGCATTCTTGTCATCAAAGAAAGCACTCTCCGTAAGCTCTATCTCAATGAGATTTCTGGGAGCTCCGGCTCTGTCCATGGTATCCCTTATCTGCTCTGCCAGATCGGACTCGATGAAATGAGCTCTCGATATATTGACCGATATGGGAACACACTCGATTCCCTCATCCATCCATTTCTTCTGATCCATGGCTACACGCTCGAGCATGTAATGATCTATCTCGGTGATGAATCCGTTATGTTCAAAGATTGGGATGAACTTTCCGGGAGAAACAAATCCCAAGGTAGGAGACTGCCATCTGATGAGAGCCTCGGTTCCCCTCATAAGTCCCGTAACGGGATCGTATTTGGGCTGATAGTAAACCAGAAATTCCTGATTTACCAAAGCTTCCCTGCAATGCTCCTCTACCTGATCATGCCACTTTCTTTCCTCAACAAGCTTAAGATCGAAGTAAGCCACTCCGCTGTCTTCTTTTCCGTTAAGGGTATTTCTGGCAGTAACCGCATTGTTGTAATCCTGCTCAAGGTCTATATATCTGCGGCGAAGAACACGTCCGTTTACATCTCTGGGAGGAAGCAATACGGAAACTCCGAGATGATATGTAAATGAATGATTATTATCGATCTTCTCCAGATCGGAAATTATGGCACCCAGTCTTCCCGTAAGCTCATCCTGATCCTTTACCCTGAGAAGAAGCATAAAGCTCTCGGGAGATTCATGGGCAAAGACTTCATGTCTGGTAATATGCCTTCCGATACAATCGCTGACCTTTCGTATGATCTCTTCACCTTCCGATACGGAATGGCACATACAGAAGGTGTTGTACTTAACGCTGAGAAGACTTACAACCGCATACTGATATGAAGCGGATGATCTCTTTTTCAGGAGAGCCTCACCCTTATAGATGTACCACATACGATTGTGGCCTCCGGTGGCAAGGTCCATGAAAAAGAGCTTCATTGATCTCTTCTGACTCTTGATATTTCCGATCATATTTACCAGGAAAAGCATAAATATGATAAAGAAAAGAATTCCCAGGATAACCGTGGTGATCAGGACAATCGAAACATCACTCATCCTGATATAGACAAATCCTTTGCCGATGAAAGTCTCTTCTCCGCCTGCAACTTTCATTCCCATCCATACGGGGAGCCTCAGATAACTGTCCGATTCAAAGAACAGCACATTGGATGTATCGGTGGAAACATCTCCGTCATCGATCAAAAGGAAAAGCTCAGGATCCTTCCTGTGGTCCTGAATATAGTCCAGCAAATCAAGCATTCTGACGGTGACCAGCCCTTCCCTGTCCAATGTTACAAAGGGATATTCTTTATCAATGAAGACTTCAACATCACAGTCGATACCGCTCAGCTTTACGAGGTCTCCATCTTCGGAACAGGTGTTGTCCTTATCACCGACCAGAAGATTACCGTTCTTATCACGGATTATATATTCCCTTCCGTCCTCATTAAGGATAGCCCATACATCTCCCTCATAATCTTCGGAAATGCTTTGCTCATATATTCTTGCCATATATGAGATGGATTCATATTCCGATGAAAGCTTTGCTTCCAGCAGATAGAACACAAGAGAATATACGAAGTAAGAAAGCATCATGGTTGCCACAACGCAGGTAAGGATAAATGCGAAAATGGCAAGCAATCCGTGCTTTTTCTTCATCTTTTCGATTTTTTTGGTATTCTTACTCTTCATTGACTGTTGTAACTCCCGATCATTTCATCATCTGGTCAGAAAACTGATGAATAATTGCATCAATACATGTAATCGCTATCTCATAATACATCGTTCTTTCGGATCTCTCACCGGGATGATTTGCCATTTTACCCTGAAGGTATTTTTTGGCTTTCTGCATATCTTCTATTGAATACTTAGTGCCGGACAGCATGAAATTAACCGTGCTGGTAGCACTGTCGATCTTGGAAACAAGCTGACCCTTTTGCGGTTCATCCGGAGCACTTCCGGATATCTGCCTGGCAAGTTCATCTAACAATTGTTTCTTTTCATCATTATCCATACTTACTCCTTATAATCCGGTGTCAAACATCAATGTTTCTTCTCTTTTCCGTATGAAAAAAGTAAGGCCGCCACAGGAATCAGGAAAATAAAATAGGGCAGGCTGTAACGTGCTTTCGCTTCCCATATCAGACTGAACAATACTCCTCCTATGAGGAAGATATGGAAAAACCAATTGTAAATATATCCGGTATCGTCTTTAACGATCCTCACAAGATCCCTGACAGCCGCAAGCAGACAAAGCAGATACAAAAATGCCTGATAGCGGTTCATGTACTTGAATATAAGTTCGTGAAGCCTGCCTCGATAAAGACTCTCATAAAAATCATTTAACACTGTACCCGGTCTGAAGCTGTACAAATGCGTATTGCATTCAAAAAGCGGATCGTTCCACTGAAAGAGAAGCTTGCTTTTATAAAATTCCCAAGCCGCACGGGGATTTGCTTTGAATTCACCGATCCTGGCCTCTATATACTGCTTCGCTTCTTCGGAAGCAAGTGTGCGGTCCCCGTTATATTTCTCATAAAGATCCTGATGGTATCTGTTATACACCCCCGGAGCCCCGTCCGAAACCTGCATGCCCATCGCGATATATGCTGTCACGGGGCTTCCCGTGTGTCTGTCATATCCCGACAATTTCTCATATCGTACACCTATCGCGTACAGGGCAAGATATGAAATTAAAGCCACAAATATTGCAAAGGCTGCGGGATACAATTTCCCTTTTTTTAATCCCAGGAATATGGCCGTAATGATAAGTGCCACAACAGCGATCCACGCAGCGCTTCTGTTAAGAATCGCAAATGCTCCGCCGGCAGAGGCAATCAGGACATTCAGAACATTTCCGCCCTTCATGTATCTTCCGAAAAAATAAAACATGACCATGATTCCGAATATCGAAGGAAGATCTCCGTAGGCATAAGGAATCATCCAGAAATACGGAGCGCAAAGCGCCATCAAAACCGTATATAAAACTCCCGAAAACTCCCTTCCCCCCAAATCCTTGATAAGTCGATAACCCATTAATATGGTAAGGGCGTTCATGAAAACGGTTATGATCCTTACGGGAGTATAGTTTAACGGTCCGAAAATCTTAAAACAGATCTCATAGAAAAACAGCAATCCCTTCTGATGAGGACATATATCGATATATCCCAAAGGGCTGAACATCGAATAATCGCCCTCCAGTACATACATCGCTCCCGCAGTGGTATTGATCTGGTCTCCCGAAGGGTAGTAGGGATTCGTAATAGAAAAGGCAATTCCCAGGATGACATATGCAGCCATAAAGCAGACAAATATCATCTTCTCCCATTTCCTTGCTTTTGCCGGGTATTTCCTGTCCAATCCGGAAAAGAATACAAGAACCGCAAGTCCTGCGCCGCAATAGAGCATGTTCTTGATAGGACTGTCGGGAATCGGGAAGGCCCAGTTATAAGGAATATAATCCGTCGAAGCTATCATCGAGGATTTAAATGCATGGAAGGTCAGAAAACCGTATATGACTATCACAAGAGCGAACATAATAATGCCCGCGATCTTGATCAAACTATGAATTATCTGTCCGCCTTTATTCATACAATTAACTTTAACACGGTATCATTAAAAATCAAATATTCGCCTGCTTAACGAAAAAAGCCCTCAGGTTTATCCTGAGGGCTTTTCGTTAGAGCAGGTGATGGGAATCGGACCCACATATCCAGCTTGGAAGGCTGGTGTTCTACCACTGAACTACACCTGCAACTGTTATCTGTTTCGCAACAGCAAAGACAATATTACACAATAACTTTATTCTTGTCAACAAATTTTTTTTAAATAACTAAAACTTCCCATACCTGAAATGGGATTTGTTCCTTGAAAATTCAATATTTCAGCCAAATAAATGATTTATGCTACCGATATATTGCGGTGAAGAGCGTTTCTAAGATATTCCGGCAAACGTGATTCAAAATCTTCG
>JAGAYR010000028.1 GCA_017940415.1 Lachnospiraceae bacterium
AATCGAGTAGGAGGAATTTCTCATATTTGAGAAATTCCGACCTCTCACACCACCGTGCGTACCGTTCGGTACACGGCGGTTCAATCAATTTAACAAGTGACACATCTTTCGGTGTAGTAGTCCAACATAGAGATTAGACCAAATGAGGCTAATCTCTTGTTTGTTATTGCAACATTCACCACAGATTTGCTACAAATGAACGCAATTCTATGCCCACTGTAGGCAGTCCACAGTGCCCTATCTTTATCAATACCTAGCTTCATTAGATTCTTTGCTCTGTTTTGCGGAGTTTTCCAGTGTTTCCATATGCACATGCGAATCCTAAATCTGATATTTCTGTCCAGATTTCTACAGAGTGTTTTCATACTTCCTATTTTAAAGTAGTTAATCCAACCTCTGATGAGCTGATTGAGTTTCTGTACCTTATAACTGTTGCTAACGCCCCAGCTACGACAAGTGAGCTCTTTCATTCTCTTCTTAAATTTCATTACTGAGATTGCATGTGGTTTCGCCTTGTATTGATGTGCTTTTGCATCAAAGTAGAATCCGAATCCAAGGTATTTAAGTCCTTGGGGTTTATCCACCTTGCTCTTGGTCATGTTGACCTTAAGCCCTAGTTTCTCTTCAATGAATCGTGAGATATTTCTCATGACTCTGTTAGCAGACATTTCGCTTCCGACCATGATGATACAGTCATCCGCATAGCGCACGAAGTTCAGTCCTCGCTTTTCCATTTCCTTGTCAAGTTCATTGAGCATGATGTTTGCTAAAAGCGGTGATAGGTTACCACCCTGTGGTGTTCCTAAAATAGAATCCTCATACTCATCATCAATCATGATTCCACTGACAAGGTATTTTCTCACGATGGAGATTACATCTCCATCCTTGATTGTTCTGCCTATAATAGTCATAAGCTTGTCATGATTTACTGTGTCAAAGAACTTTTCCAAGTCGATGTCAACAATCCAATCATTGCCGTCATTCATCATATCAAGTGCTGTTAGGATTGCCTGTTGTGCACACCTGTTGGGGCGAAATCCATAACTGTGGTCATGGAATTGTTCCTCATAGATTGGTGTGAGCACCTGTGCTATAGCTTGTTGTATGAATCTGTCTGTTACTGTTGGTACTCCCAGGTTTCTGACACCACCATCTGGCTTTGGTATCTCCACTCTTCGTACTGGCTGAGGTTTATATTTTCTTGTCCTCAGCTGTTCTTTGATGCTTTCGCCGTTCTTTTCAAGGTGTTCCTTGAGTTCTGTGTACTTCATTCCGTCCACGCCCTCTGCACCTTTGTTTCGCACGACTTGCAGATATGCTCTGTTGAGATTATCGCTAGATAATATCTGCTCCATTAGACTACTTGTGTCCATGCGTTCTTTCCTTTCCGTCTCGCTTGATTTGGCCATCTTTTCCCCGATTGGTTACGGCAGGTGTTGTCATTTCTGCAAAACGAGACATACTCAAACTTATTGATTGTTCGCCCCTTTGCTCCATCTATTTTCATAGATTTCCACGCTACTATGGGCTCTGCTGACTTCTCACAGTTCGTTGTTACTGGGCTAATGGAACCCCTGTGAGATCTCCACGCTTAAGGTACGCGCTCTTTCCTCTCATCTATCCGCCACATTTACTCGTACTTCCAGCAACCTTTGGACTTCATCTTGTTTTGCAGACTTATCCGTATTTCCGAGCCTTATATGTGATTTCTGTCCGTCGGACCAAGAGTTTGCCTACAGCTTCCTTCAGATTCCACCTCGCGGTAAACACCCTTGCTGTTCAGCTATACACTTCCTCGTTGCCTAGGCGTGTTCGGGACTTACACCCGTTAGAGCGCGCCCATGGCGCGCAAACAAAAACACGGTCGCATCCGCTTTGGATGCGACCGCTTTTTATATTCACTGAATAATCAGCCTGCTATAAATGTCATTCCCTTTGCCCACATGGCAGCAAACAGAAGTAATTCCGCCCACAGTATCAAGGCCTGTGGTGCCCTCTCATCCGCCACTCTGAGCTTATTCCAGCAATCGGATATGATGACTACCATAATGAGGGAAATGCCGTATTTAAACAGATTAACGGTGCCCTCGAATACATAGAGAAGAAGTGCAAGCACAACAGCACAGATAAGAAGAATCTTGTACCACTTGGGAAGCTTATCATGAAGCGTTGCACCCATCATAAGTATCATCATGGGAACAAGGATTCTTAAATATTCGGATACATCGGAAGTCCAAAGTGCAATAGCTCCCTTCCACTTACCGCTGAAACTGTGATCTCTTAATCCGAATGTGTATGAGAAATCCGCAAGTCTCATCAGATACGTAAGCTTAAGATGAGGAACAAATGCAATGTAGAGGATCATAAAACGCACATATGATCCGATACTGCGGGCACCAACGGCATAAGACACACTGAAAGTAAGGATTGCAAAAAGTGCAACTCCTATAAGACCGTTTGTCAGATCAAAAGAATAAACATCATTTCCGAACTGATAAAATTTCAAAATGAAATTAAGCACCAGAACCGAATTGATGACGGGTGTCCAGAACTTGGCGAATATATCCTTGGGTATTGTTTTGTCAAATGAAAAAACGTTCATCACTCGACTCCAAGCTGTGATTCAAGTATCACAAATACATCATACAAAAGTGCTATGGAACAAAGTATATAGCCGTAAATACGGTATCTTCCGACAATCTTATTAAGTGTGTAAAACAGTGAACAAAATGCGGTTATTCCAAGGATCATGGTGCAAAGAAGTGTTCCGTTGGGAGCAACCGGCAAGACAAACACACAAATGATGCAAAGCATTACGCTGCAAAGCATTGCGTAACACTTCAGATACTGCGAAGGCTTAAGTTCTCCTCCCATTCTCAGGAAGATAGCAAGCACAAGCAGAGCAAGCACTACTGAAGGATATACATCCGCATTGATGTAATTGGTGACCAGCACAGATCCTTCGGTATAGTTGCCGGGACATACCAGATACAAAACCACTCCGATAATGGAGAAAAACAGTGCGGTTACAAATCCGGTATTCTGAAGTTCTTTGCTTACTTTTGATCTGTAGAAAATAACACTTCCGAGAATAAGCGAACACATTATTCCGTAGGAAGGTGACCACACGCCCGCAAAAAATCCCGCAACGGAAAGCACTGCAGTGCGCACGGGACCAAGAACTTTGTAATCATCATTATTATCAACCACTTTCGAGCAAACGTTCAAAAGTGCTAGCATGATAAGCGAAGGATAAAAGAAATTGACGGCACCGAACTGTCTGAAATAGGAATTATTCCAGTCCACATTAAGAGCTATCAAAAGAAGGAATGAAAATACACAGAAGAAAATCCTCTGATGTGATCTTTTAACGGGTGCAAAGATCAGAAAAGAACAAAGAAGCATAACAAGTATGTTTATGATATCCGCAACATACCCGCCGCAAAGCAGGATAACCTGAAGAACAAATCCCGCAACAAGACTTCCGCCCTTCCAGAAAAAGATACAACCCAGGCTCTGGGATATATCATTAAAACTCTGTAAAGGTTCACCTGTTACAAGATTTTTCGCATAATCCAGATCCTCAAGCATAAAAGGAACCTTGAGCTGCTGGAGAAATATTATAAGAACCATCGTGGCAAAAGCTGCCAGGATCAGGATCTTTATTATATTCGGTGTTTTGTTATCTTCTTTCATAATACAAAATCCATAAAACAGGCTTGCCCGATCAATCGAACAAGCCTGTGAAAATTATATTTCCTATAAGAAAATATGTCAATTATTCCGCGGATTTAACGCATTTTAATCTTATCTCTGAACTCTTCCGGAAGCATCTCCGCCTGCAAGAGTTTCAACCTCTTTACGTGTTACAAGATTGAAGTCTCCGGGAATGGTGTGCTTAAGTGCAGATGCAGCTACGCCATACTCAAGAGCAGCCTTGAAATCCTTGCCGTCAAGGAGTCCGCAGATAACGCCGCCTGCAAATGAGTCTCCGCCGCCTACACGGTCAACGATGGGACGGATGGTATATTCCTTGGAGTGATAGAACTCTTTGGTGTCACGGGAATAGATGCATGCTGACCAGCCGTTATCGGATGCGGAACGGCTTACTCTGAGTGATGATACACAGTACTCAAAATTGTAATCTGCTACCATCTGCTCGAAGATGCTCTTGTATCCTGCAAGCTCAAGCTCACCGCTGGTTACATCGGTATTGCCCGGCTTATATCCGAGAACAAGATTTGCATCCTCTTCGTTTCCGATACAAACATCAACATACTGCATAAGGTTCTTCATAACCTTCTGAGCCTTCTCGGAAGACCAGAGCTTCTTACGGAAGTTGAGATCGCAAGATACCTTTACGCCATGCTTCTTAGCCGCTTTAAGAGCTTCTTCGGTAAGAACTGCTGCGCTGTCTGAAATTGCGGGAGTAATTCCGGTGAAGTGGAACCAGTCTGCTCCTTCGAAGATCTTGTCAAAATCAAAATCAGCTGCGGTAGCGGTTGAGATTGAAGAATGAGCTCTGTCATATACAACTTTGGAAGGTCTCATTGCGCTTCCGCTTTCGAGATAGTAGATACCTACTCTCTCACCGCATCTTGCGATGTTGTCGGTCTTTACGCCATACTTTCTGAGTGCTGCGATTGCACAGTCACCGATCTCATTTTCGGGAAGCGCGGTTACATACTCTGCATCATGTCCGTAGTTTGCAAGAGAAACTGCTACGTTAGCTTCTCCGCCGCCGTAATTGATGTCGAACTCGTCAGCTTGAATGAACTTTTCGAAATTGGGAGTTGAGAGGCGGAGCATGATCTCGCCCATAGTAATTACTTTAGCCATTTTTCTATTCCTCTTTTAATCACTTGTTTACAAGATGTACGGCAAATCCGCCGATTTCTTCTTTCATATAGATAGCCTTGAGATTTCCCTTGGCATCTTTCTTGGCGCTTGATTCATCAAACTCAACACCGAGAACAGAGTTGAGATAATTTACGGCTCTTTCGATGTAGTTTGTCCTGACGGCGATGTGACCGTTCTTTCCGAGATAGGGCTCCTTCATATATTCAACGGCGCTTCCTGCAAATACGGATGAATTTCCGTTCTTAACAGGCATTCCGAATATGAATGCAAATCTCTGTGCAGCCTTGAGTGCGTCAGCCTCGCTGCCCATGTTTACTCCGACATGAGCAAGTTCAAATCCGAGCATGGTCTTAACAGCTTCTCTGGTAAGTTCTTCAATCTTATCAAATTCACCGCCCGCAATAAGATCTCCGGGAACCATCCATGATCCGCCGCATGCGATTACCTTGGGGAAATCAAGATATGAATTAATGTTTCCCGCATTGATTCCGCCGGTGGGCATGAACTTCATATTTACATAAGGCGCTGCCATTGCTTTGATCTTGGCAATACCGCCGCTCTGCTCTGCAGGGAAAAACTTAACAACCTCAAGACCGAACTCAATCGCAGTCTCGATCTCTGAAGGAGAGTTAACTCCGGGAGTGATGGGGATATTCTTATCCACACAATATTTTACGATCTTGGGATTAAGTCCGGGACTTACGATAAACTTGGCTCCGGCCTCAACTGCCTTATCAACCTGCTCGGTTGTAAGTACGGTTCCTGCACCAACGATCATATCGGGATGAGTCTCAGTCATAATCTTGATAGATTCGGCTGCAGCTCCCGTTCTGAAAGTAACTTCCGCACAGGGAATTCCGCCTTTGCAAAGTGCATCTGCAAGAGGTGCGGCATCCTTGGCATCGTCGAGCTTTACTACAGGTACGATTCCTATTTTGCTGATTGTTTCAAGTATCGGTAACATTTTCTTTATCTCCTATATATAAGCCGCTCAAGTGCGGTATTAAGCATCAGTCTTTTTCCATGGGATCCTTACCCATATAGGCAAGAAGTCCTCCGTCGGCATAAATGATCTGTCCGTTTATAAAATCGGAAGATCCGGATGCAAGGAAAACAGCAAGGCCTGTGATGTCCTCTGCCTTTCCCCAACGTCTTGCCGGAGTTCTGGAAATAATGAAGTTGTCATAAGGATGAAGAGATCCGTCTTTTTTCTTACGGGTAAGCGGCTCGGTTGCTTCGCTTTCCATATATCCGGGACCTATGGCATTACACTGGATATTATGCATGCCGTATTCAGCGCAGATATTCTTGGTAAGCATTCTGAGTCCGCCTTTCGCCGCAGAATATGCGGAAACGGTCTCTCTCCCAAGTTCGCTCATAACGGAAAGCATGTTTATGATCTTGCCTCCTCCCCTTTCCATCATGGAAGGAATGACCGCTTTGGAACATATAAACGGTCCGGTAAGATCCGTAGAAATCACAGATTCCCACTGTTCTACCGTCATCTCGGTAAGAGGAACTCTCCTGATTATGGATGCGTTGTTAACGAGTATGTCTATGGGGCCGGCTTTTTCTCCGGCAGCTTTTACAAATGCGGTAACCTGCTTTTCATTGGTCACATCACATGCTGCTCCGTAGACATCTATTCCCAGCTTTTTATAGGCTTCCAGACCTTTTTTAACAAGTTCTTTGTTTACATCGTTAAAAACGATCTTCGCACCCGCTTCGGAATAAGCTTTGGCAATCTCAAGCCCCAGTCCGGATGAAGCTCCGGTGATCCAGGCAACTTTTCCATCAAGTTTAAATCTGTCCAGTATTGAAGACATATTCGCCCTCCGTTAACCCAAAACTCAAAATCATAATAGCACAAGGTTTAAAATTATGAAAGTGCTTACATGACTTATTTTTTGCGATTTTTAGTGATGAAGGGGCCGGTGAAACAGGGGGACGGTTCTGTCGTTCCACATGAGCCTTGCGGAACGACAGAACCGTCCCCCTGTTTCACCGGCCCCACTGTCACCTAAATCCACTATTTAAATGCCGGCCGGAGCGTGTTCTCAGGGTTAATCTTTAGTATTCGCAACTGGACACCTCCGATTACTTCCTCCCGGAACCGGCACCTTTACAATATGACCTTGAACAGGTGAGGTCAAGTTATATTTGGAACTATCATTTCCTCGGATATATGCTTCCTGACCACTTCTTCCAGTTCAAGGGGATCAACGGGCTTTGACAGATATCCGTTAAATCCTGCGTTAAGATACATTTCCATGCTTCCCGATACCGCATTTGCCGTAAGTGCGATGACCGGGGTCTCTTTATTGGGATTGCTCTCGTCTTCCCTTATCATGTGAAGAGTCTCTATTCCGTCGGGAGCAGGCATCATATGATCCATGAAGATCACGTCGTATTTATTCTTAAGTGAAAGTTCGTGAGCCTCTTTTCCGCCGAAGGCCTTATCCATTTTCACCTGCGTATTCTTAAGAAGCGATACGAATACCTCCAGGTTCATCTCATTGTCATCTACGATCAGAACATGAGCGGAAGGCGCTGTAAAGGAAGGTTCATAGCGTTTTCTTTTTACCTTTTGTGTCTTCTTATTGATCTTAACCGCACCGATGAATGTGGGATCACCGATTTTTTGCGGTATGGTCACGGTGAAAACAGAACCTTCTCCGTACCTGCTGGAAACTTTGATGGTACCGCCCATTCCTTCGCAAAGCTTTTTGGTGATGGCAAGACCGAGTCCCGTGCCTTCGATATGTCTGTTCTTCCTTAAGTCCACTCTGGTAAAGCTGTCAAAAATATGATCAAGATCTTCGGGATGGATTCCGATACCGGTGTCGCTCACGGACAGTTCAAGATCATATCCCTTGTCTGTATAATCTCCCGTTACGGATATTCTGATATAACCTTCATTGGTGTACTTAACCGCATTGGTAATGAGATTGATGAGTATCTGTTCGATCTTTCCCTCATCTCCGATAAGTCCCGAGGGCATACCGGGATCAACGTCCAGTGCGATCCTGAGGTTCTTATCGGATGCTCTCTTTTCAAGCATTTCCCCGGATGTGGCCGCAAGATCCTGTATGGAGTATTCTTTTTCATCGAGTTCGAAATTACCCGCTTCGATCTTGGAGAAATCCAGAACATCATTGATCAGGTTAAGAAGCAGATGGCCCGCTTTTTCAACATCCCTGGAATATCCCAGAATAACCAGATCCTTGGACTCTCTTGAGATCATCTCATTCATTCCCAATATAGTGTTAATGGGAGTTCTGATCTCATGGGACATGGCAGAGAGGAAATCGCTCTTGGCATTAGACGCTTCAAGTGCGCGTTTTTCCGCAGCAGCAAGTTTTTCATTTTTTTCTTCTATGGACGCAACATATTCGCTGTCTTTGGTGACATCGTAAAACTCGATCAGGTATCCGTAGATGGAATTCCCAAGAAAGCTCAGTGAACGTTTTCTACTGAGGTATTTTACTTCACTTCTTAAGACTCTTCCCGATAACTTCAACGTTTCGCGGTAAACATTTTTTTGATCTGTTTCGTCTCCGGTGTTCATCCTGTCGAAACGTTCCAAAAGCTCTGTTATCTCCGGAAGATCATCTTTGAGTTTTCTGTCGATCTCCTGATATTGGAGATTCTCGAAATACTGACGTGCAAGAAGGTTTGAGCCGAGGTATTTCTGATTTTGGTCAAATACGATATATGCATACTCTTCCATCTTCTCCCAGGTGCTCATGACGTTGTATGTCATATCGTATAAGCTGACCCTTTTATAGATAATAAGTATGGTTATCTCGGTAATAAGATATGCGATGGAATTGAATTCAAAATGAATATCAAGCACTCTGTCAATGGCATAGATGATGACATTGGAAATCAGAAAAACGGAATAGAGAAGGGTCGTTTTGTATGAAACGATATTCCTTCTTTTAACGGCGAATATGCAGATATAAGCAACAGCGATTATGTACATCGCCAGCATGAAATAATAGGCATTGTGGAGCGGACCGTATTCTTTGAGTATAACGGTATATCCGCCCATATCCTCTATGGATACACTCTTGTAATAAACGGATGACCTTCCGATGCTGAAAGTACAGCCGATGACGAATGTAGAGACTGCTACGAGAAATAATTTTACCCTGTGAGGAGGATGAATATCCGTCAGTTCGGCACCGATGCAGAATACAAAAAAGGGCAAATAACATCCGCCCAAATAGATCAAAGAATTGCCCACTATTGCCGCTTCTACAGTCTTCGAAACAGCAACAGCCAAGTACCCGCCGTTAGCAACAACGACGCCACTCATCAGAAGAACTGTGTAGATGTCAGGTCTGATGCCCGATTCAATCAGCAGTACAATGTTCAGCACTGCAAATACTAAAGCAATCAGATAAATGCAGGTGACAATGTTCAAAATTATTTAACCTTCATGAAATCCAGGTACTCACGTTCACTCATAGGTTTCGCATAATAGAATCCCTGTATGAAATCACACCCCTGTGCTTCAAACCAATCGGATATCTCCTTTGATTCTACACCCTCAACGACTATTCGTGCACCCATACTTTTGATGAGTTTGATGGCCTCCTCAAGAATACGTCTCTTCTCCGGATCTTCGGCCTCATCGGTAAGGGATTTATCCAGCTTGATGACCTTATAAGGGAATGACATGACTCTGTGGAGATTCGAGTATCCGGAACCGTAATCATCAAGTGAAAATCTTACGCCCTCGGCAGAGATCTCATGCATGGTCTCGAGAACTCTCTCGTAAGCTCCGTCAGCTGCGGTCTCAGTGATCTCGAAGTTGATCCAGTTGGGATTGATATTGTATTCGGCCATATACTTCTTGATCTTGACAGCCATATCAGCCTGCATACACTGAATGATGGACAGGTTGACTTCAATGTAATCCACACCCAGTTCTTCGGGAGAATGCTGAGATAAGAACCTGCATACATCCTTTATTACGAAATCTCCGATATGTACTATCCTGCCCGTTTTCTCTGCAGCAGGGATAAATACGGAAGGAGATATGGATCCGAATTCTTCGGAATTAAGTCTTATGAGAGCTTCGGCACATTTATAGGTCTTATCCTTAAGAGAATAAATGGGCTGATAATACATCTCAAATCTGTTATGTCTTATAGCATCCTCAATGATGGAATCGATGGAGTTGAGGATGACAAATTCCCTGTCAAAAGAGATTTCCGAATACTGAACCGGTTTCCAGGGTTCAATGAGATTCTGGATACGCTCCGAGAACTTCATCAGTTCTTCTTTGTCGGCTATATCGTCCGGTACAAGAACGGAGCAGATGCACATATCAAGCTGCACGTCATATCCTGCTCCCGAATATCCTTCGCAATATCTTTCCACCAGCTTATCAATCTGTTTTTTGATGATATTACGGTCAAATCTCCCCTGCAGAATATTGGCATACAAGCCGCCTCTGAGGTAATAGAAATCGGATGTGGACAGAAGTCCTCTGTATCTTTCTTTTACCAGAACATCTGCCACGGATCTTAAGATCTTTCTGTAAACCCTGATATCGGTGAGGCTTCTGATCTCGGAATCATTGGAGATCTTACAGAAGATGACTATTCCTCTTCTGCCGCTTAAGATAAGGTTTTCAATATCGTTCTCAAAGGGAATATAGGACGAAAGACCTGTCTCAAGGTCAATGGATTCATCAGGTCTGAAAACGAAGAATGCCAGCATGAGAACGGAAAGTGATGCTCCGAACATTCCGGTCATAAGCTGGGGATACATATCCTGGATAAGGATTGCCAGTACATTGACGGGATAAACAAGAAGCATTGCAAGGAACTTCTCGACACTCAGTCTCTTCCTGATGATAAAGAGCTGGATAAGGCTGAATACCATGAAATAAAAACCGCAGTAATCATAAAGAGGCATAAGATCGCCGCGAACATATGAAATGCCTTCGGATAAAAGCACGTAGTTGAAAATACGCTGGTTGAAAAAATTCGAATAAACTAAAAGCAGATATCCGATAAGAGGGAAGAAATAGAAAAAACCGATCCTGAAGTCAGATTTGATACGGCTCCAGGTACCGCTCATAATTCCGTAAAGCCTGATGAGAAGCGGCATCTGAAGCGCCCTCAGGAAACAGAATATATACCCCATAACGAAACGGAAGACGACCGAAGAGCCCATGGTCGTATCCTCATTGTAGGGAAGAGCTCTGAGTATATCAAAAATACAGCTCAGGATCATAAGAATCGCAAGCTGTATAAATGCTCTGTTCAAACCTCCGCGGTACATCTTACGCAGAAAAAGCGAAACAAGAACCGCAAGTAAAACGAAGATGGAACAAATGTCGAAATAATTTACTCTGTCAATGATCTGCAACTAAAGGACTCCCCCCATGTAATCCGTTGCCATTATTATACATTTTCAGAGTAACTTAAACAACTTAAAAAAACTTCTCAAAAAAGCACATCTTTAAGGCAAATTAGGGGTTTATTGTCATCGTAATCCCAGCTGTGATGCGCTCCTCCGGCACACCATTTCTCATATTCACATTCTTTACAGTCTTTATTCATTTCAGAGAGATGTTTTCTGAAAATTTCAAATCCGTTATTCCACGAATCCGTAAAAGAATCCGTGTTTACATTGCCGTAAATAACCTCATCCCTTGGCATGATATCAAGGCATGCTGTAATACTTCCGTCAGCCCTTATTGATGCTGTAAACACGCCAGCATTGCACAGGAACATCCTCTCTCTTACATTGCCCTCAAGATCAAATCCCAGGAAGTGAGAACAGCCATATTCCACGGGATACCCAGCCCTTCTTTTCTCCAGGATAAAAGAAAACAGCCTTCTCTGATCCTCGGGAGTAAGGAGCATGTCCGGGTATTCCAGAGCACGTCCTATGGGCTCGATGCCTATGACTCTCCAGGAATCAACATCGATTCCGTCCACAACCTTAAAGAGCTCATCAAGCTCCGTGATATTTTTATGGTTTATGACGGTGGTTATCTGTATGGCATGAAAGAAATCTTCATCGATAAGATTTTGGATGCCACGCATTGCCAGTTTATATCCGCCCTTAAGCCCTCTTTGTCTGTCATGTGTTTCTTCAAGACCGTCTATGCTTACGGAGATGGTGGCCATTCCGCATTCTTTCAGACGATGTGCATTCTCTTTGGTGATAAGGGTGGCATTGGAAGTCATTCCCCAGACAAAGCCCTTCTCATGGATGTAAGAAACGATATCAAAAAAGTCCGGACGGAGCATGGGCTCTCCCCCGGTGATACAGATCATGAGACGTTTCTTATCAAAGTTCTCGGAAACCTCATCCAAAACTTCTTTGATCTTATCAAAAGAAAGTCCCGTGGGAATTCCGGGCTCGCATCTCGATCCGCAATGAAAACATTTTTCATTACATGAAAGAGTGAGTTCAAAAAAAAGATGTCTGAGGTCAGGCTTGGTATAAAGCCTTTCCCTGACCTCAGACCTTTTATCCAGAATTACTTTCTTATACTCCAGAGCTCCAGGATTCTCTGCAGCATATTCTTTGAATTCGTTAAGATTCATTTTCGATCCTCTTTAAGGTTCGGGCGGTCCGTAAACAGGTGCAATGGGCTGGGACATCTCATCCGGTTCTTCGGATGTTTCGATCGAATCGTCGTATGAGAAATCTTCGGGAGGACCGTAAACTTCCTCTATGGGATCTTCTATATCATCGGGTGGAGGACCATAGACAGGCTCAGTCGGTACATTGACATCATCGTCAAAGTATTCCGGCGGTCCATACACTGTTACAATAGGGTCATCAATTTCTTCCTCGTTTATAACCGGAGGTCCGTAGACATCAGGCTGAGGATCGTTCTGAGGCGGTCCGTAAACACCGGCATTAACGGGACATCCTGATAATCCCAGAAGTGCTCCCGTAGCCAGAACCGATGATGCAAATGTAAGCTTCTTCTTAGTCTTCTTCATAGGCTATCCTCTCGATGAATAATCGGGATTATTAAGAACCTTTTCAAAATCTTCCTTCGAAAGAGGCTTGTCAAAGTAGTGTCCCTGTGCTCTGAGACATCCGTACTTTTTAAGGATCTCAATCTGCTCTTTCGTCTCAACACCTTCAGCAATGGTATTCATGCCCAGATCTTCCGCCATGGTAATGACATGCTTCATCATGATCATATCCCTGTCACTGATGGAATCGCTGCTGATAAAGCTTCTGTCTATTTTGATTTCGGAGAAAGGCACATCCTTGATCATGCTCATGGATGAATATCCTACACCGAAGTCATCCACGGATACATCAAATCCGGCTTTTCTGAAGTCTCTTACGCATTCGGACAGTCTGATGAGATCAGACTCCGTGGTCGTCTCTGTAACTTCGATAACGATGAGCGAACGTGGGATCTTATATTCATCAACAATATTTATTACATCAGATACGAAGTTAGGGTTACTTAAATGTTTTCTGGAGAAGTTGGTGGATATTCTTACGGGAGTCATCCCCTTGTCCATCCAGCTTGCAAGATCCTTGCATACAGTCTCCAGCATATAGAAATCCAATGAGCAGATACGGTTACTTTTCTCCAGAACCTGTATAAAGCTGTCGGGAGCAAGTATCTTCTTTCCCCTGTGCCATCTGCAAAGAGCCTCGGCTCCGATGAGCATATTGTTTTCAAGGTTTACCTTAGGCTGGTAATATGCCACGAATTCTTTTTTTACAATGGCATCCTTGAAACGGGATTCGATCTTCTTGGTATTGTTAACCATACGAACCATGGATTCATCATAGAACTGAACATTTGCATGGTTTGTATTCTTGGCTATGAGCATGGATGCCTGAGCATAGTCGATACACTCGGAGAAACTGCCTTCTTTACCGCTGCAATGATATACTCCGCAATATGCGCTCATCCTTATGGTCTCCCAGAAAGATGTATCGCCGGTCATATCGGTACCTTTAAGCAGCCTGAGAAGCGAATCCACATGCTGGTGCCTTGCCACGATGACAAAATTATCACCGCCCATTCTGCACAGGCACTCGGGCTGCTCAAGAATCTCGCTGAGCATCGCTCCGAATTTTTTGATCATGACATCAGCTTCGCTCCTGCCAATCATGGAGTTGATGCCGGATACATTTACAAGATTGAAAAATATAACGGAATAATCGGAAAGCCTGTCAAGTTTTTGAATCATCGACAAGGTTTTTACCAGATAGAAACTATTAAAGAATCCCAGCTCTCTTTCATGAAATGTGGCATATTCCACAAAGTCCTTCATCCTGATACGGCTCTTTAAGGTGGAGATTATAAGCAGGAATTCACCTACAAGTTTTCTCTCATCATCGTTCCAGGAATAACCGGCAACAGGGAATATGCATACCCTTACAACGTTTCCGCTGGGTACAACGCTGCGGTTCATGACATAATCGTCTTCGTTATAATCCGGACCTTCGTATCTCGCATTGACCACAATAGGTTCATCACGAAGTTCGGCACCCATATCCTTATATTCAAAGAATACGATCCTGCCGATCTTCAGTATTTGGATCAGTTCTGCGGTCGCGACACTGTCTTTGTCGGATTCATAGAGTACTATTGATGCTTCTTCACAGAAAAGATCGTGTAGTTTTACTTTAACCTTATCAATATCCATGTTTTTACCGAAGCCTTAACTCAAGTACACACTTTGTAAAATTTTAGCACCTTTATGAATAATTATCAAAAAAATCGAAAACAGGCTGCCCCATTTCCGAGACAACCTGTTTTCTAAGGATTAGTATGTGATAAACATATTGAAAACTCAGGGAAGTTCGATCTCTATGGCTGAGACTTTTCTTCCGAGAAGCTTTTCACTTCTTGCGTCGGGCTGCTGGCCGCCTGCATAAACAACCGCCTTGCCCTTTGAAAAAACGAACTTGCCGTCTTTATCGAAGAGTCCGAAGGCATCCTTGCCCAGGGTGATTGATACGCTCTTCTTCTCGCCTGCCTTAAGCTCTACCTTCTTGAATGCTTTGAGCTGATAATTGGGAGCATTCTCGAAGTCGCAGATCTTTACATAGATCTGAACGGTTTCTCTTCCGTCCGTCTTACCGGTATTTGCTACGTCAAAGCTTAAGGTTATTCCGTTATCATCAAGAACGGTCTTGTCCGCTTTGACATTGGAATACTCATAAGTGGTATATGACAGTCCGTATCCAAAAGGATAAAGAGCATCGGTTGTCATATATCTGTAGGTTCTTCCCTTCATGGAATAATCTGTAAAATCGGGAAGTTCTTCGGTGCTCTCATAGAATGTTACGGGGAGCTTTCCTTCGAAGTTTCTCTCTCCGAATACGGTCTCTGCGATTGCTCTTCCGCCCATTGCACCGGGATACCAGCACTGAACGATGGCATTTATCTTATCCGCATTCTTTACGGTGATCGCACTTCCTACAAGCTGGAGGAGAACTACGGGCTTTCCGCTTTCAATCGCAACATCGAGGACCTCCTGCTGAAGTCCGGGAAGGCTTAAGTCGATCTTGTCTCCGCTGGCAAATTCATTACCTGCATCTCCCTCTTCTCCTTCGATTCCGGCATCAAGTCCCAGAACCACGAAGATGATATCGCTGTCGGCACAAACGCCCTTAACTTCGGAGATACGATCGTCTCCGGTGGAAAGTCCGCTGATCCTGTCTTTGACAAGATGGCATGCTTCGGAATATCTGATGTCCACGTCTTCTCCGAGATAATCTTCAAGTCCCTCGAGAACCGTTACATATCTGGAAGCGGTGCCTTCGTAGTTTCCTACAAGTGCGCGTCTGTTGTCGGCATTGGGACCGATAACTCCCACAGTCTTATATTTGCTCTTATCGAGAGGAAGGATGCCGTCGTTTTTAAGGAGTACGAGGCTTCTTGCGGAAGTCTCAAGGTTAAGCTTTCTGCTCTCCTTGGTATCAACGCTGTCCATTCCGATGTTATCGAAAGCGGTCTTCTCGCCATCAAACATGCCCAGCTTCATTCTGGTGGTGAAGAGATTTACAAGTGCCTCGTCAAGCCTCTCCTCCTTGACCTTACCCTGCTCAACCGCATCCTTGAGGTATACGAAAAGGTCTCCGCAGTTAAGATCGCATCCGTTGTTCATTGCAAGGCTTACGGATTCAACTTCATCGGAAGTTACCATGTGTCCGGTGTGGAAATCCTTGATAGCCCAGCAGTCGGAAACCACATGTCCCTTAAATCCGTATTCATCTCTTAAGATGTCCTTGAGAAGAGTCTTGGATCCGCAGCAGGGTTCGCCGTTGGTACGGTTGTATGCGCCCATTACGGTCTCGACATTTGCTTCCTGTACGCAGGCTTTGAATGCGGGAAGATAAGTCTCACGCATATCCTGAATCGAAGCTACTGCATTAAAACGGTGTCTTTCGGGCTCAGGTCCCGAGTGAACGGCAAAATGTTTTGCACATGCTGCCGCCTTAAGATGATCCTCATCATGTCCCTGAAGTCCTTCTACATATCTGACTCCGAGTCTGGAAGTAAGATAAGGATCCTCACCGTAAGTCTCCTGTCCTCTTCCCCATCTGGGATCACGGAAAATATTAACATTGGGAGCCCAGAAGGTAAGTCCCTTGTAAATATCGGTATCCGAATATTTCTGTTGCATATTGAACTTGGCACGTCCCTCGGTGGAAACAACGTCTCCGAGCTCTTCCATGAGATCCTCATCGAAAGTAGCCGCAAGTCCTATTGCCTGAGGAAAAACGGTTGCCGTACCTGCTCTTGCAACACCGTGAAGTGCCTCATTCCACCAATCGTAAGCCTTAATTCCCAGATGCTCTATCGCAGGTGCATGATTCAAAGTCTGAGAGACCTTTTCCTCAAGAGTCATCTTGGAAACAAGTTCTTCGGCTCTTTTACGAAATTCGCTTATTTTAGCCTCGTTTTTTACCAGTTCCATACTGTTCTCCCTATTAGTTTGTTTTGAAATTGGATAAGCGCCCCAAACGCCTGAATTTATTGTATCTTATCCGCTTTTTGACCTTCCTATGCTATTTTGCTCTTATCATTTCAGAATTTGCTTTTAATTTTCCGCAAAAAGCAATAAAATCAGAAGTAGAAGGCACCTATCAATTTTTGCTATGAGGAAAAACTATGCTTCCCGTACTTGAACATGGCCGAGAGACAGTTAAATACGCCGAGATCCAGGGTGTAAGACTCTATCACAATGACATCGCGGAGGACTACCCTCTTCATTGGCATACAGCGACAGAGATCATCGCCCCCACCGAGAACGATTACACCATCGAGATCGGTACGGATAAGTACACCATCAGCCCCGGTGATATCGCGGTTATCATGAGTGGAACCCTGCACAGACTCTATGCTCCCAAAAACGGAAAAAGAATCATAATCCTCTTTGACTACAGCCTTATCGGAAATGTCACCTCCCTTAACTCACTCCTCCATTCCCTGGGTGAGTGCGTTATCATCCGTAAAAAAGAAAACGAAGAGCTTTCCGAAAGACTCATGTATTACATTAATCAGACCGACAAAGAATACGAATCTCAAAAGCCCTATGCCGGTGCTGCAATCTATTCGCTTCTCATCAGATTCATGGTGGACGTAGGAAGAAGCTGCATGGAAGAAAGAGTTCCCCAGCTCGGTAAAACTTCCGCGAAAAACAAAGAATACATCGGCAGATTCATGGATGTATGTAACTATATATCCGAGCACTGCACAGAAGATATCGATATGGATGCTCTTGCCGAGATGGCAGGATTTTCAAGATTCCACTTTGCAAGACTCTTCAAAGAATTCGCGCATGTCTCATGCTATGAATATCTTACCCAGAAGAGAATCCTTCTTGCGGAGATGTATCTGAACCAGCCGGATCTTTCCATACTTGATGTAGCTCTTCAGTCCGGATTTAAATCTCTTTCGACTTTCAACAGAGTATTTAAGTCTTATAAGAACTGCACTCCTTCGGAGTACAGAAAGCTGAACCGCCGCTACACTCCCGCACCCATATTCGAGGAGATAAACGAATCCCCCGAATCCGAAGACTCAGGGGATAAATAAAATTTATTTTTTAAATTCCAAAGATTCAAGATCAAAGTAACTTCCGGGCATGAAGACGAGTGAAACGTTCTTCATGCCTTTTATTTTATCGAATTCAAATTCCCGTTCGGTGAAGGTATCGCACTGTGCAAACTCTATAACGTTTCTGGTCTCGCCTTCGGAATCTGCAAATCTTACATGAATGGTGTTGTCTCCCTTGGGAGCCCTTCCCTTAATGCTGATCTTTGAAGTGCCTTCTTCTCCGAAATCCATCTCTTTGAAAGTAATGGATACGTTGTTTCCGATTCCGCATACTGCCTTGCCTTCTGTCTTGAAATCATCACCGTAAATATCGTCCGCTGATGTGGCATCAAGTTTTGAAAATGCTTTATCGTACTTCTTAAACACAAAGCCCTTTATATGAACTTTGTCTTCAAATTCAAAGCAAAGAGTATGTACTCCCTTCAGCTTCTCCTTAACAGTCCAGGTATCCTCCTGATATACATTCCATATCGAAGGCTTGTGATACACAAAATCACCGATGAGGACTCCGCCTTTTGAAGGTATTCCGTCGTATATCTTAAAACGGTGGGGATCCGAATCAAGTGCAAATACAGGAATCGTGATCTCATCGGAACCGGCACTTCCGAAGTCCACATTCTCGAATCCCACAAGAGACCTGTCAGTCTTGGATGTGGCAAATCCCATTTCATTTCCTGCGCCGATATCGCCTTCGGAATATGAATATGAACTTCCGTAGATAAGCTCGTAAGGATCGAGGAAAGCTTTACCAACGCCTTCTATAACGTAATCCATCGCTGAGATTACTCGTATCTTATCGGATCCTGAATTTGACATACATCTCAAATAGAATTTTCCGTCTCCTTTTGCGCGAAGGATTGCACCGCCTTCCACAGGGGTAACCTCAGCAATATTGGTCGGAACACCCTTTTCGGAAACGATATCCCAGATGAGTTCTCTGTCGGTGGCATTTTCGGGAAGTATACGGACCGCAGCTTTTCTTTCAAGACAATCAGGATCAAAAAGATCTGTTTGACAAACATGCTTCGGATAATCCGAAAAATGACGAGCCACTTCTTCAGAAACCTTTTCTCTGGTTATCTCTATTTTTCTGACCGGTATGTCATCTTCTTTACCCAGAAGAATTGGTCTCTTTATGTTCTCTTCAAGATAATCCGACACTCCGGCATCAAAAGGTGAAGGATAACAGATTCTTCCGCCATCCGTATGATCAACTGCATCATCCGTACATTTTAAAGTAACTTCACAGGGAGCAAGTCCCTTTGCGGTAACTTTAAGAGTAACCTCTCCGGCTTCATTTCCGGGAGCTATCATTGCAAGGAGCTTGCCGTTAAACAGTCTTCTGCTGATTCCCTTATATGAATCAAGATCCGTACTGTCACCGTTATCAAGTCCTACAAGTCTTCCCGCACCTGTCACTTCCACAAATACTCTGTCGCAGGAATTTTTAACCTCTACACCGTTTTCATCCAATGTATTGATCTCAGCAAAGATGATATCATCGGATCCTGCACGCATTTCCTTTTTATCACAGGTTATGCGAATTGAAGATGAGTCACCGAAGGGAAGCAAAGTCTCCTCTGCTGCAAAACATCCATTATGTTCGTTACATGCAAAAATTCTTCTTTTGGTGTAACGAAAACTCTCTTTCACTGTCGAGATCAGTTCTTCTTTTCCGGAGCAAACATCATGCTTGATAACATCCCAATAATCCGGGCGCTCGGGACACTCACCGCTGTCCACCCAAACCTCACAACCGTTTGTAACCACTCTGAAGTCTAAGGTCTGTCCGGGATTAAGATCCCAGGTAGGGAACGAATGTACAAAAGGATCTTCGGCAGGATCGGTCCACTGGGACTTTACGACATAGTAAAAATCCTTGGGAAATCCTGCGGTATCCAAAAGTCCGAAATATGAATTCTTGGTATGATAAGGAGTAGGTTCTCCGATGTAATCAAATCCGGTCCAGATAAACTGACCTGCGGAAAATTCCATGTCTCTGTCATCACAGAGCATATCTTCTATGCTTCTTGCCCCCCAGCTGGTGTTACAGTTACCGAGCGCAGAGCACTGTTCATCCACATCCGTAAGTCTGGTTTCGGACAGGGGGAATTTATATACGCCCCTACTCTGTACAAGAGAGCCGGTCTCACTTCCGTAGATCATCCAGTCGGGATGCTTTTCATGATGCTGCTTGTATATATTCTCAGAATAGTTGTAGCCCACAAGTTTCAGGATATCAGCACACTTCTGTCCGCCTTCCCAGGGCATAAAGTTAGACGCAAAGGTACAAAGGGCATTTTTATATGGATCGTACTTATAGACTACGTCCATCAGATGTCTTACGGTATCGGGAGCAGAGGCATCCGCGTGAACGTCATAGATCTCGTTTCCGATACTCCACATGATAACGCTGGGATGATTTCTGTCCTGCATTACCCAGCTCTTCATATCTCTTTCATGCCAGTCCGCAAAGAATCTGGCATAGTCATACTCAGTCTTGGGTCTGTACCACATATCGAAATTCTCCGTCATGACGAGAAATCCCATCTCGTCACACAGATCAAGAACTTCGGGAGCCGGCATGTTATGAGAAGTTCTGAGTGCGTTTGCACCCATCTTCTTAAGGAGTTTCAGTTTTCTTCTCATTGCGCACTTATTAAAGGCGGCACCTAAAGCACCAAGATCGTGATGCTCGCACACACCGTTTAATTTCATATGTCTTCCGTTTAAGAAAAATCCCTTATTCGGATCAAATTTAAAATCTCTGATTCCGAACCTGACTACATCAAAATCCGCATCAGTTCCGGCCTTCATCTCCGCCTTCAGAGTGTAGAGATATGTATCGTTAATATCCCAGATATGAGGATTAACGATCTCATAATCAGACTCTGACATTTTGATAAGTTCTACGGCTTTTCCGGAAGGATCGGTTACGGTATAAGTAAGTACCGCACATGATGCATTGTCTCCCAGTACTTCAGTCTCGATATGAAGTATTCTTTTCCCGTCTTCCAAACGGTTCGATACATACACTCCGTCTCTTGCGATATAAGTACCATCTGTATGTCTGATGTAAACGTTTCTGTATATACCTGCGCCGGAATACCATCTGGTGTTGGGTGACTGATATGTTGCGCTTACCGCAATACGGTTAGTGCCTTCATGAACGTATTCTGTTATCTCGCAGTCAAATGCGGAATATCCGTATTTCCATTCGAATACCTTTTTACCGTTAACATATACGGCGCTGTCCATATATACAGCATCGAATTCCAGGAAATATCTTCCCGACATTTCCTTTATCTCAAGATCTCTTATGTACCAGCCTGTGCCGTCACGATACAGATCTGTGGAATCATATATAAGCCAGTCGTGAGGAACCTGAACCGGTTTGAATTCACTTTCTTTTGTCATCGCATCATCGAAGGACGTTCCGACTTTTGTTTCAAGAAATCTCCAGCCTTTATTAAACAGATATCTCATAGCTTTACCTCGTAAATTCGGTTGCCTAAAGTCCGCATATCTATATATAATCACAACTCGCAGATTAAATATAGTTAAAAAATCGGCAGACATACCGCGAATTTGCGATACATCTGCCGCCCATACATTTACATTTCCATAACGAAAGGTCCAAGCAGTTTACAGGGAACCTTTTTATTATTTTCGATGCAGGTATTATAGATAATATCTCCGGTGTAAGTATTGCTCTGAAGATACATTATCTTCTCCGGAAATTCCGGTGTTGCAAGTCTCAGAAGAACCGTGTTGTTGTCTATCAGTTCCGCAACCGCAGGATAGATCTTTCCGCCTGCCTGAGCTGCAAAGTCCTTAATCTTACCCGCCTTTGCCTTATCGGGAGAATAAGCGATAAGACCGTTTCCGATACCTTTGAATTTAAGGATCACTTCATAGCCCACAAATGTTTTGTTGACTACGGTTTCTTTTATCTCGGGACCCTTTGAAGGGATGAAAAGCGTGCCGGGATATTTAACATCAAGTGCGATATCCGCAAGCCTTGTTCCCACCAGCTCTTTATTCATGGGGTGAAGATCGTTGTCCTCACCTGCATCTATCATAACAGCCATATAGGTGTTCGGAACTTCTTCGGTAATACGTCTCTGAACTTCTCTGAATTCCCACCAGGAATCGTAGGACTCACAGTCGGGATCGCCGCAGTCTATGGTGAAGTTCGGAAGCTGAGCGAGGATAAAAGGAATGTCCTCATCTCCCCAAAGTTTTCTGTATCCTTCGATCTGAATCTTACTCATCTTCAGATAATCAGCAAAATGAGAATCCGATTCTCCCTGATACCAGATGATTCCTTCTATGGGGAATTTGGTGCAGGGTGCGGTCATGCAATTGAACAATCCCGTTGCTTTCCAGTCGATGAAATCAATATCGGGATAAGGAAGATCGTTCTTAGCACCGATGCTGTACTTCCATTCTCCCGAAAGATCTATCGCGCCTTTGGGAACCACATTACTCCATGCATCGGGCTTGCATGAATCATTAAAGATCATCATGCGTTTTCCGGGAGTGATCCTTCCGGTTCCGTGATTGACCGTAATCCTAATAACTACGGTATTTTCTCCCTCAGTGATAACACCTTCGGGAATGTTATATTTTCTGGGAGGATACAGATATCCGATGGATCCTACTTTGATGCCGTTTACATATACTTCATCGGAATCGGTTATGGTTCCCAGCCAGATCTTAGCCTCTTTGCCGGCAAATTCCTTGGATGCCTTGAACTTCTTCTCAAACCAGACAACTCCGGAAAAACCGTCAAGTGCTGTGCCTTCGAAAAATCTCGGCATTTCGAGACTGTCTTTTACACCTGCAGGAAGTCCGTTCTCCCACTTTCCGTTTCTTCCCGCATCGTTATCATCGCAATTTGAAAACCATTCGGCTGACATTTCTTCATTGCGTTTAATGCGTGATGCACGGTATTCGGGATCCGCATATCTTGAAGCTTCTTCAAGAAGTTCGGGATACTCTTCAAGCATCTCTTTGCTCATCCATGAATAGATGTGTGATCCGCCGAGACTTGCATGAACCATACCTACGGCAAGTCCTGTCATCTCGTGAAGACGCTTCGCAAAAAAATACGCCGTTCCGGAAAATCCGTACATATTCTCGGGACATGCCTTTTTCCATGAACCTGTTCTGGTATCTTCCTGAGGACCCGAATACTCGGTCTGGGATACGATATCAAAACATCTGATCATATCGTTTTCGGACGAAGCGATAAGTTCGGGATAATTATCCCTGAGTCTGTCAAAAGTAAGATCCATATTTGACTGACCCGACGCAAACCAGACGGCACCTGTGATGATATCATTAACCACAGCCTCTTCACCGTCTGCATCCTTTATCTTCACGGCAAAAACTCTTCCTGCCTCAAAAGCAGGAAGAGTCATATTAAAACGTCCGTTTTCATCCGCATTGCACTCAGCAGTGGCAGCCACGGAACCATCCGCATTTATCAGGCTGCATTCTACTTTAATACCGGCTTCATCAAAACCCCATATATGAATGGGCTTATCTTTCTGAAAAACCGCTCCGTCGGATAAAAGTCTGGGGAGCACAAGCTTGCTCATTTAAAACACCTCTTATAAAGCTTCGTGGAGAGTCTTTCTAACGGCTCCGGGAGCAGACATCTCCTTTACAAAATAATCAACTACCTTATCTGCGATACCTGCTTTTTCAAGATCGATCGCAAAAATAACTTCATCGGTAAGAATGGGACGAAGCACCTCTGCAGTCTTAGCAGGATCAAGCTGTGTTCCGAACTCAAGTGATGAGATCATCTCCTGAACCTTGGAAAGCATGGGATCGGGGCTGCACTCAAACTTCTCGCCATTATCATCGATTCCCTTTGCATATCTGAGCCATCCTGCAAGTACAAGAGGAATTGCATTGAGATCGGATGCATTACGGTTGGAATCTGCAACATATGATTTAATGGTCTCACCGAATCTGATGGGAAGCTTCTGTGAAGTATCACATGCGATTCTCTGAGGAGTATCGGGCATGAAGGGATTGGGAAGTCTCTTGCCGACAACGGTATCGATGAAATCCTTGGGATTGATAACTCCGGGATCTGTTACAACGGGAAGTCCCTCTTTGTAACCAACGGTATCGATGAGTTTGAGAAGATCTTCGTCCTTCATCTCTTCGGAAATTCTTGTATATCCGAGAAGGCATCCGTAAACAGCAAGTGAAGTATGAAGAGGATTAAGGCATGTTGTAACCTTCATTCTCTCAACGTTATTAACGGTATCACGATCTGTGAAGATGACGCCTGCCTTTTCAAGAGCAGGTCTTCCGTTAGGGAAATCATCCTCGATAACAAGATACTCACTCTCTTCCGCATTCACGAAAGGAGCAACATATGTATGGAATCCGGTGATAACGGGTTCAGGATTTTCAACTCCGTCTGCAGCGATCATATCCTTAACCGAATCATCGGGTCTGGGAGTGATCTTATCGATCATTGACCAGGGGAATGATACGCTCTTCTTGTCTTCGATATAAGCAAGGAATCCCTTGTCTGCCTTGCCGTTCTCAGCCCACTTTGCAGCAAACTCATGAATTGCATCAAAAAGCTTCTGTCCGTTATGAGAACAGTTATCGGTACTTACCATGGCAATGGGGAATTTTCCTGCCTGATATCTCGCATAGAGAAGAGATACAACTTTTCCGATGTAGCTTACGGGCTTTTCGGGACCGTTCTCCATATCGGCAGATACAGCCTTGGTATACTCTCCGTCATTACCCTTAAGAGAATATCCCTTCTCGGTAATAGTGAAAGTAGCAAGCTGAAGTGATTTATTTTCGAATGCCTTTTTGAGATATATAAAATCATCCTTCACTTCGGGATCAAGCTTAACCGAAGCGGTTACGGAAGCGATGACGTTCTTATCAACCTTACCGTCAGCCTTGAGGATAGCAAGAATGGAAAGATTATCGTAGGGCTTGTATGCCTTGTCGATGATCTCATAATCGAAGCCTTCCGCAACAACGATACCGGTCTTCATAAGACCTTTCTCGATAAGTTCCTGCGCAAGTCTTGCGTGATATGCTCTGAAAATATTACCTGCACCGAAATGAACCCACTGAGGTGCATCATCGGTATTGGCGGTTACTTCAGCAATGTTGTAAGTGGGAAGATGATATCCTGCCTTCTCCCATTCTGTTTTGTTTTCAATTCCTTTAAGTGAAAGCTTCATCTTACACCTCCGTGTACCTTATCAATAGCTTCCCAAAGTCCGTTGATATATGCTGCGCCGAGCGCTCTGTCGTAGAGACCGTAACCGGGCATAGCGTCTTCTCCCCAGATCATTCTTCCGTGGTCGGGGCGGATGGGGCCGTCAAAGCCTGACTCATAAAGAGCCTTAACAATCTCATACATGTCAAAACTTCCGTCAGCGGAAAGATGTGCTGCCTCTTCAAAATCGGGAGCTCCAACGGGAATATCCTTGCCCGTCCAAGCCTTGACAGCGCTTCCGTCCTCACGGCAGAAAGTATTGAACTGAAGATTTCTTACATGTGCGAAATGAACTCTTCCGGCAAACGATCTGATCATGTCGGGAAGATCGTTCTCGGGATTGGTTCCGAATGAACCTGAGCAGAAAGTAAGTCCGTTGTGGACATTGTCTACTGCTTTGAGCATCTTTTCGATATTTGCTTTATTATTAATGATCCTGGGAAGTCCGAATACGCTCCATGCGGGATCATCGGGATGTATAGCCATGTTGATATCGTACTTATCACACACGGGCATGATTGCTTTAAGGAAGTAAACGAGATTATCGAAAAGCTTATTCTCATCGATATCCTTATACATCTCAAAAAGCTCTTTGATCTTAACGAGTCTTTCGGGCTCCCATCCGGGCATTACGGTTCCGTTCATCTGATCCTTGATGGAATCAAACATGTTTGCGGGATCAATGGCATCGATTGCAGCCTGGGAATATGCAAGTACGGTTGACTTGTCATGTCTTGCTCTTGCCAGTTCGGATCTGGTCCAATCGAAAACAGGCATGAAGTTGTAACACACCATATGGATGTCCTGTTTTCCGAGATTCTCAAGAGTCTTGATGTAATTGTCGATGTGCTCATCTCTTAAAGGACCTGCGGTCTTGATATCATCGGAGATATTAACCGACTCGATACCTGCGATGTGCATGTTCTCTTCAGCAACATCGTTCTTAAGAGAGATGATCTCATCCTCTGTCCAAAGCTCGCCGGCCTGCTTGTTATAGAGAGTGGTTATTACTCCCTTCACACCGGGAATCTGTCTGATCTGCCACAACTTTACGGTATCATAAGCTTTACCGTACCATCTGAGAGTCATTTCCATGATATTATGTCTCCTTAAATTGACCTATAGTCATTTGACTGTTACTGTATGTTCCGACCAAATCCCGAAGCACAGAATCCGGCTGCTTCGAAGATTTGAAACTTTCGATTTTAATTATTGACAGGATGTCAGGAAGCTGAAAAGCCTTGAAAATCAGTCTTTGGTTATGGTTACCGTCTGGTAAGGAATGGTGATTCCGTTAGCCTTAAACTCCGCAACAAGCTGCTTTCTGATATGTCCGCAGGCTACAAAATTCTCAGCGACATTTGCAGTCCATACGGTGGTTTTGATAACCGGGCCGTCAGCATCAAATCTGCAGACAAGAGGCTTTGTACAATCAAGAACTTTGGGAGCGGCTTTTACTGTCTTCTCCACTATATCGATAGCAAGATCAAGATCGTCATCATATCCCACCGTAACTTCCAGGAAGTTGCCGACCCTGTCTCTTGAACTGACATTGATGATCATGCTCTCGTTCATGATTCCGTTGGGAATGATGCACTCCTGTCCGTCATAGGTCATAACAACGGTGTGACGGAGCGTGATATCGCTTACGGTACCTTCCGCAATTATGGCACTTCCGCTAAGCACCTTGATCTTGTCTCCGAGATTAAAAGGTCTCGAAAAAGAGATTGATATTCCGGATATGGTATTATTAAGAGCTTTCTGCGCCGCAAAGGAAAGGATTGCAAGGATAAGTCCTCCTCCGGTTAGAACGGCGGTTATCGCTTTGTTGATGTCGAGATATATATTAAGGATAGCAATCAGACAGGCCACTACGTTCAGTGTCTTGAGAAGATTGCAAATAAAGCGTACATGCAGCTTTTTCTGCTTTCGTGTTATGTAACGAAGAACCAGCCACAATGTAAGCCCTACCACTATAATAATTACTAATTTAATGGTATCATTCATATTTTCGATTTTAGCATACTAGTATATCTGTTACAAGAATCGGTCAAAATCTTACCTACTTTGACAAAAATTACCAAGTATTCGGCAATATTTGATATACCGTTTTCCTCCTTCTTTATTTAATTTATGAAAGAATTTACATTTTAACTTTATTCGATGCTTTTTTCCTAACATTTAATTAGGAATTGTCTGATAAAAATAGTATAATCATATAAAATACGGTACATAATTTGGAGTTTTGTTTATGTACAAAAAGCAAAAAAGAAGTTGGCTTAAGCATCTGGATTTTACCATACTTGATATTCTATGTATGCAGATTGCTTATTCTCTCGCATATATCATCAAATTCAGAAGTATCGATCTGCCCTACTCTGTAGGAAGCTACAAGGGTCTGGCCATCATAATGATACTTCTTCAGATTTGCGTTATCTTTTTTTCCGAACCTTATAAAAATATATTAAGAAGAGACAGAGTTGAAGAGTTCAAGAAATCCCTCAGCAGCTGTTCTCTTGTTGCACTTTCCGTAGTCCTCTACATCTCCGCAAGCAAACTGTGGGAGAACTATTCCCGTACCGTTATCGGTCTTCTCTGGATTCTCTCGATCCCCATCTGCTATGCTGCAAGGATCATATGGAAATCCACCGTAAGAAAGGCCATTCAGGGTCAAAAAAAGAATACCATAATGCTCCTGCTCACCAATGATGAGGCCGTCGAAAGATGCATCATCAATTTCGAGCATGATCCTTACAGAACCTATGTAATAAAAGGCATCGTCATCATGGATAAGGATCGCAAGGGCGATGTTATCAGAGAAGTTCCCGTAGTTGCCAATTCGGATGATCTTATGGATTATATCCGTACCAACGTTGTTGATGAAGTATTCATCAACGGAAGCAATCTCACCGACAATGAGCAGCTTGCCAGAGATCTCATCGAAATGGGTGTTACGGTTCATTTCAAGCTGATGAGAAGTTCCGGCATCTCCGAAAACAAAGTCATCGAGACCTATGCGGGTTATACGGTTCTCACCACCAGCATCAACATGGCAACTCCCAGACAGCTCTTTATCAAAAGAGTTATGGATATTCTGGGTTCATTGGTGGGACTTGTCTTTACTCTTATTGCTTTTATCATCTTCGCTCCCATCATCAAGTTTCAGTCTCCGGGCCCTGTATTTTTCAAGCAGCCCAGAGTAGGCAGAAACGGAAGAAGATTCAATCTCTATAAGTTCCGCTCGATGTACAAGGACGCGGAAGCTCGTAAAAAAGAGCTGATGGATCAGAACAAGATCGAAGGAAACATGTTCAAGCTTGATAACGATCCCAGAGTCACTCCCATCGGACGTTTTATGAGAAAGTATTCCATAGACGAACTTCCTCAGTTCTGGAATGTGTTAAAGGGTGAAATGAGCCTTGTCGGAACAAGACCTCCGACGGAAGATGAATTTGAACTCTATAAATCCCACCACAGAGCAAGACTGGGTATTAAGCCCGGTATAACAGGCATGTGGCAGGTAAGCGGTCGAAGCGATATTACCAATTTCGAAGAAGTTGTTGCTCTTGATACTCAATATATCTCGAATTGGAACCTGAGTATGGATCTGAGAATCCTGCTCAAGACTATCATGGTAGTTATCAAAGGCCAGGGTGCTTCATAAGAATGAAGGATTTAACCGTTTCAATTGTAGCATTTAATGATGAAGAGGATGTGCTTAATGCGGTCTCATCGATCGAAGAGCACACCCCTTCTTTGATTGCAAAGACAATCTACATAATCGACAACAGTGACAAGCCCAATAATCTTGATTCTCTTCTTAAAAAATTCGATGACGTGGAATACATCCGTCAGGAAAAGAATACCGGATTCGGCTCAGGGCACAATAAGGTTTTGGATATAATAGATTCCAAATATCATGCCATAGTAAATCCGGATATCGTTCTGAAAGAAGATGCATTCTCTCCTCTCATATCTTTCATAGAACAAAGCGGAGCCGGAATGGTTGCACCCAAGCTCCTTAACGAAAACGGAGAAATGATCAAAGCATACCGTCTCGATCCCACTCCATTCGATATGTTCATAAGAATGTTTCTGAAAAGTGCATTCAAAAAACGTCAGGCAAAACATACCATGCAGGACATGGATTATTCCAAGCCTTTTAAAGTACCTTTCGTACAGGGAAGTTTCCTTGTGATCAAAACAGATCTGTTTAAGAAATTACACGGATTCGATGAAAGATTTTTCCTATATATGGAAGATGCCGATCTTTGCAGAAGAGTTAACTCAGTGTCAACACTTATGTATTGCCCGGATGCATCCGTGGTACATCTGTGGGGACAGGGATCGCATAAGAGTCTTAAACTTTTTAAGATCCATGTCGGTTCAATGATCAAGTATTTCAATAAATGGAAATAAAAAAGTAAGCCCCTGCTCTGAACGAGCAGGGGCATTTTGATTATTTGGTAAGATTTATTTCAAATGCTGCATTGGATTTGCTGTTATCATCCATTGCCTTTCCGAAAAGAGCATCCTGAACCGCTTCAGCTTCTTCTCTGGTCTCATAACCGGCTCCGAATTCTTCACCTATCACATTACGACTCAGAGTTTCATTTGCTTCGAGTCCTGCCTGAGCCTGAACGCCTGCCGTGCTTAAGTCTCTGTTTTCCTCTTTTGCATTCTCAGCTTCAGCCTTTCGTGAATCTATTTCCTGATTGTATGCGTAAGAAGAAATCTGTCCTGTCAGATACATTCTCTCAAGTTCGGAATCCGACATTGAAGTATAACTGATCTGACTCTGTGCTTTCCTGTCCGCAGCTCTTGTATCCGCATCCTTATCTTCAATCTGATCCCGGAGAATATCTTTGGCCTCGGAAGCTCTTTCTTTGGCTTCTCTTATCTGCTCTTTTACTCTGGCTTCCTTCTCAGCTTCCTTAGCATCCGCATTACGTGTAGCTTCTGCGTTTGCTATGTCACGTTCTTTATCCAAAGGCCCTTTTGCTTCACCTTCTTCATTGGTGCGATCGTTTTCTTTGGTCTTGTTAAAAACAAAACCATCCGATAATCTGTCATAGCTTTCGGGACGTGCCTGAACGGTATCTCCGTCTTCGGATACGGCTACGACGTTTTCAATCGCTGAAGAAGTATCGATCTTATGATCCGCTGTGTTAACCTGTCCTGCATTTTCATGAATGGAGGACGGTTTGTTAACCGGTGTGACCGGCTCAGTATCTACATAAATTGTTTTGGTGATATTAATATCCGGCATATCGGGTCCTCCTTTCCGCTTTAATTAAAAAGCCTGTTCATTTTGTCTTCCTCATCATCTTCGCGTTTCTTCTGCATCATCACGGAGATAGTATCGAGGAGTCTCTGCTTATCGAGATTACCAACTGCTTTTTCTACATCAAGATCTTCAAGTCTGGACTGTGACGCGGTTACATTGTAAGCACTTGTCTGATTAATGTTGTAAAGATGCTCAAGAGAATTCTGAGTTGCACCGGCATTACTTCTCATGGAAGATACTTTTTCAAGTGCCTTATCGATGTCTTCCAGATTAAAATCTCCGGTAACATCAAAGTCTTTTATTCCGAGTGCTTCAAGAGTAGAATTTGTTCCCGAGATTTTCGTCTCACTGCCGTTTCCATTGGTCGTGATACTAAGGTCACCGGTACTTCCGTCCAAAAGATTCTTCTCATTGTATGTAGTTATATTTGCAACACCCTGTATTCCTTCTTTAAGCTGATCGATCTCTTTCTGATAGATAGCTTTATCGGAATCATTGACGGTAAATGTATTGGAAGCTGCAACCGCAAGCTCCTTGATCCTCTGAAGATAATCGGTAACCTCTCCGAGAGCACTGTCCTGAATCTTGATCGCATCTATTCCGGAGGAAACATTATTCGCTCCCTGCTCAAGACCGCGAACCTGAGAATTCATCTTCTCGGATATCGCAAGTTCCGCTGCTCCGTCCGCTGCACCCTGAAGTGCCTTGCCGCTGGAAATCTTTCCGTAAAGCGATTGATATCCGCTACCCTGACTTACTCCACCGATAGAACTCATAAGTACCTCCTTTACTATGATAAATACATCCGTGTATTTTAATCTAAATAATCAGATACATTTTCACCTTGAATTATACAGCGCGCTATAAAAAAATACAAAATAAAAAATCCCGAAGCCCTTTCGAGCTCCGGGATCTTTAACATTTCTTGTTGTAAGAAGATTATTTAGCTGCCTTCTTAGCAGGTGCTTTCTTAGCAGGTGCCTTCTTAGCAGTGGTAGCCTTCTTAACGGTTGCCTTCTTAGCAGGTGCCTTCTTAGCGGTGGTAGCCTTCTTTGCTACGGTTGCCTTCTTAGCGGTGGTAGCCTTCTTTGCTACGGTTGCCTTCTTAGCAGTGGTAGCCTTCTTTGCTACGGTTGCCTTCTTAGCGGTGGTAGCCTTCTTTGCTACGGTTGCCTTCTTAGCGGTGGTAGCCTTCTTTGCTAC
>JAGAYR010000029.1 GCA_017940415.1 Lachnospiraceae bacterium
AAAGACTGATAAACAGTGGCTTTTATGATCTAGCCACAGCCTATCAGTCTGTGCACGTCAACTATTGAAAGCGCCGTATACCGAACGGTACGTATGGTGCTGTGAGAGGACGGCGGTTAGTCACCGCCTCCTACTCGATTGGGTTGATTGTGGGGTGTGATATGTCGGTAAGGGATACAAGCATAGATTCCAGGCTTCTTCAGAGTGCCCGTGAAGAATTTATGAAGAAAGGATTTATAAAGGCGGATCTCAAAACAATATGTGATAATGCAGGAGTCACTACAGGAGCCGTATACAAGAGATATAAGGGAAAAGAAGAACTGTTCGGAGCTGTTGTGAGTGATACATTGTCGGTTCTTGATGAGATGATAGAATCAAGAACCGATGTAGATCTGTCTATTGTATCCGATGATGAGATCCGGAAGATGTGGGTCATGAACGAAGAATATACTCTGGGAATGTTTGATGTATTCTGGACCGTTCGGGATGACCTTGTTCTTTTGCTCAGCAAATCCTCCGGAACTGTATATGAAAACTACGGACATGATTTTGCAAATCGCATGACCGAATCCTATATGAAATATTATCGTGAGGCTGTAAAAAGAGGTATTGCAAAAGCGGATATCAAGAAGAAGGAGATGCATATATTATGTACTTCCTTTTGGGTTTCAATATATGAACCCTTTATTCATAAAATGTCCCGGAAAGAGATCGAAGAGCATTGCAGGATAATCTGCAGATATTTTGACTGGGCATCCTGTATAGGCATTGAATAATTAATTTGTTATCAAGCCGTCCTCGGACGGCTAAAAAATAAAGTACGGGTTAGAGAATACTAACCAAAGTAAGGAGAAACTATGGAAAACAAGTTTAGTATCAAAGATTTAATTACCGTCGGTGTATTCACCGCTTTGTATTTTGTGGTTACATTCATAGTAGCCTGTTTGGGATTTATTCCGGTATTCATGGCGTTCATGCCACTTATCGGACCGATCTTTAACGGAATTCCGCTGATGCTTTATTTTTCCAAGATCAAACATTTCGGCATGATCACGATTACAAGCATCATCATTGCAATTCTTATGTTTCTTACCGGACATCCTTATCCCATCTTTATCTTCTGTATCGGTGCGGGACTTATAACCGAATTTGTTCTTAGAGCAGGAAAGTACGAGAGCATAAGAAACTGTGTTATCGGTTCCGCAACATTCAGCCTTTGGCTTCTCGGAATGGTAATAGCCTTCTTCTTCGGTTTCAGAGATGCATATTTTGCAAGTCTTGTTGATGGGTACGGACAGGCATACGTAGACAAGATGATGTCGCTGACTCCAACATGGATGTTCTTTGCAATGATCGTCATGTGTCTTGTGGGCGGAACCATAGGAGGTCTTTTCGGTGCTAAGGTTCTTAAAAAGCATTTCAAAAAAGCAGGTATGGCGTGATGGAAATCGGATTACAGTCTAATCTGTCACGGGATTTATTTCATCTTGATCCCCGGACGAAGCTGGCAATCCTCATAACAGTCGGAATAATTATGATGAGCGGAAAATATACCGGAGTTGAGTATGTTCTCAGACTGATCTGCGTAGCCGTTCCGTTTTTGCTTCTCATCTCCATCAGACTTTTCCGGTCTGCTTTTATCTATGTGCTGCTGATGTATTCGACTGTTTTATGTGAGGGATTTATCATTCCACATACAAAAGGAATGATAAATCTGATGATCATGATTATCTGCGGAGTGATATCAAGATTCGGTCCCGGATATCTGTGCGGATGGTATGTGGTGAAGTCCACATCGGTAAGTGAATTCATAACAGCCATGGAAAGAATGCATTTCCCCAATATCATCACAATTCCGATGTCTGTCATGTTCAGATATTTCCCGACTCTTAAGGAAGATTATTCCTCTATACACGATGCCATGAAAATGAGGGAAATCGGTAAGAAGATTAAGAATCCGTTTACTTATATCGAGTACATTTTGGTTCCGGTCATGATGTCTACCGTACGTATTGCAAATGATCTTTCGGCAGCATCTTTATCCAAGGGACTTGGTGTTAACAGGACAAGAACTCATATTTGCAAGATTGGTCTTAGATTCATCGATTACATATTGATCATTTCTATGGTTGTGATGCTGGTTACTTTCTATGTTTTTTGAGGCATGCGGATGATTGAATTTTCAAATGTGACTTTTAAATATAATGTAACTCTTTCGGACGGTGAAAAAGAGGACATATACGGAATTCGAGATCTGAATTTCAGCATTGGCAAGGGCGAATTTGTAGTTCTTACCGGAGGGTCCGGATGCGGAAAGACGACATTTATAAGACTTATCAACGGATTGATACCGCATTTTTATAACGGAGAATTATCCGGAGAGATCAGTTTAGACGGAAAAAGTATAAGGGATATGTCCATATTTGAAATATCTTCAAAAGTGGGAAGTGTATTTCAAAATCCCAGATCACAGTTTTTCAATGTAAACACTACGGATGAAATGGCTTTTGCAGCGGAGAATCAAAGGCGTGATCCGGAGGAAATAAATAAACGTATCAAAGATATTGCCGTATCCATGAAGATAGAAAAACTATTGGATCGTAATATATTCGAACTTTCCGGTGGTGAGAAACAGCTTGTGGCGTGTGCAGGTATAGGCGTTTTGTCGCCCGAAATAATAGTACTTGATGAACCGTCTTCCAATCTGGATCATCATGCGATAAACAGATTATCCGAGATACTGAGTGCTTGGAAGAGTGAAGGAAAGACCATCATAATAGCCGAACACAGACTTTTTTATCTGGGGGATCTTGCGGATCGAATGATCGTCATGGAAAACGGATCTGTCTGTAATGAATTTAAGCGAGAGGATCTTAAGAATCTGTCACATGAGGATACGGTAAAACTTGGTATCAGAACACTCTCACTTGATTCTGTTTCATATGACTGTAAACCCGGAATCGGAAGAAGCAGCAATCTGATATTTAGTGACTTTAAATTTACTTACAAAAAAAACAGACATTCAATTGATATCCCTAAGCTTGATATTCCCGAAGGATGCGTGACAGCCATAATCGGACATAACGGTGCAGGTAAAAGTACTTTTGCCCGGAATATATGCGGTCTTGAAAAGAGATGCAGGGGATATATTGAATATCTCGATAAGAGACTTGGATATAAAGACAGACTTCATAACTGCTACATGATCATGCAGGATGTGAATCATCAGCTTTTTACCGAAAGTGTGGAAGATGAAGTGATGCTCAGCATGACAAGCGATGATATGAGCGAAGATGATAAAAGGGAAAGAGCAAGAGAAATTCTGGATAAGCTGGATCTTTCCAAATACTACGAGACGCACCCCATGGCTTTATCGGGAGGCCAAAAACAAAGGGTGGCCATAGCATCCGGAATCGCTTCCGAAAAACCGATCATCGTTTTCGATGAACCTACCAGCGGATTGGATCTGTTTCATATGGAGCAGGTGGCGGATGTGATTAAGGATTTGATACGTATCGGGAAAAATGTATTTGTGATCACGCATGATTATGAATTTATTCTGAAATGCTGTGATCATATCATCCATCTTGAAAACGGCACAGTTAAAGACAGCTTTAATTTGGATGATGGTTCGATATGTAAAATAAAAGAATTTATGTGTGAAATGTCGGAGGTATCGTAAATGTTTAAGAAAGTTGCTCCATATATAGGAGAATATAAGAAGTATACCGTCTGGGCAGCTATCATGATGTCCCTCGGTATATTGGCATATGTAATGCCTTACTTTTTTCTATATCAGATTATTTCCCCTTTAACAAAAGGAGAGCATATTGATGCAGCATTTATTCTTTACAGAGTTGCCGCGGTTGCTGTTTGCGAGATAGTATATTCGTTTTCATATGTTCAGGGACTTACTTTCTCTCACATAAGTGCATATAACACCCTGAAAAATCTTCGTATATCTCTTCAGGGAAAACTTGAGAAGCAGCCCCTCGGAAATATTCAAAATCTCGGGACAGGCAGGATCAAGAAAGTGTTTACCGATGATATCGATCAGATAGAACTCCTTCTTGCTCATGCAATCCCTGAGGGAATTGCCAATACACTGATTCCTGCGATCATTTTAGTTCTCATGTTCGTATTTGACTGGAGGCTGGGATTATTATCACTGGTTCCTCTTGCTGTGGGAATGTTTGCAATGGGCATGATGATGAAATCCGGTATGGAAAAGATGGGTGCCTATTACAGTTCTGCAGCAAAGATGAATAATACCATCATTGAGTATGTTAACGGTATGGAAGTTGTTAAGGTATTCAACAAGGATGGAGACTCTTATAAAAGATTCGGTGACGTGGTAAGAAGCTATCGTGATTTTACCATCGACTGGTATAAAGTGTGCTGGCCCTGGATGGCTATATACACCAGTGTACTGCCTTGTCTTGTTCTCTTGATGATTCCCTTCGGATCTATGATGGTAATTGGCGGATCTATTGCGCTTGATAAGATGGTACTTGTCTTCTGCATGTCATTTGCGGTCGGACCTTCCGTCTTAAAAGCTCTTAATTTCGCAGGAAAATTTCCCCAGCTTGATTATAAGATAACCGAACTCGAAAAGATGATGGAGCATCCTCCTCTCAAAGAAGGATCATTTGGATTTAAAGGGAATGATCTTAATGTTGAATTTAATGATGTTCATTTCGGATATGAAGATACAGAAGTTCTTCACGGAGTAAACCTGTCACTTAAGCAGGGAACTACCACGGCTCTTGTGGGCGAATCCGGAAGCGGTAAATCAACACTGGCTAAGCTTCTGGTACATTATTACGATATCACCTCCGGTAGTATTTCGATAGGCGGACAGGACATTACCGATATGACTCTTGAAGCACTTAACGATCAGGTGGCATTTGTTTCTCAGGAACAGTTCCTCTTTAATACCTCTTTGTATGAAAACATATTGATCGGTAAACCCGATGCATCTATGGAAGAAGTTCTGGATGCTGCAAGAAGAGCGCAGTGTGATGAGTTTTTAAACAGGCTTCCCGATGGAATAAATACTCAGGCGGGCGACGGAGGAAAACAGTTGTCTGGTGGTGAGAGACAGAGAATATCTCTTGCCAGAGCAATCCTTAAGGATGCCCCCATCATCGTGCTCGACGAAGCAACTGCATTCATGGATCCGGAGAATGAGGAGAAGATGAATGCAGCTCTGGATGAAATCATCAAAAACAAAACAGTACTCGTAATTGCACACAGGCTTTCGACAATCAAAAACGCCGATAAGACATGCGTGATGAAAGAAGGCAGATGTATCGCTGCCGATACTCATGACAGACTTCTTACAGATTGTCCCGAATATAAAAAACTTTGGGATGCATCCGTATCGGCCAGTGCATGGAAGATCAAGGAGGCTTGAAGCAATGTTAAAGATTTTACACAGACTAATTAATACAACAGGAAAAAATAAAACTCGTATCCGCGTTTCATATATAACCGCATTTATTAAAGGTATCATGATGAAGGTGCCCCTTATGCTGTGTTTTATATGTATCAGTTTGTTCATGCAGGGACAGATGGATAAAGAAAAGTGTATTACGTTTGGGATTCTCGTATTCTTAAGTGTGATCCTGGAAGCGGTATTTGAGCATATATCAAATGTTCTTCAGTCTGCTACGGGGTATATGGTTTTCTCTGATACGAGATTAAGACTTGGAGATCATTTAAGAAAACTTCCAATGGGTTATTTTACCGAGGGGAATATAGGTAAGATCAGTTCTGTTTTATCTACGGATATGGTCTTTATCGAAGAAAACTGCATGGGAGTATTATCCGAACTGGTTACGTTTATTATCTCTCAGGGCCTCATGACAGTCATGATGTTTGTGATGGATATAAGGCTTGGCCTGTTATCGCTGTTTGTAGTAGGAGTGTTTATCCTTGTCGGTAATCTGATGCTTAAAACTACGATCAAACATTCCATTATCAAACAGGAAGGTAGTGAATCACTTACCGAGGAAGTTCTTGATTTTGCCGAAGGAATCGGAATCATCAAGTCATATAACATGCTCGGAGAAAAATCCAAGAGTCTTTCGGATGAATTTGAGAAGAGCTGCAGGGAAAGTATTGGTTTTGAGGTTGCCTACGGTCCCTGGGCCAGAGCACTGTATCTTACATTCGGACTGGGAACTGCAGCAGTTCTTGCTCTTAGCGCATATCTGTATAACTCCGGTGCTATTTCGGATGTATATATGGTTGGTATGGCACTGTTTCTTTTCGATATGTTTGTTTCAATCAAAAGCTATTACGGACAGATGGCCAGACTCACAGTTACAAACGCCAGCCTTGACAGGATTGAGGAAGTATTTGCAGCAGAAGAACTTCCCGATGAGGGGAAAGCTGAATTGGAAGATGCAGGAACAGGTGTATCAGAAATCGAATATGATGATGTAACCTTCGGCTATACCGATAAAGATGTGCTTAAGAATATTTCTTTTAAGGTGAATACAGGAGAAATGACCGCACTTGTGGGACCTTCCGGCGGTGGAAAATCAACTATTGCTTCGCTTCTTGCCAGATTCTGGGATGTAAAGAGCGGAAGGATTCTTGTGAGCGGAAAGGATATAAGAGAAGTATCTCTCGGAAGTCTTATGGACAGAGTAAGTATGGTCTTCCAGAGGGTATATCTGTTCCAGGATACGGTTTACAACAATATTGCCATAAGCAGACCCGATGCGACAAAAGAGGAAGTTTATGAAGCAGCCAGGAAAGCGAGATGCTATGACTTTATAATGCAGCTTCCCGATGGCTTTGATACCGTTATCGGTGAAGGGGGAGCATCATTATCCGGAGGAGAGAAACAGAGAATATCGATTGCAAGATGTATCCTCAAAGATTCTCCCATAGTAATCCTTGATGAAGCTACCGCAAGTGTTGATGCCGATAATGAAAGAGCGATCCAGGAAGCAATATCGGAGCTCTGCAAAAATAAAACTCTTCTTGTAATAGCCCACAGACTTAAGACAATAAAGGATGCAGACCAGATACTTGTAGTTTCTGACGGCGAGATCATAGAAAGAGGGGATCATGCTTCTCTGATGGGAAAAGGCGGAACCTATGCCCACATGGTGTCCTTGCAGCAGGGATGATCACTTGACAAGTTAGACTCATCTAACTATACTTTGTGAGAGGGTTAGAGATGACTAACTGATATAGATAAGGAGATATTTCTATGATGAAACTTGTACTCGTCAGACATGGCGAATCTGAATGGAACAAACTCAATCTTTTTACCGGCTGGACCGATGTTGATCTCAGCAAAAAAGGACATGAAGAAGCTAAGCAGGGCGGAAAGACTCTGAAGGAAGAGGGCTATGATTTTGATGTAGCATATACTTCATATCTGAAGAGAGCCATCCACACTCTGGGACATATTCTTGATGAAATGGATCGTAACTGGATTCCCGTACATAAATGCTGGCAGTTAAATGAGCGCCACTACGGTGCACTTCAGGGACTCAATAAATCCGAGACTGCTGAAAAGTACGGAGAAGAACAGGTTAAGATCTGGAGAAGATCTTTTGATGTTACTCCTCCCGCACTTGAAGAGTCTGATGAGAGAGCACCTCAGAATCAGGTTATGTTCAGAGACGTCGATAAGAAGAATCTTCCTCTTACCGAGAGCCTTGAGATCACCATCGAGCGTGTAGTTCCTTTCTTCAATGACGTGATCAAGCCCGATATGAAGGCAGGAAAGAGAGTTATCATCGCAGCTCACGGTAACTCACTCAGAGCACTTGTTAAGTATTTCGATAATCTTACTCCCGATGAAATTCTGGGTGTGAATATTCCTACCGGTGTTCCTCTTGTATATGAGTTTGATGATAACTTCCAGGTTATAAAGCATTATTATCTCGGAGATCAGGAAGCTCTTAAAGCCAAGATGGAAGCTGTTGCTAATCAGGGTAAAGCTAAGTGATCTTTTCTGTGACAAGACAATAAAGTATTACGAAATCAGCTTCCGCTTAGCGGCAGCTGATTTCGTTATGTTAAGAGATGGTGTTGAAATGGGTAAATATCATATTGAAAAAAATACGGTTCAGGAAACACTGATCATTCCTCTATATGGACGAAAGGTCTGTTCGGAGCGCTTTCCCGAACTTTTTAAAGATAATGAAGCTGAACGTATCTGCAATATGCTGGATTATGACTTTGCGGAAAAAGGAAAGCGAATGGAATCCGGAGTTGGATTGTTCGGAGCGATTGAAGTAGCTCAGCGTCAATATGATATTGCATGCGAGGTTAAGGAGTACCTTAACAATCATCCGAATGCGGCAGTCGTAAATCTGGGATGCGGACTGGATAATACTTTTCGCAAATGTGATAACGGAATCTGCTTTGGATACAACATAGATATGCCCGATGTAACAACTATTCGAAATGAGATACTTCCTGCAGGAGAGCGTGAGAAAAATCTCGGGTATAACTTAAACGATGACAGGTGGATGGATGAGATACCGGGAGAAGACGGCGCAGTGTTTTATGCATCCGGTGTGTTCTACTATTTCAGAACCGAGACGGTCAAGACTATGTTTTCCAAGATGGCAAAGCGCTTTCCCGGTGCTGTTATCGTATTTGATGCCTGTAACAAAAGAGGTGCGAAGATGATGACAAAGACCTGGCTTAAAGAAGCCGGGATAAGTGATGTGCAGGCATACTTTTCGCTGGAGGATGTGACTGAACTTGAATCATGGAGTGACAGTTTTGCAATCGTTTCATCCAAAAGTTATATGAGAGGATACAGGAATATATATAACGATGTCAGTCTGCAGCATAAACTTATGATTAAATTCTGCGATAAGTATGCGAATATGATAATTGTCAGGATTGAGTTCAAGGGGTGACGGGATGACTATTCATGAGTTCGGAAAAGAGAATGAGAAGGTGGTAGTATTGATTCATCAGGAAAGGAGCAATCTATGAAAGGAATTAAGTTTGATCCTGATAAAGACGGATTTTACGGAACATATTATGCTGATCCGAATGATTCAGATTGTGTAATGATAGGGCTTTTCGGAGATGATCCCAATGACTATATGGCCAAATGCGGAGCAAAATGGCTGCACAGGCAAGGAGTGAACTGCATGGCTATGTCTCCCGGTCATAAGGATTACAGCCATGTGAATTGTCCTCTTGAAAGGATTGAGACTGCCATTATGTGGCTGAAGGAACACGGTAACAGAAAGTTTGGAATCATGGGAATGTCAACGGCAGGAATGCATTCTCTTGTCGCTGCTTCGTATTTTTCCGATATTACCCTTACATTCGGAATAACTGCAAGCGATTATGTGTGGCAGGGATTTATTCAGGGTAAAAAGGACGGATGTAAAGAATGGCCTGTACCGAATGCTTCTACTTTATCCTGGCAGGGGAAGCCCCTTCCGTATATGCCCTTTGTTTATCAACACCCGGATTATTGGCATAAGATAGAAGAAGAGACTAAAGGATCCGGTGATTTCATAAGATCAACCTGTTTATTCCGTGACTCTGAAAAATCAAGACCTCATCCCGAAGAGGAGATGATAAAGATAGAGAATATAAACGGAAAACTGATACTTATCGGGGCAGACGATGATAGTCTTTGGGAAGCGGGGAAATATGTGAGACGAATGGATGAACGTTTAAAAAGCCGCCCGCACAAATGCGAATACGAGGCTGTAGCATATGAGTATGGGACTCATTTCGTCCTGCCTGAAAGCTTGCTGAGAATTGCTATGCCTGTGGGGCTTAAGTTTGTACTGAAGTTTTGTTTTAAATCCGCTAAGGAACATCCCGATGAATGCGAAAAAACGAGAATTGATATAGACAAAAGATTCACTAAAGCAATTAAAGAGTGGAAAGGTTAAGGAATTAACTATGCTGTTAACTGTTTTTCTGGCAATTGTGTTTTGTGTGGCAATTACGATTATGATGTTTGCTGCCGTAGCATTTATTCAAGATAAGAAGTTTTTCTCATCTGCTCCCAAAGAGGCACAGGATGCTCTTATCCCGAGAGATAAGGAATTGTTCTACGGGGCGAGGACTATAGGATGGACGCTTATGGTATTCAGCTTTCTTCTGATAGCCGGTGTGGGCGTGATCTCCGTATGGGACGGATTAAGAAGCAACTTCACATTTTGGCAGTTCTTTTTCAGATTTGTATTCATTTTTTCTGCATATAAGATTTATGACATGATCTGTTTCGATTTTTTTCTGCTCATGAAATATCACTTCTTTCAGTACTATTTTCCGGAGGTGGAGGAAGTTTATTCAGGGCGAAAATACGGATATAACCTTAAGAGTCAGCTGTTAAAACTGCTGGTTATTTTTCCCGTAGCATCAGGAATTGCTGCGTGGGTATGTGAATTGTTTGTTTAAGAAAGAGGAACTTACGTTGATTAAATTGACAGGATTATCGAAGGAAGAAGTATGCGAGATCTCTAAGCAGATAGCGGATGCTTTTTACGATTATAAGTACAACGATGAAGATCAGGGGATTATTAAATATATTAAATCGAGAGATGACATGTTTGTATATATGAATGCCATAACTCAGGCTGTATATAACAGCGGACTTTTATATACAACATCCGAAAATAGAGAAGGATTTCTTATGCTCTCCGGTGTTGGGGTATTCGCAGTCTGATGCGGAGAGGATAACATGCCTAGCTAACTATGATCATCAGTATCTTTTTCCTGATGGGAGGATTGTATCTTGAACAGGCCGGTGTATCTAATACGGTGACGACAGCGCCGCTTATTGCAGGGGTGATCATGCTGATCACCGGTACTGTATTTTACAAGATTCTCTAAACAGATTGATATGCGATTGACAAAGAATTCTAAAAGCTGTAATCTTTGATAGCTAACACTGATAACTTATATTTACAGGTTAACAAAAATGCCAAGAGATAAGTCCCTGAGTCATGAAAAAGTAAAAAGGGCGATTCGTGAAGAATTCCTTGAAAAAGGTTATGACGATGCATCCATAAGGAGCATCGGTGCCAGAGCCGGTATGACTTCCGCAGGATTGTATCGTCATTACCCTGATAAAGAAGCCATGTATAGTGCTATGGTTGAACCTTTGATCGAGAGTATCAAGGCATGGACCAAAAGACATACCGAAAAGAAATTCGATATGGTTGATGGCGGAGCTAAGAACGAGGATCTGTTCGGAGAGAACCTTATCGATCTGATCAAGGAAGTGATACTTCCCAGGAGAGATGAGTTTAAACTTCTGATGACCAGATCGAGTGGAACCAAGTATGAGAACTTTATTAATGATTACGTTGAAGAGAATCAGAAGAAGTTCATGGAAGCCATCAGGCATCTTAAAAAGAGAGGGTATAAAACCCTTGATGTGAGCGAGGAGGAATTACACATGTTGCTTTCAGCATATCTGACAGCATGTTTTGAACCGATCATACATGATTACGATGATAATAAGATCATCAAATACTTAAATACAGTCCAGCAATTCTTCATGCCGGGATGGCTGAAGATAATGGGAGTCAAGTAGAGAAGAGCCGAAAGGCTCTTTTTTATTATGTAAGTTATCAATATGTGGTTAGTGATAGCTAACCAAATAAGCTTATTGATCACTATAAATACTCAAGGGAGGAAAGATAAGTTGGGTAAGAAAAATGAATTTGATCACATGAAGCTGATCAGAGAATATGCTGGAGGGCATAAGCATCTGATCACTATCGGAAGGTGTCTTGCAGCAGTGAGTGCCGTGATGACATTGATTCCATATTACATGCTTTGGAAGATCATCAGAACTGCGGTAAACGGAGAGGAACTTGAGAAGATAAGTTCTTATGCGTGGTTTGCCGTTGCCATGATAGTGGGAGCGCTTCTCGTATATATAGTGGCCCTTTTGTGTACACATGTTGCAGCATTCAGAGTACAGGCAAATATGAGATCTTCACTAATGAGAAGGATCATAACTTTGCCACTTGGAGTTTTTGATGAAGACGGAACGGGCAAGATCAGGAGAACTGTCAATGACTCAACAACAGCAACCGAGACTTTTATAGCTCATAACCTTGCAGATAAGACCGTAGCAACAGTTACGCCTATCGGACTTCTTGTTCTGGTACTTGCATTTAACTGGAAGATAGGCCTTATCTGTCTGATACCTGCATTTATCGGATTCATATGCATGATGTCCATGATGGGTAAAGGCATGCAGCAGAAGATGAAAGAGTACCAGGATGCTCTTGATACCATGAGCAGTGAAGCAACCGAATATGTGCGCGGTGTACCTGTAGTTAAAACATTCGGTCAGACCGTTCATTCTTTTAAGCGCTTCAAAGAATGTATTGACGGATATGGAAAATGGACAACCGATTATACCTTGATGCTTAGATTACCAATGATGGGATTTATGACATGCATCAACGCAATATTCGCATTCATCGTTATCGCTGCATACGTGGTTACAAAGGATGGAATCACCAATGCCGCAATTCTGAATGTCATGTATTACATAATTGTCACTCCGCTTGTAACGATTGCTCTTACCAAGATTGCGTATTCGGGTGAAGCTGAGATGACTCTTATTGATGCACTTAAGCGTGTAGAGACCATCATGGCTATTAAGCCTTTGGATGAAGGATCATCTGACAAGAAGCCTTCGGATAATGGAATAGAGCTTAGAAATGTTTCTTATCGATATGAAGATGCGACCCGTGATGCAATTGAGAAAGTATCAATATCCATCGCTTCCGGTGAGCACGTAGCTTTAGTCGGTCCTTCAGGATCCGGTAAGACCACACTTGCCGAACTTATGGTCAGATTCTTTGATGTTGCGGAAGGAGAGATCCTGATCGGAGGGGTAAATGTAAAAGATATTTCCTCTGCCGAATTGATGAAGCAGGTTTCTTTCGTATTCCAGGACAGCCGTCTGATCAAAAAATCTATTCTCGAAAACGTCCGCATGGCTAAGCCTGCGGCGACAGAAGATGAGGTCCTTGATGCATTAAAGAAGGCACAGTGCATGGATATCATAGAAAAGCTTCCCGACGGAATTCACACTGTAATAGGAGAAAAGGGAACATATCTCTCCGGAGGCGAACAGCAGAGAATTACAATAGCAAGAGCCGTTCTTAAAGATGCTCCCATACTGATTCTCGATGAAGCAACCGCTTTTGCGGATCCCGATAATGAGACCAAGGTACAGGCAGCATTCGAGGAACTTTCTAAAAATAAGACTCTGATTATGATCGCACACAGACTCAGCACTGTTATGAATGCTGACAGAATCTTTGTGATGGATAACGGTAAATGCACCGAAGCGGGAACCCACGAAGAACTTATGAATATGAACGGTCTGTATAAGCGTATGTTCGACGAATATACAAGATCCATTGAGTGGAAGGTAGGTGCATGACAATGATAGAAAAATTACAGCATAAATATGCTCTTTCAAGACAGGGCGCGGTGGATATGATCAAAGCAAGCGTCAGTGTTACGGTTACTAATATCGCACTGATGGTGACAGCAGGAATTCTGTATACCCTGATTGACGATTTGCTTAAAGGTAATCTTGGTAAAGAAAGAATCCCGTTCTATGTGGTCGGATCTTTGGTTGTTTTGTTATTTGTATTTATAACCAATTTCATTCAGTACAATGCAACCTTTCTTACCACTTATCGTGAGAGTGGTATCAGGCGAACTACTATAGCAGAAAAGCTCAGAAAACTTCCACTTTCGTATTTCGGTAAAAAGAATATAGCTGACCTGACTACAAATATCATGGGCGACTGTGCCATGATTGAAACTGCATCAAGCCATTGGATTCCGGAACTTATCGGTGCGATTGTGTCCACAGCTTTAGTAGGTATCAGTTTATTCTTTTTCTTTGATCCCAGGATGGTAATTGCCAGCTTCTGGGTTATACCTGTCGCATTCATTATCGTAATTTCCTGTTCGGGTCTTGAGAAAAAAGCAGCACGTAAGAATCAGGCCGTTAAGCTTGAGATGTCTGACGGAATACAGGAGTGTCTTGAATCCATAAGAGATCTTCGTGCAAACAATGCACAGGATGCTTACATGGATGAACTCGAAGGCAAGATCAAGAAGGTAGAAAAGTTCGCGCTCTTTACCGAACTTAAAATGGCTGTGTATGTAAACTCTGCTGCAATTGTTTTAAAACTTGGTATCGGAACCACCTCTGTTGTGGGAGGAATTCTTTTTGCAAGAGGAGAGATAGATCTTCTTACATTCTTTATGTTCCTGATGCTTGTATCAAGACTCTATGCTCCAATGGAAATTTCTCTTCAGAACTTTGCAGCTATCATTGCAACCGGTATTCAGTGCGAGCGACTTGATGAGATCTTATCGCATGATATTCAGACAGGTTCGGAAGAAATGAAGAATAGAGGATATGATATCGTGTTTGAAAATGTCGGATTTAAATATTCCGATGATACGGATGTTCTTAAAGATGTAAGCTTCACCGCAAAACAGGGAGAAGTTACGGCACTTATCGGACCTTCCGGCGGAGGTAAGACAACTATTTCAAGACTTGCTGCCAGATTCTGGGATGTAAACAGCGGAAAGATCACGCTCGGCGGAGAGGATATTTCAAAGATAGATCCAGAAACACTTCTTACCAATTACTCAATCGTATTCCAGGATGTTACACTCTTTAACAATTCCGTTATGGAGAACATCAGAATTGGAAAGAGCGGTGCCACCGATGAAGAAGTTATGGAAGCTGCAAAGCTTGCAAACTGTGATGAATTCATAAACCTGCTTCCGGATAAATACGGCACTTACATCGGAGAAAACGGAAGTGAACTTTCAGGCGGTGAGAGGCAGAGAATCTCAATCGCAAGAGCTTTCCTTAAAGATGCTCCCGTCATTCTCCTTGATGAAGCTACAGCTTCTCTTGATGCCGAGAATGAAACAGCAATTCAGGAAGCACTCTCAAGACTTATCAAGAATAAAACCGTGCTTATCATTGCACATCGTATGAGAACAATCGCAAAGGCAGATCATATCGTGGTGCTTAAAGATGGTGTGGTTGCTGAGCAGGGAAGTCCCGAATTTCTGTCCGGATATGACAGCATCTACAGCCGCATGACCAAGCAGCAGATGATCTCACAGAACTGGAAAATGTAACTTACAAAGGATGGATATAAAAAATGGAAAAAAACAATCGTTTAAATGCCAAGGATCTTATAAACGTAGGAATCTATACTGCCATATGTGCGGTACTTTGTACTGCGGTTGCCATGACGGGAGTCATCCCGATTATGATGGTTCTTCTCGTTGTGTTTGTGCCTATAATTAACGGAATTCCTTATATGATGTTTCTTACTAAGGTTAAGAAATTCGGAATGATCACTATTATGAATGTGCTTTTGGGTGCATTCATGTGGCTTACAGGTATGAGCTATTACGCACTTGTTGTCGGTACGATCACAGGACTTGTTGCTGAGTTTATATACAGATCCGGAGATTATAAGAGCAAAAAGCTTGGAATAATTACATATGCTGTTTCCGGAATCTATCTCTGGGCAAACTATTTCGGAATATTCTTTAATGCGGATGCATATTTTGCAACAAGACAGAATTTCGGTCAGGATTATATAGATTCGGTTACGAAACTTCTTCCCATGTGGATGTGTCCGGTACTTCTCGTTGTTGACATAGTTTGCTGCATCATCGGAGGATGGATAGGAGCAAAGGCACTTAAGAAACATTTTGAAAAGGCAGGTATAGCCTGATCATGGAGTACAGACTGGATAGAAATGTACATTCACTGTTGGATCCAAGGACAAAACTTCTTCTACTTCTTACCAGTTCCATATTTGTTGTAGGTAATGCCGGTGAGAAGCAGATGTATGTGTTTTATTGGATATTGGTATTTCTTCCCGTAGTCCTTCTTTTTGCGGAAAAAGAATGGAAGGCAGGGCTGATTGCCATAGTGATATACATTGGAAGTTATTATGCGCAGATGGCTCTTCAGCACGATCTTACTGCTGTAGAGTCGGCGCTTGCATTGATGCTGTATATCATTACCAAGATACTTCCCACTGTCATACTGGCCAGATATATCGTAAAGACTACCAAAGTATCTGAGTTTCTGACAGCTATGAACCGTCTGCGTTTCAGCGATAAGTTTACTATTCCCATCAGTGTTATCTTCAGATTTTTCCCTACGGTTGTTGAGGAATCAAGAGCTATAAACGATGCCATGCGTATGCGTGGCATCGAGATGGGAGCAAAGAAAGCATCCGAAGCAGTTGAATACAGGATGATCCCTCTTATCGCATCTTGTTCCATAATAGGTGAGGAATTATCTGCTGCGGCTATGACCAGGGGACTGGATGTGGGCAAGAACAGGAGCTGTATCTGGATTATCAAGTTCAGGATTCCTGATTATCTAGTAATCACTCTCTGTTTCGCATGCTTTGTCTGGTGGATTATCGGAAGGTTTTTTGTATGATCTGTTTTGATAATGTTTCTTTTAAGTATAGTAAAGAGCAGGAATGTCTTAAAAATATTAATCTTACCGTTAATGACGGTGACGTGATTCTGGTGTGCGGACCGTCAGGGTGTGGAAAGTCAACCCTCGTACGTTGTGTAAACGGACTTATTCCGCATTTTTATCAGGGTGAACTGACAGGTAAAGTTACCGTAAACGGAACTGATATATCTCAGACAACACTTCGAAAAATATCAAGACATGTTGGCACAGTTTTTCAAAATCCCAGAAGTCAGTTTTTCAATGTTGATACAACCAGTGAACTTGCCTTCGGATGCGAGAACTTTGGATTGTCACCTGATGATATAGAACAGAGAATTAATAAGACCGTAAACAGGCATGATCTGGAATCTCTGATGGGAAGAAGTATTTTTAAACTTTCCGGAGGGGAGAAACAAAAGATTGCCTGTGCAAGTATTGCGGTGGAACCTGTGGATGTCATTATACTGGATGAGCCTTCCGCAAATCTGGACTATAAGGGAATATGCGAGCTTCAGAAGATGTTAAAGGCCTGGATAGAAGAACGTAAAACCATTCTTATAGCCGAGCATCGTATATCATATCTGCTTCCGTTTATCACAGGATCGGTTCTGATGAATTCAGGTGAGATAGTAAAAGAATACTCTGCGGAGGAATTCAGATCTCTATCCGAAGAAGAACTTCATAACCTGGGACTCAGAGCAGAGATGGTGCAGGATCCTGCAGAGATTAATGACTGTACCGGAGAAGACAGTGATAAGAAAGATAAACTTATTCTTACAGACATGAAGTATTCCTATCAAAAGGAACCGCCTGTATTTGACATTCCGAAAATGGAAATACCTGAGGGAGAGATAGTAGGTATTGTCGGTGCAAACGGTGCCGGTAAGTCCACATTTTTACGGTGCCTGTGCGGCATGGAAAGAAAATGTAAGGCTGATCCTAAAGTCAAGTATGAATCCTGGAATAATAAAGCAAGGCGCAGGAAGATTTATATGGTAATGCAGGATGTGAACCATCAGCTTTTTACCGACAGTGTTCTTGAAGAAGTTATGATATCCCAGGAAAGTGAGAATAAGGAAGAGGCATTAAAAATTCTTGAATCTCTGGATCTTAAAGAATTCGCCGGTAAACATCCTCTTGCTTTGTCAGGAGGTCAGAAGCAGAGAGTAGCTGTAGCATCAGCTATTGCTTCGGGAAGGGACATAATTCTGTTTGATGAACCTACGAGCGGACTGGATTATTATCACATGAATCAGGTTGCGGATATATTGAAGGAACTTAAACAAATGGGAAAGACTGTCATTATAGTAACTCATGATGTTGAGCTGATAAAAAACGCATGTACATACATTATCCGCTTTGATGAATATAGCAGGAGTTGACAGTTTAGTAATATTGTGTAAAATAGTTCATTGTGTTAGTGGTAACTAACCCAAATTACATATGGCTAAGTCTGTATATATCCGGGAGGAAAAAATGGAAGAAAGCTTTTTGGAAATCAGAGATCTTAAAAAGAGTTTCGGAAGCGGGGAAGCCAGACAGGATGTATTGAGGGGAATGGACTTTACTGTTAAGAAGGGGGAATTCTGTGTTCTGCTCGGACCTTCGGGGTCGGGTAAATCGACACTTCTTAATATCATCGGCGGAATTGACACGCCGGATTCGGGATATGTAAGCATTAACGGGGATAAGCTCGAAGATATGAACGAGCATCAGCTTACCATATACAGAAGAAAGCATTTGGGATATGTTTTCCAGATGTATAATCTTATTCCTAATCTCAATGTAAAAGAAAACATCGAAGTCGGAGCATATCTGTCCGATAAACCACTTGACGTTGAAGAGGTTATTAAGACACTCGGACTTCAGGATCATAAGTACAAATATCCTAATCAATTATCCGGCGGACAGCAGCAGAGAGTTTCTATCGGAAGAGCTGTAGTTAAGAATCCGGATATACTTATGTGCGATGAGCCTACCGGAGCGCTTGACTACAAAACCTCCAAGGAAATTCTTGCACTTATCGAATACTGTAATAAAAAATACGGCAGCACCATCATCATGGTCACACATAACGAAGCCATCAAGTATATGGCGGATCATGTGATCAAATTAAGGGATGGTGTAGTCCGTCATAATGATCTTAACGATAAGAAGATTCCGGCTTCCGAGCTCGAGTGGTAAGGAGGCTACAATGAGAAATCCTCTTATAAAAAGAATACCCAAAGAGCTTGTTTCCGAATGGCACAAGTATCTTGTAATAATCGTTTTCATGGTGATCATGATCAGTGTAATCTCCGGTATGTATGTCGGTCATGACAGCATGCTTGCTTCCGTTTACGCAAATAGAGATGAACTGAATCTTGAGGACGGAAGATTTGAACTCTCCGAGAGAGCATCAGATGAACTTCTTGATGATATCAGTTTAGGTGAGCTTGCGGATGTACGTGAATATTTCATTCAAAAGGGAATGGATGAAGCTGATGAAAAGGTGGCTGAGGCAATCGAAGAAGAACTGGCAAATGCAGTAAATGAGGCAATCGAAGAAGGCGTTCGTGCTCAGTGCGCTTTATACGGAATTGATGATGAAGATATCATCAGTGAGCAGATTGATAATGCCATAAGTGAAAGCTTTGATTCGGCTCTTGAAGAGGCAAGGGAGTCTGATGAATTTAAAGACGCCGAAAAAGAAGCATATGAAGAAGCTCATAACGAAGTAATTAAGAAAGTAGACGAAGAATGGGACAAGATTGCGGACAGATACGAACTTGATGATCCCGAATTTACTCCTGTTTCCGTAACTGTCTATGAGCATTTCTACAGAGAAGAGCCGGAAGATGATGATAACGACGGAACTGCAGAAGCTAATGTAAGAATCTTTAAAAGTGATTCCGTAATTGATATGGCATCTTTTAACTATGGAAGAGCACCGGAGACTGCTTCCGAAATTGCCATCGACAGAATGCATGCAGATAATCTCGGAGTTGGGATCGGTGATACCATAACCGTAGGCGGTAAGAAGTTTGAAGTTGTCGGCCTTCTTTCATATGTAAATTATCTGACACTTCATGAATCCAATAAGGATCTTATGTTTGATGCCTTCGGATTTGATGTTGCAATGGTGACACCCGAAGGATTTGACTCACTTAATTCCAGAGTTCATTACAACTATGCATATCAGTATGATAATAAGCCTGCAGACAAGATAGAGCAGGCGGACTATTCAGAGAGATTTCTTAAATCGCTTATTACTCATTCACTTACGGATGATAATGAGATAGAAGATTATCTTCCTGAATACATCAGTCAGGCAAGTAATTTTGCAATTACTGATATTGAGGGAGATTCATCCGCAACTGCAGTTCTTTGCTATATCCTGATCGGGGTCATAGCTTTTATTTTCGCTATAACTATCAGCAATACGATCGATAAGGAATGTACGGTGATCGGTACTCTGAGAGCTTCAGGATACAGCAGAAGAGAACTCACCGTTCATTATATGTCCATGCCGGTTATCGTAACGATCATCGGAGCGATATTGGGAAATGTGCTCGGATATACGGTTTTCAAAGACTTTATGGTCAATGTGTATTATCAGAGTTACAGCCTTCCTAAGTGCGGACTTGTATCGAGTACTACAGCACTTGTTAAAACTACGATAATACCTTTGCTTCTCATGTTCTTTATCAACCTATTCATCATTGTAAAGAAACTGAGAATCAGTCCCCTCAGATTCTTAAGACATGATCTTGTGAAAACAAAGAGAACAAAGGCTATGAGACTTCCCCACTGGTCTTTTATGCGAAGATTCAGACTGAGGATACTTTTTCAGAATATACCCAACTATATCGTATTGATATTCGGAGTTATATTCATAGAGCTTATGCTGTGCTTTGCATTCGGACTTCCGGATTCTTTGAATCATTATTCCGAGAAAGCGCCGGACATGGTATTTGCGGATTACCAGTACATGCTCATGAGCAGCAGAGACGATGACGATGAGATCATTGAAACATCGGAGAGTACGGCGGAAGCATTCGGTGCGGCAAGTCTTCTTTACCCCAAAGCAAATACGGGAATTCGTGAAGGAATGGGAACCGGCGGAGATGAAGGAGTGACTGTATATGGTATTAAGCCAGACAGTTCATATGTAACCCTTCCTGATGATGTCTCGGACGGAAATGTGTACATATCAAGTGCCTTCAGAACTAAGTTCGGACTGGATGTCGGAGATGTGATAACTCTTCATGAGGAGTATGAAAACAAATCCTATGAGTTCACCGTTGCGGGATTCGTGGATTATGACGGCGGTATAGCCGCATTTATGAATCTCGATAGTTTTAATATCATCTTTGATAGAGAAGACGATGAATTTACCGGATACTTCTCAAGGAATGAAATCACCGATATAGATGATCAGTATATCGGGGCTGTGATCACCTCAGATGATATAAAGAAGGTTACCGTTCAGCTGAACCATTCATTCGGAACCATTATGAAGATGTTCAAGTATGCTCTTGTTATAATGGCGGCTGCACTTATATATCTGCTCGCCAAGATCATCATCGAGAGAAATGAACACTCGATATCCATGGTCAAGATTCTTGGATTCCAAAACAAAGAGATAGGTGCGTTATATATAATCCCGACTGCTATGGTGGTAATCATATTTGCACTTATCGGATTTGTTGCAGGATATGGGCTTATGCTGTGGCTGTTTAAAATATTCCTGATGAATTTCGACGGATATTTTGCATATTATATGACAGTAGGATCTATGATCCTTTCAGTTTTATATCTGCTCATCGGATATGCCTTCGTATCGGTGGTGGACTTTATAAGGATCAAGAGGATTCCCATGGATGTGGCACTGAAGAACGTAGAATAAGCATTGATTTGTGTAATACAAAAGAGCATCTGCTTCAAGTTGTGATCTGGGGTCTGTCAAGTAGACAGACAAAATAAACAAAATATGATCAATAGAAAAGGTGGTCACATAATCAGTGATCACCTTTTGCTATGTTGATGGTTGTAGCCATCATAATTATCCTTGGTCTGCTTGTTGACTACT
>JAGAYR010000030.1 GCA_017940415.1 Lachnospiraceae bacterium
CCAAGAGTTTGCCTACAGCTTCCTTCAGATTCCACCTCGCGGTAAACACCCTTGCTGTTCAGCTATACACTTCCTCGTTGCCTAGGCGTGTTCGGGACTTACACCCGTTAGAGCGCGCCCATGGCGCGCAAACAAAAACAGCCATGCGAATACGCATGGCTGTCAGTCACATTGCTATGAAAGGACTAAGATTATACTCTTGAGAGATACTCGCCGGTTCTGGTATCGATCTTGATCTTGTCTCCGGTGTTAACGAAGAGAGGAACCTGAACCATAGCGCCGGTCTCAACGGTAGCGGGCTTGGATGCGCCGGTAGCGGTATCACCCTTGAAGCCGGGCTCAGTCTCTGTTACATCAAGCTCTACGAAAAGAGGGGGCTCGATAGAGAATGCGTTTCCGTTGTGAGAGCAAACTTTGCAGATCTCGTTCTCTTTGACGAACTTGAGAGCATCACCGACAAGGTCGCTTGCAAGCTGAACCTGATCGTAGGTCTCGGTATCCATGAAGGAATAAAGATCGCCATCCTTGTAGAGATACTGCATATCCTTTCTGTCTATATGAGCCTGAGGGCATTTCTCGGTGGGGCGGAAAGTACGCTCTACAACGCCGCCGTTCTTGATGTCCTTAAGCTTGGTGCGGACGAATGCCGCTCCTTTTCCGGGCTTAACATGCTGGAAATCGATGATCTGATAAACTGAGTTATCAAGCTCGATAGTAATACCGTTTCTGAAGTCACCTGCAGAAATCATAAAAACCTCCTAAATTTTGCCAACCAAAAATAATCCTCGACTATATTACATTAAAAAAATACGGATTTCAACCTGTTTTTTCGGCAGTTAATATGTAATCCATGGCTTCGGTATAGCCCGCAAGGCCTTTTCCGTATATCTGTTTGTCACAGGCGGGGGCTGTTACCGACACTTTCCTGAACTCTTCTCTGGAGGATATATCCGAGATATGAACCTCTACCTTTACGGGTTTTTCAAGGCTTTTGAGTGCATCATGAATGGCGTAGCTGTAGTGAGTGTAGGCCCCGGGATTGATCACTATGCCTTCAGTTCCGTCAAAATAAGCCTCCTGAAGCTTATCGATGATGGCACCTTCATGATTTGACTGGAAGCACTCGACTTCTATGCCTTTCTCCGTGGCATAAGCTTCTATCATGGCTATCAGATAATCATAATCCTGATTTCCGTAAATATTCTTTTCCCTAATCCCGAGAAAATTCAGATTGGGACCGTTTATGACAAGGATCTTCATTCTTTATTCTCCGTATTATCCGCATCGGTTGAAGGCTTATAGCTTTCGGGCGGTATCTCCCACCCTCTGTTCTGAAGCTCTTCAAGTATTTCTTTGATAACGTCGTCCCGTTCCTTGCTTCCGTTGTCTATGATGATGTCCGCACATCTTTCATAGGCGGGGCTTCTCAGCTTCATAAGACTTCTTATCTTAGCGAGAGGATCTTCACACTGAAGAAGGGGTCTTGTGGTATCGCCCTTAAGCCTCTCCCATACTTCCTCCGGCTGAAGTCTTAAATAAACCACTGTTCCTATTGTCTTTATCAAAGGCTGGTTTTGGAGACTTACGGGAGTTCCGCCGCCAAGAGAGTATATCCTGGGGATCTTGTCATCTCTGATCTCTCTCAAAACCTGTGTCTCAAGTTCCCTGAAATATTTCTCACCCTTGGTCTTAAAGATCTCGGATATCGTAATGCCTTCACGCTCTTCGATCATCTTATCGGTATCATAGAAAGCCCTCTTTAATTTGTAGGAAAGACTTCTTCCGATGGAAGTCTTACCGCTTCCCATAAATCCGATAAGGACGAGGTGCCCGCCTTTTTGGTATTCACTGTTTTTCTTATGTCCGGTATTACTCATTTGAAAACTTCCGCATAGCAGGCATCAGCAAGATCATCATCAACTGAAAGCCCGGTCCAGTATTCGTAAGCTATGATTCCCTGATAAAGAAGCATCTTTGAACCGTTATAGCTGTCTGCACCGGCCTGTCTGCAAAGCTTCATGAATTTTGTTTCGGGAGGGTTAAAAATAAGATCGTATCCTATCTTAACTCTCTTATAAAACTCCGGATCTTCTATAACTGCCTTTTCCGTATCGGGATGCATACCGACACTTGTAGCCTGGATCACAATATATCTGGCATCAAGAGGAAGTCTGTGATAAGCGGATACGGGAAGAGAATGTGCAAAACTTCTTCCGCATATCTCATTTATGCTCGACGCAAGAGACTCCGCCCTGTCGGTATTTCTGTTCATTATGGTAACGCCCTCAGCGCCGGCGGTCTCAAGCATCATGGCTGCAGCTCTTGCAACGCCGCCCGCTCCCAGGATGATCACATCTTCGCCTTTTACGGAAACTCCGTCTCTCTCAAGAGCCCTGAGTAATCCCGGCATGTCTGTGTTAAACCCCTTATACCCGTTTTCGGTCCTTACAAGTGTATTGACCGCACCGATCTTTTCCGCAAGAGGGTCTATTTCCGACAGATAAGGAATAACATCCTGCTTATAAGGAACAGTCACATTAAGTCCTTTGATTCCCAGAGCAAAGGCACCGGGAATTGCTTTGTCCAATCTTCCGGTATCTACCGGAAATGCTCCGTAAGCCAGATCAAAGCCGGTTTTTTCCGCAAGGAAATTATGAATCGCCGGTGACTTAGTATGAGCCACAGGATTTCCTATAAGTCCGCAGATATATGTTGTTCCGCTGATAGATCTCATTTTTTAACCTTGTTCTTTCTGTGATACGCCCTGAGTACGAACCACTCAAGTTTTCTTTTTAATACGATCTGAATCTCTTCTTTTTTATCTATGGGTTTGGTGAGGATGGTCTCTATCCCCGCACGGTTTGCTCCCCATATATCCGTAAAGAGCTGGTCTCCGATGCAGATAGTAGTCTCGGGCTTTGTGCCCATTATCTTCATCGCATCTTCATATCCTTTCTTGGAAGGTTTGCCCGCTTTATAAACATATTCGGAACCCACATCATCCGCAAAAGGCTTTACTCTTTTTTCTTTGTTATTGGATAAGAGAACCGTCTTAAAACCGATGTATCTGAGTTTATCGAACAGCTCCCTGCTCCTGTCATCGGCAGGAGCGCCGTGCATGACAAGAGTATTGTCTATATCATAAATGATCCCTCTTTTGCCGAGAGCATAGAGGCTCTCATAAGGGATCGTATATGCAGAGTCGTTTTCTTTTGTAGGATAAAGTTTTTCGAACAATACCTTAACCCTTCATCTCTTCATGTATAACTCTGTGAAAGTGATATAATGATAACATGTGAGGTGGAAAAATGGAAAAACGTTTACTGAATTACATGGCATATCTTAAAGACATCTCGGAGAAAGCTGAAAACGGAGTTTTTTCCGCAGAGGAACTGGAGGTGCTCAGAGCACAGGTCCTCGTACAGATAAAATTCTTCCAACACGAGAGATTCATTCACCTGATAGTCACCATGACCTTTGCCCTCATGACCGTGATGACTCTTCTGGGAATATGCGTAACGGGATACCTTCCTCTCGGTGCGCTTATGCTCCTGCTTCTTATTCTGCTGGTTCCTTACATCAGACATTACTACATTCTTGAAAACGGAACACAGACTCTCTACAGATATTACGATTCACTTGAGAAGGATCGCACTTCCGATAAAATAAAACCCTACGTTCAGTGATCTTACACTCCGCCGAGGCTGAATACCTTGATAAGAAGGAACCAGCAAAGGCCGTAATAGAGTGCAACTCCCAAAATATCATTAAGTGTTGAGATAAACGGACCCGATGCTGCGGCAGGGGCCACTTTTATTTTGTTGAAAAACAGAGGAATGATGGTTCCGGTAATGGAAGCCACAAGCATCGCAACCAGCATCGCAAAGCCTACGCATACCGATACGGTGACGGAATAGTTCCATGCTTCGCCCTTGGCAAAATGAATGTAGATTCCTACTACCAGGATGGATATGATGCCAAGTATAAGTCCGTTTCCGAATCCGACCTTACCCTCTTTGAAAATCAGTTTTACCTTATCCGCCATGGTAAGATCTTCATCTGCGATAACTCTGATGGTAACCGCAAGAGACTGTGTTCCCACGTTACCTGACATGGACAGGATAAGTGACTGGAATGCTATGACAACGGGAATTGCTGCGATAACGCCTTCGAATGCACCTACAAGAGTCGAGGTCAGCATTCCCAGCAGCAAAAGCGCGATCAGCCAGGGAATACGCTTCCTGATGGATACGGAAGTTTTCTCGTTTAAGTCTTCTTCTTCGGAGAGACCTGCCAGCTTTGCATAGTCTTCACCGAGCTCATCATCAACGGCCTCTACGATATCCTGGGATGTGATGACGCCGAGGATATGGCCTTCTTCATTAAGTACGGGGATGGAGTCTTCCGCGTAACTCTTGATTCTTTCAATGCAGTCGGAAACGATCTCGTGATCTGTCAGATAAGGATATGATGTGATGATCAGTTCCGAAAGATCTGCGGTATCTCTTGCAACGATGAGATCTTTAAGATCGATGGCACCGTAGAAAGCATCCTTCTCATCCACAACATAGATGGTCATGATGTTGTCGTTCTCTCCGGCCTGTTTTATCAGTTCCTTCATTGCGGAGCGGATATTAAGGTCGTTTCTGATGACCACAAAATTGGTGGTCATTCGGCTACCGATCTCTTCTTCGTCATAAGACTGAATGAGTCTTATGTCTTCTCCGGCCTCTGCTTCCATGAGTTCGACCAGGTTCTCTGCGGTCTCCTCATCCATGTTTTCGAGAATATCGATAGCATCGTCGGTATCCATGTTCTCGAGGAACTTTGCAGCTTCCTCTGCAGGCATCTCTGCAAGGATCTCATGTGAATCCTCGACGTATGCAAGGATCTCAGCCGCTCTCTCTTCGCCGATTATGTCGAAGATATGATTTCTCTGCTCTTCATCCAGTTCTTCGATAGCGCCCGCAATATCGTTGTCATGATAATCGGACAGTTTTTCGGATATTTCCGAATCGGGAAGGCCGCTTTGCAACAGTTCTATGATTTCCTGCTCATAATCTCTTTCTTCGGATGTGTTTCCTGTCATGATTTCTTTTTCATCCATTTGCAGCCTCCTTCAATAAAAGTACCGGTATCCGAAAACAGAGATACCGGTACGTAATGATAATACTTATTGATGCATCTCAGGGCTCTATGCTTATTTGATCATTGAGTGATATTCCTGAAGTGAACGTACATGTACGCCCTCTCCGGAAAGCTCTGCCTTGATTCCCTCTGCGGTAGCTCTTGCTCCGGCAATGGTAGTGATGTAAGGAACGTGATGCTTGATAGCGTTCTGACGGATGTAAGAGTCGCTTACATCATCCTTCTTGGTGGAAGGAGTATCAATGATCAGATCTATCTCTCCGTTCTTAATAGCATCGACGATATTGGGTCTTCCTTCGAAGATCTTGTTGATGCGCTCAGCCTTGATTCCTGCTTCTACGATCTTCTCATAAGTGGAACCGGTTGCGAGAATCTTGAATCCGTCATCCGCAAAGCTCTGTGCGATGGGAAGAAGGTAAGGCTTATCATCATGGTTAACACTTATAAGTACTGTTCCGGAAAGAGGAAGCTCGGTCTTGGTAGCTTCTTCTGCCTTGAAGAATGCCTTTCCTACATTATCGGAAAGTCCGAGAACTTCTCCGGTGGATCTCATTTCGGGTCCAAGGACGGGATCTACTTCAGGGAACATGTTGAAGGGGAATACCGCTTCCTTAACACCGTAGTAAGGGATTGTTCTGTCCTGGAGTCCGGGGACGGGTGAAGCCTCACCTGTGATGGAACTCATCATGATCTCTGTTGCAAGCTTGACCATGTTGATGTCACATACCTTGGATACAAGAGGAACGGTACGTGATGCTCTGGGATTGGCCTCGAGTACGTATACAACATCATCCTCGATAGCATACTGCATGTTCATAAGACCTACGACATGCATCTCCTTAGCGATCTTTCTGGTGTAATCCTTGATGGTAGCAACCTGCTTCTCGGTAAGGTGCTTGGAAGGAAGGATACAAGCAGAGTCTCCTGAGTGAATACCTGCAAGTTCGATATGCTCCATGACTGCGGGAACGAATACATTCTCGCCATCGCTGATTGCGTCTGCCTCACACTCGGTAGCGTTGTGAAGGAATCTGTCGATAAGGATGGGTCTGTCGGGAGTAACTCCTACAGCCTCTTTCATATAGACATCCATCTGCTCGTCATCATGTACGACTTCCATTCCTCTTCCGCCGAGGACATATGAAGGGCGAACCATAACGGGATATCCGATACGGTGTGCGATTTCTTTTGCTCCGTCTACATCGGATGCCATTCCGGATTCTGCCATGGGAATCTCGAGTCTGTCCATCATATCGCGGAACAGATCTCTGTCCTCTGCCATATCGATGGTCTCGGGAGTGGTTCCGAGAATGTTAACGCCGTACTTCTTAAGGTCTGCAGCAAGGTTAAGAGGAGTCTGTCCTCCGAACTGTGCAATAACTCCGACGGGCTTTTCTTTCCTGTAGATGCTGAGAACATCTTCAAGGGTAAGAGGCTCGAAGTAGAGCTTGTCGGATGTATCGTAGTCGGTTGAAACGGTCTCGGGGTTACAGTTAACGATAACAGTCTCATAACCGAGTTTCTTAAGTGCAAATGCAGCATGTACGCAGCAATAGTCAAATTCGATACCCTGGCCGATACGGTTGGGGCCGCCGCCGAGGATCATGACCTTCTTGGCATTATCGGAAGCTACACTCTTGTCTTCGATATTGTAGCTTGAGTAGTAATAAGCGCTGTCTTTGGTTCCGCTTACGTGAATGCTTTCCCAGCCCTCTACTACGCCTGCTGCCTCACGTGCGTTTCTGATCTCCTCTTCGCTTACCTTGCAGATCTGTGCAAGATACTTATCTGAGAAGCCGTCTTTCTTAGCCTGAGTGAGAACATCTGCAGCGGGAACCTTGCCGTTGGTGGAAGCGATGATAGCTTCCTCTTCATCTACAAGTTCCTTCATCTGCTCGATGAAATACTTCTTGATCTTGGTCATCTCATGAAGCTCATCGATGCTTGCTCCCTTACGGAGAGCCTCATACATGATGAACTGTCTCTCGGATGTGGGATTAACAAGTTCCTTCATAAGCTCATCAAGAGTCATGTCGTGGAAGTTCTTAACGAAGCCCAGTCCGTATCTGCTCTTTTCAAGAGATCTGATAGCCTTCTGGAATGCTTCCTTGTAAGTCTTACCGATACTCATAACTTCACCTACGGCTCTCATCTGAGTTCCGAGATGATCGTCAACGCCCTTGAACTTCTCGAATGCCCATCTTGCGAATTTGATTACGATGTAATCTCCGTCGGGCTTGTAGTTATCAAGAGTGCCGTACTTACCGCACTCGATATCCTTAAGATCAAGTCCGCAGGCAAGCATAGCGGAAACAAGTGCGATAGGGAATCCTGTTGCCTTGGAAGCAAGAGCTGAGGATCTTGAGGTTCTGGGGTTGATCTCGATAACGATGATTCTGTCGGTCTTGGGATCATGAGCAAACTGACAGTTGCATCCGCCGATAACCTGAACCTTGTCTACGATGCTGTATGCATACTTCTGAAGTCTGTCCTGAACTTCCTGTGAAATGGTAAGCATGGGTGCAGAGCAGAATGAATCTCCGGTATGTACGCCCATGGGATCGATATTTTCGATGAAGCAGACGGTAATCATCTTACCGGTTGAATCTCTTACTACTTCGAGCTCAAGCTCTTCCCATCCGATAACGGACTCTTCTACGAGAACCTGATGAACCATGGAAGCCTGAAGACCTCTTGCGCAGACGGTCTTAAGCTCTTCTACGTTATATACAAGTCCGCCGCCTGAACCACCCATGGTATAAGCGGGTCTGAGTACTACGGGATATCCGAGACGGGATGCAATCTCAACAGCCTCATCCACGCTGTAAGCAACCTGTGAACGAGCCATCTCGATTCCGAGCTCATCCATGGTGTTCTTAAACTCAATTCTGTCCTCACCGCGCTCGATGGCATCTACCTGAACGCCGATAACCTTAACGTTGTACTTATCAAGGACACCTGCCTGAGCAAGCTCTGAGCAAAGGTTAAGTCCGGACTGTCCGCCAAGGTTGGGGAGAAGTGCATCGGGACGCTCCTTCTCAATGATCTGGGTAAGTCTCTTAACATTAAGAGGCTCGATATAAGTGACATCCGCCGTTTCAGTGTCTGTCATAATGGTCGCAGGGTTTGAGTTAACAAGGATAATCTCATAACCGAGTTTTCTGAGAGCCTTGCAGGCCTGTGTTCCGGAGTAATCGAATTCACATGCCTGGCCGATGATGATGGGACCGGATCCGATTATCAGGATACGATGGATGTCTGTTCTTTTCATGAAAATCTTCCTTTCTGAATCTTCCGGTTGCCCGGAACTACTGCATTATGCCATTTGATCTGCTTTCATAAACCAGCAGATATTATAGGGGTTTTCGGGACTTATATCAACATCACAAAAACCCGTAAATACGTCATTTTTTGCTCTTAAGCCTCAGTCCGAAAGCATCTGATATCTCTCGAGCATTTCTTCATCGGGCTCAAAATCCTCTATATAATCGTCTGCCAGCTCGATGATCTCCTCATATTCCAGAAGCGGTACATAGTAAAGCTCATAATCCTGATTACCGTCCGGATTATGATACAGGACAAATGCCTCCTCATCCTCAGAATAATCGTAAAAGTTGGCAACCCTTGCTATTACGTCCAGGTTTTCATCCAGAAGGTAGCTGAACTTGCCGCTGTAGGTAAGAAGGTAATAATCCGTTCCTTCAAGAGCTATCATCGAACAGAACTGCCCTTTGATATCATATATCGCTTTGAGACAATTCTTCAGCTTTTCGTCCGAAGCTTTATATATCCGCAGGCTGTGATCGTTTCCCTGAACTGCCAGGTATCTTCCGTCATCGGATTCCACAGCCTCTCCTATCTGGGCCATGGAGCCTCTGTTCTCGTAATAATCGTCTCTGTTTCCCGTGCCCGCAGGATCATAATCCTCAAAGTCTTTGAATCTATAGCAGCATACTCTCGGTGCCTGGGAGAAAAGCAAATACAGAACCCCATCCTTATATGCAGCCGCGGAAACATAATTTGATGGTGTCTCCGCAAATAAGCTCACGGAAGCGTCCATGAGGATCTTGTCATTCTTGTCATACAGATATACCCGGGCATCCGAAGAAACGACAAGCACATATTTATTGTCAAAATCAGCGGCACACATGACGGTCTGTCCGCCGAGGTAATCGTTAAGAAAGTAATAATCTCCTGCATATCCCCAGAAATCATCATCTTCAGGGATCTCCATGGTGCTTTCGGGGATGAATATATCCGCTTCGTATATTCCCAGTGCATTCGATAGTGCATACTGACAGGAAGGGACATAGGGAAGATCACTGTCTTTCATATCATCAGGCATGGTGTTCCTTACGGCATAAGCCGCAGCCTGTCCCATACCCTGATTTAGAAGTTCCCCCGATACCATTGCCATTGACTGCGCATACTTGAGTTGCTGCAGGCTGTACTGCTCCTGAAGCTGAGCGTGCTGCTCTTCTATGGTAATCTTCTGCTCATTGATACGAAGTGTTAGTACGGTACTGGTAATCGCATATATCAGGAAAATGACCGCAGCAAGAGCAGAAAGCGAAGCGATACGTCTGATGCGCTGTTCCCTGTGTCTTTGTTTCAGGTCATCATATCCCAGTCCGTACATTGGTGCTGCCATCCGAAGAATAGCATCATCCATCTTCTTCTTTCTTTCGGACTTGGTCTTTCCTCTTACATCCGCAGCAAGGGGCTCTACTTCTTCCCTTATGATCTGTTCATTTCCTGCCTCGTCCCTGATCTTCTTTTCGCGGAAACGTATTGCTTCCGGAAAACTGTCTGCAGGTTCACCCTCCGCAAGTACTGCCAGAATGTGTTCTTTATCGTGATACTGAGAGAAAAGCTCGATCTCCCTGGCACACCACAGTGATTCCTTGAGACGCGGGGTGCAGATGACTATGAGCCAGTCTGCATTCCTGAGGGCCTGATCTATCTGATCGGAAAGATTGGTGGCAAGAGGAAGTTCCTCGGTATCCCTGAATACCCTTTGGATCTTATGCTGCTCTTTGGGAAATTTCTTACGAAGGTTTTTAGGCAGCGAAAAAGCCTCCAGTCGCTTGTGGAGTCCCGAGGCTATCTCGCTGTCGAGTTCGCTGTGACGATAACTTATAAATGCGTTGTAATGAACCGGTTTTTTATTCGCTGCTTTCATGTTCACGCTTTCCTAAGAAGCATCACTGTTTCAACCTCCCTGGTCCAGGGGAACTGGTTGACACATCCGTAGCGCTCTATCATATATCCTCCCGCCAAAAGCTCCTCCAGATCTCTTTCAAGAGAAGTGGGTTTACAGGAGATGTATATGATATGGTCTACTCCGTAATCAATTATCTTGGGAAGTGCCTTGGGATGGATTCCGTCTCTGGGCGGATCCAGTATGATGATATCCGGCTTATCCGTAAGGTCATCAAGTACCTTAAGCACATCACCGCATATAAATTCGCAATTGTCTATTCCGTTTCTCTCCGCGTTTTTAACCGCAGCTTCCACGGCTTCGGGGATAATCTCAACTCCGTAAACCTTGCTCGCAGACGGTGCCGCTATCTGGGCGATGGTTCCGGTCCCGCAGTAAAGATCGTAAACGGTCTTGCCATCCGCGCCGCCGCACTTTTCAACATATTCTCTTACCATTCCATACAGAACTTCCGCACTGTATGAATTGGTCTGGAAAAAAGAGTACGGTCCTATTTTGAAGTCAAGTCCGAGGAGTCTGTCGTTAATGTGATCCTCCCCGTAAATAACCTCAGTCTTATCGGGAATGATGGCATCCGAAAGTGCATCGCAAATGATATGGATTATACCCGCGAGCTTACCGGTATAAGAAGCACTCGTAAGTGCTTTTATATATCCTTCCAAAAGAATACTGTCATCTTCTCCCCACTTTTCGGAAGAAGCGCTCACAAGGCAAACCAGTATCTCACCGGTATATGCGGCCTTTCTGACCATCAGGTTTCTCAGATATCCGCTGTGAGTCGTCTTATGATAGAAGGGAGTTTTATTTTCCCTGAAATAATCCCTTGTTAATGTCAGGATGGTCCTGTAATCCTCGTCCACTATCATGCAGTCCGAGGTATCTATTATGTCGTGGAAAGCTCCTCTCTTATGAAGACCGACATTCAGGTCTCCGCCCTTTGTCTCGTCTCCGAAGGAGAATTCCATTTTATTTCTGTATCCGTAAACTTTGGGGGACTGTCTGATCCCGTCCCATTCCGGTTCCCTGCCGTATTTGGAAGTGCTCTGTGACACCCTTTGGGCAAAGAGCTTCTTCATCTGCTCGCCCTTCAGGTTCATCTCATCTTCTTCGGACATAGAAAGATATGCGCATCCTCCGCAATCTCCGAAGTGTGCGCATATCCTGCCTGTTTCAAGAGTGCTGCGGCCGACAACCTCAACAAGGGTGCCATCCGCTCTGCCGTCTCTGCTTCTTCCTATACGAACAAGGACCTTCTGTCCGGGAAGTGCATTCTTAACTGCAACAATCCCCTCTTCACACTTAACACGTGCTTTGCAGGGGTAATCACAGCTTTCTACATATCCCTCGACGATCTGGCCTCTCTTCATGATCAGCTGTCTGCTTCGTCAGCGAAGAAATCATCATCTTCGAATTCGTCGTCTTCAAACTCGTCATCAAAGTCCTCGAGATAATCGGGGCAGAAGTGACGATAAATGATATATCCAACAAGGCAACCGATTGCGATGATTCCGATAATGGCAAGAATGATAAGTCCTGCATGGGACTTCTTCTCGTCTTCTTCGTCATCAGAAGGTCTTGCGATCAGATTGCCGAGTCCTGCAGCTGCAGCAAGTTCGGCAACTCTGGCAGCCTGTGAACCGCCAAAATCCTTGAGCTGATCGATATCAAGTCCAAGCTTGTTCTTAAGATCCGCTTTCTTACAATTGCCCTTACAACTCATATGTACCGCCTTTCCACATATACAGTCATTAAAATGTTTTAATGATTATTTACGGATTGCTCCATCGCGGAGTTATTCTCGCAGTAAATCAACTTATTGTATCATTCCTTAACAAGTTTTGCAAAGGAAGCATACATCACTTTTGTGCCGTGAGCATCGAAATCCACGGTAACCTTATAATCCCTGGGTTCCTTGACAATATTCGTTACGGTTCCGGCTCCGAATTTGAAATGTCTTACCCTGTCTCCTATGCCGTAATCAACCTCGGCAGGAGCAGAAGCGGTGCCCACACCCTTTCTTATACCCAGAGAAGCAAAAGATTCTTTAGAAAAGACCGCCTTAACAGGGGTTACTTTCTCGTCCGCACGTCTGACAGGATTCTTTTCTATTGTCTGATAACTGTAGGACTTACGGGAATATCCTTCGTCATAATCGTCATATGAAGGCTTTCTCCTCTTGGGGATATAACCCTCCACATACTCCGAAGGTATCTCGGTGACAAATCTGCTGACGGGATTAAACTGAGTTTCCCCGCGAAGCATTCTTGCCTTGGCACAAGTTATGATCAGCTCTTTCTCGGCCCTTGTCATGCCTACATATGCAAGTCGTCTTTCCTCCTCTATATCCTCGGGATCTCCCGAAGAAACAGACATATATCCGGGGAAAAGTCCGTCTTCCATTCCCGTCAGATATACGATGGGAAATTCAAGGCCCTTTGCGGAATGGAGCGTCATGAGAAGCACTCTCTGCTCCGATAGATCCGCCGAGTCGAGATCACTTACAAGCGCAACCTCCTCCAGAAAATCGGAAAGTGTGGCATCAGGCTTGCTTTCGCAAAAAGCAACCGCCTTACTTACAAGTTCGTTAACGTTGCCGATACGGTCATCTGCTTTTTCTTCATCAAGATCCTTGAGATATTCCTCGTAATCCGTCATCTCGATGATCTTAGCGATAAGTTCGGCAATGGTCCCGTTATCCCTGTATCCCCTGAGCACTCCTATGAGGTCGGTAAAGGCGTTAAGCTTGGCAGCTGCCTTACCGAGACCGGGAATATCATCAGCCTGAACCATTGCGGTGAAAAGAGACAGGTCTCTTGCCTCGGCATAGTCCTGAACCTTCTCCAGGGTCGCATTTCCTATGGATCTCTTGGGAACGTTAACAATTCTTCTGACAGACAGATCGTCTATTCCGAGGTCCACAACCTTCAGATAAGCTAAGATGTCCTTGATCTCGGCTCTGGAATAGAAATTGATTCCGCCCACCACATTATAGGGAATGCCCGCCATGATAAGACGCTCTTCTATGATACGTGACTGGGCGTTTGTTCTGTACAAAACGGCGCAGCTTCCGTAATCGGCGGTTCCCATTTTCTTGCGGTGCTTTATGTCGGAGACTATGTACTCCGCTTCTTCGAATGCGGTATCAAACTGATTGAATGCAGGCTTCTTACCGCCCTCTTCTTCGGTCCACAGTTTCTTATCCTTACGTCCCGAATTATTGCTTATTACCGCATTGGCAGCATCCAGGATGTACTGGGTCGAACGGTAATTCTGCTCAAGCTTTATGACTGTGGCTTCGGGATAATGTTCCTCGAAATCCAGAATGTTTCTGATATTTGCTCCGCGGAATCTGTAGATGGACTGGTCGTCGTCACCTACAACGCAGAGGTTTCTGTATTTGTCCGCAAGCAGTCTTATGAGTTCAAACTGTGCGGTATTCGTATCCTGATACTCATCAACAAGGATGTATTTGAAACGCTCCCTGTATTTGTCCAGAACTTCGGGAAATTCTTTGAACAGCCTTACGGTCAGCATGATGATGTCATCGAAATCGACGGCTCCGTTCTTTTTGAGAGTCTCCTGATATTCGTTGTAGCATCTGACATAGACCGTTTTGGTAAAATCATTCAGAACATACTTCTCATATTCCGAAACACCCATGAGCTCATTCTTGGCAGATGAGATTTCGGAGAGAATGGTTCTTTCTTTGTATCTCTTAGTGTCGATGTTAAGACGTTTGCAAACGCCCTTCATCACACTCTTCTGATCGTCCGTATCATAAACGGTAAATCTGTCGTCGTATCCGAGAAGAGAAATGTTGGCTCTCAGTATTCTCATGCATGCCGAATGAAAGGTAGATACCTGCATGAACCTTGCATCAGGTCCTACCAGATTCTCTACCCTGTCTCTCATCTCCCCGGCTGCCTTATTGGTAAAGGTAACTGCCAGGATATTATAAGGATTTACTTTTCTCTCGGATATGAGATATGCGATCCTGTATGTAAGCGTGCGCGTCTTTCCGCTGCCCGCACCGGCCAGTATCAAAAGAGGACCGTCGGGGGCTGTGACCGCGGCAAGCTGCATAGGATTCAATCCGTCAGTAAGACCCATTAAACGCTCTCCTTGATGGCACAGAAATTCCAAACCTTTATATTGAATTCGGTTACGACAGATCCGCAATAGGGACAGGTCTTAACACCGAGATTCGTAATGGCGCCGCCGCAATTGGGACAGTTGAGTGCATGTCCTGCGGCCGCGATATTTTCAACTTTATCGGCATCCTGAATATAACAGCAGTCGATGGAATATCTGGTCTGATCCAGAACATCCTTCCTGCCTCTTATAACTTTACCGTTCGCATCCTCAGCCCAGAAAGTGTACTGAAGTGAAGACTGGAATCTTACAACACATCTTCCCGGGAATTTGTTATAGGTATTCAAAACGGTATGATGAATCTTGATGCCTTCGTAATGCTCTTTGATATCTCTCAGATTGAGATCGTTAAGTCTCAGGAAAAGAGCCTCTTTAAGCTCCTCGTTTCCGTCCTGAAGTTTGGAAGCATCCCTTGTATCAATCGCCATAAGATACTCCTTGAGACAGTTCTCAGCCCTGGCGGTCATCTCGCCCACATTGAACTCGGGGAAATCCTTGGCAAGTTTGGGTGCATAAATGGAAGATCCGTCGGAAACCGATCTGGGAGTCTGAAGATATTCCTGCTCGTTCTTTTTAAGCGAAGCAAGAAGATCATCATTTCCAAACAGATCTCTGGAAATCTGACGGGATTTAGCTTTTATCTTGTGGACAAATACCGCAACCGTTATAACGGCTGCGAAAAAGAGAACAAGAAATATGATCCATAAAATAAGAGTTGCCTGCATTTTCATCTTCCTTTCAAAAAGCCCGTCCCCATTTTGAGGACGGGCTCTTGATAACTCAAATGATTATTACTGCTTGATGTCAGCCTCGGTGAAGGGGTCACCGCACTGAGGGCAGAACTTGGGAGGATTTGCGGGATCCTCGGGCTCGAATCCGCACTTGTCGCACTTGTAAAGAGGTACGCCTGCGGGTCTCTTTGCACCACAGTTGTTGCAGAAGTTACCCTGGTTTACGGTTCCGCATGAACAGGTCCAGCCTGCATTTGAAGGCTTGGGTGATCCGCAATTAGAGCAGAACTTGCCGGTGTTGCCTGCGGTTCCGCATGAGCAGGTCCATCCTGCTACAACGCCGCCTGCTACTGCGCCTGCGGGCTGCATCTGAGGCTGCTGCATCTGGGGCTGCTGGTACATCTGCTGAGCCTGGCCCATCTGATACATACCTGCTGCCTGCTGTCCGCCCATCATGCCTGCCATGTTCATTCCTGCGAATGCCATCATGGGTCCGGTAGAGGTGTTCTTTGCAGCCGCTTCCATAGCATTTACGGTTCCGAGAGTCATAGCAGCAGCTCCCATGTTGGGATCTCTGTAGACTGCTCTCTCCTGAGCATCCTTAAGTCTCTTCTCATCTTCCTCATTAGCCTTAACGGAATTGATGGAGATGGAAGCGATGTTGATACCTCTGAGGTCTCCCCACTGAGAGGAAAGTTCCTCGTTAAGGATGTTGCAAAGCTCGGTGGTATGTCCAACGAGCTGATCGTACTCGATACGCTGAGCGGAGATCTTAGCGAATGCAGGCTGAAGAGCGCTGCAAAGCTCTGACTTCATGATGGAAGCGAGATTCTCCTTGGTGTAGTCGCCGGTAACATTGCCGGATACATGCTTATAGAAAAGAAGGGGATCAACGATCTTGAAGGAGTACTCGCCGTTAGCCTTGATGTTAACGGTAAGCTTCATTCCGAGATCGGGATCAACGATCTTAAAAGGAACAGTCTGGGGAGTGCCCCACTTGTTCTGAAGGATCTCCTTGGTATTGATGAAATATACTCTCTGATCCTTACCGGTGTTTCCACCCATTGCGATTCTCTTACCTATGGTCTTGAAGGTGTTGAGAAGATTCTCACCGAGTTTTCCATAGAAAAGTGAAGGCTCTGTGGATGTATCATAAATGAACTCACCGGGTTCTGCACAGAAATCAACAACCGCACCCTGATCTACGATGATCATACACTGACCTTCGTTAACTGCAATCTTGGATCCGTTTGAAATGATGTTGTCATTTCCCTTTGTGTTGCTGTTTCTGGAGCCGTTAGTTCTCATCTGTCCTTTGGTGAGAAGGACGTCGTTTGACATGGAGTCGCAGTAGAAAAACTCAAGCCACTGATCGGCAAGTGTTCCGCCTGCTGCTGACATTGCGGCACTAATAAGTCCCATTTTTGTATCCCTCCTGTTGAATGATTGCCATAAAATTCACAGCGATAAAATTATACCTAAAAATCCCCTTACTTGCAAGAAATTCACGGCTCCGGACAGGCCTTTTTTACCCCCGTTTTACTGCTTTACAAACATTTAATAATTGGGGCTGTTTCATAAATTATACAAACCATAATAAAATGTTATTATTATCTAAAAGAGGTAACCAAAATGGCATCAATCCTTTTCATCAGAAAAGAGAAAAACTTCATGACAAGTGCCATTACCGGAGGTCTTATAAAAGCAGGTTTCAACGTCCTGGAAGAACCGGTAAATGTCAACTCCATCCAGAGATATAAGGACGATTGTGCACTTATACTCTTTTACACGGACGGGGGCGAGACCATAGAGCTTCTGCAATCCGTTCTCGTTTATCTGAAGGACCTTTGCATCGAGGAGAACATGCTGCTATACCTGCTGGGGGGACTCGATGAATTCCAGTATATCTGCAGGGTCATCCCCGAGGCATCCATCTGCGACACCATGGCTCGTCCTCTGGATATGAACAGGCTCATAAGTGACATGAACAAGTACACTTCTGCCGACTTCACCCAGAAAAAGAACATCTTAGTGGTGGACGATGACTCGACTTATCTTAAGATCATAAGAGAATGGCTCAAGAACGAATACAATGTGACCATCGTTTCGTCCGCAATGCAGGCGATCAACCATATGTCCAACTATCCCATAGATCTCCTTCTGCTTGATTACGATATGCCAATAACAAGCGGACCCAAGGTTTATGAGATGATGAAATCGGATCCTGAGATATCGGGAATCCCAGTAATATTCCTCACCGGCAAGAACGATAAGGAAAGCATCATGAAGGTCATGAGCTTAAGACCTGCAGGATACCTTCTCAAGACCATAAACAAAGCCGATCTTATCAAAACCCTTAAACAGTTTTTCGTATCACAAAAGTA
>JAGAYR010000005.1 GCA_017940415.1 Lachnospiraceae bacterium
ATCATACAGTATTCTCAGGCATAGCAACAGTGTTATGTCTATTATTCATGCTTATCTTTTGTATCTTAGGTAATATTCACTTGTCAAAGTTCAATTGCCAGAGTTTAGCTGGCATGATCACTCAAGATTTCGAGAGATCATTCAATATTTGATTTTTTATTTTTTTTGTTGTATAAATTTTTACGTTTGAATTTAGTAGAAAAATCCGAAGGAGACATTCATGGCAAAAAATCTCGTAATAGTGGAGTCACCTGCGAAGGTCAAGACCATAAAGAAGTTTCTCGGTTCAGGATATGAAGTAACCGCATCCCAGGGACATGTAAGGGATCTTCCCAAGAGTTCCATGGGCGTGGATATCGATAATGATTTCGAGCCTAAATACATTACTATAAGAGGAAAGGGCGAAATCCTTGCTTCCCTTAGAAAGGAAGTCAAGAAGGCAGATAACATTTATCTCGCAACCGACCCTGACCGTGAAGGAGAGGCAATCAGCTGGCATCTTCAGGCTGCACTTGCCCTTGAAAATAAAAAATGCTACAGGATCACCTTTAACGAGATCACCAAGAATGCAGTCAAAGAATCCTTAAAGCACCCCAGAGAGATCGACATGAACCTTGTTGATGCACAGCAGGCAAGACGTGTCATCGACCGTATCGTAGGTTACAGCATTTCCCCCGTTATGTGGGCCAAGGTTAAGCGCGGACTTTCCGCAGGACGTGTTCAGTCCGCAGCTCTTCACATGGTTTGTGACAGAGAAGCAGAGATCGATGCATTCATTCCTGAAGAGTACTGGACTCTTGATGCCGTACTCAATGTAAAGGGAGAGAAGAAGCCCCTTACGGCAAAATATTACGGAACAGGTTCCGATAAAGCAAAACTTGCTTCTAAAGCTGAAGTAGATAAGATAATCAAGGCTGTTGAAAAAGAGAAGTTCGTCGTAAATGACGTAACCAAGGGAACAAGACAGAAGAAAGCTCCCCTTCCTTTTACCACCTCAACCCTTCAGCAGGAAGCAGGCAAGAGCCTTAACTTCTCCACTTCAAAGACCATGAGCGTAGCTCAGCAGCTCTATGAAGGAATCGAGATTAAGGGAGAGGGAACAGTAGGTATTATCACCTACCTCAGAACCGACTCCACCAGAGTCTCCGATGAAGCAATGGCTCAGGCAGAGAATTATCTTAAGGAGAATTTCTCCGCAGAATATGCTGCAGGCAAGAATGCTTCTGAAGGTAACGGCAAAAGAATACAGGATGCTCACGAAGCTATCAGACCCACGCTCCTTACCAGAGAGCCCGAGTCAATTAAGAGCCAGCTTTCCAGAGACCAGTACAGACTTTATAAACTTATCTGGCAGAGATTCCTTGCAAGCTGCATGACTCCTGCCGTTTATGAGACTCTTTCCATCAAGATCGGTGCGGGTGAGCACGTATTTACCGTAGCTTCCAGCCGTCTTACTTTTGACGGATACAGAAAAGTATATGTACAGTCCGATGATGTTGAGGACGAGAAGAGCCTTGATTCTGCAGTAACCGAAAAGTCAGAACTTAAACTTGCTGAGCTTGATCCCAAGCAGCACTTTACCCAGCCTCCCGCACACTATACCGAGAGTTCGCTGGTAAGAGCACTTGAAGAGCAGGGAATCGGACGTCCCAGTACTTATGCGCCAACCATCACAACCCTGATCAAGAGAAGATACATCACAAAAGAGCAGAAGAACCTTTACGTTACCGATATCGGACATGCCGTTGATGAACTTATGGATCAGGCATTCCCTCAGATCGTTGACGCGAAGTTTACCGCAAATATCGAGAGCCTTCTTGACGGAGTTGAAGAGGGTGAAGTTAAGTGGAAGACCATTATCAGGAATTTCTATCCCGATCTTAAGGAGTCCGTAGATGTTGCAAATGCGGAACTTGAGAAAGTTGAGATCCGCGATGAGGAATCCGATGAAGTCTGCGAGAAGTGCGGACGCAGGATGGTCATCAAATACGGACCCAGCGGAAAGTTCCTTGCATGTCCCGGATATCCCGAGTGCAAGAACACCAAGCCTTACTATGAGAAGACCGGAATCGCATGCCCTTCATGCGGCAGCGAGGTTGTTATCAAGATCACACGTAAAGGCAGAAAATATTACGGATGTCTCGGTTATCCCGATTGTGAATTCATGAGCTGGGATAAGCCCGCAGGAAAGATGTGCCCCAAGTGCGGAAAATACATGGTTACCAAGGGTAAGAAGAATGTATGCTCCGACAAGGAATGCGGCTATTCCGAGAACACAGAGCAGGCTGAATAATAGAATTCAGTCAAAAATTTAACTAATTTTTTTAAAGATTAAGATATTTTTGTAAAATATCTGATAATTTGCATTGAAATACCTGTTTTTATCTGATATCATTTTTCCGTAGGTGTAATTGATTATTCCTCGGAGGCCGATATGAGTAGTGTACAGCTTCTTGATAAAACCAGGAAAATTGGAAGACTGCTCCACAACAACAATTCAAGTAAAGTGGTCTTCAACGATATCTGTCAGGTAATGAGAGATATCCTGTCTTCGAGCGTCATCGTTATAAGCCGTAAGGGAAAGCTTCTCGGACGCGGAATACTTCCCGATGAAGATCCCATCACCGAACTGATCGGCGGTGAAGTCGGAGAGTTTATCGATAAGATGCTCAATGAGAGACTTCTTTCCGTTCTGTCTACCAAGGAAAATGTTAATCTTGACACCCTTGGCTTTGAAAAGACAGATACGAAAATCTACAAAGCGATCGTAACTCCCATTGAGATTGCCGGTGAACGTCTCGGTACTCTTTTCGTATATCGTATGGATAAAGAGTATGATATAGACGACATCATTCTTCTGGAGTACGGCACTACAGTCGTAGGACTGGAGATGCTCAGATCCGTAAGCGAAGAAAGTGCGGAAGAGAGCAGAAAGATTGCGGTAGTAAAGTCCGCTATCAGTACTCTTTCTTTTTCCGAGATGGAAGCTATCGTCCATATATTCGACGAGCTGGAGGGCGATGAGGGAATACTTGTTGCCAGCAAGATTGCCGACAGAGTCGGTATTACCAGAAGTGTTATCGTAAATGCACTCAGGAAATTTGAGAGTGCGGGCATAATTGAGTCAAGATCTTCGGGAATGAAGGGTACATATATCAAGATTCTTAACGAGTATGTATTCGACGAGATCGAGTCTATGAGGATATCCCAGGGCATCAGATAAAGGTTGAAAGCACTTATAACAAGTGCTATAATGTCCTCAAGGAAAAGATTAGATAAGATTATAGGAGTGATTTATAAAAGGATTTGCTTCCGGGCAGGTCCTTTTTGTTTTCCCTTTATACACCATATTTTGTGGATGACTTGCCAAATGCCAAAAACATATTGTGTTTTTGGCTGATTTAAGTATAATTAATATTTGGTGAGGTATCATAAAAAAGGAGCATTTATGATTAATACAAGTGCGTTTGATTATATCAATGTTCTTGACAAGGCGGCAGATGCTGCCTGGCTTCGTGACCAGTGCATTGCCAATAATATCGCCAATGTTGATACTCCCGGTTACAAGAGACAGGATGTTGATTTTGAATCCGTTCTCGAAAAAGAGCTCGGATACAGAAGATACGAATCCATGGATGAGAAAGTCGGAAATCTTAAGCTCAGAAGACTTAATGTGGGAGCTTACACGGATGCGGCTTCTTTTTCGTACAGAACAGACAGAAATAACGTTGATATAGAGAATGAGAATGTTCTTCTCGCTCAGAACCAGCTTAAATATCAGGGCCTTATGAGAGCACTGAATACAGAGTTCACCAATCTGACCAAAGTCATGAAGTGATGAAAGGAGTAAGCCATGGGAATGTTTACGGCTTTTGATATAAGTGCATCCGGTCTTACCGCCCAGCGCTACAGAATGGATATCATATCCCAGAACGTAGCCAACGCCAATACGACGCGTACCGAAAATGGCGATCCTTATGTCAGAAAGGTTGTTTATTTCGAGGAAAAGGGAGTTCGCGGAAGCGACACCTTCAGTCATGTTCTCAATTCCGTAAGTAAGAATTATGCCGGAAAGGGTGTTAAGGTTGCCAAAGTTCTCGAGGATAATAAAACTCCTCAGAACATGGTTTACGATCCTTCACATCCCGATGCGGATGAAAACGGATATGTAATGTATCCCAATGTAAATATCATTACAGAGATGACCAATCTTATCGATGCCAGCCGCTCCTACGAAGCCAATGCTACCGCGTTTGATGCAGCCAAGGCTATGGCTCAGCAGGGACTTCAGATCGGACAGGGCTGATAAGAGTTTGAGGGGTATATAAATGAATCCATCGATTGTACATGAACTTACCGGCGCCGGTGATTACAGAAAGATCGGCGGAGCTACCGGTGTCAGATCCATTGAAGGCGAATCACCGGACGGTACTCTTTTTTCGTCCGTATTTAACAGTGCCGTTGAAGGGATCAAGACTACGAATGCGTATTTGTCCGATGCGGAGAATCAGGAGATCCTCTTTGCACTGGGCCAGTCTGATTCCACACATGATCTTACCATTGCACTTCAAAAAGCTGAGACTGCATTGCAGTATACCGTTGCTATCAGAGATAAACTTCTCGAGGCTTACAAAGAGCTGATGCAGATCCAGATCTGATATTTTAAGATCCTGCTTGCAGGGATGAGCGACGAATTTTTTTCGGAGGCGGGAGTAAATGCCTGAGAGAATAAAGGAATTATTGAACAGGATCAAAGAGTGGTGGAATAAGTTCACCTCCAGACAGAAAGGTATAATTGTCGGCCTTGCTGTCTTTTCCGTTGCTGTATTTGCACTTATTGTATTCTTTGTATCAAGACCCAAATACAAAGTTCTGATAACGGCTACTTCCACCAAGGAAGCATCGGAGATAATCGCAGTTCTTGATGAGAATTCAATTGCTCATGTAGAGTCTCAGGACGCACTTACAATAAGCGTTGAGACCAATCAATATACCGCAGCCGAACTTGCACTCGGCTCATCAGGATTCGTTCCCGATGAGTACACTCTCGAAGAAGCGCTTAACAGTTCACTTTCTACAACAACTTCCGATACCGCAAAGAGATATCAGCTCTATCTTGAGAACAAACTTAAAGCGGTTATTCTGGCCATTGACGGAATCGATGACTGTAAAGTCAATCTCAATATCCCCGAAGATACCGGAACACTAATTTCAAACGAAGAAGAAGCATCCGCATATATTCAGATCGAGCATGACGGAAGCTTCACATCTGCAAAGGCTGCAAATCTTGCCAAGTGTATCCAGACATTTTTAAGAAACAGTAATACCGCCAATATCACCATCCTTGATTCCGACGGAACACTTCTTTTTGCGGGCGGTGATGATTATTCTTCATCAGGTATCGCAAATTCCATGCAGGAACTCAGAAACCAGGCTGAGGCTATGATTGCCAACCAGGTTAAGAAGGTTCTTCTCGGAACTCCCAATTACAACAATGTTGAAGTTACCAGCCATCTCGATATGGATTATTCCAACTATGAGAAGACTGTAAAAGAATATTATGCAAATTCCGACCGTACCGAAGGTATGCTTTCCCATGAAGAGACTTATGAATCTTCATCCGAAAACGGCGTCGGAGGAATTCCCGGAACCGATTCAAACGGAGAGGGAACAACCTATGTAACAAGTGATTACGGTAACAGCTCTTCCTCAAGCGCGGAAACGGAGAAGGATTATCTCCCCAACGAGTCATCGGAATATAAGATTACTCCCGCAGGTGCTATCAACTACAATAATTCATCCATGTCCATCGCTGCGATCTCTTATAAAGAAATCCACGAGGAAGATGTCGAGGCACAGGGCCTTCTCGACGGAACAACATGGGAAGAGTATAAACTTGCCAATTCCGCAGACCGCAAACTGGAAGTTGATGAGGACCTGTATTCCGTAGCTTCCAATGCAACAGGAATCCCCGTATCCAACATCACTATCGTTGCATACGAATCTCCCATATTCTATGACAAAGAAAGTCTTCAGATCAGCTGGACTACCGTATTGTCCGCGTTCCTTATCATTCTGATCCTCGGACTTCTTGCATTTGTCATTCTGAGAAGTATGGGTTCCAGGAAAGAGGAAGCGGAGACTGCTCCCGAACTTTCCGTGGAAGATCTTCTCCAGTCCAGTCCCGAGCCTCAGCTTGAGGATATCGATGTGGAGAATAAGTCCGAAACAAGGAAGATGATCGAAAAGTTTGTTGATGAAAATCCCGAAGCCGCAGCCGCACTTCTTCGTAACTGGCTGACCGACGACTGGGGTTGATCATAGGAGATATATAAATGGCCTTCGGTGCATCACAATCTGAAATAAGCGGTCTTCAAAAGGCTGCAATACTGCTTATAACGCTTGGCCCCGAGAGAAGTGCGGGTATATTTAAGCACCTCAAGGAAGAGGAGATTGAAGAGCTCACTCTTGAGATAGCCAATACCAGAACGGTAGGTCCTGATGTTAAGGAAGCTGTTCTTGAAGAGTTCTACGGAGTATGTCTTGCACAGCAGTATATCGCAGAAGGTGGTATCGGATATGCAAGAGAGCTGCTCGAGAAGTCACTTGGCAGTGAAAAGGCCATGGACGTCATCGGAAGACTCACCGCATCACTTCAGGTTAAGCCTTTCGAGTTTGTACGTAAGACCGACGCATCCCAGCTCATCAACTTCATTCAGGATGAGCATCCTCAGACCATTGCTCTTATTCTGTCATACCTTGCACCTCAGCAGGCTGCACAGATCATTTCCGGACTTGCCCCCGACAGACAGGCTGATGTTGCCAGAAGAATTGCCGTCATGGACAGAACCAGTCCCGATGTTATCAAGGAAGTCGAATCCATACTCGAGCAGAAGCTTGCTTCCCTTGTTAACCAGGATTACACCATCATCGGCGGTGTCGATTCCGTTGTCGAGATCCTCAACTCCGTCGACCGTGGTACAGAAAAACATATCATGGAATCTCTGGAGATCGAAGAGCCCGAACTTGCGGACGAGATCAGGAAGAAGATGTTCGTATTCGAAGACATCCTGCTGCTTGATGACAGATCCATTCAGAGAGTTCTTCGTGATGTTGACAATAACGATCTTGGTATCGCTCTTAAGGCAGCCAACGAACAGGTACAGAATGCCGTATTCAACAACCTGTCCAAGCGTCTTGCTACAATGATCAAGGAAGACATGGAATTCATGGGTCCTGTACGTATGAAGGATGTTGAAGAAGCTCAGCAGAAGATTGTTAATATTATCCGTAAACTGGAGGATTCCGGCGAGATCGTAATCTCCAGAGGCGGTGGAGACGAGATAGTTGTCTAATTTATATAAAACCTCTTATATGAATATGGGTAGCGACAAGCGCGTTATCGATATGAATGAGCTTGTCAAAAAAAGGATCGACGCTCTCGGCTATAAAATGCAAAGACCCGAGAACTCCGGTTTTGTCGAAGGGATAAATGCCGACAGCACCGGTGTTGAGGAGCTTGTAGAGGGCGTTACCTTGGAGAGCGAAATTTTCCCCGAGGGAGAAGGCGGAGAATTTACCGAGGGCCTTGCTGCCAATGTAATAAAAGCGGAAAGTCATGCCGATACTCAGGCTCTTCTGGATGCTGCTCATATGGAAGCTGAGAGGATCATTGATACCGCCAAGGCATCAGCATCCAAGATTGAAAGTGATGCTGAGTCAAAAGCGGATTCGATTCTGGAGGAAGCCAGAAACAAAGGCTATGAATCCGGCTATTCCGAGGGTATGACAAAAGCCGCTCAGGAAATGCAGGACATGCGGGAAGCTCTTGATAAAGAGAAAGAAGAACTGGAAGAGCTGTACCAGAAGAGGCTTAACGATATGGAGCCTGAGCTTGTAGATACCATAACCGATGTCTATGAGCATATTCTTAAAACGGATCTTAAGATACACAAGACCATTGCGGGACATCTTGTTGCAAATGCTCTCAGAAATATTGAGGGAGCAAGAAGCTTTTTTATACATATCAGCAAAGACAATTATGATTATGTGAATTCCAGAAAGGGAGTTCTCGAGGAGGCTGTTAAAGTTCCCGGAAGCATCATCGAGATAATGGAAGATATTTCTCTTCCTCCCGATTCATGCATGATCGAGACGGATGGCGGAATATTTGATTGCAGTCTCGGTACTGAATTGTCCGAGCTTTCAACCAAGCTCAAAATGCTGTCTTACAGCAGGGATGATTCGAATAATTAAAGGCCGGGATCGCCGGCCTTTGTTCATATGGCGAATATATGGTAACCGTTAAGGATGTAGACTATTCAAAATATAATAGGGCTGTACAGTTTACCTTTTTCAAGAAGATGGGAAAGGTTATTAACGTTGTGGGCCTTACCATAGAATCCGCGGGACCTGATGCCAAACTCGGAGATCTGTGCAGGATTATCCCCAAGAATGAGGAAACCGGTGAGGTGGCCTCTGCCGAGATACTTGCCGAGGTCGTCGGATTCAAGGATAAAAGAACCCTTCTTATGCCCTATGGAGTTACCGACGGTATTGGTCTCGGAAGTGTTGTTATCAATACGGGTTATCCGCTTATGGTTACCGCAAGCAGACAGCTTCTCGGTAAAACTCTCAATGCACTTGGAGAACCTACCGACGGAACCGAGATTACCGGAGAAAGATACTCCGTAGAAAACGCACCTCCCGATCCCATGAGAAGAGCCATAATCGACTCGGTGCTTCCTCTCGGGGTTAAAGCCGTAGACGGTATGATCACTCTCGGTAAAGGACAAAGAATCGGTATCTTTGCGGGATCCGGTGTCGGTAAATCCACTCTTATGGGTATGTTTGCCCGTAATACAAAGGCTGACATCAATGTTATCGCTCTTATCGGAGAGCGAGGCAGAGAGGTCAGAGAATTCATAGAAAGAGACCTTGGCGAAGAAGGCATGAAGAGAAGCGTTGTGGTAGTCGCAACTTCCGACAGACCCGCTCTCGAGCGTAAAAAAGCCGCTCTTACCGCCACGGCTATTGCGGAATATTTCAGGGATCAGGGTGAGGATGTGCTTCTTATGATGGATTCCCTTACCCGTTTCTCCATGGCTCAGCGTGAGATAGGACTTGCCAGCGGAGAGCCTCCTGTTACCAGAGGATATCCTCCCTCGGTTTATTCGGAGATGCCTAAGCTTTTGGAAAGAGCTGGTAATTCGGACAGGGGATCCATAACCGGACTTTATACCGTTCTTGTAGACGGAGACGATTTTAACGAGCCCATAACCGATACCGCAAGAAGTATTCTTGACGGACATATCATACTGGACAGAAAACTCGGACATAAGAACCACTATCCCGCGATAGATGTTCTAATGAGTATTTCCAGATGTATGAGTTCCATATGCGATAAAAAGCATAAACAGGCCGCAAGCAGACTTAAGACAGTTCTTGCAACATACAATGAGGCCGAGGATCTTATAAACATCGGTGCGTATAAGAGCGGATCCAATCCGAATATCGACTATGCAATCAGCAAGATCAATGCTGTAAATGATTTCCTTTGTCAGGACACGGATGCTAAGTATACGTTTGAAGAAAGCGTAAATCTGCTGGAAGAGCTGTTTGCAGGAGACAATCCCAAATAGTAATTCCGAAGATGTTGCCCGGAGGATCACATGGCAAGATTCCGTTATAAAATGCAAAATATCCTGAGCATCAAGGAAAAGATGGAAACTCAGGCCAAGCAGGCATTTGCGGATGCCAAAAGAAGACTTGACCATGAAGTTGAAGAACTTGATGCACTTCTTGCCAGAAAACGCGAGATCGAACAGCATGCCGTTGAGGTGCTTCAGGGCGAACTGGATATGCATGAGATAGAAGATTCTCAGATGGCCAGGATCGTGATAGATCAGAAGATATCGGAACAGAGACTCAGGGTGAGCAGGGCGGAGACGGCTCTTGAAAACTCCAGAGCACAGCTTGAAGAGGCTGTCAAAGAAAGAAAGACCCACGAGAAACTTAAAGAAAAACAGTTTGATGAATTTGTTCGTGAAGAGAGCAGAGCTGAGAGCAAGACCATCGACGAACTGACCACATATACTTACGGACAGAAGGTGACTGAAAATGGCTAAAGAACTTACACCTGAAGAAAAAGCGGCGCAGGAAGAAAAAAAGCGCCTCCAGGAAGAGAAGAAGAAATTAAAAAAAGAACAGGCAGCCCAGAAAAAGGAAGCCAAAAAGCGTGCCAAGGAGATTGCCAAGCAGGAGGAAGAGCTTGAAGCTGACGAAGAAGGCGGCGGATTTGTAACATTCATCGCCACCTTGTTCATTGTTCTCTTATGGCTGGTTGTTGCCGTTGTTATGATCAAGATAGATGTGGGTGGATTCGGAAGTTCTGTTTTGGCTCCCATTCTCAAGGATGTTCCCGTTCTCAATAAGATCCTTCCCAAGAGTGCTGTATCCGAGACTCTGGATCCCGAGATGTACGGCGGATACACTAACCTTCAGGATGCGGTCAACAGAATTTATGCCCTTGAGACCGAACTGGATTCCCTCAAGAATGCATCCGTGACTAAGGATGACAGAATAACCGCTCTCGAGGCGGAGGTTACCAGACTTTCCGAGTTCGAGACCATGCAGGTTGATTTCCAACGTATCAGAAACGAGTTCTACCAGGAAGTTATCTATGCGGAAAATGGTCCCGGAGCCGAAGAGTATGTTAAATACTACGAATCCATGGATCCTACCACTGCAGAATTCCTGTATAAACAGGTTATACAGGAAATGCAGGAGGCGGAGGAAATACAGGATTATGTCAGCGCTTATTCCAACATGAAACCCAAGGAGGCTGCCAAGCTTTTTGAGCAGATGACCGATACCGAAGGCATTCAGCTGGCTGCCAGAATACTTGGTGCAATGAATCCCGAGGACAGAGCTGCGATCTTTAACGAAATGGATAAAGAGATCGCTGCAAGGATTACCAAGATATTGGATCCCGAAAGCTGATTTTTAGGTAAAACAGACTTAAGATTAATAATCGTCCTGCCGATATATATCCCAGCAGGGTATACTCTGCGATAACCCCCCTATGGGAGAAAGGAAGGAATTGCATAATGGGCATCACACCTATCACGGATGCCGCGGGTCTTATGGATCAGCTGACTATGCCCGGAGTAAATCCCGTGCAGAATCAGGGTTCCGGAAGCGACTTTAAGACCATCTGGAGTGATCAGGCAGCAGGTACCGTTTCCAAAGCGGACAAACTTTCCACCTATGTACAGAAGGAAAACACCGGCTCCGATACTCGAAGAGATGTAAATGCTGATGACAAGAATGTCAAAGCGGTCGCTGATAACAAATCCAAAGACATCGAAGCGTCAAAGACAGATGTGAAGGGCACGGAAAGCCCTGACAAAGCCGGAGATACCAAAGCAGCGGATGATGCTGAGGCCGGCGGAGTGCTCAAGGATGAGGATATTGAAACTGCACAGGAAACTCTTGCGTCTATTATTGAGAGTCTGATGCAGAAAATCACCGAGATTCTCGGCAAGGATCCCGAAGAAATCGAAAACATTCTTCAGGCTGAAGGCATCGACAAGATGCAGCTTCTTGATGGAGATGTTCTTGCTTCGGTACTTGTAAAAGCTCTCGGTGCGGATTCGAGATTGTCACTTCTTACCGACGAGGCCGGGTGCAATCTTTTCAATGAGTGCATGACTGCTCTCGGAGACGTTCTCGGAACAGACAGCGGATTTGAAGATCTGACTGTGGGACAGCTTAAAGATCTTGTTTCCGAAGCTCTTTCCGGCAAAGAGGAAACCGTACCTCTCGAAAATACCGCCGATTTCGGTGATGTTGTTATTGATGTTTCGGGCAAAGAAGAGACAAAGCCTGAGACCGTCAGATATGAGAGAGATTCAAACGGTAACTTTATCCGTACCAATATCGGAGAAAACGGTAAAGAGACCGGAGAAGCCACCGTTGTTACCGAGGCTTCAAAGCCCGAGAACCGCTCCAAAGATTTTGGAGAAAAGAAAAACAACGATAGCAACAGCCACATGATGCAGGGCAATTCCCAGTTTGCTGAGATCAAGACCGAAGCACCTGTTCAGGTACAGGATACTGCTTTTTCATACGCTACAAACGTTAATGAGATTGCAGAACAGATCCTCGAGCGTATGAAGACTGTTACGGACGGAGATTATTCCGATGTTGAGATGCAGCTTCATCCCGCTTCACTCGGAACTCTTCATATCCATGTGACCAATAATGCAGGAGTTCTTACCGCAAGTTTCGTAACCGAAAATGAAGCAGTAAGATCCGCGGTTGAAAGTCAGATGGTGAGACTGATAGAACAGTTCGAGACTCAGGGCATTAAAGTTGATGCGGTTGAAGTAACCGTAGCTTCCCACGCTTTTGAGCAGGGAAATGATGCCGGAAGATCAAACGAGTCTAACGAGGGAAATCAGAAGCGTTCCAGAAGGATCAATCTCGGAGAACTTGAAGGCGATTTAGTCACGGATGACATGGAAGAAGATGAAAAGATAGCGGCCGAGATGATGGCAGCTAACGGTAACACCGTTGATTTCACGGCTTAATTACGGAGGTTGATTTATGTCATCAGTAGAAGCAACAGTTAAGAACGGTGAGATAATTACTTCGGCGTCACAGGATTCTCTTTCTGCCAAAGGCAACGATAAGAATTCGGGCATGGATAAGGATGCTTTCCTCCAGCTGCTAGTAGCTCAGATGAAGTATCAGGATCCTTTGGAGCCCACTTCAAACACCGAATATATTTCACAGTATGCACAGTTTTCACAGGTAGAAGCTCTTAACAATATGTCCACCACAATGGAACTTTCCAGATACAGTTCCTATGTAGGCAAGGAAGTTGTAATCGAGAGCACCGACGGAAGCGGCAAGACCACCCAGACCAGAGGTTTTGTAGATTATGTTACTTTCGAAGAAGGAAAGGCATTTTTCTCAATCGATGGTAATCTTTACAAGGCTGAGGATATGGTAACCGTCATAAGCAACGAATACAGCAATGCGGAAGACATCGCAAAGCGGTTTGCTCAGACCATCAAGGATCTGCCCGGTGTAGACTCCATCAATGTCACAGACCACGGAAATACCATCACCAATCTTTATAACACCTATAATTCCATCGGCGATTATGAGAAGGGATTCCTCGACGAAGATGACGTTAAGAAGATGAATGCCTATGTTTCCAAACTCAACGAACTTCTTGTACAGCTTGCCAACGAGGCAGCCAAGGAGAAAGAAGAGAAGGAAGCAGCCGAAGCGGCTCAAAGCGCCGCACAGGATGCTCAGACAGATGATACTTCAATAGCGGAAAATGCAGCATCTCAGGGAGTTGTAACACCTGAGGAAGATTAATTTTGTCCGAGACTTAAGAAAAGTGAGGTAAGTGCCGATATAAGAAATTGAAGGAGGAAAGTCATATGGAAATGAACGTGCAAGCTTTATATGCAGCCGGATTATCCAAGAATCTGACTTCCAGACCTTCGGTCACTTCGTCCGTAAATGCTTCAGGCAAAGCTTTCGGAAATATCCTCGCGGAAAAAGAAAATGAGGCTAGACAGGTAAAGTTTTCAAAGCACGCATCTCTCAGGATGAGCGACCGGGGACTTGAAATGTCTGACGAACAGCTCGGAAGACTTTCAAACGGAACGGATATGGCGGCAGACAAGGGAATACATGATTCACTGGTAATGATCGACGATCTTGCATTTATCGTAAATGTCCCTTCCCGCACGGTGATCACGGCATTGGAAGCCGGAAATGATACCAACGTATTTACTAACATAAACGGAGCGGTTATAGCTTAAGGCCGGACCTGGATGGAGGCCGGGGTACCCGAATGACAGAAGGACCCCTCTTAATAACCGGAAGCATTCGCTTCATGCGGGATAATCTCCCGAAATTCTCCGATTTTTAATTAAAAATGGAGGAAACTGTCTTATGATGAGATCTCTCTACTCTGGTGTTGCAGGTCTTAAGACCCACCAGACCAAAATGGACGTTATCGGTAACAATATCGCTAACGTTAACACTACTGCGTTCAAATCCAGTTCTGTTACATTTGCGGATCTTATGTCACAGACCACCCAGTCAGCATCCGGTGCGAATGCACAGACCGGAGTCGGCGGCGTAAATGCACGTCAGATCGGTCTCGGTGTTAAATCCGGAGCTATCAACGTAAACATCACTTCACAGGGTTCCGCTCAGTCAACCGGTAACCCTTTCGATATCATGATCACAGGAGACAACTTCTTCGTAGTTTCCGACGGTCTTGCCAATTACTTTACACGTGACGGATCTTTCTACGTAGACGGCGTAGGAAACCTCTGCATGACTTCAACCGGTTACAATGTAATGGGATGGGGTGTTGATCCCGAGACCATGGAGATCAAGCAGGATACCGTTCAGGCCCTTCGTATCATGAGTTCAGACAATCTTACTTATCCCCCTGAAGCTACTTACAGAGGAACAGTTTCCGGTATCCTTGATAAGAACGATACCGACGTTAACTCCGAAGCAGGTAAGACTGTAAACCTTAACCTTTACGATGCACTCGGATATGAGTACACCGCAAGATTTATCATCAAGTCCACCGACAACGCAGGAGAGTATTCTGTAGAGCTTAGCAAACTTCTCGACGCTAAAGGAACCGAGATTCCCATTCCTGACGGAACCGAACTTTTCGGAAGCGGGACCGATGTAGATGATGCTACTCCCGTTACATTTAATACCAACTCTTATTCCTGGGATACCACCGGAAAGAAACTTATGGATAAGGCCGGAACTAATGTAATAGCTGATCTTTCCATACTTGCCGATGCCAATAAAACCGATGCGGAAAAGCAGGCTGTATATGATTCAATCGCCAAAGCTTACGGTTATGAAGGAAATACCAATGCATTTCTCAATCTCCTGATTGGAAATGATACCGTTAAAAATATTATTGATACCGCAGCCGGCGTTTCCGGTGCGACCTCCACGGTTGACCTTTTCGATCCTGATGGAGATACCAATACCGCTACCTATGATTTCAATGCGGCAGGAAGACATATCACCGGTATGGTCATGAAGTTTGACAATGACACCGGTTTGTTTGACAGCATCGACGGTAACATCAACGGAGCTACCAAGATTTACCTTTCCAAGCTTATCGCAAATACCGCCGATAACTCATCAAACTTCTCCGATATCGATCTTAACTGGTCCGGAATCTCAATGTTCAACAACAACGGAACCTCAACCGTCACCGCTACTTACGGCGACAATGACGGAATCGGAACCGGACGTAAGCTTGGCGACATGATCGGCGTTTCAATCCAGAGAGACGGAATGATTTATGCAAGCTATGACAACGGTATGACCAAGCTCCTCGGCCAGATCGCAACCGCTAACTTCCCCAATGCTTCCGGCCTTGAGAAGCACGGAGATAACCTTTATTCATCAACAATGAACTCCGGTTCATTTGACGGAATCGGCGTTGATGTAACCGCATCCGGCGGATATATGTCCACGGGCGTTCTGGAAATGAGTAATGTAGACCTGTCCAGAGAATTCACCGAAATGATCACCACTCAGAGAGGATTCCAGGCAAACTCACGTATCATTACCGTATCTGACACACTTCTCGAAGAGCTCACAAACCTCAAGAGATAATCGCGTGAATTAAATCTATAACGGGCAGAGTTTTGAACTCTGCCCGTTTTTTTACCATTTTTGTCATAGGGTTTACATAATGCTAAAAATTCAAATTATTGTGCCAATTGTTTGAAAATTTTTAACCACAATATATTGTGTTTGTGTTATAATTTCTTTGTCCGTTTCCGGGCTCTTATCGGGGGTATTTTTCTATGATTGAAGTTACCAGACTCAATGGAACAAAATTGCTCATAAATCCACATCTGCTCGAGATTGTGGAAGAGACTCCCGACACCGTTTTAACCCTTACTACAGGGCACAAGATAATAGTAAAAGAAAGTAGACAAGAGATTAAAAATCTTGTAAAATCGTATAGAAAAGGTATCATGGCTGACGATTGACGTTAGCCCCATTTTTATTGAGGTAAAACTTTAGTGGATATAGCGTCGCTGATAGGATTCATAATGTGTCTGGGCATGCTCGTATTCGGTATTATCTCCGCTGCGGGCATTGGTGGTTTCCCCAGTTATATTGACGTCCCTTCTGCAATCATCACATTCGGTGGTGCGCTTGCCGCTGTTATGACCTCATACAGTATGGGTGATTATATAGCCGGACTTAAGAGTATCGGTCTGATATTCAAGGCTCCTGCCGTTAATACCGCAGATCTCATTAAGAAGATCATTGATCTTTCGAATGTTGCCCGTAAAGAGGGCCTTTTGTCACTTGAAGAGTCTGCAGCCGATATGGATGAGCCTTTCCTGAAAAAGGGAATTCTTCTCGTTGTCGACGGTACCGATCCCGATCTTGTAAGAGGTATTCTCGAGACCGAGATGGAGTGTATAGACTCGAGACATAAAGGAACTGCAGGATTCTGGGAGACTCTTGGAGCCATGGGACCTGCATGGGGAATGATCGGAACCCTGGTTGGTCTTGTAAACATGCTTAACAACATGTCTGATGCTTCATCCATCGGACCTTCCATGGCAGTTGCTCTCATTACCACACTGTACGGATCACTCCTTGCAAACTGGATCTGCGCACCTACCGCAGCTAAGCTCAAGGCGGATAACGCAATTGAGATGATGCAGAAGCAGGTTATGATAGAGGGACTTCTGTCGATTCAGGCAGGTGAAAACCCTCGTGTTATCGAAGAGAAGCTTAAATCCTTCCTTTCTCCCAAAGACAGAGAATCCGCAACCAGCGGAGATGGTGGAGAAGGCGAATAAACTGTAATTCATATATTGATCGATATAGGTTTATAAAATGGGCAAGAAGAAAGAAGAAGCCCCACCACCGGGGTCCCCGGCTTGGATGGCGACTTTCTCTGACCTGATGAATCTGCTGCTTTGCTTTTTCGTTCTTTTGTTCTCAATGTCGACGATCGACGAGGCAAAACTCAATGAGATCATCGCTTCGATGAGCAGTTCCTTCAGTGTATTCAGCAGCGGTGCCACATCCATCGGAGAGGGTATCCTTATAAGCAACGGGGTCAGCCAGCTCAATGAATTGGCTGAATATATAAACAGCACAGGTGCAGCGGCCGAATCAGATTCCGACTCGGATCAGATTCAGGTTTACGATACACAATCCGGAGGCAAGGAAGATACCACCGCCACCGAAGATGCTCAGGCCATGTCCATTGAAGAGGCAGCGGAGCAGATCGAGGCGGCGAACTTAAGATCCAATGAGGAACTTGCCGAGGTTATCGGTGAGGCAGTATCGGAAAGCCAGCTTTCGGATCAGATCGATGTCACGTTTACATCGCAGTACGTAATGCTGACAATGAAAGGTTCCATTTTGTTCAGTCCCGGTTCCGCAACTCTTAACGAAGACTGCAAGCCGGTTCTTGATAAGGTCGCGACTATCCTCGAGAGATATGCAAGAGGTGAGATCGAGATCAACGGACATACGGATAATGTCCCCATGAACAGCGCACAGTTCCCTTCCAATGAGGAGCTTTCCGACGCAAGAGCACTTTCGGTTTTCTACTATCTTGTGGAAACCTCAAGCCTTAACCCTTCTCTCATTAAGCATTCAGGCTACGGAGAGAGGATGCCCATAGCGGATAATTCGACCGAAGCGGGCAGAGCACGAAACAGAAGAGTTGAGATCAGGATTTACAATAACAACTAAAGGATGTGAATAATCCGATGAAGAAAAATCTACTTTCAGTTCTTATACTTGCTCTGATGATCGTTAATGTTGCAATCTCGGTGATCACCATGATCAGCATCACAGGAACCAACAAGAAGACTGCGGCGCTTGTTGATACCATCGCCACGGTACTTAATCTTGAACTGGTTTCTGATGATGAGGATGAAGGTTCGGCCATATCCCTTGCCGATACCGAGATTTATACCATCGCAGATTCGATGACCATTCCTCTCAATACAAACGGCGACAGCAAACAGACTTACATGCTCTGTAAAGTATCACTGTCAATCAATATGAAAGATGAGGATTATAAGACTTATAACTCCGAGACTCTCGGAACATACGAGTCCTATATCAAGCAGGAGATAGAAGGTGTAATTTCTTCTTACGACATGGAATATCTCAGCAACTCAGCCAACCGCGAAGAGGTCAAGAAAGAAGTTCTTGATGAGATTCAGAAATGGCTCGGATCAAAGGTTGTTTATGATATAGCCATCAGTGATGTGAAGTTCGGATAATATTAGCCGGAGGTTAGCTTCGTGGGTGAAGTCCTTTCCCAAAACGAAATAGATGCCCTCTTAAACCAACTTTCGTCCGGTGAATTGGATGTTGAATCAATATCCAATGCCGAAGAAAAGCCGGTTAAGGATTACGACTTCAGCAGACCTACCAAGTTCTCCAAGGAGCATCTCCGTACACTGGAGATAATCTTTGAACATTACAGCAGACTTGTATCGACGAATCTGCCCGTTATCTTGAGAAAGAATGCACAGGTTACGGTAGCAAGTTCCGAGACGGTTACGTTCAGTGAGTTTACAAATGCACTTTCCAACCCCAGCGTTCTCGGCATTGTTTCTTTTGAACCACTGGGCGGAAATATCATTATAGACCTGGCAACCAATATCGCCTTCGCGATGATTGACAGGATGCTGGGAGGAGAGGGAGAACCTCTCGATAAGACCAGGGAATTTTCGGATATTGAGCTTTCCATCATGCAGAAGATAATGGTCATGCTCACTCAGCTTTTGAGAGATCCCTGGAAGAACGTGCTTGAAATCACGCCGGTACTTACCAGGCTTGAGACGAATCCTTCATTCGCGCAGATCATTGCTCCCGGAGAAATGATTGCAGTCATAACCCTTAACATCAAGATCGGTGACGTTGAAGGATTTATGAATATGTGTCTTCCTTTCATCACTTTGGAAGATGTTATGGATAGACTCAATACCAAGTACTGGTTCTCCACCATGCAGGAGAATAAGGATGAGAATGCCCAGGAGAATATCGAAGCAATGCTCAGAAGAGTCGATGTTCCCGTCAAAGCGGTTCTCGGTACCAGTAAGATTACCGTTAATGACTTTATGAATCTTCAGGTCGGAGATTGTATCAGGCTTGATGCCAAGGTTGACTCCGATATGAATATCTACGTTGGTAATATCAAAAAATTCACCGCACTGCCGGGTGCTAGCGACGATTCGTATGCAGTCAGGGTAACTTCGGTGATTAGAGAGGAGGAGTAACAGATGGATGGAATGCTGTCGCAGGACGAGATAAACGCTCTCCTTAGCGGTATGGATCTGTCTGGGGATGAAGCTCCGGATTTGTCCGGCATCGAAATGCCGGTAGCTGAGGAAAAACCGCCTACGGATCCTTATCTCATCAATACGCAGCCTGTGACGGGCGGTGATGAACTTCTTTCCGAAGTCGAGAGAGATGCCATCGGTGAAGTGGCCAATATCAGTATGGGCTCTTCGGCAACAACGCTTTATTCTCTTGTTAACAGGAAAGTAAATATCACCACACCTGTTGTAACACTCTGCACCTGGCAGAACCTTCTCGATGAATTTGAGAGACCCTGTGTTTTCATCAGGATCAAATATACCAAGGGTCTTGACGGAACAGATATACTTGTTCTTAAAGAGAACGATGTTAAAGTAATTACCGACCTGATGATGGGCGGTGACGGAACCAACACCGAAGGTGAACTCGGAGAACTGCATTTGTCGGCAATATCCGAGGCAATGAACCAGATGATGGGTTCATCCGCTACATCGCTTTCAACAATGCTCGGCACGATGATCGACATTTCGCCGCCGGAGAGTTCACTCCTCAATCTTCAGAATTTTGAAGACGGTTCGGAGATATCACCTTTCCTCGGCGGAACATTCTGCAGAATCCAGTTTAGAATGCAGATTGGTGATGATCTCGTTGATTCAACGATCATGCAGCTCTATCCTATAGAGTTCGCCAAGAAGATTGTAGAGACATTCATGGGAACCCAGATGGGCGGCGGAGAAGAAGCACCTGCTCCTGAACCCGCACCCGCTCCGGCACCCGCACCCGCTCCGGCACCCGCACCAGCTCCGGCACCTGCACCCGGTCCCGCACCCGGACCTATGCCCGGTATGGGACAGCCCGCACCGGATATGTCTCAGATGGGATATGGACAGCCGATGCCCGGCATGCAAATGGGATACGGACAGCCGATGCCCGGCATGCAGATGGGATACGGGCAGCCGATGCCCGGTATGCAGATGGGTTACGCACCCGTACAGCCCATGAATATACAGCCCGCTTCTTTCCAGAGCTTCAGCGGAGATTTATCCGGAGTTCAGGGCGGAGAGAATATCGGACTGATCATGGATGTTCCTCTTGAAGTAACCGTAGAACTCGGACGTACAACAAAGTCAATTTCAGACATTTTGAACTTCGCTCCCGGCACCATCATAGAGCTTGACAGAATTGCCGGAGAACCTATAGATGTTCTTGTAAACGGTAAGTTTGTTGCGAAGGGCGAAGTTGTTGTAATCGAAGAGAATTTCGGTATCAGAGTAACAGAAATCATTAAACAGTAATTTGGCCCACACATTATCAAATTTTCGGAGGTTAAAAAATGGCAAAGAATATCCTGATATGTGATGACGCTGCATTCATGAGGATGATGATCAAGGATATCCTCAGCAAGAACGGTTATAATGTAGCCGGTGAAGCAGAGAATGGTGCTAAAGCCGTTGAGAAGTACAAGGAGGTTAATCCCGATCTTGTGCTCATGGATATCACCATGCCCGAGATGGACGGAATTCAGGCTCTTAAAGCTATCAAGGCTGCAGATTCCGGCGCTAAAGTCATCATGTGTTCCGCAATGGGACAGCAGGCAATGGTTATTGAATCCATTCAGGCCGGAGCTAAGGATTTCATAGTTAAGCCTTTCCAGGCAGACAGAGTATTGGAAGCTGTCAAGAAGGTTATAGGCTGATGATATGATTCTTTTATCATCTTCCCGGGGATCCGATATTGCCCAGCTCTTGACGATGCTGATCATATTCGTTGTTGTACTCGCAGCCAGTGTGTGGGTTACAAAATGGATTGGAAATTATCAGAAGAATCAGTATGCCTCAGGCAATATCGAGGTTATTGAGAGTGCAAGAGTCGCGCCTAATAAATGGGTGGAGATCGTGCGCGTCGGTAATAAGTACAAGGTCCTTGCCGTATGCAAAGATACGGTTACTTACCTCGGGGATATTGATGAAAGTGAGCTTAAGAGACAGGAAACTTCGGATAAGAAGTCTTTTTCCGATGTGCTCTCGAAAGCTTTTTCCGATAAAGAAGAATGATTCCGGGGGAAGGCAAGTTTATGTTGAAAAAGGCTTTAACTGCCGGAAAAAACATCATAAGAATCATATCATTCGCATTATCAGTGCTAATAATGGTCTTTATGTTTGAAAGCCCCGTACTTGCCCAGAATATCACGGAGCAGACGGGCGAGACCGATATTTCCACTACCATAGATCCCGCAGGCACTCACGAAGAGCCTGAGGATCTTGATACTCTGAATACTTTAAACAGATTAACTATCACATATAACGACGATAACGGGTCTCTGAATTCTTCTCTCAGAATTCTGATAACCCTTACTCTTATCGCCATTGCACCGCTTTTGCTGATGGTGATGACATCCTTTACCAGGATACTCATCGTCCTTCACTTCACCAGAGCGGCGCTCAACACTCAGAACGCACCGCCTAACCAGGTTCTAATTGCGCTGTCGCTCATTCTGACCTTTTTTGTCATGCAGCCGACTTTTGAGGAGATCAACGTTAATGCCGTAGTTCCTTTTGAAGCAGGAACTATCGATCAGGATGAATTCCTGGAGAAGGCAATGTCTCCTCTTAGGGATTTTATGATGCCGCAGACTCAGGTTAAGGATGTGCGGCTTTTTTATGATATAGCAGGCAAAGAGTGGGACGGTACTTTGGAGTCCATTCCCAATTCGATTCTGATCCCTGCTTTTGTTATCTCCGAACTCAGAATTTCATTCTGGATCGGATTTATGATCTACATTCCGTTTATAGTCATCGACATGGTTGTTGCTTCGACACTTATGAGTATGGGTATGATGATGCTCCCGCCGACGACAATCTCCATGCCCTTTAAGATATTGCTTTTTGTACTTGCGGACGGATGGTCACTTGTTATCGGACAGCTTGTACGAACGTTCTATTAGCGTGAAATGATATGGAGGTTTGCAAATGACATCTGAAGCAGCGGTTGAAATGATCAGAGACGGTCTTTTCCTGATCTTGAAGTGCGCGCTTCCTATCCTTTTGGTCTCCATGGTCATAGGACTTGTCGTCAGTATTTTACAGACCATTACCTCCATTCAGGAACAGACGCTTACCGTGGTCCCCAAGATCATCGGAATATTCCTGACTCTTATGTTCCTCGGAAACTGGATGATGACCAATATTGTCGATTATACGACGAAACTTTGGAGCACCTTCGTATATTACGTACATAAGTAGCTTAAAGCAGATGATAGATTATGCTTTTTCAATTTATGAACTTGAATACTTCCTCCTGATACTTGTCAGGGTTTCGTGCTTTGTATATATATGTCCTTTTTTCAGTATGAATAATACGCCTCGTCGTGTGAGAGTGGCTCTGAGTATTTTCATCTCCGCACTTTTGTACGAGGCACTTCAGCCGATTGAACCGGTCATATACACCTCGGTTGTCACGTACGCAATCATAGTTTTTAAAGAAGCCGCTGCGGGACTGCTTATCGGATTATCTGCGAACATTTGCAGCACGGTGTTTTCTTTTGCCGGATCGGTATCGGATATGGAAACCGGATTATCCATGGTTACTTTGTGGGACCCGGCTACCAGAAATCAGATCAGTATTACGGGTAGCATCTTTAACTACACCTTTTCGATGATACTGATTGCCAGCGGTATGTACAGATATTTGCTTGGTGCACTGGCTGATACTTACAAGCTGATACCGGTGAACCATGTAAATTTCAATATGGAAGGATTGCTTGCCACGGTAGTGACATTCCTCGGGGATTACCTACTCCTCGGATTCAGGATAATCCTTCCGATATTTGCGACCATGATGCTCTTAAATGCCATACTGGGTATCCTGGCCAAGGTATCACCACAGATGAATATGTTTGCCGTAGGTATACAGCTTAAAGTTATGACCGGTCTTGCGATACTCATACTTATGACCGGACTTATGCCCGCGGCCTGCGACATGATCTTCGAGGAAATGAAGAAGATCATGGTTTCGGTTGTTTCGAATCTCATGTGATGACGCGGAGGATTCAAGGTGCTTGAATTTAATCTGCAATTCTTTGCAGAAGGAAGCGACAAGACAGAAGAACCTACCCAAAAGAAATTAGACGATGCCCGAAAAGAAGGACAGGTTGCAAAAAGTAAGGAAATCGGTAATTGTTTGGGTCTTTTCGTGTTCTTTCTGGTCCTCAGGTTCATGGCTGGGAGTATTTCGAATAAGTTCATCGATCTGTTCGGGAATATATACGGATCCATGCATTCCGTAACCGTGTATCCATCGGGTGATATGCCGGTAAGAGCAACGGAGTTACTGTTCAGAAACAGTTTGATAACGATACTTGTCATTATTTTACCGATGATGATCATCGGTTTTACCGTAGCTTTTTTGGGTGATCTGGTTCAGGTTAAATGGAAACCTACCGGAAAACCGCTTCAGCCCAAATTATCGAAGATCAATCCCTTAAAGGGACTTAAAAGAATCTTTTCGCTGAATTCGGTAATGGAGCTGATCAAGTCGCTACTTAAGATCGGATTGGCCGTTCCTATCGTATATTTCTACATAAAGGATAAGGTCTTTTTGATCTATTCGTTTTATGAGATGCCTTTGATTCAGGCTATCATACTGATCGGAACCACGATCATAGATCTCGGGATAAGAGTATCGGCGGTCTATATCATAATCGCCGCTACTGATTTCGGATATCAGAAGTGGAAATTCCACAAGGATATGATGATGTCCAAACAGGAAGTCAAGGACGAGTACAAAAACTCCGAAGGAGATCCTCAGATCAAGGGTAAGATCAAGCGTAAGATGATGGAAGCGTCCAGAAGACGTATGATGCAGAAATTGCCCGAAGCGGACGTTGTCATCACGAACCCTACCCATTATGCGGTAGCGATTAAGTATGAACCTGCGGAAAGAGATGCCCCCTATGTAATAGCAAAGGGTGAAGCATATCTTGCTCAGAAGATCAAAGAAGTCGCCAAGGAACATGGCGTTGAGATAGTAGAGAACAAGCCTGTTGCAAGAGCTCTTTATCACAATGTCGAGATTGGCGAATCCGTGCCTCCCGAATTGTATCAGGCTGTTGCGGAAATCCTTGCATTCGTATATCACCTGCAGGGAAGGATATAAAATATAAATGAGGAAAGGAGGATGGCATGTTCAAATCGATAGGTAAATTCGATGTATTTGTAGCACTTTACCTTGCCATCGCCGTAGTCCTCTTTATTATTCCCATTCCCGCAGTATTACTCGATGTGCTTTTGGCGTTTAATATTTCGCTTGCTATGACCATCATGTTCGGAGCTCTGTTTTGCAAAGAAGTTCTGGATATGAGCTTTTTCCCGACACTCCTGCTGTTCACGACTCTGTTCAGAATTTCCATGAATACGTCATCTACCAGACTTATTCTCAGAGACGGATATGCGGGAAATGTCGTTGCGACCTTCGGTAACTTCGTAGGCGGCGGTGACCTGATAATCGGTGCCATCATTTTCATAATCCTGTTGATCATTCAGTTCATGGTTATCAACAAGGGTTCAGAAAGAGTATCCGAAGTTACCGCGAGATTCACCCTCGATGCAATGCCCGGTAAGCAGATGGCTATCGATGCTGACCTCAATACCGGTGCCATAGATGATGAAGAAGCAAAGCGCAGAAGAGAGAAGATTCAGAAAGAATCCGCATTTTACGGCTCCATGGACGGTGCTGTTAAATATGTAAAGGGAGATGCTGTTGCCGGACTTCTCATTACCGCAATCAACCTCATCGGCGGAATGGCGCTTGCCGTTCTCAGAAGAGGAATGAGTGTCGGTGATGCTCTCAGTTCGTTTGCGATTCTTACCATCGGTGACGGACTGGTTTCCCAGATACCTTCGCTTATGATCTCACTGTCAACAGGTATTCTGGTCACCAAGGGATCATCCGATAAGGATCTTGGTGAAACAATCGTAAAGCAGCTTTTCGGACTTCCCAAAGTCCTTTTGATAGTCGGTGGCATGATGTGTATTCTCGGTTTGTTTACCGATCTGAATACCATCCTGTTTGTGGGTATCGGTATTATTTTCCTGATCAGCGGAAGTATGGTAAACAGAAAGCTTCAGACTTCCAGCATTGAGATGGATGTTTCGAAAGAGGAGACCGAAGCCGAGGAGATCAGGCAGCCCGAGAATGTTAATTCGCTCCTTACCGTGGATCCCATTGAGCTTGAATTTGGTTACGGTATCATTCCCCTTGCGGATGTTAACCAGGGCGGAGACCTGCTTGACCGAGTTGTTATGATCAGAAGACAGATTGCTCTTGAGCTTGGTACCGTTGTTCCCATAATCCGATTAAGGGATAACATCCAGCTTAATCCGAACCAGTACATCATCAAGATCAAGGGAATTCAGATAAGTGAAGGTGAGATACTGTTCGATCATTACATGGCCATGAATCCCGGTTATGTTCAGGAAGAGATAACCGGTATCCCCACATTTGAGCCTTCGTTCCATCTGCCGGCAATATGGATCACCGAAGGACAGAGAGAGAAAGCAGAAACCCTCGGCTATACGGTCGTAGATCCCCCTTCGATCATTGCGACTCATCTTACCGAGATAATAAGACAGAATATCGATGAGCTTCTTACCAGACAGGATGTACAGAATCTCATCAACAATGTAAAAGAAAACAATCCGAACATTGTGGACGAGCTTGTGCCTAAGCTTCTTGGTCTGGGTGAAGTTCAGAAAGTACTTCAGAACCTTCTTCGCGAAGGCGTATCCATCAGAGATCTGCTCACCATACTTGAGACACTGGCGGATTATGCGCCTACCACAAGAGACACGGACATACTTACCGAATATGTAAGACAGGCACTTAAGCGTGCGATATCCGCAAGATATTTTGCGCAGAATGATACCAACTCGGTGGTTACTCTGGATCCCAAGATAGAGCAGGAGATCATGAGTTGCGTTAAACAGACCGAAAACGGATCCTTTATCAACATGGATCCCGCAAGAACTCATGCGATACTGGATTCTGTCAAGGTTGAGATGCAGAAGCTGGAAAATCTCGGCAAGACACCGATAATAGTCACTTCGCCTATAGTAAGGATTTACTTCAGAAAACTTACGGAGGATTACTACAAAGACCTGATCGTCGTTTCATACAATGAGGTTGATACAAGTGTCAATCTGACATCGGTCGGAATGGTTACCGCTTAAAATGATCATTAAAAAATTCGTAGGAAAAAATGAAGAAGAAGCAACAAGCCTTGCCAAGAAAGATCTGGGCGAGAACCTTGTTATCATGAATGTGCGCAAGGTTAAGGCTAAGCCTCCTTTCGCATTCCTTAAGAGCAAGAGGGTTGAGGTTACCGCAGCAATTGAGGAAGAAGATCCCGCCATGGTAAGGATCAGGAAGATCGCCAGGGCACAGGATTCTGCTCAGTCCAAAGCTGCAAATACACCTGAATCCGTTACCGCAAAGCCTGCTCAGGAAACCTCCGGAACAGCTCAGCAGGTATCTTCATCCGCTCCCCTTACATCCGTTGGAATTTCTCCGGATGAAAAGAGTAAGAGCATTGAGGAAAAGCTCGATAATCTTCAGAATATGCTGGAGAAAAAGCTGGGAACCGGAGAAGGGGCAAAGCTTTCGGAAAAGCCCGTACAGACTCCCGTGGAAAAGCCTGTGGCAGAAAAGGCAGTCGTTCAGCCTCAGGAGCCTGACAGAGAAACATCCAGATTTTTAAGACTTCTCTATAACACTATGATCGATAATGACATAGACGAGAAGTATGTTAATGAACTTGTAAGCAATGCCGACAAAGCCGGAAAACCCGGAGCAAAGCTCGATCATTATCTGAGCGCCGTTTATCAGAAGATGATCCTCAGATTCGGAAAAGCAGACGGAATATCCGAGCCTGCGGGAAAAGGCCCTGTTGTTGTCTTTTTCATAGGACCTACGGGTGTAGGCAAGACTACTACCATAGCTAAGGTTGCAAGTTCTCTGTCCGTAAATGACAAGAAAAAAGTTGCACTCCTTACTACGGACACATACAGGATTGCTGCGGCAGACCAGTTAAGAACATATGCCAGCATTCTTGAAGTTCCCTTCAGGGTTATCTACTCGGAAGATGAGCTTCTGATAGCGTGTGATGATTTCAGGGATTGTGATTATATCCTGGTAGATACCGCCGGTCATTCCCATAAGAGTGAAGAACTTCTGGCAAGACAGAAAGCCTACATGGCATGTCTGCCCGAAACCTTCACCAAACAGTGTTTCCTGGTGGTCAGCGCCACTACGAAATATAAGGATCTCAAGAAGATTGTCGACAATTATAAGACAGTTTCGGATTTTCAGCTTATTTTTACAAAACTTGACGAGACATCAACCCTCGGAAGCTTGTATAATATAAGGTGCTATTCCGAATCACCTATTGCGTTCGTTACATGCGGACAGAATGTACCGGACGATATCGAGACCTTTAATGCACAGCGTATCGTTAAGCAGCTGCTGGGAGGAGAGTAAGGCATGGATCAGGCTGAATCACTCCGTATCATAAAAGCCAGCAGGCAGGCAAGGCCCCTTGCAAGGGTCATAACGGTCACCAGCGGAAAAGGCGGAGTAGGAAAATCAAATACTGCGATCAATCTTGCCATATGGCTGAAGAAGCTGGGCAAGAGAGTCATTATCCTGGATGCTGATTTCGGACTTGCGAATATAGAGATAATGTTCGGTACGGTTCCCAAACATAATCTCTGCGATCTGATCTATCAGGGTAAAAATATCAAAGACATCATAACCTGGGGACCGGGTGAGGTCGGTTTCATATCCGGCGGAAGCGGTATCGCAGGGATGTCCAATCTGAGTAACGATTATCTCAACTATATTATTCAGAATCTATCTGAACTTGACTCGATCGCTGATATAATTATAGTTGATACGGGAGCGGGAATATCTGATGCGGTTCTGGAATTCCTCGTGGCCAGTGGGGAGATACTTCTGATAACGACTCACGAACCCACCAGCATTACCGATTCTTATTCATTACTTAAAGCGCTTGCCAGACATCCGAGGTATAATCCGCAGGAGACAACGGTAAGGATGATAGCAAACCGCGTCAGCAAGGAAGCTGACGGACAGACGCTTTACAAAAAGCTGAATTCGGTAGTACAGAGATTTCTGAAACTGCCGCTTACATATCTTGGATGCGTACCGTATGATTCGCAATTATCCGATGCGGTCATGCAGCAGATGCCGGTATCGCTTATGAATCCGGCTGCCAAATCTTCTCAGGCATATGAGAGGATAGCAAGAAGCCTGCTGGATGAAAAAGAAACCGGACCATCCAAAGCAAGGGGAATGGCGGCGTTTTTCTCACATATAGTTACCAGAAGATGATTAAGGGAGAGGATTTATTATGCTTAACAATTTTATTTCACCGGGAGACAGGGTTGAGCTCACTGCGGTGGATCGTAAATTGAACGGTTCGGATAAAAATGATAATTCCAAGTTTTACGAAACCAAGATTGTTGATATCGTCTCGGAAGACTCGATTGAGGTTCAGATGCCTATCGAGCAGACAAAGCTGATACTCCTTCCTGTTGATGCCGAGTTCAATATGATAGTTTATACCGGGGCAGGCCTTTATCAGTGCTTTGTAAGGGTTGTGGACAGGTATAAATCCAACAATATCTACGTTCTGGTACTTGAGCTTACCAGTAACCTCAGAAAGTATCAGAGAAGAGAGTACTACAGATTCAGCTGCGCGCTGGAGATGTGCTCCAGAAATCTGGTAGAGGAGGAGGTAAATGCGGTTGCAAACAAGAGTCCTCTTTATCTGCAACCCAATCTTCCCATCAAGAGAAGCGTAATCGTCGATATTTCCGGCGGCGGACTCAGATTCATGTCCAATCAGAAATATGAGCCCGGAAGCATGCTCTACATCAGTTACAACCTTCTCATCGGAGGAGAACGTAAGAAATACGAGCTTATCGGCAAGGTTCTTCTGGTCAAAGAACTTGAGAACAGAGCCGGAACATATGAGCACAGAGTTCAGTATGTAAATATGGAACGCGGTGCAAGAGAAGAAATTATAAGATTTATTTTCGAAGAAGAAAGAAAGAACCTAAAGAGGTAAAAGTCCTGTTATAATAGGGGTTATAAAACAAACAATTCAAGGCGGTAAATGCATATGAAGAAAAAAGTTTTGGTTGTTGACGACTCTGCACTTATGAGAAGAGTGCTCTGTGATATAATCAATTCAGATGATGGTTTCGAAGTAACCGGAAGGGCCATAAACGGTCTGGAGGCTTTGGAACTCGTCAAGAAAACTACATATGATGTCATTGTCTTGGATGTTAATATGCCCAAGATGAACGGTCTTCAATTTCTCTCGGAGCTGAAGAAAGCAAATCTTCCCCAGAGAGTAATGATGGCCAGCACGGACACCATGGAAGGCGCTCAGACCACCATGGATGCTCTGGAGCTCGGAGCACTTGATTTCGTGCACAAACCGGATCAGGCAAATGCCTGCCGCGAGGATGATTTCACCCGTCCGTTTATGCAGACGCTTCGCGGTGTAGCTTCCTCGAGAATGCCTGTTTTCGAGGATAAAGCCAAAGAAAGGGTTAAGAAAGAGAAGTCCGACCAGTTTATCAATCTCTTGTCAAAATCCGCAGGCAAGATCACCGGTTCCAAGATAGTGGCTATTGCAAGTTCTACGGGAGGTCCCAAAGCTCTTGCTTCTGTAATTCCTTTACTCCCCGCGAACCTCGATGCACCTGTTGTACTTGTACAGCATATGCCCAAAGGTTTCACCGCAACACTTGCTCAGAGACTTAATTCGACTTCTAAGATTGCCGTATGTGAGGCAGCTGAAGGTCAGGTTCTTGAAAAAGGACATGTTTATATCTCTGCAGGCGGTATGCACATGAACGTTAAGGCGCAGGGTGCCGGTAAGTATGTCATTCATTACAGTGACGAACCCGCCAGAGAGGGTGTTAAGCCCTGTGCAAATTATATGTATGAGTCCCTGATAGATTCCAAGTTCGATCACATCGTGTGCTGCGTTTTAACCGGGATGGGTGCTGACGGAACTGAAGGTATCAAAAATCTCAAGGCAAAACGCAATGCATTCGTGATCTCCCAGGATGAAGCATCATCTACCATTTACGGTATGCCGAGGGCGGTATACACAGCCGGTTTATCCGATCAGGTTGTGGCTCTTGACAAAGTGGCGGAAGAAATATCGATGAGGATAGGTCTTAGCTGACTTTAGTCTCATCTGATAAAAGAAAATGGAGGGATAAATTATGGATGTCAGTCAATATCTTGAGATCTTTCTTGATGAGACTAACGAGCACTTGCAGAGTCTGAACACACAGATCCTAAACCTCGAGCAGAATCCTGAGGATTCGGACACCATTAACGAGATTTTCCGTGCCGCGCACTCCCTTAAGGGTATGGCGGGAACCATGGGATATAAGAGAATGCAGAATCTCACCCATGATATGGAAAATGTATTTTCTGAAGTAAGAGCCGGAAATATTAAGGTCGGTCCCGAAATGATCGACACTTTGTTCCAGTGTCTCGATGCACTTCAGGAATATACCGATAACATCAAAAATTCTTCCGATGAGGGTACCAATGACAATGAACCCCTCATCAAGCTTCTCAATGATTATCTTAACGGTAAGGGAGCCGGCGATTCCGCACCCGCTACTGCTGCAGCACCCGCCGCACCTGCCGCTTCGGAAAGTGCTCCTTCAGATTCTTCCGAAAAATGGAATCAGATCAAGATCGACGATTCCCAGCTTAAAGTAATAGGTGAGGCACTTAAGTCCGGACTCAAAGTATACGGACTGAACGTGTCTGTTAAAGAATCCTGCATCCTCAAGGCTGCCAGGGCTTTTCTTGTACTCAAAGCCATTGAGGAAAAAGGCGGAGAGATCATTATTTCCGATCCTTCATCACAGGATATAGAAGATGAGAAATTCGAATTTGATTTCACCCTCATAGTTATCGCAGAGTGTCCCATTGAAGAACTCATCAAAGCCGCTTCGGATGTATCCGAGATTGATAAGGTCATCGGTGCTCCCATCGACCTTGAAAAAGTTCATACAGAAGACGATGATGCTCCCGAGGAAGCAGCCGCACCCGCTCAGGAAGCAGCCCCCGCTCCCGCACAGCCCGCAGCTCCCGCACCTGCTGCAACTGCCGCACCCGCTGCGCCCGCAGCTCAGGCTGCAGGAAACAAGCCTGCCGAGAAGAAGCCCGGCAAGCCTGTAGTAAACAGAACCATAAGAGTAGATATCGAGAAACTCGATTCCCTTATGAATCTTGTTTCCGAGCTCATCATCGCAAAGAACAGCCTTGTTTCCGCATCTGCCGAATCAGGTGCCGGATCAAATAATGACTTTAACGAGAAGATTGAATATCTCGAAAGCGTTACTACGAATCTCCACGAATCCGTTATGAAGGTTCGAATGGTTCCCATTGAAAATACCGTTCAGAAGTTCCCTCGTATGATCAGAGATCTTAACAAGAAACTCGGCAAGAAGATGGAACTGTACATGACCGGTGAAGATACGGAACTTGACCGTACCGTTGTTGATGAGATCGGTGATCCTCTGATGCACTTGCTCAGAAATTCAGCCGATCACGGTATTGAGTCTGCGGAAATCCGTGCACAGCGCGGTAAGCCTGAGACCGGATCCATTTTCCTTGATGCATATCAGGAAGGTAACAATGTCATCATCGAAGTAAGAGATGACGGTAACGGAATCGACGTAGAAGCAGTTAAGGCAAAAGGTATCGAAAGAGGAGTTATCACTCCCGAACAGGCAGCTGCAATGGCTGATAAGGATGCCGTTAACCTTCTTTTCCATCCCGGCTTCTCTACCGCAAAAGTTATCACCGATGTATCCGGAAGAGGTGTCGGTCTTGACGTTGTTAAGTCCAAGATCGAAGCTCTCAGCGGTGAAGTAAGTGTTAAGTCCGTACTCGGCGAAGGTTCTACCTGGACCATCAGACTTCCTCTTACTCTGGCTATTATCCAGACCCTCATGGTTGTTGTCGGAGGAGAGAAGTATGCGATTTCTCTCGGATCCATCGAGACCATCGAGACCATTCCCGAGAAGGATATCAAGTACGTTGAGAATAAAGAAGTTATTAATCTCCGCGGAACCGTTATTCCTCTTATCAGGCTCAATCAGCTCATTGATGTTGAATCTTCATCACCCGAAGACGGCAACCTTACCGTTGTTATCGTTAAGAAGGGCGATAAGATGGCAGGTATTGTAGTTGACGAACTCAGAGGACAGCAGGAAATAGTTATTAAGTCTCTCGGAAAATATATTAAACAGGTCAAATTCATCAGTGGTGCTACCATCCTCGGTGACGGCGAAGTTGCTCTCATCCTCGACACTAATGCACTTCTTTGATAACAGAAAGGCAGGTTAATATGGAATTAAGTAATGAGCTTAAGAATCTTCCGGCGAGCGGTGACGAAACCAAGATCATCAAGGAGATTTTCCAATATATCGTTATCAAGCTCGGTGACGAGAATTTCGGAATAGATATCAATTACATCGACAACATTCTTCGTATGCAGCAGATAACCAGGGTTCCTAAGGTTCCCGCATACCTCAAAGGTGTTATCAACCTCAGAGGTGAGGTTATCCCCGTAATGAGTCTCAGACTCAAGATGGGACTCGAAGAGGACAATATCGGAAGAGATACCAGGATCATCATCCTCAAGATCGAATCCGAAGGCAGCGTCGGTGTTCTTGTAGATGAAGTAAAAGAAGTAATCAAATTGAGTGAGGATCAGATTGAATCTACTACCGGAGAGAATGTTTCTCCCGAGTCCAGAAGATTCGTAAGCGCAGTCGGACAGAACGGAGACCAGCTGATCTCCATTCTCGATATCAACACGATCAACCTTGACGACAATTAATAAAGAGGATGACAGATGGTCGATTTAAGCTTAACTGATGTAACACAAAATTATTATGACGTATTGAAAGAGATAGGCAATATCGGCGCCGGTAATGCCATGACCGCACTTTCCCAGATGCTCGGCTGTAAGATCGACATGGGCGTGCCTCAGGTTGAACTCCTTAACTTCTCCGAAGTAGGAGCAGCCATAGGCGGTGAAGAGCAGATCATGGTAGGCGTATTCCTCGGAGTAGAGGGAGATGTCACCGGTTCCATGTTGTTCCTTGTAGAGCAGAAAAGTGCAAAATCTCTTATCAATAAAGTAATGATGGGAATGGGAGATCCCGGGGAAGAGTTTACCGAAATGGAACTTTCCGCCATGCAGGAAGTCGGTAATATTATCACCGGTGCATATCTGAATTCACTCTCAACACTTACCAATCTCAAGATATTCCCTTCACCTCCCGCTCTTACAGTGGATATGGCAGGAGCTATCCTTTCCGTTCCCGCCATCGAATTCGGAATATTCGGAGATCAGATCCTTATGATCCAGTCGAAGTTCTTCGATGAAGTCCAGATTGACGGATACTTCATTTTGGTTCCCGATATGGAATCTTATAAGAAAATACTCACTTCGCTCGGATTATCCGTGTAGAACCCAAGTAAATAGTTTGTGTGTTTGATCCAAGGAGATTTTGATGAGCGAGATTATTAAGGTCGGTATGGCAGATCTTAAGACCTGCCTTCCTCCAAATGGAATAACCACGTTGGGACTCGGCTCCTGCGTCGGTGTTGCTCTCAGGGACAAAAACAATAAAGTCGGCGGACTTGCTCATGTTATGCTTCCCGATTCATCCGTAATATCAAACAATACAAATATCGCGAAATTTGCCGATACCGGTATTGTTGAACTTATCCGTCAAATGGAAGCGCTCGGTGCCAATAAGAGAAATCTTGTAGCCAAGATAGCAGGTGGAGCAACCATGTTTGCCGTCAGTTCCAGAGCCACCAGCATGAATGTCGGCGAGAGAAATGTCGAAGCGGTTAAGAAGAAACTTAAAGAGCTCGGCATTCCCATACTGGCAGAAGATACGGGACTGAATTTCGGCCGTACCGTTATATTCTATCCCGAGACCGGCGATTATATTATTAAGGCAGTAGGAAAGCCGGAGAAGACCATCTGATGAAAAAAAGAAAACTGCTCCCGCTTGCAATGATGCTTTTTGCGGGACTTGTTACCGTCATTATTACTTTTATCAGAGGCTGCAGTATTATCTATAAACTTGTCAGTCTTTTGATAGTATTTCTGATCTTTTACATCATCGGTTCCGTCATAGTATACGCTCTTGATCATTTCGATAAGGTCAATGAGAAAGCTGTGGAGATGGAAGATGATGTTGTTGAAAAGGATGCGGACGGGGAGATAATCGAACCGTCTTCAGAAGGGGGTCAGGCTCAGCAGTAGTAAACTGCATTTTTGAGAGGCCGTATATTCAGATATATGGATGAAGCTTCCAGAAAAAAATTATTGGACGAATATGCCAAGAGCAGAGGAGCAGATGTCAGAGAAAAGCTGATCATCGAATATGCCCCTCTGGTTAAGGTCGTTGCGGGAAGACTTTCGATGTATCTCGGATACAACGTAGATTTCGAAGATCTCTGCAGCTACGGAATATTCGGTCTGATAGACGCTATCGATAAATTTGACAACCTTAAGGATGTCAAGTTTGAAACTTATGCCTCTCTGAGAATTCGCGGATCGATCCTTGACCAGATCAGAAAGATGGACTGGATTCCCAGAACCATCAGACAGAAGCAGAAAAAGATTGATGCAGTAATGCATGAGATAGAGATCACCCAGGGCCGTGCCGCTACAGATGACGAGATAGCAAAGGCACTTGGCATTACGGATGATGAATATTCCGAATGGCAGAGCCAGATGAAGATAACCGGACTTGTCAGTCTCGATGAGTTTGTGGAATCAGGTGCTGATGTGGCTTCTTCGCCTACATCCCAGACAACTACCCATTTCCTCAGCCCCGAGGAAAATATCGATAAGAAGGAACTTACGGAGAAGCTTTCCGAAGCTCTTCAGGAACTTACCGATAAAGAACAGCAGATAGTAACTTTCTATTACTATGAGGAGATGACCCTCAAGGAAATCGCACAGGTTTTGGAAGTATCGGAGTCGAGAGTATCACAGCTTCACACCAGAGCACTTAAGAAGATGAAGGATAAACTCGGTCCGTATATGGATATATTTACTCAATCAGTTTAAGCCCCAGGAAAGTAATACAGTATGAGAAACGGATTTTATAAAGTAGTAAAAACCCCCTCGGGATTCGGCTTACAGATATATGCCCCTGTTGACGGCGGTGAACCTGTAAGGGTCCAGGAACTTATCAATTACCTTGATAATAACGGTATCAGAGATTATCAGCTTGATAAGCTTAAAGAAGTATGTGCTTCGGGACAGAATGAACTTCTCGAACTTGGCACCGGGGATTGCCCTCCCATCAGGGAAAATTACTTGTTTTCCGTTTCGGAAGATAATATGAAGGCTATCGCAAGATTTACTCCTCCTTCGGATACCGGAGAAAGGATGACTTACGATGAGTTCATCAAGGATATGTCTTTCAGAATGATTAAATTCGGCATTCAGGAAGAACTCCTTAAGAAGATCTTTGCAAGCAGCGGTATTTACTGTACCGATATAACCGTAGCTAAGGGAAAGCCCGCAAGACACGGCACCGACGCTAAGATAGAATACTTTTTCAATACCGATGTACACGCCAAGCCCAAGATGAATGAAGACGGTTCCGTCGACTATTTCCATCTTGGGATTGTCAACAATATTAAAGCGGGAGATAAGCTTGCAACCATTATTCCCGAAGATCCCGGCGCTCCCGGAATGACCATTCAGGGTGCACCCATCAAACCACGTGACGTCAAAAAACTCCGTCACAATTTCGGTAAGAATATTACTCTATCCGAGGACAGACTCACCATTACCAGTGATGTTGACGGAATGGTATCCCTCATAGACGGAGCGGTATTCGTATCGAATGTTTATACCGTTGAAAACGTGGATACGTCTACGGGTAATATCGACTTTACCGGAAGTGTTCAGGTAAACGGAAACATAGCCACCAATTTCGAAGTTAAAGCTTCGGGGGATGTCATAGTCTATGGCGTTGTTGAAGGAGCTCATGTTGTTGCAGGCGGTAATATCGTCATTGCAAGAGGCATCAACGGAATGAGCAAGGGCATTCTTGAAGCAGGAAACAACGTTATTGCCAAGTTTATCGAAAACAGTAATGTTAAAGCCGGCGGATATGTAAGCACAGAGTCCATCCTTCATTCCGATGTTGTTGCAGGAACGGAAGTTAATGTAACCGGAAAACACGGATTCATTACCGGAGGACATGTTCAGGCGGATTCCAAGGTTGAAGCCAAGACTCTGGGTGCGGTAATGGGTTCTCAGACCATAATCGAAGTCGGAGCAAATCCCGAGCTCAAAGCCGAATTCACCAGAACTCAGAAAGAGATTGCGGACATTGTAAAATCCATAAAAGACGCTCAGCCCATCATCCAGAATTTCATGGAAAAGAAAGCAAAGGGCGTAAGAATGACTGCGGACCAGCTCGCTTATGTCAAGCAGACCGCTGAAAACCTTGAGAAGAACAAGCTTCTTCTTACTGAGAAGAATGCACGTATGCAGGAGCTTAACAAGATTTTCGATCCCGATAAGAAATCTGAAGTTATCTGTACCGGAGAAGTTTATCCCGGCACTACCATAATTATCGGAGATCTTTCCATGAACGTAAAAGACAGCTATAAATATTGCAGGTTCATCAGACAGGCCGGCGATGTCAAGATGGCTCCGCTGTAAGGAGGGAGTATGGCAGGAATTGAGATAATGCAGATCCCCGCTTCCATCGATTATGCATCCCTCAAACAACATGAGGACATGCACGCTGCACTTGTTTCCAATCAGGCGCTGGACGAGAATGAGAAGAAGACAGAGCTTTCTCATTCTCAGGTATCGGATACGGAAAAAACTGAAATGAAAGCCGATGACGGAGGAGGACATTCAGGTTCTTACTCCGGAGACGGCGGTCAGAATCGTCGTAAGAAATCGGAAGAAAACACCGATAAGGTTGTCATTAAAGGCGCCTCGTCTTCTTTTGACATCAAGATTTGAGAGGATATAACAGATGACTATTCTTGAGATTATCCTGCTTGCCGCAGGCGCACTATTAATAGCGGCAAGCTTTTTTTTCCCGGAAAAAGAAGAAGCTTCTTCCATAGAAAATATAGATGCTCTTGTTCGTGAAGAGGTTAAAGCCAGCATCGAAGCAGAGTCCGAAAACATGCGCAGACATGTTGAGGATGTAGTCGATGAGGCTGTTTCTTATGCCGAGGAAAAAACGGAGCGTGCCCTTGAGCGTATCACCAATGAGAAGATCATGGCGGTAAACGAGTATTCCGACACAGTCCTCGATGAGATCAATAAGAACCATAAAGAGGTCATGTTCTTATATGACATGCTCAATGACAAGCAGAAGAATCTTAAGAATACTGTGACCGAGGCAAGTGAAGCTGCCAAAGAAGTTCAGAAAACCACTGAAGAATTAAAGTCTGTAAGCAGAGAAGTAAATACAGCTCCGGCTGAAGTTACGATAAATACCGAGAACATGGGACCTGTTAAGATGACGTCCCAAAAGGCCGTGAATTTCTTCTCGGGCCTGGAGGCAGAAGAAGCCAAGGCTACAATAAAGAGCGTATCTGAAGAAGAACCTGTTAAGGAAGTCAGAACCCTTAACTGGGCATCACTTGCGGTTAACGACGCCAACGAAGCCGAGAAAAAGGAAGCTGCCAAAGAAGGAAGGGAACCGGAGAATGTAATAGAAGGTCCCCGAGAGAGACTTAACAGAGAAGTGATCGAACTTGCGGATTCGGGAATGGAACCTGTGGAGATAGCAAGAAAGCTTAAAATGGGAGTCGGAGAGGTAGGACTTATTCTGGGCCTTCACGGCAGGTGATCATATGAGCAAAAAGAGCAAATATTATATGAGAGGTATCGGGGTAGGCATTCTCGTCTGTGCTCTGATACTGATCATTTCAAGAAAGAATACACAGCCGGTCATATCTGATGAAGAGATCATTTCAAGAGCAAGGGCTCTTGGAATGGTTGAAAGCGGAGACCAGACACTTACGGAAGCTACCGGAGTTTCGGATGCGGAAGTTTCTCCTTCCGTAACTCAGTCCCCTTTGCCAACGCCTTTAGCTTCACCTTCATCTTCACCTGAGGCATCTGTATACCCGGTTTTGACATCAGCTTCAACGGAGCCATCCGTATACCCTGTCCTGACTTCAGCTTCAACCGAACCATCCGTATATCCTGTTCTGACTTCGGCAGTTCCGGAGGAGACTGATTCACCCGAGCCGTCCGCTGAACCCGAACCTTCGGTTACACCTGAGTCTTCGCTATCAGCTTCACCTTCTCCCGAAGCAAGTAACGATCAGCTTCTTACGGATCTGGTATATGTAACACTCACCGTATACAGCGGTAACAGTTCGGATACCATTGCAAGAAGGGCAGAGGAGCTTGGCCTTGTAACCAATTCAAGAGAATTCGATGCATATCTGGTTACCAACGGATATGCGAACCGTATCAGAGTCGGATCGTTTGAGATACCGCTCGGTGCATCATATGAGTACATAGCCAAGGCTATTACCTGATGGATAATGAAGATATGAAGTTTTTCTTGCATTAATATACTTCATATGATAAAATTCGAACGTTGTAACTATAAAACACGGCTGTTTTACCGTGAGGGTGTGCCCGAAAGGGTCCCGCAGCGGGTTTGGACCTTTAACGCTTGGATCCATTAAAAGACAGTCGGAAGATTAACATTTATAAGGAGGATCTAAAATGAGCGTTATTTCTATGAAACAGCTTCTTGAAGCCGGTGTACACTTCGGACATCAGACCAGACGTTGGAACCCTAAGATGGCTCCCTACATCTTTACCGAGCGTAACGGCATCCACATCATTGACCTTCAGAAGAGCGTTGGAAAGCTTGATGAAGCTTACAAGGCAGTCAGTGAGATCGTAGCCCAGGGCGGCACAATCCTTTTCGTAGGAACCAAAAAGCAGGCACAGGACGCAGTTAAGACTGAAGCTGAGCGTTGCGGTATGTATTTCGTAAATGAGAGATGGCTCGGCGGTATGCTTACCAACTTCCGTACCATCCAGTCTCGTATAAACAGACTTCGCCAGATCGAGAGAATGTCAGAGGACGGAACTTTTGATGTTCTTCCCAAGAAAGAGGTTATCGGACTTCGTAAAGAGTGGGATAAGCTCGAGAAGAACCTTGGCGGAATCAAGGACATGACCAGAATTCCCGATGCTATCTTTGTAGTTGATCCCAAGAAGGAGAACATCTGCGTACAGGAAGCAAGAGCACTCGGAATTACCCTTATCGGAATCGGTGATACCAACTGTGATCCCGATGAGCTTGATTACATCATTCCCGGTAACGATGACGCTATCCGTGCCGTAAAGCTTATCGTAAGCAAGATGGCTGACGCTGTTATCGAAGCAAGCCAGGGAACCTCTAATGTAGCTAACGAAGAAGCAGCTGAAGAGGCTTAATCGTAACATTTAACTCAGTTTTTTAAGGAGAAATATTATGGCAGAAATCAGTGCTTCCATGGTAAAGGAGCTGCGTGAGAAGAGCGGCGCCGGAATGATGGATTGTAAGAAGGCTCTTAACGAGACTAACGGAGATATGGATGCAGCCCTTGAGTTCCTTAGAAAGAACGGACAGGCTAAGGCTGTTAAGAAGGCAAGCCGTATTGCTGCAGAGGGTATCTGCTGCATCGCTACCGAAGGCGACAACAAGGCTGCTGTTGTAGAAGTTAACTCTGAGACCGACTTCGTTGCTAAGAACGAGAAGTTCCAGAACTTCGTTAAAGAAGTTGCTGAGCAGGCACTTCAGTCAGATTCTAAGGATATCGAGTCCTTCATGGCAGAGAGCTGGAAGGCAGATTCTTCCAAGACTGTTAATGACGTTCAGGTTGAGATGATCGCTACCATCGGTGAGAAGCTCAACATCAGACGTTTCGAGAAGGTTTCTACCGATAACGGATGTGTTGCTACCTATGTACACGGCGGCGGAAGAATCGGCGTTATCGTAGTAGGTGAGACCGCTACCGTTAATGACGGTGTTAAGGAGGCTCTTAAGAACGTAGCTCTTCAGGTTGCTTCCATGAACCCTCAGTATGTAAGCAGAGATGATATCTCCGCTGATGAGATGAAGAAGATCGAAGAGATCACTCTTGATTCTGCTCTTAACGATCCCGCGACTCTTCCCAAGCCCATCCTTCAGAAGCTCCTTGACAAGGCAGTTAACGAGAAGCTTTGGAGTGAGGAAGATCTCACCGCATATGAGGCAGAGAAGAACAACAAGTTCCTCTTCAACTTCCTTTCAGATGCTGCAAAGGCTACTCTTGCACAGCTTGCAATGGATGACAAGGCTAACATCTCCGCAGATAAGATCTTCAGCGGACTTGTACAGGGTCGTATCTCAAAGCAGATCAAAGAGTCTACCCTTCTTGAGCAGGTATATGTAAAGGCTGAAGACGGAAAGCAGAACGTTGGCGCTTACCTCAAGAGCGTACAGGCTGACCTTAAGATCGCTAAGATTGTTCGTTTCGAGACCGGCGAAGGCATGGAGAAGAAGAACGAAGATTTCGCTGCTGAAGTTGCAAAGCAGATGAACGGCTGATCGTAAACTTAAGCATATTAAAATCCCGCAGGATTAACCTGCGGGATTTTTTTGGGTGTGCGCCTAGCGGCGCACGTTTCTAACGGGTTCAAGTCCCGAATCCGCCCGGTAGTGGGAAGGATATAGCCGAAGGCAAGGGTGTCCGCCGCGAGGCGGAATCTGAAGGAAGCTAAATGTGGGGAACATACTAACCCACGGGCAAATCTCTGGTCTGACGTACAGAAATCTCATATGAGGTTATGCATGAGGGTAAGGCTGCATTCCAAGTCGAAGCCCAATAACTACACGGAATCATGCATGATAAATGAGGCAGATGGATGGAGAGGAAGAAACGTGTGGTACCTAGGGAGGTCTGTGTGATATGCCTTGAAAGAGGTAACCATTACCCAAAGTAATGTTGAACGCACAGAAGTCAGCAGAGGTCATAGTAGCCGAGAGGTGAAGGACCGAATCAATAGGAGTCTTAAGTATGACCGAGAAAGGAGGAATGACCTTTAATGGCAGAAAACATTGAAAACAATGGCTGTTCGCAAAGAGATAGTGCGGAACACGAAGGGTATGCGAAAGCGCTTAGGTCATTCAATCGGATATGGAAAGAAAGAGACAGTGCACAGCCGAAGCTCTTGGAAGCGATACTGTATAAGGATAACTTTAACAGAGCGTACAAAAGAGTTAAGGCAAACAAGGGAGCGCCAGGTATTGATGGTATGACCATTGAAGAGGCACTTCCGTACCTTAAGGAACATCAACAGGAGTTAACTGACCGCATATACCGCGGTAAATATACTCCATCGCCAGTCAGGCGAGTTGAGATTCCGAAACCAGATGGAGGTGTGCGTAAGCTTGGCATACCTACCGTGATAGACCGAACACTCCAACAGGCAATAACTCAACAGCTAGTGCCAATCTATGAACCATTGTTCGCGGATGGAAGCTACGGCTATCGCCCAAACAGAAGCGCAAAGGATGCTATACAGAAGGTAAAGGAATACGCAGAACAAGGTTACACTTTTGCAGTAGTCTTGGATTTATCAAAGTATTTTGACACCTTGAATCATGAAATACTTATCAATCTTCTCAGAAGGAATGTTAAGGATGAACGTGTAGTTCAACTAATAAAGCGTTATCTGAAAAGTGGGGTAATGGAGAATGGAGTGGTCATTGATACAGAAGAAGGTTCACCGCAAGGTGGAAATTTATCTCCACTTCTTGCGAATATCTACCTCAATGAGTTTGACCAAGAGTTTCTGAAAAGGGGTGTACCCTGCATAAGATATGCAGATGACATCGTTCTTCTAGCAAAAAGCAAAAGAGCATCAGAGAGACTCTTGGAAAGCAGTACAAAATATCTCGAAGAGAAACTGAAGTTAACAGTAAATCGAGAGAAAAGTCGTACTGTCAGCGTGTTTGCAATCCGAAATTTTAAATTTCTTGGCTTTGCATTGGGAAAGAACAAAAGTGGCACTTATGTCCGAGTTCATCCAAAGTCATGGAAGAAGTTTAAATCCAGACTGAAGGACTTATCATCCCGTAAGTCAGCACAGTCAATCAAACCAAGCCTTGCGAAAATCAAGATATACGCTCGAGGATGGCTAAACTACTACGGAATTGCTAGCATGAAGGACAAAATAGGCGACACCAATGGATGGCTCTATCACAGAATACGTATGTGTATTTGGAAACAATGGAAGGAACCTAAGACTAAGATGAGAAATCTGATTAAGAAGGGAATTCCGGAATACTATGCATATATGGCGGCTAATAGCCGCAAGGGACATTGGTTCTGTTCTAACCTAACAACGGTTAAGCGAGCTATGTCAAAAGAAAGACTGATAAACAGTGGCTTTTATGATTTAGCCACAGCCTATCAGTCTGTGCACGTCAACTATTGAAAGCGCCGTATACCGAACGGTTCGTACGGTGCTGTGAGAGGACGGCGGTTAATCACCGCCTCCTACTCGATTACGCCATCATTTATACGTCCTTAGGCTCAACTATATTAAATTCGAGGTAAAGTTTTTCGCGATAG